>NZ_JACHMN010000001.1:0-674395 GCF_014204945.1 Allocatelliglobosispora scoriae
GACGACGACCTGCACACCTGGTCCGCCGGCGACCTATAACAATGCCGATGTCGGCAGAATGTCGGCGAACCCCAACAACGTAGAAGACGATCTATGCGCGTGGTTACGGTAAGCCGGTGAATGGGGGTTCACGAAGGGAAACGACATGACAGCACCGACCACCATCCATCCCGCAGCCCTGCTGCCCGACGGCGCGCTCGACATCCTCACCGGCCGCCTCCACAAAGACCACCCCGATCTCGACCTCGACCTCTGCGCGCGCATCCAGCGGCAGTCCCTGGAGTTCCTGGCCGCATGCGCGAGCAACCCCGGTACCAGCCTCACCCCCTCGGTGATGGTCGACCTCGGCTGGCACAACCTCATCCTGCATACCGAGATGTATGCAGCGTTCTGCGACGCAGTCGCAGGCCGGTTCATCCACCACTACCCCTACGACGGCGGACAGAACGACCCGAGCGTTCTCGACCGCACCAAGAACCTCATCACCGCCGCCGGCTACACCATCGACGAGCCGCTGTGGGCCCTGAACGCCGCCGACTGCGGCAACGACGCCCCCTGCGGCTCGCACGCCCGCTGACCACACCCACCCGCACGCTGAGAGCCAGCGTCATCAAGGTACTCGGCTTCACCATCGGCATACCCCAGCGACAAGCGTTTTCGGATGTCTGCTGAATCAGCCGACGTCGACAGGCAGTCGGCATCTTCCCGCCATACGTCACCGCTGACAGGCTACGAGTTGGGGTGACCTCGGCTCCTGGCACTCAACACACTCACCGCGACCGAACCAACAACCCCATTCACTCGGCCGCAGATGAGGGGTGCGCCGTCGGCAGCTCCCTGCTACCGGCGGCGTACCCCTTCTCGCAAGATTCTGCGGACCGAGAAGGGTTCTGGCCGGGCTGATCTTGTTCTCGCCCATCCGGTTAATGATCAGATGTGGGCTTGACTGGCGTGCGGCCAAAACTGCATATCAATGACGATGCCGCCCTCGCCGACGTGACGGTGACCGACGCGCACGGCCTGAACCCGAAGGTCATCCACACGACGCAGGAGCACCCCTTCTGGAGCATTGATCAGCGGAAATGGGTTTTGGCTGCAGACTGGTCCCGGGTACTCAGCTGCAGGAGGTTGAGCCGGAACTCGGCCTTACCGTGACCTCGGTCGTGACATGGCGCGGCAGCCGGGTCGTGTACAACCTGACGATTCAGGACATTCATACCTACTATGTGCTCGCCGGTAACACGCCCATCTTGGTTCACGACACGGGCGGTGGAAATACTCCTCCGATTGCCGTCATTGGGCCGAGCGGCGAAATTATTCCCGCAGTCCCGGCTGGAGCGATAGGCACGCTTTCGCCTACTGGCAAGGGAATGGTCTATGATACCCGCTGGTACTGCCGGACTCGATCCTCGGGTGACGCAGGTACGAGTGATGGATCCAATTACGACGGGTAAGTTCACATACCCGAATGGATACGTGGTCTACATGAACGCACAAGGTCAGACTATTAACCCGCTAACCGGCCGCACAAATGTCGGCAAGGCGGACCCCTTCGCGCACGTTGGGTTGCCCTCATGTTGATCAGTGAGCTATCGGTACAGGCTGACCATGGGTTTGTTGATATGCGGACAGATGATCCGTTGCGACAGCCCGATGCGCTCCTGGAGGCGCAGCTGCTTGACGTGCGGTTTGAGGCATTGACTAGCACGGCGAGCCTGCTATTCGATCTTCGAACAGCGATGCAAATCGACGATGGCAATACGGGCGTGCTGCTGGCACGAGGCCTTCGTGAGATTGAATGGTCAGGCGAGATCCGGAGCACAGCAAGAACAGCCTGGAATGTAGTCGGATCCGACTGCTCGCGTTCAGGTGAGTCGGTAGTCCTTAGGATCGGCTTTCTGCCATCTGCACGCATTCGAATCATGGCAAGTAGATTCGAATTCTACGTCGGCGATGTGGCTGAGCTGCTTGAGCAGTTGCCGGATTATGGCGAGGATGACGATAATGCGATCCGCCAAAATTTGCCGTCGTGGGATTCTTCGCTTCAGATAGCGTGGTCCAGTCAGGCCGAAGCCATCGCACTATAAGTGAGCCCATTCCATCCTGACGTCGGTCGATGGACGTCTCTACTGGGCGGGTCCGTGTTCGAGGACCAAAATCGCGCGGACGAGGTCGCCGACGCCGGTGACGCTGGAGCGGACTTTGTGCAGGATGCGCCAGGTCTTCAGAACCGCGAACCCGCGTTCGCCGCGGGCTCGGCGGCGGGCGTGGCGCTGGCTGTGGCGGCGTAGCCCGTCGGGCAGGTTCCGGCCCTTGACGGGTGTGGTCATGGTACCGCCGGCTCCTTGGTAGGCCTTGTCGCCGAGGAGTTCCACGTCGAGGTCTGCGGCGGTGGTGATGATCTGGTGGTGGCGGGCGGCGGTGAGGTCGTGGGTCGATCCGGGCAGCCCGTCCGAGGTCCACAGCGGGCTGCCGTCTCCGCTGGCCAGGGCTTGGATGTTGACGCCGTACCGCTTGTGCTTCCCTGAGTACCAGGCTCGGGCGTCGTGGCGGGCGTTGACCCGCTAGGTCGGGATCAGGGTGCCGTCGATGATCGTGGTCGGGTGCCGCCACGGCTTGGTCAGTGCCTCGGCCAGTTGTGGTGCGTGGGCCTTCAGGACGTTGATGGCCTCGGTGACGTGTCGGTAGGCGGTGGTCGTGCCGATGTCGAACGAGATCGCGAGTTGGGTCAGGGTGTCGCCGCAGCGCAGGTGGGTCAGGACGAGCAGGGCGTGCTGGGCCGGTGTCAGCCGCCGCCATCGCGTGCCGATCTCGGTACGCCGTTGGCGTAGGAGCAGGCTGAGGTGGGCCGTCGACAGGGGCGACCTCACTGTCGGCTGCCGATAGGCTCCTCGAATGCGCTGTTCGACCCGAGTAAGGATGTGAATCGTCGCCCCCGGTGACCCCGGCCGTTTCATCCAGCCGGTCAACGTCCACGACGTGGCCGATTTCGCCCTGCGCACGATCCACGCCGAGGTCAGCGGCGCGTTCAACGTCGCGGCGCCGTCGGGGATCGTCACGTTCGCTCAGCTGCTGGAGGCATGTCGCGGCGTCACTGGGTCCGGCGCCAGGCTGGTTTGGGTCGATGACGCGGAGCTGGTGGCGGCCGGTGTGCGGCAGTGGTCGGAGCTTCCGCTGTGGCGGACCCATGAGGAGTGTGGCAGCTCGACTCCGCACGCGCGCTCGGCAGCGGGTTGACCTGCCGGCCTGTCCAGCACACGGTGCGCGACACCTGGCAGTGGATGCGCGACGCCCCGCCGACGGCAGGGCATGAACGCTCCGCCGAGCTGGGCCTGACACTCGCCCACGAACAGCAGCTGCTAGCCCGCCACCGGCTCTAGCTCAGCGCGCGTCAATCCGCTGCCGGCCGGGAGCGGGCGTTAAGGTCTGCGGGTGCTGTACACGAGTGTCGTCGATGTACTCCTGCTACTCACCAGGGGCGATCAAGTCCTGCTGGCGCTACGCGACGGCACCGGCTACGCCGACGGCCAGTACAACCTCCCCAGCGGCAAACTCGAAGCCGACGAGACCCTCATCGACGCCCTCATCCGCGAAACGCAGGAAGAGATCGGGATCCGGCTCGACCCGGCCGAGGTTCACCACGCGGCGACAGTCCACTGCCGCAACCCCGAAGGCGCACGCCGGATCGGAGTCATGTTCACCGCCGTCTCCATGCCCGAACGGCAGGGAGAACCATTCAACGCCGAACCGCACAAGTGCGCGATGGTCGGATGGTTCCCCCTCGACATGCTCCCGCGCAACACTGTGCCCTACACCGTGGCCGGTGTTGAACTGTTCCGCTCCGGGCAGCCGTTCGGACTGATCGACTGGCGCTGAGACAATGGGATCAGCCAGCTTATAACTCGCCTTACATCGACTGCTCGGCATCGGTGATCGCGGTCGCCAAGAGCCACCGCTCAGCCTGACCGAACACAACGCGCCGACGTGGGGAACCGTCTGGAGCTCGTGCGCGGGCGCTAGGTCACGCCGACGCCTCGGACCCATGGGACAGTGGACGCCGTCAGGTTGCGCGTTGTCGGGACCAGCGTTGCCGGGCTTCTGTGGCTGCGGTGCCCAGCTTGTCGAGTTCTGCTGCGTACAAGGTGGCCTGTGTATTCCGGCCGAGGTGCCGATTGAGCACAACCAGGTTGATGTACGTATCCGCGGCATGCCGATCGTCGCCGATGTCGCGGAACAGGGCGATAGCGTCCAGGAACAAGCGTTCCGCCTCCCGGTGCCCTCCTTGCCGGAGATGAATGGTGCCGAGGTTCATGATCGTCATGCCCTGCAGTTGGGTGTCGTGCAGCTCTCGCGCGATGTTCAGTGCGGCGTTGAGGCAGGTCAAGGCTCGGTCGGTGTCGCCGTCGTCGGCGATGACGGTCGCCATCAGGGCGAGGGTCTGGGCTTCGGGCCTGCGTGCTCCGGCTGCGCGATGGGCTTTGAGCGCGAGATCGAAGATCCGGCTGGCTTCGGTGTAGGAGCGGGTGTCGCGCAGGGATGTACCGAGGTTGGTCAACGCGTAGCCGATGTCGTCGGCTGCTCCGATCTCGCGGTACAGCCGGACAGCCCGCCGCAGGAAGGGGATCGTCGCATCGGCGTCCCCTTCGCCTCGCATCGCTTCGGACAGCCCGGTGAGCACTCGTGCCTCTCCTGCCTTGTCCCCGATGCGGTGAAACACGGATCGCGCGTCCAGGAAGACGGCTTTGGCGTCGGCGTGGAGGCCGGCCTTGTTCAGCCCGTGGCCGACGTTGTTCAGCGCGCTGGCGCGCTTCTCCGGGTCGCCCTGGGCGGTGGCGATGTCTACCGCCAGTCGTGACATTGCCAGGGCCGTGGCGTGATCGCCGCTGGTGTCCAGATATGGATTCAGCTCTATCGCGATGTCCCACGCCTGGGGCAGGACATCCATGTCGACTGCGGCGCTGGCACAGGCGACGGCGTTGGCCGCTTCGGTTTGCGCCCAGGCGAGCGCTTCGGCGGTTGAGTTCAGCGATCGTGACGGCTGGTCGGGGTTCTGCCTGCCGTTGATCCAGAAGTTCACTTCCTCCAGGTGGGTGAAGTAGTGCGCAAACAAGCGGTGCAGTGCGGCTTTGCGGTCGGAGTCGCTGTCGTCGTTCGCCGCGACCTCGCGGGCATATAGCCGCAGGAGATCATGCAGGCTCCAGGTTCCGTGGATGGGCCCAACGTCGATGAGGTGAGCCGCCTTCAAACGTCGCAGTGCAGACCGGGCTTCTGATGGATCGGTTCCCGCCAGCATCGCAGTCGTCGCGACGGTATGCGTGCGCCCGGGATGCAGCGACAGGTAACGGAGGATCCTCGCGTCCCTGGCCGACAGTCGCTGATACGAGCCGTGGAAAACCGCTCGCGGCCCAGAGTCCAGATACTCCGGGTCTGCTGCACCGATAGGTGACATTCGAGATGGCTTGCCCTGTGGGCAGGCTGGAAGGATGTCGCTGTGCCCAAGCCCTACCCCCGTGAGTTCCGTGACGATGTCGTGCGGGTCGCGCAAAACCGTGATGCCGGCGTGACGGTTGAGCAGATCGCCAATGACTTCGGCGTGCATCCGATGACGTTGTTCAAGTGGCTGCGCGCCGCCGACGTCGACGCCGGGACCAGACCCGGCGTGAGCAGCACCGAGTCTGCAGAGCTCCGCGAGGCGCGCAAGCGGATCAGGCTCCTCGAACAGGAGAACGAGGTCCTGCGCCGGGCTGCGGCCTACCTGTCGCAGGCGCACCTGCCGGGAAAAGGATCTACCCGCTCGTGAAGGATCTGGCCGCCGACGGCATCCCCGTCGCGGTGACGTGCCGGGTACTGAAGATCTCCCGCCAGCACTACTACCGGTGGCTTGCCGAACCGGTCACCCTGGCTGAGTACACGCAGGCGTGGCGAGCCGACGCGCTGTTCGACGCTCACCGCGACGATCCGGAGTTCGGGTACCGGTTCCTGGCCGACGAGGCCGCCGCGGCCGGGCAGCCGATGGCCGACAGGACCGCGTGGAAGATCTGCTCCAGCGGTGGCTGGTTCAGCGCCTTCGCCCGCAAACGGCGTGGCAAGGGCCGCAAGGTCGGTCCGCCGGTCCACGACGACCTCGTGCGCCGGGACTTCACCGCCGCCGGGCCGAACCGGCTGTGGCTTGCCGACATCACCGAACATCGCACCGGCGAGGGCAAGCTGTACCTGTGCGCGGTCAAGGACGTCTGGTCCAACCGGATCGTCGGCTACTCGATCGACTCGCGCATGAAGTCCCGGCTGGCCGTGAACGCGCTGAACAACGCCGTCGCCCGCCGCAACGGCGTGGCCGGATGCGTTCTGCACACCGACCGCGGCAGCCAATTCCGATCAAGGAAGTTCGTCGGCGCGCTGCACCGGCACCGGATGCTCGGCTCGATGGGCCGGGTCGGAGCCGCCGGCGACAACGCGGCCATGGAGTCGTTCTTCGGCCTGCTGCAGAACAACGTCCTGGACCGCCGCACCTGGGCCACCCGTGAACAGCTGCGCACCGCGATCGTGACCTGGATCGAGCGCACCTACCACCGCCGTCGACGCCAGCGCCCGCTAGGCAAGTTGACCCCTATCGAGTTCGAGACCATCATGACCCCACAGGCCAGTCAGGCCGCGTGACTACACCTGTCACCTATCGGTGCAGCAGACCCGTTCGTACTCTCACCGTGGCTCGGTGGCGAGGGCGCTGTCCACAGGCGGGACTGTGCCCTCGAGGCGTATGCGCCTGACTGTTGTCCATTCGTAGGCTCGCGGTCGGCGGGTCAGGTGTACGAGCGAGATCGCCTGGATGGTCGCTGTTGTCGTGGCGTTATGCGTGAGTGGTGCGACGGCGGCGATGGTTTCTGCGGCGGGTATGCCGTCGGTGTTGCAGTAGGCGATCGCGATGTGTGGGTGGAACCCGGGAGGTCGCAGGTCGGCGGCTGGGTGGACGGCCAGAGTCGTAACGCGAAGCCGGTTGCGCAGGTCTTTGAGTAGAGCTCTGGGGTAGGCGGTGAAGCCGAGTGCGCTCGGGGTTCCGGCCAGATGCCCGACGGCGCTGCTGATCGGCGCAATGTTCTGGCAGACGGCTTCGACGGCCGCTGCTACCGCTTCGAGCTGCTCAGGGGTGATGCGGCTGGAGAACGCGATGCGTTCGAGGGTCATGTGCAGGCCCTGCGGCGGGGTCATGTCGTAGTAGGGCAGGTCGAGGACGTCTTGGCAGCGCTGGGCTAGGGCTTGGACTCCGGGGTCGTGTTCGAAGGTGGTGTACCAGTAGTAGGAGCTCGGTCCGATAGGGCGTGCCCAGTGGTTGGCGAGGTGCTCGACCCGGCTGAAGCGATCGAATTCCTCGTTGGCCTCCGGCATCTGGGCGGTGGACGTTCCGGGGTGCGTCATCGGCGGCTGTCCATGGTGGCGAGCGCGTCGCGGATGGGTGCCGTGTGGTTGGTGTGACCCCAGCGGGTGGTGGCGGCGTCGAGGAACTCGGCGGCTCGCCGTTGGATGGATACAACCGGGCGGCTGCGGGAGATGGCCAGTGCCTCGGCTACGAGGCTGGTGGCATGGTCCAGGGCGCCTTCTCGTGATCGGATGAGTGATGTCGCGATGTCGATCGTGACGAGTGAGCGGGTCCAGGTCGACCCGGGCGTGCCGGCGTCGGGCAGGGCAAGGGCGGCGTATTTCTGTACCTCGTCGGGCATGCCGAGAGCGACATAGGCGGTAGCGGCGTTGCCGGCGATCTGGGCTGGGCCGTAGCGGGTGAGGGAGATGCTGGACGGCACCCCGACCTGAGCGCTGTGACTGGCCGCGAGCTCGTGTGCTTCGTCGACTGCGCGGTGAACGGTGTCGGCGTCACCCAGTTTGCCGGCAGCTCGGGCGAGGCCGTTGACGGTCAGACGGACACTCTGCGGTCCGGTTCCGGCAATCGCCCTGCCGGCGTGCGCGAACTGCAAGGCAGCCCGGTAGTCACCGGCGTAATACTCGCAAAACGATTGGGTCGCTCGCGTCCACGCCTGAAGGTTCGCGTCGTGTGCCAACTCGGCGAGACGGAAGGCTTCCAGCAGGTAGGCGCGGGCCAGAGTGAACCGCGCTGTGCCTACGGCGATGTAACCGAGCAATCCTGAGGTCATGGCGGCAGCCGACGCGAGGATCTGGAGCTGCTGGGAGTCGCGGCATTCGTCGAAGAGTGTTTCGATCCAGGCGCGCTGCTTGACGAGATTCGCCGTGAGCTGGGCGTGGTTCGCCGTCTCATACCCGGTCAGGCAGCGGTGCGTCTCCGTGTGGAGCAGGTCGACGATTGCGGGGTCGACGGACCGGTTCAGCCTGTGCAGCCGAGCCAGAACTTCGATCACGTCACCGCCGTCCTCGGCCAGCCCGCCTCGGCTGTCTGCGGCAGCGATCACCTGGTTCCCGCTGAAGGTAAAGCTGGGCGTCGTGGCTAGGTCGGGTGTCTCGGCAGCTGTGTTACCAGAGTGAGGGACGACGGTTTGCCGCTGGTGGTCGTAGAGGGCGCTGACGATGCGGTCGTGCTCGCGCGTGAGCACGCCACTGGTCTGGAGGATGTCGTCGCAGCGGGTCCAGAATTCTCGGGTGGCGTTTTGGCGGCCGGTCTCAAGGTTGGCGATGGACGAACGCCCGTAGAAGGTCAACGGCGCGAAAGTCTCCTGCGTGTAGCCGACGGCCGACCGCAGCGCGGCCAGTTTCGCACCCAGTGCCTTGCGTGCCTCGACGATCGAGACCGGGTCGTCTGCCATGAGAACACCTCCTCCATTCGCCATAGACAGTTTGCCTGTAGGCAATCCGATGGGTGGTCTGCGGCGCAACCCCGCCGGAGCTGTTCTGACAATGTTCCAACAATCCGCCGACATCCGGGTGTGCATGTCCATATCGACGGCGCGCATCTTGATGATGGGAGCGAAAGACTCCTCAGCGCATGCGGAGGTCGACGAATCGCCCATATTTACCCTTTTGTCCACCCCGCCACCGCCTGGCAGCGCTCCTCAGGCCCTTCACCAGGGATTCAGCCGCTTATGCGGCCCAAGCTGATGCTCTTCGCGCCGTCTGGCAGGGAATCCGTGTCCCGAGGCAGCTCTTCACCGCCTACAAGCAGGGCAGGCTCACTCCCATGGGTAGAACTTGAAGATCCGCTTCGCCCCACCTGTAGGCGGGCATCCGCGTGTACTCCAGGAGCTTGGCGGCGTTACAACAGCTTGACAACCGTCTGACCTGCATCGCGCATTGGTGCCTAGCACATTCCTAGCTACGGCGTCGGCCACGGGGCACTGTCTCGCTGTGGCGTTCCGCGCTGCTCAACGCTCCGGTTTGAGCTCAGAGACGAAGACCTGGTCGTACTTGTCGCAAGGAACCCATCTGCTTGAGCTCCGCGTTCTGTTCGAGCGTGTTCTGCTGCACGGCGCTGCCCATGAGCGTCTACATCCGAGCGCCGAAGTCTGGCCGCCATGGCCGCCACTGACACATGGAGTGGCGCCTTCACCGACAGCGTCGCTACGGCGATCTGTGCCCCGATCGCGGTTACGGCCCGATCTCGGGGCTGGCTTCGGCTTCGCGCTGGGCTTCGGCGCGTCGACCCAGGTGCCCGGCTTCGCGTTAGGCGCGCGCGACGTAGGGCAGGTGCTCGTCGCGGTCGCCGGGTTCGGCTGCGGCCTGGACGGGGTCGAGCTCGGACCGCTGAACTCACGGTTAGTCCTAGGAATCGAGCTCCGGATTGAGATCAGGAGTCGGCGCAGCCCCAGCGCCCTCGACATTCGACACCTATTAGATCCTCAAGAACGCCCAGCACCGGCAGGACAACCTCTTCGCGGGCATGTTCCGCGCCTACGGCCTTCTGGTACCGGTCTGGGACCACTCTGGCCGACCGCCCCGGACCAGCAGTTCACCGCTGAAGCCAGCCCATGACTCCGTGGAGAAGTACGGCGATCCCACCGGGCGCCTGAACGGCCCGGACCTGCACAAATACCTGTTCCCCGGCTAGATTCACTCACGCGGCACTCATTGAGGGCGTGGTTGCGACCTTGGTCGCGGCGTTGCTAAAAAGGCGACGGCGCCGATAAATAGGGACGGCTCCTCCATCCATCCCATTCGGGATGACCAGGGAGGAGCATTTTTCATGACTTCTAACGGAAGGCCGGAGCGGCCGAAACGGCGGGCACGGCAGCGCAGATTTCGCCCGGGTGTCTGGATCGGACTCATCGGCGCGATCTCGGGGCTGCTGGTCGCGCTGGCGAAGCTGGTCGACTCGATCGGCAGCTTCATCCACTAGCCCGCCGGGCTGCCTGCCCCACAGCCCTACCTCGGGACCGGCTCCCCGCTCGGCCTCACGCTGTGCCTCGACGCGTCGACGCTGGTATTCGGCCTCGCGCTGGGCGCGCGCGACGTAGGCCAGGTGCTCGTCGCGGTCGCCGGTCTCGGCTGCGGCCTGGACGGGGTCGAGCTGGTGGCGGTACTCCTGCTCCGCGCGCAGAACCGCCACGGTGGCGCGGTCGTCCTGCGGCTGGGCTTCGGCCGCACGGCGGGCCGGGTCGGCGAGGTCGGCCGCGTCGGAGTCGACAGCGGCGCGGGACGTCGGCCTTTCCGTGGGTAAACGCTTCGCCCACGCCCACCCGTCTCCGAGCGTGCGCTTCCCGGGCGCACCGACCGCCGACATCTTGCGGTGCTTGGTGAACTTCAGGAACCCGGCGCACGCGTTGGCGTAGTCGGCGCTGTTCCACGGGGCCCAGCAAGCCGAACGAGATCAGTTCCCCCATGCGCGCATTCTAGGGCTCAAATGAGTCGATGTGGGGGCCGGTGGCGGGCCCGGCAGGGCCCGCCACCGACGGGAGTTCCGGCTTACCGTAGGCCTATCCCCATATCTGCCCGAGCCAGCCGTACTGGTAGCTGCGCTCGAAGTTGTCGTCGCTGGCGCACGCGCCCCAGAGCGGAATCCACAGCGGGCAGAGCCTGATCTGGGTCCAGAGGTTCCAGGTCATGTATCCCACGCCGTACGATCCGGAGTTGGTGCACCCAAGGTATTCGTAGGAGGGGTAGCCGCCGTCGTAACCCCAGCAGTTGGCGTAGGTGTAGGTGATCGTCCCGTTGGCGCACCAGGTCACGTCGTTCTGTCCACGGAGCACGTCGTACCAGCCAACCCACCATGAATGGTTCCAGCAGGCCAGAGTATTCGCCGCGCCGGACGACTGCTTCGATGGGAGTACGGTGGCCTCGCCGTTGGTGACGATGCGTGGTGGGATGGTGATGAGAACGGCGTTGGGGAACGCCCTGTCAAGGCCTTTGGCCCTGATCTCGTCCGGGCTGAGCGACCGGACGGACTGCCCGGTGGTCACCGCTTCCTGGTAAGCCGAGAGATCCTTCGTCGCCGAGCCAGGGCCGGGGTCCGCGGCCGCCGACGTGCCGAGCCCGCCGACCAACCCCATCGTCGTGATCAAGACGGCGGCCAACCCGCCACGTAGCCTTTTAATGGCGCCAATACGCATTCGGTTTCTCCTTCAAGGAGTGGTGAAGCCTCCGGACGGAAGTTCCGTGCACACCGTCGCCGAAGCCGTTACCGATCGCTCACCTGTTGATCACAGGAAGCCGGACTGAGGCATCGCCATCGCTGTCGACAAGGTGGCGGCGATGAATATCAACCGAGCACCGTGCATCTAACCCGCGAGAACGTCGAGCAGGTCGCCCGCAGCGTCCCGGTCCAGCAGGCAGCGCTCAGGACAAGCGAGGCGGCAGCCGCTGCGGCGCAGATGACCCGCGGGAGCGGAGCGGCTCGCGCACAGCGTCCCCGTCCCCGTCCTCAGCACTTGACCGATCAGCCCGATCCTGCCGCTGACCGGCACCCCGGTGGGCGGGCTGGGTCTGTAGTGATATCGGTGTAAGTCTCTCCTCAGGGAGTACCGATGATCGATGTAGTGCCCATGGTCGTTGATGACGACGTGGCGAAGAGCAAGCCGGTGGTCCCGGTCGCAGATGGTGTCGACGGGCAGTTGATCACCCAGTTGGTGGAGCAGGGCCCGCGCAGCGGGCCTGCAGCTCACCGGCGAGGGCGGCCTGCTGGGGCAGCTGACCAAGCGGGTTCTGGAGGCCGCCCTCGAAGGGGAGATCACCGACCACCTCGGCTATGACCGGGGCGATCCGGCGGGTAGCAACGGCGGGAACTCCCGCAACGGCATGCGGGGCAAGACGGTGCTGACCGAGATCGGGCCGGTGCAGATCGCGTTCCCGACAGAAGGTTTCGGATAGCGTCGCGACGAGCGTGGCGACTGCGCTCACCAGCTTGGCCGCCGCCCGCCTTGCCGATGGTTCCGCCATCACGCTGCGCTTCCTCGCCGGCGGCATTCGCCGCCTGTGCACCGGTGCAAACGCACCGGCAGGAGCAGTGACAGTGGAATAGTGAGAGACTGAACTACCAGCCAACACGGAATCCCCCGAGGTCCTCGACGCAGATGATTGTCGCCGTAGGAACCCGGGGGATCCGCTGTGGGTCCCTGCGGACTACGTCAGCAGGTCACCGTAATATGGTTGGATTCCCGCACATAGCCCACGCCGCCGACAGTCCCGCCAGTGGCGATCGTGCGGAACTCGTGGGTGCCGGTGCCGGCGCAGTTGTAACTGACGTAGTACCAGTAACCGTCCCCGTAAACGGTGCCGTACCCCAGGTCCTCCCACCCGTACCAGCGGGATCGCTGCAGGGTGAGAGTGGAGCTTCGACTGGCGTCGCCGCAGGTCGGCATCGACGCCCGGCCATCAATCCAGTTCCCGGACTTGTAGGTCTGTAGAACGATGTCGTTGGGAGTGCATGCCGCAGCCGCGGGCGACTCCAGCGCGACATTGATTCCCAGGAGGGCAATCAGCGTCACCGCTGCAGTGGCGAGTTTCTGACGATTCATCACGCCTCTTTCCGATTCGATAATTCAAGCCGACGTCGATCGTTCGGATCCCTGACCTCAGGGATCCGCAATCAAAGCCGTTCGACTGTTGCTGTGGTCGCCGCCTTCCGACCGCAAGATCTGAATGCGCGGCGCGGGGTATGCCCAGCGGCAGGTCTCTCGACGCTGGACCGGTAATTGGCATCCGGTTGCCTTGCGCGGACGTTCTGCGGCGTCGCGTCACGGATCGTTCACTGTTGAGCCCCCTCGTTCCGCGAGCGGCGAATTCGTGGTCCGCCAGCACGCGTTCTGCTCGTCGTATGCCGTGTCCTGCGGCTATTTCTCCGCAGGATCTCGGTGAAATCGACTATGCGGCCGCTTTCCTACCAACAGCCCTACCGTCGCCACTACCGTTTCAGGGACAGCGGCGCGCTCCACGCATCGCTATAGTCAGGATCGTGGAGTTCCGTTTGCTCGGGCCCGTCGAAGTTAAGGCTGCCGGTCGACTGGTACCCCTGGGCAGACGGCAGGAGCGCTGCGTGCTGGCGATCCTCTTGCTGGAGGTCGGCCGTCCAGTCTCGACGGCACGCCTCGCCGACCTGGTGTGGGCCGGCGCCCCGCCAGATTCCGCACGTGATGTCATACAGACGTACATATCCCGGGTGCGCGCCCGGCTGCGCGATGCGGGATCAGCCGAGAGCGGTGTGCACCTCAGCCGTCAGCAGGGCGGTTACCGGCTCGACGCCGATAGCGCTGGAATTGATGCGCATGTGTTCACCCGGCTGTGTGAGCAAGCGCAGCGTTGCGATGTGCCAGCCGAACGTGCTCGGCTGCTGCGTACGGCACTGGGGCTCTGGCGAGGCCCCGCCTTGGCCGACATAGGCGCCGACGCGATACGAGACCGCCTTGGCGCGCGGCTGGAAGAGGCTCGCCGCACCGCACTCGACCTCCGGATAGGCGCCGATCTCGAGGACGGCCGTCACGTTCGACTCATTGGTGAGCTGGCCGAACTACACGCCGGCTCGCCGCTCGACGAGCGTCTCGCCGGCCACCTCATGCTCGCGCTCTATCGTGATGGGCGCCGTGCTGAGGCACTGCAGGTATTCAACAAGGTCCGCGCGCGGATCCAGGAAGAGCTCGGCTTGGACCCGGGTGCCGAGATCTGGCAGCTCCACACGGCCATCCTGCGTGCCGACGCCGCACTCGACCATCCCGACGCGCAGGTCCGGCACACCACACCACCGGTAGTCCAACCCGAACGCCGCTGGACATCGCCGGCGCAACTGCCCGCTGGCATACCCGACTTCATCGGCCGCGAGGCAGAGATCGCACAGCTCGACGAGCTGCTCTCCAACAGCGACTCGGAAGCACCCACCACACTGATCATTTCCGCGATCGCCGGTGCCGGCGGTGTCGGCAAGACCGCATTGGCGGTCAAGTGGGCTCACCGGATCGCCGCCCGCGTATTCACGGACGGACAGCTATTCGTCGACCTCCGTGGCTTCGGCGGGGGATCCCCATTGCGCCCGATCGAAGCGCTCAGCGGATTCTTGCGCGCACTGGGCGTTTCAGGGGAGCACATTCCGAACAATGTGGACGAGGCTGCGGCGCTGTTTCGCAGCAGACTCGTCGGCCGGCGGGTTTTGATCGTGCTCGACAACGCCGCGAGTCCCGCACAGGTAAGACCGCTCCTGCCCGGAGACAGCGGCTGCGTGGTAATCGTCACGAGCCGCGACCGGTTGAGCTCGCTCACCGTCACCAACGGTGCCCGCCGCCTGCCCATCGACCTGCTCTCCAAGCATGAGGCGGTGGCGCTTTTGCGCCAGATCCTCGGGCCCGACCTCGTCGATGCCGACCCGGCATCGATCGAGCACCTCGCACGCGCGTGCGGCTACCTGCCGCTCGCCCTTCGCATCGCGGCTACCCAGATCGAACTGCGCAGCGACCAGAACATCGCCGGATACCTATCTGAAATGGACGCCGTCGGTACACTCGACACGCTCACCATCGAGGATGATGAGCTGGCCACCGTACGCGCAACGTTCACCGCCTCGTATCTGCGGCTCGCTAAGGAAGAACGCCGCCTGTTCCGACTCATCAGCCTGATCCCAGGTCGCGAAGTAACTGCCCCGGTGGCCGCCGCGCTGTTCGGCACCACCATCGATCAAGCGGCCTCCCTCCTCGACAGACTCGCCGACATCCACTTGCTCGGCCAGAGCGCGCCCGGGCGGTACGCGCTGCACGACCTGCTGCAGACCTACGCGCTGGAACGCCTCCACGACGAGGACGACGAGACTCGGCGAACCGAGGCAGTCGACCGGCTCCTCAGCTGGTATCTGCATACCGCTGATGCCGCTGCCCGTCTCCTCTATACGCACATGGTTCGGCTGAGCCTGCCCGCGGTACAACCCGGCATCTCGCCATTGGTCTTCGACAACCACACAAGCGCCCTCACCTGGCTGGAAACCGAACGATCCAGTTTGCTGGCCGCTATCGCCTACGCCGCTCTGCCCAACCCTCGAAGTGAATCCTGGCTGCTCACTGACACCCTGCGGGGGTACTTCTGGCAGAGCAGCCACACCAGCGACTGGCTCACCGCTGCCGACACCAGCCTCCAAGCAGCAGCACAGGCAGGCGACGTCCGTGCCCAGGCCGCCCTCCACATGAGCATCGCATTGGCCAACCAGGCCCAGGAACGCTACGAAGTCGCCCGCGACCGCTACAAGGTGGCTGCCGACCTCGCCGACCGAGCCGGATGGCGCGAAGGTCACGCAGCGATCGTCGGCAACCTTGGAATCGTCTACAAGAACACCGGAGACCTACGCGCCGCCGCCGAATGCCACGTCCAGGCACTCGATCTCCACCGAGAATGCGACTACCGGGCAGGACAGGCCAACGCGCTGACCAACCTCGCTTCCGTCCGCCACGACATGGGCGAACTACAGCACGCCAGGGACACCTACGTCGACGCACTTGCTCTGCACCGGGAAGCAGGATCCCGGATCGGCGAACTGATCGCCCTCAACAACCTCGGCGTGCTCGACCATCGACTTGGCCGGCTGGCATCCGCCCGAAAGATGCTCACCGAAGCGCTCGCGCTACAGCCAGAGGTCGGCAAGCGATACGCCGAAGCGAACACCCTGCACAGCCTCGCCGCAATCGACCATGAAGCCGGCAATCACACGTTGGCGCTCTACACCGCGCAGACAGCGCTCACCCTCGCCCGTGACGTCGACGAACGAGCTACCGAGGGCCAAATCCTCAGCCTCCTCGGCACCATATACACCACCCTGGGACAACACGACGAGGCCGTCGACCACCACCGGCGAGCGCTCGCGATCCTCCGCGACGGCGGAAGTCGGCAGCTGCAGACCCACACGTTGACCGGCCTCGCCGAGGCCCTGGCTGCACGAGCGGCCGAAGGTGACCGAGTAGAAGCCGTCACCGCCGCCTCCGAAGCGCTCGGCATGGCTCAAACCGCCGGGTATGTCGTAGAAGAGGGCAACGCCTTCACCATTCTCGGCCGTGCCTACTTCGCAGCCCGCGACCATGTCAAGGCGGCCCGCGATCGCCAGACAGGCCATCGAGCGGCACAGACAGACCGGGCATCGGCTCGGCGAAGCACGTGCACTGCGCCTACTAGGCGACTCCGCCGATCACGCAGGAGACCGCCTCGCGGCCCAGAAGCATTGGCAGGAAGCCCTGGAGATCTTCGACGACACCAGCCGACCGGAGGCCGACCAGATACGACTGCTGATGTCGGTATCATTGAGTTGACCTCAATGGCGCCGGTGGGCACCGCACCGCTGGCCGCCAGGGCTTGGTCCACAGCGTCCAACCGCCGAGGTCGCGCCGATCGACTGCCACCGGAGGACCCGCTTCCGACGCCGCTACGGGGACGGGGTTGGCGAAGCGTAGTTTCACGCAAGTGCATAAAGAGTCTCGCAGCCGACCAAATTCATACAGAACTAGGCTACGTCTATATTACATCGAATAGAAATATCGCAATTAAATTGGCAGACCTAAGAGCGGGCGTCCCAAACATCGATGGTCCGCAGATTGGCGCAGAAAAGACAGGCGATG
Source organism: Allocatelliglobosispora scoriae (assembly GCF_014204945.1). Taxonomy (NCBI): domain Bacteria; kingdom Bacillati; phylum Actinomycetota; class Actinomycetes; order Micromonosporales; family Micromonosporaceae; genus Allocatelliglobosispora; species Allocatelliglobosispora scoriae. The sequence goes on from NZ_JACHMN010000001.1 coordinate 16,971, forward strand.
TTCCGCAGTCTTTGACATTCCCATTCCAGCCGGCACCCGCGCTGCAGCCTTGCACGGAAACGGACTGGAAGAGTTTCTCCTACCTAGATTGTCTCGCTTCAAGGTCGTAGGTTTCACGGATAGCTCGGTCCACATCACACTGGTCTAGGCCTGGGTGCGTCTCGCTATCGGCGGATGCCGCCCCAAGGCGCAAGCTGTTGGACACGGAGGGTCGAGTCCCGAGCGACCGGTACGAGACCGCGATTCGACGGCTACCGGGAGTGGGGTACCACCATGGATGCCGTCACGGGAGACCCGAACTCACCGACAGGAGCTCCGCGCAAGTCGCGAGTTGTGTAATTCGAATCGAACCGGGTCCGCCAAGGGCCGCTGGAGGTGATCGGACCGGTCTCACCTCGGGCCTTCAAGCAGTGAAGGCCCGAGGTGAAACCGGTCAACAAGCTCGACTACGGTCTTCGGAACGTCGTAGAGGTATTACACGTTACGTTCGGCTAAAGGCTAGAGGCATGTCGAGCCTTTCCGGTCGATCCACGGCCCACGGGTGGTTCCGACCCACGGCCATGTGTTCAGATGATATTTGACATTGACTGCCCTCCTGGCGCCGTGGTCTCTTGTGCAGTTTGCGTCATACCAGGCACTGATGCCGCTGGCCGCTAATCCGCCCACCAACGCGAAGAGGAATCCAAATATCGCGCCGCATATAACCGAGGCGATGAGAGTGCCCGCGGAGCAAGCTACCCCACCGATCACCGCGCCCAGCGCTCCGGCAAGTGCGGTGACGAAGATGCCCGTGAAGTAGTTGAAAAGGTAGGTCATTTCTTTGTGTGTGAAATCGCAGCGGAAGGTAAACGTATAGGAGCGCCATTTTCGTATGGTCACTCCGCGTACCTTGACGGTGTGGTTCCGTAGTGATTTGGATGCCTTGCATGACATGGTCCCGGCAGTATCGGTGCAGCCCACAGCGTCGCCTGAGCAATACTCATAAGGATTGGCGCTACCTCCGGAAATCGGATCGGTGGACAGGAAGCGGCCGCTGCCCGGAGCGTAGAGGCGCGCACCCATGAGCATGAGCCCGCCGGGTGTGTCCGCGGCGCGTTGGGTCGAACCAAGCCAGCCGTATCGGCGCGATCCAGCGTCAGCCGAGTTGCGGGGCTTGCCGGTCTCGTCGTACTCCGTGGTGTAGGTCAGGCCGGTATCGCCTTCACCGATGCCGGCGACGAGGTCGCCGCGGAGGCTGCTGAGCATCCAGGTACGGCTGGTTGAGCTGCTCTGCGTACCCACGACGCCGGCCAGGCCATCCATCATGCGAGTAATCGTGCCCCCGCCCTCGTTGGTCCATGTGGGGCTGTCTCCGTCCTCCACGTAATGGTTGACTTTGGTGAGGGAAGTCCCGGTCGCGTTGTCGGTCCAGAAGCGGACCCGGTTCGCGACGACGTCAAGGGTGTAGGTGGTGGTGCGACTGCCTTGGTTGATGGTCCGGACCATGTCGTTGGCGTAGTACGTCATGGTCGTGGTTCCACCGCCTGGAACTGCCGTGTCGCTACCCGGCATTGTCGACGTGCGGCCGAGGTCGTCGTACGTGTAGCTGCTGCTGATGACGCGGTCGGCTGTGTCATAGCTCCAGTTCTTCGCGCCTGCTGTGGTCGTGGTCTGGCAGGCGCCGCCCGCGCCTGGGCTGTAGGCGGTCACACTCGTGCGGTTGGATGCCCTGTCGTACACATGCGCTCGGACTGTGCACTGCCCGCTCACGGTGTCTTTGACCTGAGTGAGGCGCCCCGCGTTGTCGTAGGCGTACTCCTGGTTGGAGAGGCTGGAACTGCGGGTGATCCACTCGCCGTGCACACCGGGCTGCGCCGACTCGGCGTAGAGCGTGCAGTTTGATCTGCCGCAGCCGGGCAGGTCGTAGGTGATCTCGACAGGGTCCCCGACCTCGTTGTACGACGTCTGGACGGACGTGCCGTTCGGCCAGGTCTGGGTGTCCGGGATGCCGTCGAGGTTGTAGGTCGCTGTGAACGTCCCGGCGAGGGAGTCGACAACCCGTGTCGGCAGTCCGCGGCGCTCGCTTCCGCCGTCGTAGGTGTAGGTGCGGGTCGCCAGGCCGTCGTTGGTCACGGCCTCACGCGAAGCGAGGTCGTACGTGACGGTCGACGTGTTCCCGTCGGCGTCGACGTAGGAGGTCTGCCGGCCCAGGGTGTCGAACAGTCGCACGATCTGCGCTGTCACGGTTCCGGCTGCGTCGACCGTCTGGCTGCGGACGGCCTGCCCGGAGGACGCGTCGTAGACCGTGCGCCGCCGCTGCAGAGGTTCGCCGAGACCCGGTGCGAGGGAGGTCGAGTCGATCGCTCGGCCCGCCGAGTCGTAGGTGATCGTGGTCGTCCGCAGGATGCCGGCCGATGTCGACTCCACGATCGTCGTTGGGGCGCCGTAGAGGTTGTACGTCGACGTGGTGATCGGCAGTTCGGCGCCCGAGGCCGGCTGCCCGCCGGCCTTGGTGAGGCAGACGAGGCCGTCCCATTCGGCATGTCCGCCGCACTGTGGATGGGTCTCGTTGTCGATGGCGGAGTAGTAGACGGTGAACCGGGTGGACGGCGTGGCGTCGGAGCCTGCTCCGGCGGGGTTGGTCTGGGCTATACGCCGTCCGGTGCTGTCGTAGGCGTAGCGGGTGGTGAGTGCCAGGCCGTCAGGGTCGACCACTTCGGTGATCGGTTGCTTCAACGACCAGTCGTAGTCGGTCGTCGTGGTACGGGCGTCGTATTCGTTGTAGCCGCTGGAGTCCCAGCGCATGACGGCCGTGGTGGCTTTGGACTCTTGTTCGTTGTTGTACCAGTGGTAGGTGCGGACGTTGTCGTAGACCAGGGTGCCGTTGGTGAGCAGGATCCAGTGCCGAGGTGTGATGGTCCAGACCACGAGTGGGGCGTGTTCGGCGTACTCGTAGATGGTCTGGCGGAAGATCGCCTGCCAGTACTCGTGATCCGCGTCGTCGGTCTCGGAGTAGTCGAGCGCGGCCTGGCGGTTGGCTGCCGTCAGTTCGGCGGAGACGGCGCCCCATTGCTCGCTGTACCACGTGGTGGAGATCCCTCCGCCGGGTTCGGCGGTGTTGACCTGCCGGCCGTCGGCATCGAGATAGATGATGGTGGCTCGTTCGTAGGAGGCGGGCAGGGTTCCGCCGGCCTGGGAGCCGTTGGGAAGTTGCGTAGGCGGGTAGATTGCCGTCGCGGTCACGGGTGGGGTCTCCTGTGCCCAGCGGACGGTCTGGGCGTAGGACAGGTCGTATGGCGCGCCGCTGCCTGTAGTCGGTACGCGGTAGACGATGGTGGAGGTGGCGGTGCCGGCGGACAGGGCGCTGCGGGATACGGTCGCGAGGCGTCCCTTGCCCGCGTCGCCAGGCAGTGTGGTGTAGCCCAGGTTCCACGGTTCCTGGGCGGGCGGGGTGATCTGGTTGACGATCCCGTCGCTGTCGTAGGCGTACTTGGTGGCCAGGTGCTGTCCGCCGTCGTGGTCCACGCGCGGATCGAAGACGGCGCGCAGGCGGCCGGTGTTGTCGTAGAGGTAGTGGGCGATCTCGATCGTGGTCATGGCCGAGGTGTCGGGGTTCCAACCGGTGAAGCTGACGGCCTTGACTCTGCCGTTGTAGTCGCCCCAGGTCATCTCACCGGTTCCGCTTGCGGTGGTGGTGGCGGCGTAGGTGAACCAGATCGCCCGGCAGCCGCGGTTGGATGCGGCGGTCAGGGTCGAGTCGCAGGTGGCGTTGCCCGGGATCGGACCCAGCAAGCGGGTCGGGCGTACGACTACAGCGGCGTCGACGGTGGTCTTCTGCCACGAGTAGGTGATGGTGTCCTTGGACCCGGCGGGGGTGACCACGTACGGGTACCACGTGTCGGCAGGGTCGGTCGACTGACGCTGGAATACGGTGACGGCCGTGGACTTGTCGGTGAGGGTGTAGCTGTTCGCGGCGCTGTTGTAGGACAGAGCCACGCTTTCGTAGCCGAGCTGCGGGGTGAAGCCGGTGCCGTCGGCCTGCTCGGTGAAGGCGAAGGTGGTTGCGTCGGGCAGGGTGAGCGTCACGAGGGAGCCGTTGCGTATCAGGTCGGTGTACGGCGCGGACATGGCGCCGAATCCGGAGGTCCATCCCGGACCGAACATCCCGGTCCCGTCCGACAGGTTGGGCTTGCGGGTGTTGAACGATCGGGCTACGCCCAATCCGACGACCGATACGTCCGCTGCGCCGACGGTCGCGTTTCCTGTCAGCAGGTTCACATCCACAGGGCCGACGGTCTGGGCGGCCGCGCCGCCCATGGCCTGGTCGAGCGTGAACGACACGCCAGGGCTGCCGCCGGTGTTGCCGGCCGCGGTCGTGAAAAGCCCGCGGATCTGGACTGGACCGTCGACCGGATCGCTGCCGGTTTCTGCCGCGTTGACGGTGGCGGCGATGTTCCACACCAGCGTCGGGTAGCTGCCGCCTCCCGTAGTGGTGACCGGCCATGAGCCGATGGCCGTGCCGCCGGTGTCGTGCTGGACGTACCCGGTGGGAACGGTCTGCCAGGCGTCCGCGTCCGCTCGCCGCCATTGCAGGGTCAACCCGGTGGTGGCCTCGTGGCCGCTGACTTTGACCAGGGTGCGGCCGGCCGAGTCCGTAGCGGTGGCCGGTGAGGTGACGGATCCGGGTGAGCCGATCGCGAACCGGTACGACGTGGCGGTCGACCAGTGTCCGGCGGCGTCGACCGATAGGACTTTGAGGGTGTGCTCACCGGCGGTCAGCTGCCCGATGGTGATGGTGCCTGGCTGGCCCTGCGATACGTCGACCGGGGTTCCGGACGGTTCGGCGTCCAGGCCGTAGAGGTACTTCACGACGTCGGTCGAGGGCCCTGGGCCTGCGGTGAAGGTGCCGGTCTCGCCCTCCCCGCCGGACCAGCCGTTGGCGGTGATGGTGTCGGACGAGACGCTGGGCGCGGCGGGTGTGGTGGTGTCCACGGTGAACCGGAACGTGGAGGTGGAACTCCAGGTTCCGGCTGATGTCTTGGCCCGCACGTGGAGGTACCAGGTGCCTTCGGCATAGGCCGCGGAGTACGCGGTCGCCGTCTGGTCGACCGTGGTGTCCGGGACGGTACCCGGGATCTGATCTACGACGAGCGAATACCCCGCGATCGTGCCGCCCGGCGGTGTCCAGGCGGCGGAGAAGCCGGTCGCCTGGTAGGCGGCCGTCTGGTCAGGGTGGCTGCTGGAGGTGATCGTCGGCCCGAGCAGCGACGCGGTGTCGATCTGCACCTTCAGGTGGGCCGCAGATGTTGCCCAGGTACCCGCGTTGTCTTTGGCCCGCACATGGATGTACCAGACGCCGTCGGCAGACGTCGTGGTGGTGAAGGTACGGATGGTGGCAGGCAGCACAGTGGATCCGGAACCGGTCGACGGGGGCAGCGTGGTCGCCGACTGGTCGACGGTCGCCGCGTACGCTCCGATTCCGGAGGTGTCGGCAGGGGCTGTCCACGTCGATGTCACGGTGCGGGTGCTGTACCACTGGGTGGAGATCGGATGCGTGCTCGACGCCAGTGAGCCGGGTGCGCCTGGCGCGGCGGTGTCGACGTTGACGGCGAAGTGCGCTGCTGTCGTCGACCAGTTGCCGGCCGTGTCGCAGGCGCGGACGTGGACGTAGTGGACGCCGTTCGTGAGCCCCGTCTTGGACAGTGTCGGCGATGTCTGTGTGACTGTCGCCGAAGGCAGGGTCGTCGGGCTCGTGTCCCACGCGACCGAGTAGCCGGCTGTGGCGGAGATGGCGTCGGCGGCGCTCGCCGTTCCGGCGAATGTGCTGGCGGCGTACCAGCTGGAGGTGGATGCATGGCTGCTGCTGGAGATCGAGACGCTCGACGGCGGTGTGGTGTCGACCGTGAACGCGCACCATGGTGACCATGCTTGCGGCGTCTGACCGTTGCCGGACCATGTGTGGTTGTCGTCGGCGGCCGCGTGCCAGCGGTAGGAGGTGCCGTTGGCCAGCTTCCCGGCGGGGACGGCGTAGTTGACGGTGGCGCCTGATGTCACCTGCGGCGTCGAGACGGTCGGGATCACCGTCGTGGCGCCGTCGGCGGTCTGTACTTCGAACCGGCCGTACATGCTGCCGCCCAGCGGGTTGGAGATGGTTGCCGCGAGCGTCGGGGTGAGGGTGTTCACCCGGGGCAGCGTGCCGGTCGTCGTGCAGGTCGTGGCGGGGTTCGTTCCCGTGGCCGAGACGGTGGACAGCGGCCAGTAGGTGATGTTGACGTAGGGCCACGCTGACGAGTACGTCCACTCGTTGGAACGGAACTGCTTCCACGCGTCCGCCACGGTCTCGTTGGCGGCCTTCAAGCCTATGTACGTGGTCGCATCACCCGCGTTGGCGGCCTTCTGAAACAGCGACGTGACGTTCAGGGTCGTATACGCATCGGCGCCGTCGCCGCACGAGGCGGAGTAGCCTCGTGTCACGGTCGTCGACGTCTCCAGCGACGACCACGTCGGCATGGTGGCCCATGTCGTGCCGAACGTGCCGGTCAGCCGCCACACCTCCCACGCGGCCCGCGCGCACGCACCCGACCAGTAGTTGTAGACCGACAGCGTCGCCGACTGGATGAATGCGTGCGAGATCGACGACGTCGGCCATGCGAATCCGGTGCGCCGACGCTTGGCGTCTGTGCTCAAGTACCCCATCTGCAGGTTGTTGTCGCCGGTGTGGGCCGTACTCGAGCCCTCCACCCAGTACAGGTCGGTCGTCGGGGACATGGTCGTCAGGGACGGATCGATCGTGATGGGGAACTTCCGCGCGGAGTCGGCCAGCCATGCCGCGTCCGGCTGCAAGGTCAGCGCCACGCCGCCGTTGCCGGCCATGCGCTCGCCGCTGCTACCGCTCCGCTTTCCCACCGGTCGTTTGACCGTGTTCGTCGCCACGTCCTTCTCGTGTCTGGGCATTCCCCGGACGTCGGTCTCGGCGTCCCACATCCGCGCCGGCGGAACGGTTGCGAACACCTTCCCGGCAGCGTTGCGGAACTCGGTCACTCCGTCGGCGCGCAGCTTGTGGGAGGCGATCCCAGTGCCGACGACCGGCAGAGTCACCACCGCGACGTGCGCCAGCGCGGCTCGGTCGTGGGCGATGAACAGCTGCTCGAACCCGGCCCGGGTTGCTTCGAGCACCAGGTCCAGGCCTGGGCGGACGTCGGCGTAGGTTGCCCGGCTGCCGTCCAACGAGGGTGCCGGCAGCGCACCCGTGTAGAGCATCGCCAGCCGCTCGGTCCCCTTGCCGGTCGCGGCCAGCACGTGCTCGCCAGCTGGTTGCGCGCCAGAGAATCGCAGGTCGCCAGAGCGCATCAGCGGTGCGATGGAGCCGTCAGCGGTGGAGTGCAGCGTCAGGTCGATGTCAGCCCACGAGCCGTCGGGCCGCTGCGCCCGTACCGGGACTGCGGCCTGCTCCACCGATCGCGAGCCGTCCGCGTTCGCCCACACCCGTTCCGTCTCCGTTGTCAAGGACTCGATCTCAACCCGGTTGCCGCATACTCGGGCCGTCGCGTGCGCCGCGCCGGGATCCGGCCGCGACGCCGGGCACCGTGCCGCCACCGCCGGACTGCTGGAGGCATGTGCGGGCTCGGGCGTCGGCACGCCCGACGAGACAACCAGGACCACGGACATCGCGACTGCCGTCACGGCACGCCGGCCAAAACATCTGCCAGACCACATGAACAATCACACCCCGTCGATTGATGAAGAGTACGGACACGGTCCCCGATCAGGGTTTAGGGCCGGTATATCGTCCGTATAGCGCAACACCTTCACGGGCAACAGAAAGTGACCATTTGTCGTAGGATGCCGGACGTGCATTTCGGGATCCTGGGACCGCTGCGGGTGACCGCCGAGTCACGGCTGGTTCCGCTCGGTGGACGCAACCTGCGGATCGTGCTGGCGATGCTGCTGTGCCATCCGGGGCAGGCGGTCAGCACCGACACACTGACCGAGGCGATCTGGGAGCAGTCGCCGCCTCGGACATCCGCCAAGAACATCCAGGTCCACGTTCACCGGTTACGTCAGCTGCTGGGTGAAGAACGGATAGTTCGCCAGCCTCACGGATACCAGATCGAGGTTCTGCGCGACGAGCTCGACGCCACCATGTTCGAGGACTTCGCCACGCAGGGCCGCGACGCCCTGGTCGCGGGCCAGCCCTCCCTCGCCCGGTCCTTCTTCTCCCGGGCGTTGGAGCTGTGGCGAGGCCCGGTTCTCGCCGACCTGGCCGACGTGCCAAGGCTGCGATCCGCGGTCGTGCGGTGGGAAGAGCTGCGCCTGTCGACCTGGGAGGACCGGTTCGAGTCCGCCTTGGCGCTCGACGCCCATCACGAGATCGTGGCCGAGGTCGCGACCCTGCTGGCGGAGCACCCGCTGCGGGAACGGCTGCGTGGCCAGCACATGGTCGCGCTGCACCGAAGCGGCCGACCCGCGGAGGCGCTGCAGTCCTACCACGACGGGCGGCGGATCCTGGCCGAGGAACTCGGCGTCGACCCCTCCGGCACGCTCCAGCAGCTCTACCTGACGATCATGCGAGGCCAGAGCCCGCAACCGCGTACCAAGGAGCCCTCGGCACGCAGACCGGTGGGCCAGCTTCCGGCCGGCATCCCCGACTTCGTCGGCCGGTTGGACATGCTTGCGCAGATGGACTCGTGGGCGAGCCCCGGCACCCCGCACGCGCCGTTGCTGCTGACCGGTGGCGCAGGAATGGGCAAGACCGCGCTCGCGGTGCACTGGAGCTGGCTGCACGCATCCGCCGAAGGGCTGGAGCACCTCTACATCAACCTGCGGGGGTACTCCGGCGAGACACCGATGCCGCCCCTGGAAGCGCTGACGTACTTCCTGTCCGGCCTGGGGATCGCCGCCGAGTTGATACCGGTGGACGCGGTCCAGGCCGCAGGCCTCTACCGCAGCCTGCTGGTGGATCGTCGTATCCTGATCGTCCTGGACAACGCCAACACCACCGAGCAGGTCCGCCCGCTACTGCCCGGCGGCACGGCCACCAGGGTGATCGTGACCAGCCGCGACCGGCTCAGCGGACTCGTCGCACGCGATGGCGCGCGCCGGCTCGAGCTGCAGAAATTCACCCCGCAGGAAGCCCTCGACCTGCTCACCCGCATATCTCCCACACCGATCAGCGCCGCCCCGGCCGAAGACCTCGCCCTGCTGTGCGGTCACCTGCCGCTCGCACTGCGAGTGGCCGCCGCCAATCTGACCGATGGCCGGTACGCGAGCATCGCCGAACTCGTCGCCGAAGCTGCCGAGACCGCTTGGCCCGCCGGCGTTGAGCTCGACGACGACGTCCACTCCGGCACCAAGATCGCCTTCGACCATTCCTACACCCGCCTCGGGACGGCTGAACAGCAGCTTTTGCGGGCGCTCAGCGTGGTTCCCGGTCCTGGATTCAGCGTTTCAGCCGCCGCGGCGCTGACGTCCCAGTCCGTCACGGCCGCGCTGTCGCAGGTGCACCGGCTCACCGGCGCGCACCTCATCGAACAGCAGGCAGCCGACCAGTTCAGCCTGCACGACTTGGTCCGACGCTACGCCGCAACCATGTCGGTCAACATCGACGGCCCCGCGCTTCGCGACCGCTTCCGCCAGGCGCTCCACGAGCACTACCTGCATCACGGAGACCGCGCCGCGCGAGTAGCGTACCCGCAGATCCTGCGGTTGCCGCGGCAGTCCGCGGCGACCTCCCCCGAAGAGCATGCGTTTCCCGACGCCGACGCGGCCATGCGCTGGCTCGACGCCGAGCGGGCGAATTTGATCGCCGCGGTGGAAGACGCGGCGGGCCGCGACCATCACGAAACGGTGTGGGTGCTCGCCGACACCTTGCGCGGGTATTTCTCCATCCGGCGGCATGTCGGCGACTGGCTCAAGACCGCCCGGCTTGCCCTCCACGCCGCAGAGCAGGCACGCCACCCTGCCGGTCAGGTCTCGGCGCGGCTGAGCCTGTCCATGGCCCTGTGGTTCCTCGGCCAGCGGCAGGATGCCATCGATACGCTGACCCCTGCGGTCGATCTGGCGCGCGGCATCGGCTGGTTCGACGCCGCAACCTCCTGCCTGGGCAATCTCGGCGGGATCTACGGCGACTGGGGCAAGCTCACCGACGCCGCCGCATGCCTGGCCGAGGCCCTGGAGACGCACCCCCACGACGGGCCGCTGACGACCAAGGCCAGCCTGCTGGTCAACCTCGGAGCAGTCACCCATGACATCGGCCACCTGACCGCCTCGATCACACACCACACTGCGGCCCTGGCCATCTTCGAGCAGCTCGATGCACCCCTCAGCGCCGCCCGGGCGGAGGCCAACCTCGGCGAGTCACTGCTGACCATGGGCGATATGGAAGCAGCCCGCCAACGCCTCGACTCAGCGTTGGACAAGCTCAAGGCCGAACACGACCGCTACAGCGAAGCAGCAGTGCTGATCAACCTCGCCAGGCTGCACCGCAGGCACGGAGACGACGCCAGGGCTGCCGCATTCGCGGCACGCGGCCTGGAGATGGCCCGGGCCATCGACGCGAAGAACCACATCTCCGCCGCACTCTCCATGATCGCCAGCCTTGAACGAGACCCCGTTCAGCATCAACACGCCATCGAGACCGCGCGAGCGGGCAACTCGGGATATGCCGAAGCCGAAGCCCTCTCAGCCGCCGCACAGACCGAGGCCGCGATCGGACGGCTGGGCAACGCAGCCCAACTATGCCGACAAGCGGTCACGTTCAGCAGCGCCGCGGGCTACCGCAACCTCGCAGCTGAAGCCCTGGTACAGCTCGCCGAGGTGCACGAGGCTCAAGGCCTTCGCGAGCAGGCCGCACTGACCGCAGCGCAGGCCCGCGCTCTTCTCGACATCACCGGCTGCAAACGCTTCGACGATCGACTCCGCCCACTGATCAATTGATCATCACAAGTCAATTTCGCCGCGGCCTAGCGCGGTTGGGGCGGGCGCTCGTCTACGTGCTGCGGCCGGGACTGCCAATGCCTCAAGTGGTCTCTGCCCGGCCCTTCTGGGGTTACACCATCTGACGGCAGAACGTATCGCGCGTAACGGCCAGCACGTTCAGTGCGGACTGTGTCCGTCATGTCCGTCGCCGGCTCTGGTGTTCAATTCGAGTTGATGTTCATTTCAGCAGCTTGGCGAACCGCCGGTAGGGGAAGGCCTCTAGCGCCGCAGCCGTAGGAAGCGGTGCCTGCAGCCTGCGTGCATCGCGGGCTGTCGCAGTTCACAGCTGGGTCGGTTTCTCGGTGGGGAGACTTGTGCGGTTCATCGCGCTACTCGGGAAACGGCGAGCCGTAGTAGGCCTGGCAGCTGGTCGTCGGCGGTACGGGCGTCCTTGAGCAGGGTCAGCATCACCGTGGTGTCGCCGACCCGCGCCACTGCCCGGTCGTCCACGATGAAGGCGGCGTTGCCGATCCCCGGCAGCGGTGTGCCCCTGCCGTTGGTCTTCCACAACAGGGCGCCGACCATGCCCTCCGCGGCGTGCAGCATCAGGACGGGTCGGCGGTCGGCGGTCGTGAACTGGACCATCGCGCCGGGTCCGGGGATACGCAGGCCGCGTACCCCGGTGGCCACGTTGAGCGCTTGCGCGATCTCGTCGGCGGCCAGCAGTGCCCCGGAGAGAGCGGCAGTGCCCAGAGCGTGGCCGGCGGCGTCGGTGCCCCGGTTGACGGCGGCGGCGACCACGTTCTCTGATTCTCCGGAGGCCTCACCGCGGTGTCCGGCGGTCGCCTTCTCCAGCAGCGTGATATCGGTGGCGCGACGTGACCAGGGGCGGGCCGTGATGCGGACGGTGTCGCCGGTGCCGCAGCGAGAACTGATCGCGGCGGGCATGCCCCAGGCGACCGTGTGGTCACCGCTGCCGTCGTCGACCGCCAGGTAGTAGGTGACGGTGACGCTGTAGCGGTGGTTCTGGTCGCCCCGCTGCTCGGTACGCCAGCTCTGAATCCACAGCACCTGACCGGTGATCGTCCGGGTGAGCGCCACGTCGGCGAGGGTACGCACGAGGGTGTAGGCACCGAGCAGAAGCAGTCCGGCGCCGACGACGGGGCCTGCCCAGCTGATGACGCCCAGGTACGGGCCAGCGGCGCTGGTGCTGACGGAGCCGGTCTCGCTGATCGCCGACACCACCGGATGCCAGAACTTCACCAGCACCGTGCCGACCGCGCCGAGAACGATCGCGCGCAGCAGCAGTTTCGGTACCGACAGCCCGGCATGGCCTCGGGCGCTGGGGTAGCGGACCCGCACTCGGTGCCAGGTACCGCCGAATGACGACCAGACGAGTTTGCGGTTGCCCATGCCCATGTCGATGACCGCGCTGGCGGTCCGGGTCGCGCCCAGCGCGGCACCGTAACCCAGGTAGCGGTCCCACACCACGACCGCCGCCGGCGGCAGCTCCGCGAACACCTCATGGCCGCGAAGCCACTCCCGTACGCCGAGCCATCGGCTGGCCGCCGCGCGCCCGGCCGCAGTGTCGCGTTCCCCGATGTTGCGCCCGGCGTATCCGGCCAGCAGCGCGAAACTGACCAATGCGACGCCGAGGGTGGCCCCGAGGTCGTTGTCGCGGCCGCCATGATCCGGCGTACGCAGCAGGAAGTGCCCGGTACCGAACGCGATCCCGGCGGCGGCGATCCCGGCGACGACGACCAGCAGCACGATGGCGGCGGGACCGAACCGCCGCTGGGACAGCCCGCGGGCGCGGGACTCGGCGACGACCTCCTGGCGCAGATGCTTCCACCAGGTACGTGCGGCGGCCTCGTTGCGGAAGGTCAACGCGGTCAGCGGCACCACGCCGTCGACCGCGAGCCCCGCTACCCGCTTGTAGATCCTCAGCTCATAGGCATTGAGGCCGGTCGGCTGGGTGCCGGTCAGGTGGATGGTGGTGTGCCGGGGATCGTTGTCGGGCTGGCGCAGCTCGAAATACTTGCGGGCGGCAAGGTCCAGCAGTGTGGCCTCGGCGGCATCCTCGGTGACCTCCCATCCGGTCCCCAGAAGGCTGGCGATGGCCGGCGGCTCCGGGCCGAGCTCTTGGCCCGCTGGCGCGGGGCTGATCCCCCGGGGGCGGGTGGCTACCCGCATGGCCGCATAGACGGCTGCGTAGAGCGCGACGGAGGCACCGATCGCGCCGATCTCGACGATGACGGGGTTCATCCGCTGGCCCTAGAACCGGACCTGGACGGGACCGCGCTCGCCGTCGGCGGCTTCGAAGAAAGCCGACGCGCGGAAGCCCAGCATGCCCGCGATGACGTTGGTGGGGAACGTCTGCAACGCGTTGTTGAGCGTCTGCACGGCGGTGTTGTAGAACTGCCGGGCGTAGGAGACCTTGTCCTCGGTGGTGGCGAGTTCGGCCTGCAGCGCACCGAAATTGGCGCTGGCCTTCAGGTCCGGATAGGACTCCGACAGCGCGAACAGCCGCCCGAGGCTCTGGGTCAGGGCGTTCTCGGCGCCCGCCCGGGTCGCCGGGTCCGCGGCGCTCACGGACACGGCCGCGGACCTGGACGCCACCACGGCGTCCAGCGTCGCCTTTTCATGCGCGGCGTAGCCCTTGACCGTCTCGACGAGGTTGGGGATGAGATCGTGGCGTCGCTTGAGCTGCACATCGATCTGTGCCCACGACGCCTGCACCTGATTGCGATGACGCACGAGCCGGTTGTAGGTCACCGCGACCCAGACCAGCAGCAAGACGACGAGCAGACAGAGGCAGCCACCCAGGCCGCTGCCCAGTGTGGCGGGGGTGATACTCACAGCGCCATTTCCCTTCCTGACCGGCACGCCGCGCATGACGTACGGATCATGAAGGGTAGGGCGGCGATACGGCCCGCGTCATCGGTGCCAGCACCTATCGGGGCACCGCAACAGCAGGCTACCGGCCGGTGCGTCCGTGGCGGGCGCCCGATGGTCGCCGACGGGGAAGGTCCCACTGGCACTGCCTACGCGCTCGGCGAGCCCGCTCAGCCAAGAACGAGTGGCTGGATCTGCGCCGCCGCGACCGCCGTCGCATATGTTCACGATCAGCCTGACTGCCCCGGTGTTACCCGGCTGCGGATGGTGGCGACCCCAGCGTGTTTGACCGCGTTGGGCCACAGCCCCGCAGGCGACGGTTCTCGACAGCGCCTACGGTATGCGGACCGGCGCCCGCTACTACACCCTCACCGATGCCGCGGTCGCCGAACGGTCCGACCGCCAACTCCCCGGGCCCGTGCAGGTCGGTCCCCGCGAGCCCCTGATCTGTCCGACCGGGTCACTCGAGGATCCGGCTGTAGCCCCGACCGACCCCGAACGCGCCGACCGCATCCTCGAGAAGTTCGACCACGAGATCAGGTACTACTACGGCTGCGCCGCCCGAGGCAACGTCGACCTTTACGTGATCTGGTAGCGGAAGCATTTGGCGCTCGAACCGGGAGCACACCGGATGCTCCCCATCATTGTGCGAATACCCAGAACCCTGGCTGTACGGATGCAGGGGGCGATGGGACATACATCGACTGGGGTAAGATTTGCAGCCGATGCCTCCAGGAGGACGAGATCGTGCGCGGGCTGCGGCTATTTGGGTGAGAGCTGCCTAAAGAGTTCGGACAACGAGAGCGTGCGCCTCCTGATCAACACGCTCAGGGGCCGACGTCATCCGATACCTCATCCTGAGGCGGGTTGAAGTCAGTCGACCGGGTCTCGTGCAGCCAGACAGCTCGCTCGTGATATCGCTCGATCGCATCCTGAAGGCTGCAATCAGCTGCAACGCGGATCTCCTTGATCGCCGCGATCGCCACACCACCCAGGATCAAGTCGTCAATCCGCTCCCACCCGCTCATCGCCCCATTCTGGCCGCACCGCCTCTAGGCTGCGACAGGATTCCGCAGCATGACTGCACGACGGTCGACACCAGCATTTTCCTCAAGCCTCGATCCACTAAGCGAGGAAGTCCGCGAACAGGACCCGCAGGGTGGTGATCGTCTCTGAGGTGTGCGTGTGGTGAATGCCCACCATGCCACTGCGTCCTGCAGGTTGAACGCAGGACCTTCTGCCGGGACAGCCTTGATCGACCGGCTCAACTACCGTGGCGTCATGCCCCTCGTGCTGCTCGTTGAGGACGGCCTCCCGGTCCGGGCGGCGCTGACCCATGCGCTTGACGGCGCCGACGCGCTGCGCATGCTGCGGGCTGTCTGTGGCGCTGGCGTGATGCTGGTGCCGACGCGGTGACGCCACGGACTCCCCGCACCGCCCGAGCCCGGCTCATCGTCGTGCTGGTGCTGTTCGCCCCGGCGATGTGGTTGAGCTCGCTCGAGGTGACCGGCCTGCCCTCGATCATGCTGATCGGCTCGGCGCTGTTCCTCGTGGTCCAGTTGACCTGGCTGCGCGGGGTCCTGCGGCCCCGGGGCATGTTCCTCTGGAGCTTCACCGTGCCCGCCCTGCTCGGCGTGGCTCTCGTCCTGCCCTTCGGCGCAGACGGCATCTTCTTCTATCCGACGATCGGCGTCGCCGCCGCGGTGATCGCCGTGCCGGCGGGCTTCGCCGGGCTCTGGCTCGGTGACCTGTCGCAGCTGCGCCGGCGGCCGAGTGTCTTCATCAGTTACCGGCGCGACGACGCCGCCAGGGCAGGCCGGCTGCTTTACGAGAGCCTGGTGGCCCGATACGGGCGGCACACCGTCTTCTTCGACACCCAGTCGCTGACGCCAGGGGTGAGCTGGCGGCAGCAGCTGCGCGAGGTCATCGAACGCTGCGACATCGTGCTGGTCGTCATCGGTCCGGGGTGGACCGAACTGCGGGGCGCGACCGGCTCCCGCCGACTCGACGACCAGGACGACCCGGTCCGGGCGGAGATCGAGGCGGCGCTGGCCCTCGGCAAGCCCACCGTGCCGATCCTGGTGGACGGCGCCGTGCTGCCCCGGCCGGAGCGGCTGCCCGAGAGCATCCGACTGCTGCCGGACCTGCACGGTGTGGCCCTACGGCCGCCCCCGGACTTCGTCGCCGACCTCGCCGCGCTCGGCGACAGCCTCGACAACACCCAACGGCCGCGCGCTCGGGGCTCGATCCTGGCGTTGACCAGGCCCACCGGGCGGTGGCGCAGGACCCGGATCGCCCTCGCCGCCGCCGTCTACGCCGCGGTCGTGACGGTGCCGACGGCCTGGGGCGTGTTCACCAGTGACGCCGCCGACTTCGACGCGGCGGTGCTGTCGCCGGACGGCCGACGGGTGGCGACCCTCGGCGGCGGCTCGCTGCGCGTCTGGAACATCGAGACCGGCGCCCTGGAGGGTCGCCGATCGCTGTCGGAGGACTCCTACGACATGCTGCTGTGGTCGCCCGACGGCACCATGATCTCCGTCGCCGGGCAGCGGGAGGGTTCACTGACGATCTGGCGGGCCGACGACCTCACCGCGCTCCACGACCTCGCCGGGCACCAGGGCTTCGGGTGGACCAGCATCGGCGGTCGGGATCCGGTCGCCTGGTCGCCGGACAGCACCCGGATCGCGGCGGGCGATGAGTCGGGCACGCTGCGCGTGTGGCGGATCGAAACCGCTCAGCGGACCGACACCACACGGCCGACCGACCCGCTGCAGCCGGCCGCCGACCTGTCCCTGGAGGGAGGCGGTATCACGACCCTCGGCTGGGGCCCGGGGGCACCCGATCGGATCGCCGTCGGGACGCAGGACGCATCGGTGCGGATCGTCCGGGTCGAGGACGAACTCACCGTGACGGACGCGTTTCTACAGGCGCCGCCGGAGCCGAGGGACGCCGCTCGGCCGCCCGGCCTCGCCACCGGGCTCCCGACGCAGGCCTCCAGCACCACATCGGTGGCGTATCTCGCCTGGTCACCCGATGGTCGCCGGATCATGACGATGACGGATCAGCGCACCTGGGTCAACGACCTCGACGCGACGGGCGACCGTACCCGCGAGGTGCCGGTCAAGGATTACGCCGAGGATCTGAGCTGGTCGCCCGACGGCACCGGGTTCGCCCGGGCGGAGCGGGGAACGTCCGACGGGCTGGGAGTCTACGACATCGACAGCGGCACCCGGGTGGTCCTGCCGACCGGCCTCTGGGAGTATTCCGGCCGCCACGACCTCGCCTGGTCGGCGGACAGCGCCGAGGTGGCGATGGTGGACCGGTTCCACATCCGGATCTGGTCACGCGACCAGCGGCACCAGGTGGCCGTCGTATCCCACGACGATGCCGACGAGGGCGTCGCAATGATCGGCTGGGCCGCCGGCACACACCGGATCGCGGTCTACACCAGGGACGCGGTCCAGGTGTGGGACGTAGACACCGGGTCGATGGCCGCAGAGTTCCGCGTCCCCGTCGGGGAGGCCCTCTTCGGCTGACGACGGCCGCGCGGCACGAAGCGAAGGGGCCGGACGCGATTGTCGAGCGGCGACCGGTCAGCAGCCGCCACAGGTGCAGAACCGGATGTCCCAGTGGTCGCGCTCGTCGCTCTAGAGGTATCAGATGCGGACTGGTACTGGCAGCCACAGCCGAAGACGCTGCAGTGGCCAGGGCGGGAGTGGCTGCGGCGAGCAAGGTCGGTGCGTGGGTGCCTCGGCCCTTCATGTGCATCGTGGAACGTGGAATGTCCGCTCCCGTCATTGACGGCTGGATTCATCCTGACGCGGTGGCGGTGCCGTTCTGGTGTTGATCCAGGTGATCAGGTCGGGGGCGGCCATGTGGGCGGCCGTAGTACCAGCCCTGCCCGACGAGGGGGCCGATACGTCCCAGGGCAGTCGAGGTCGCGGCGTCTTCGACGCCTTCGGCGACGACAGGCAGTCCGAACGTACGTCGTCGAAGATGACCTCACCGCCGGTCGTGATGAGGTATTTGCAGGAGCTTTCACTGACCGGGTTCTGCCGGAACCCGGCGAACTCCGGACCCGGCCCGATCACACTCTTCCAGTAGGACCGCCGATCATCGACGATGGTGATGAAAGCCATCGGCGCCGATGTCACCGCCGCGGCCAGGTCGGCGAGATCATCGACATTTCACTGACAGGCCGGATGCGTGCGCACCTCCGGCGACCGCATCAGGCGACGGCGGCCTCGCCCTGGCCTGCCACGACTAGGTTCTGTCTCGCGGATCAAGTCCGTCGGGTACGGCGCGTAGCCAGTCCAGGGCCTCGACGAGGTCGAGGGTGGCCTGTTAGTGGCTAGCCAGCTTGTCGTAGCGGGTGGCGAGTCCGCGCCAGTGTTTGCGCCTGTTGAACCCGCGTTCTACCTGGTTGCGTTTGCGGTAGGCGGCGCGGTCGAAGTTCGGTGGTCTGCCGCCGGTTCGGCCGCGCCGCTTCCGGTTGGCGATCTGGTCGTTGGGCTCCGGGATGACCGTGGTGATGTCCCGCGAACGCAGCAGCTTCGGTTGGCCCGTGACGAGTACGCCTTGTCGCCGGTCAACGAGTCCGGACGCTTGCGCGGCCGGCCGATGCCACCCGGACGTGGCACCGCGACCTGGTCCAGTAGGGCCGCCAGCTGGCGGGTGTCGGCAGCCTGACCCGGGGTGATCCGGGTTGCCAGGGACCAGCCACGCCCGTCGGGCAGGGTGTGGACCTTGGTGGTCAACCCGCCGCGCGAGCGTCCGATGGCTTGCCGTGCTGGCGATTCGCCACTCGGAAGCCCCTTTTACGAGCGCCAGCCGCGTGCTGGTGCACCCGCACGATCGTGGCGTCGATCTGGGCGTCCCAGTCGATGTCTTCGTCGGCCTCGGCCAGGGCGACGACGTGCTTCTTGGCCATCGCCCAGGTGCCGTAGGCGGCCCAGCGCCGGAACCGCTGATAGGCCGTCTTCCACGGCCCGTACCGTTCAGGCAGGTCACGCCACGGCGACCCGGTGCGTTTGATGCAGCAGATCGCGTTGACGACCTGCCGGTGGTCACGCCACTGCCCGCCGCGAGCGGGCTGCGCCGGCAGCAACGGCTCCAACACGGCCCACTCGGCGTTGCTCAGATCCCCACGAGCCACACCCGTCTAACGAACCAGATTCATGATCCGCGAGACAGACCTAGGCGGTCAGTTCGGCGATCTGCGCTCGGGCCTGGGCTAGTTCGAGTTCGAGCCGGGCTACCTCGTATTCGAGTTGGACGATGCGGCAGGCGGCGGCGAGGTTCATGCCGGTGTCGACGACCTGGCGGGCGCGTTCGGCCATGGCGAGGTCGTGGCGGGAGTATCGGCGGTGGCCGCCGTCGGACCGTGCGGGGTGCAGCAGCCCGCCGTCGCCGAGGCTGCGCAGAAATCCCGGCTGTACTCCGAGCAGTCCGGCGGCGGTGCTCATCGTGTAGGCGGGGTAGTTGGCGTCGTCGAAAATGCTGGCCATCGGTCACTCCTCTTCAACGCGTATAGCCCCGGTCCGCCGGGGCTATACGCGTTGTCGTGCGGACGGGTCAGGTGGTGGCGCCGACGAGTTCGTCCTGCCGGTCTCCACCGCTGTCGATCATCTTGCGGTCGTCGGTGCGGCCGATCTGGATCTGGCGCGGCTTGGCCTGCTCGGCGACCGGCACGGTGACGGTCAGTACGCCGTCGCGGTAGTCGGCCTCGATCGCGTCGAGTGCCAGGCCGTCGCCGAGGACGATCTGCCGCCCGTAGTCGCCGGTCGGCCGCTCGGCGAGCACGAACTGCGCGCCGTCGGGTGCGGTCGTGCGGCGGCGGGCCCGGACGGTCAGCGTGTTGCGCTCGGCGGTGACCTCCAGGCTGTCGGCGTCGACGCCGGGAAGGTCGAACTGGAGTACATACGACTCGCCGTGCCTGTAGGCGTCCAGCGGCATGAGCCGGGGCGCGCGGCTGGCGCCCATCATCTCGCCGGCCAGTCGGTCCAGCTCACGAAACGGGTCGAAACGCAACGCGGACATGAACAACACCTCCGTGGTGAGAGAGCTTTCTACTCGTTAAAGTAATCCATCTGAGTCATAAAATCTAGTCCGGCTGGCATAGATTTTATGACTCGGAGCCGGTGACCTCGCGGCACGCCTCCAGCAGCTGGCCGAAGGTGACAGCCCTGGCCGGCTGCTTGCTCGGCTCGGACGACGACCCGAGGCGCGCGCCGAACTGGAGCTCGCCGCTCGGCTCTGCGCCGACCTGTGCGAACGCTCCGTGCTGCTGCGCGAGGCGGCCGCCCTGGTCTGTCTCCGACCCGCTGGAGAGCTCGGGTGCGCCGTCAGGGGCCGCTGTGGATGAGTGGCGCCCACAGCTCCGGCCTGGCCGGATTCTCCGCCCGCAGCCGCAGGGTGACCTCGCGCAGGGCGACGGCGGCGCCGTCGGCTCCGGGGCCTGCTGGTAGCTCCTCGTAGAATGCCGCCGCGGCGGTGGCCGCGATGCTGTCGCGCAGGGGCCACAGGCTCGCCACCACGTGTCGGAACCCGGCGAGTTGAAACGCCGACGCGAGATGCAGCACCTCGTCCGCGTGGCGGGTGCCGTAGTGGGCTGTCGAGCACGCGGAGAGGTAGGCGAGTTCGGCCTCGGCGAGCCGCAGGCCGCCGATCTCCGGCAGCCGCAGTGTCCGGTCGTGCATCAGCAGGCCGCCGTCGGCTGGTGACGACGGCTCGGCGACGGCGTGGCATGCGAAGTGCACCCAGGTCGCCTGCCGCAGGCCCGCGACCACCCGGTCGGCGGTCGCGTCGCCGTCGGCCAGCGTGGCGCCGTCCGATGACGGGGCTTCCTCGGCGGTCCTGGACAGTTCGGCCTGGCCGGGTGTGCGGCGAAGGGCTACCGAGAGACGGCGGCGCTGGTCGGCCGCCGGGCGTGAGCGAGAGTGGTGGAGGACGCGTAGGGAGGGTACGTAGGACGAGATCAGCGCGTCGAGCGCGCCGACGTGGCGGAGGTGGCCCGCGGCGTGCAGGGGCAGCAGGCCGAGCAGTCCGGTCGGCACCCACCAGACGCGGTGCGGAGCGTCGCCCGCGTCGGGCAGCGAAGCCACTACGGGTCCGACCGCGGTGTCCCATAACCGGCCGAGGAGCCGGGTCACGGTCTGTCGCATCGGCAGGACACCGGCCGGCTTCAGCTGGTTCTCCGCTGCGGCCAGCAGTTCCCGTACCATCGCCTCCACATCGGACTCGTGGAGATCGGGCAGCGCGATCATGGTCGGTTCGCGGTCCGAGTGCACGACGACGGCCTCGCCCCGGTCACCGCTGACGTTGAGCAGTACGCCGTAGCCGCCCTCGACGGCGACGCGGAGCCGGTCGAGGCTCGGCGCGGCGAGGAAGTCCGACTGCCCCGGCTGGCGGCGGATCTCGGCGAGGAGTCGATCATGGTCGGCCCACCACCTCTGCCGGTCCTGCGCCGCGAAGTGCGGGGTGTTGAGCCGTTCACACGCCCAGCGGAACTTCTCGGCGAGGATCTGGTCGATCTCCAGCCGCGTCGGGTCGACCCGCGTATTGGCCTGGCTCGCCAGCAGCACCCCACGCCCCAGCTCGGCGAACTCCACCGCAGCGGCGGGGTCGCCGGCTGCGCAATGTGCCGCGACCCCGGCGCCGACGAGCCCGGCATGGCGGCCCAGTCGGTGCTGCTGATCGGTCCAGCCGGTCTCCCTCGGCGCCACCGAGTGCAGGACTTCCGCCGCCCTGGTCAGCATCGCCGCCGCGAGAGGGGCGTTTCCGGCGGCGCCGGCGAGCAGACCGAGCGCGTGGTGTGCCGCGACCCGGTCGCTCGGGGCGGCCGACCTCGTGTCGGTCACCTCGGCCGCGAGGGCCGCGAGCCGTGTCGGGTCCGGTGCCGGTCCCGCGATCAGCCGCTCGCGGTAGACGTCGCAGAGCGCCGTCACCGTTCTCAGCCGGGCGCCGTGGTCGTGCGGGACGGTGGCCAACGCTCCCTCCGCGTCCGCGACTGCGGCTTCCACATCGGCTGGGTCCCCGTCGAGGCGGTGACGGGCGAGCAGCACGGCGGCGCGGCTCGACAGAAGTTCCGGCAGGACGCGTTGTCCGTTGCGCGTGCCGGCCACGGCGTCGTCGATGAGTTCGATCGACCGGTCGAGGTCGCACCGGTCACCGGCCACGGTGTGGCGTAGGGAGTAGGCGGCGGCGAGGCTCGCCTGCCTTCCGGCCAGCGCGGTGTCGCCCGCGCCGGTGGCGGCCACGGCTGCCGCGCCGTGGCGGACTGCCCGGTCGAGGTCCTGCCGGTCCCCGGTGACGGAGTAGCGCTGCTGGTAGGCGTACCCCAGGTGCGCCAGCCACTGCGGTGACGGCTCGGCGGGTCCGGCGACCGCCCGTTGGCTATGTTCGATCGCGTCGGTCAGCGCCGTGAGCGCTCCGGTGTGGGTGAACTGGGTCAGGCGGATGCCGACGAGTTCCGAGAGGGCTCGATCTCGTTCGAAGTGGCCCGCCGGGGCCGCGACGACGGCGGCCTCGGCCCATTTCACCGCCTCTGCCAGCTGGTTCGCGTCGGCGGTGTTCAGGTACTGGTCGTGCAGGGCCGCGGCGAGGCAACCGAGCACGCCGGGCCGCTGATGATTGCCGGGGCGCAGGGCGCGCTGCGCCAGCCTGGCGAGGCTCGCCGCGCGATCCAGGTCGCTCCTCGACCGGCTGTGTTCGGCGTGTCTGAGCAGGACCCGGGCGGCGACTGCGAGCCGGCCGGCGGCGCCGTCGTCGGCCGGCGTGTCCGTGCTGTCCGCGGTGATCCGGTCGGTGAGGGTCGTGGCATCCGCCAGATCGCTGCTGTGGCCCACGCGCTCATAACGTCTCAGCAGCGAGGCGCAGAGTTCCGACACGATTGCGGCGTCGGCTCGGTCTCCGGCGAGTCGCACCGCCTGCCGACCGAGGTCGACGGCGCTGTCGGCGTACCCGGGGATGCCGGTGTGGTCGTGATAGAGCCGGTAGGCGGCGCCGAGGTCGGCGAGGACGGTCACGGTCGGGCCGGTCGCCGCCAGCGTTCGGCGGAGCAGGTTGATCACTCGACGGAGATCGGCGGGATCGCCGCGGAGCCGGTAACGCCACCGGTACGCGGCCGCGAGGTGCGACCACGGCTCGGTGTCCCGGTCGTACTCGTCCGGGATGGCCACCGCGGCCTGCCCGGCGGTGATCGCTTCGGCGAGGTCGTCGAAGCTGCGGTGCAGTTCGAAGCGGCGGCGAAGCGCCTGGCACAGGTGCGTCAGCTGACCGCGCGGTGGGGGAGTCATCAGCAGGATCGCGGCGTCGAGCAGTGCCGGATCTTCGTCCACGGTCGATGCGTGCAGCAGGCGTAGCGCCGTCTCGGCGCGTTCGTCGTCGTCACACTCTTTGCCGAGCAGCGGTTGCAGGCCCAGCGGGATGTTGTGGAGCTGGCTCGATTCGGGTTGGAGGCTCAGCAGGGTTCTGGCGAGTTCGACGTCGCTGCGGTGGCCGGAGGTCAGCAGGTAGCGGTGGTAGTGGAGCTGGCTCAGCGCCAGGGTCGCCGCCGCGAACTGTGCGTCGAGCCTGGCGCCGGGGTGGTCGAGGTCCACGGCCCGTACAGCCGCCCACAGCGCGGCGGCGTCCTCGCTCGGTTCCTCTCCGAGGACGTCGGCCGAGTTGCCGGTGGTGTGATGGCGATGAACCCAGGCCCTGGCCCTCCACGTCAGCGACTCTAGATCCACGGCATGGTTCCGTTCCGGGTGGTCACGGGGCAGCCTGGATCTCGACGAGCCGGGCGGGGCTGTGGGTCGGGTCCTCGACGGCGAGCAGCAGCCCGCCGTCGTCGAGTGCCGCCAGGCTCAGGCGAGGGTGGTCTCGGCCGGGCGGGTGCTCCAGCGATACGAGTTCCGTGCCCGATTCGACATCCCAGATCACTGTCGAGCGGCCCGTGGAGACGGCGACGGCGACCCGCAGGTCCGGCAGTTGCGCCAGTGCGACGCCGCCGCAGTGGTCTTGCGGCGCGGGGAGCGTGAACAGCATCCGGCCGGTGTGGCCGTCCCAGACCCGCACCAGGCCGCCCGCCAGAGCCGCCACCCGGAACGAGTGGTCGATCAGTGCCGTCATGGCCACCGCCGGCGTATTCGAGGTCGACGGCGCGTGTTCCACGGTGAACTCGTGCAGCTTGGCCTCGGTCGTCGCGTCCCAGACGTGGACCGTGGACGACTCGCTCGCGCCGGTCACCGCGGCGATGCAGACGTGGCCGTCGGAGAGGACCGCCGCCGCGGTCGACCAGACGCTCTCGATCTGAGGTGTGCCGATCCGGAAGGCGACTCGCCGGCGACCCCGCTCGGGGTCCCACGCCCGTACCGTCGCGTCGTCTCCGCCGGTGATCAGCCACGGGATGTCGTCGGGGGGATGCGCCCAGGCCAGACTGTGGACATTGACCTGGTCGGTACGGATCTCGGCCATGGGGCTGCCGTTGCGGACCGACCAGATCCGCGCCATGCCGTCGGCTCCTCCGGTCGCGAGAACGGGCCCGTGGTCCGCGGTGGACGTCAGCGCGACGGCGAGGACTCTCTCGCTGTGGCCGGAGAACGAACGGACCGGCTGGTCGTCTCCCGCGCGCCAGACATGCGCCAGGCTGTCGTGGGCGGAGGCGAGCATCCGCTCTCCGTCCGGGAGCACCGTCAGGTGGAGATCGTGGGGGCGTGTGGGCCCGCCGCTTGCGCGCCACGCGGCGTCGGTGACGTCGGCCGCGGTCATCGGCGGCGGGCCGTAGGGGCGGGGCGCGTCGGTGAGGCCCCGCACCGGGTAGGGGAGCGCGAGGCTGACCGTGAGCCGCCACGGAATGCGGATGGGCAGGCCGTAGATGGAGTCGTACTCCTCCAAGTCGTCGATCATCACGCTCTCGCCGGAGGGCAGGGTGTGCCAGCCCGCCGGTGCTTTCGACCGTTGACTGACGGGGACGCCGCGGACGTCGCTCGACTGGAAGGGCATTTCGTCGCTGGCGAACTGCCGCACCTCGTGCTCGTACGCCTCGACGGCCAGGTCGTAGTCGGGGTAGTCGACGACCCGGTAGTCGACGCCCTCCTCGTTGGCGGTCACCACGGCGAAACGCGATGAGCCGTCCAGCGGGTCCGTGTATTCGGTGAGCTCGATGAATCCGTTCAGGGCGGTGTGGGTCTGCGTACTGTGCGACGTCTGCCCCCGGTTGATGGCCGACTCGTACGCCTTCCACATCTCGTCCTGCGCCCAACCCCAGTGCGTGTGGAGGCACTCGTCCTCCTGGTTGTCGTAGAGGATCCGAGCGCCGTCCGCCCTGCGCAACACCGAGAAGGGACCCGAGTCCGGTTCGACGACCTCCCACGGCTTCTGGTCGTGGCGCTCCTGCAGTCTGCGCACGGCAAGCCACGCGGCTGCCTTGTCGGCGAAGCGCCGGTCGCCGAAGCCGGTGTGGCGCACGTACCACCCGCCGTCGTCGAGGCTGCCGACCTGGATGTGAACGGTGGTGGCGGGCCTCGGCGAGGTCTGTAGGCGCCATTGCATCGCGGGCCGATGAGTCGTGTCGCCCATCGCGATCTCCACCCCGGGATCGATCGTCATCGCGGCATCGTAGCGGTCGACTCATCGCCCGACGCGAATTGGCAAGGCGGCACGCTTGTCGATAGCATTCCGAAACCGTGGGACAGGTGAATACCGAAATCGTC
Source organism: Allocatelliglobosispora scoriae (assembly GCF_014204945.1). NCBI lineage: Bacteria > Bacillati > Actinomycetota > Actinomycetes > Micromonosporales > Micromonosporaceae > Allocatelliglobosispora > Allocatelliglobosispora scoriae. The sequence continues at coordinate 42,458 of NZ_JACHMN010000001.1, forward strand.
GAACGAATCGTGCTCGGCGACCTGTGCGAGCAGTTGCCGCTGCTACGCGAGCAGTTCGCCGGATCCGACGAGGCGCGGGAACTCGACGCGATCGAGGCCGCGGCCCGAGCCCGGCTGCCGGTCACCGCGCTGCTCGAAGATCTGCTGGGCGTCAGCATGACCGACACGGTGCGTGGTGTGAGCACCGGTCTGCCCGGTGCGGCCGGCGGCAGGGCCGACGAGGAGTCCTACGGGTGTCCTGATCGTGCCTGCGATCGAATCGCCCATACCGTCCCGGCCGGTGCGGCGCCGACGTGTCGGCTCACCGGTGTGAGCATGGTCCGGCGCTGACCGCGTGGAGACCTTCATCGGCGGGCTGGCGAACAGGGCGCTTGACCGATGGGTCGGCCTCCTGCCCGGTCTGGCGTTCGTCCTCGCCGCCTGGGTCGGCAGCGTCCTCGGCTGGGCGCATGCGCTGGACCCGGGGCTGCTCACCGCCTCCGCGACGAAGGCGACCGCGACGTGGGGGACTCTGCCCGCCCTGGCGCAGGCCGTCGGGGTGCTGTGCGTGCTCGCCGCAGCCGGAGCCGTCGGGCTCTTGGTCCGGTCCCTGCGCCGACCGGTATGCGCCTGGTGGCTGGGGACGTGGCCGGTCAGGCTGCGGCAGGTGGCCCAGCGGCGGACCGCGCGGCGGCGGACCTGGTGGAACGAGCTGGTGCGGGAGCGTCAGGAACGGGAGAAGCAGCCGCCCAAGGACCGGACGCCCGCAGATCAGGCAGCCATCGACGCCCTGGCGCATCAGATCATCACCGTGGCGATGGCCGAACCCACGCGGCCCACCTGGATGGGCGATCGTGTCGCCGCAGTCGATTCGATCGGCTACAACCGCTACGGCCTGGATCTTCGCTTCGGCTGGTCGAGGCTGTGGTTCGTGCTCCCGGACACCGTGCGCACGGAGATCGCCGCCGCCGACGCCAGGTTCGCCAACACCGTGGTCACCGCGGCATGGGCCCTGCCCTACCTGGTCCTGGGCCTGTGGTGGTGGCCCGCCCTGCTGATCGCAGGGGGAACGGCGGTGGCGGGGTGGACACGAGCGCGGACCGCGATCGCCGACCTGACCGAACTGAGCGAGGCGGCCCTCGACCTGCACGGTCGCACGCTGGCGATCTCGCTGGGGGTCGCCGCGCCCGACAGCGCGGGCCCGCTCGCCAAGACCGAGGGCCAGGAGATCACCCGGCTGGTACGCAAAGGCCGCTGAACGTCGGGCACGGCCGCGGTGGCGAGGGCGGTCGCCGCCCTCGTCCCCGGCTCAGATCGCGAAGGACTTCGGGATCTCCGAGTCGTGCCTGCACCGCTGGGTCAAACTCGCCGACATCGAAGACGGCGCCCGCCCCGGCGTGACCGCTTCAGAGTCGGCCGAGTTTGAGACACTTCACTACCACAAACTCAGCCTGACCTGCCCCAACCTCGAGAGTCAACGAAACTCGGGGCAGTCCCACGCCTCTTCTGCTGGGTGGGACGCCACACGCGACAAGTCACTCATGGTTGATGTGGTTATCCACACCCGGTTGTTCTGAACTCGGCGGACTGCCACCCTGGATCTGCCGACATTCATCACCATCACGGGGGCCGGTCATGACTCTGCGCGTCGATACCGCACGCCTGGAACTGCTCGCCAAACAGCTCGACGATCTCGGCGAGGTCGCCTGCCTGGCCCGCGGGTACGCCCACCGGCACGGGGACATGTCCTGGTACGACCGCGGTGCGCTGCACACCCTGATGCAGCCGCATGCCGAGGTGCTGGCCGTGGTCGAAGGCAGCCTCACCCGTCTCGACAGGTTCTTCCTCGACAGCGCCGACGGGATGCGGGCCGCCGCCCGCTACTACACCCGCACCGATACCGCGGCCGCAGAACGGTTCGACCGCCGACTCCCCGGGCCAGTGCAGGTCGGCCCACACGAACCTCTGATCTATCCGACCGGGTCACTCGAGGACCCGGCCGCAGCCCTGAGCGACCCCGGGCAGCTGCCTGACGACGTCATGCACGGCAACATCGACCTCGCCGTCCTGGCCGGATACCTGTCCCTCACCAACGACCTCAACATGATCGCCGCCAGCGTCACCGGCGTCGACGTCCTCGACCACGTCTCGCAGCTGCTGGTCGGCGACTGGCAGAAGTTCGGGACGTGGGCGGTCGCGCTCACCCGGCTCGCGGACTGCCTCGACGAGGTCGACCTCCACCTCGCCGCCGACGCCCGGCAGACCCACGCGGGATGGGAGGGAACCGCAGGTGATGCTGCCGCCGTCTACTTCGCCCATGCCGGTACCGCCATCCGCGCCCAGGCCGCCACCCTGCGCGACCTCGCCGCTGCCTACCGCGGCATCTCCTTCGCCACCAACCTCGCCCAGCGGCAGCTCAACGGCCTCATCGGCTCGCTGGTCGACCGGCTGATCATCATCGGCATCGCGTCAGCGGCCGGAACCGCCCTCATCGAGACCGGCGTCGGAGCCGTCGCCGGCTACAGCATCGCAGCCCTCCAAGTCATCGCGTTCCTAGAGGACTGGGCACTGGCTGCCGCCATCATCCAGACCGCTGTCGGCGTGATCACCGGAGCCGCACCCGAGCTCCTGTCGCTCACGCGGACTCTTGCCTACGCTCCGAGCACGGAACTGCCCACCACCCCGTACCAGCACCCCGCGACCAGGAGCTGACCGATGCCCACCACCCCGAATCGACAGTTGAGCGCCTACCGCACCGCGGTATGGATACCGCTCGCCTTCGACGTCATCGGCCTGGCCAGCCTTGCCGCAGCGGCACTGCGAGCAGCGCTGAGCGGTCCAGGGCTCGGCGGCACCCGGATTGTTCTGGCCCTGGTACTCGCGGCTGCTCTTGGCGTGTCGGCTATCTGCGCAGCAAGGGTCCTACTCGCCGGCTCGGCGGACGGCGCACCGCGGCGGGTGCTGACCGCGTATGCGCTGACTTTCGGAGGGCTCGCACTGGCCGGCTGGCTGTCGGGGACGGTTCTGAGCTGACCCGGGTCCGGGCACGCGTGAACATCAACGCCCAGACTGTTCCGTAGGCACTGTACGGTCTGCCTCCGTGTGATTCACGCAGGCAGACTGGGGTGGGTCATTTGATCAGTCCTCTATCGGCTAACCGGCATTTGTAGTTGTAGATTGCGCTGGCCTACGGCCTGTCTCGAAGTCCGTTTGGATCTTGAGGCAGCGCCCTTCTCGGGCGTCCGCGCCTCACTCCGGTGGGGGTGGGTGCGGTTCCCACGTCGTCGGGGCCGGTTTCACCCGCGCGGGTGCGCGGGCCAGTGCCTTCCCCTCGGCGGGCGTTGGTGACCGGGCCCCCTGCGTGGAGGTCCCGGGCCGGGCGTGGTGCTGTTCGGCCCAGACAGCGAGGTTGACCGCGGCGTTATGGTCCCGATCCGCCCGGTACCCGCACGTGCCGCAGGTGGACACCCGCTGGCCCAGTGGCATGGCGGGTGTGATGGTGCGGCAGGCGGAGCAGGTCTTGGTCGACGGGTACCACCGGTCGACCAGGACCACCCGCCCGCCGTGCCAGGCCTGTTTGTAGGTGACCTGGCGGGCGAGTTCGGCCCAGGCGGCGTCGGCGATCGCGGCGGCGAGCCGGTGGGTTCGGAGCATGCCGGTGATGTTGAGGGTCTCCAGGGCGAGCCGGTCGTGGGTCTTGACCAGCTGGTTGGAGACGTGGTGCAGGAAACGCTGCCGGACCGTCCGCACATAGGCGTGATGGTTGGCGAGCCGGGCGGCGGCGTCGCGGCGGTTCGCGGAGCCGAGCTGCTTGCGGGACACGCTGCGGGCCAGGCGGCGCTGCCAGCCCATCCCGGCCCTCGACGGCCGCGGCGGGTCGTCGACCCGCAGCACCGGTGTGCCGTCGGCGCGGGCGGCGACCACGAACGCGGACAGGCCCCGGTCGACTCCCACCCACCCGCAGCCGGTCGTGCCGGTAGCGGCGTCGGCTGGGTCGGGTTGCGGGTGCTGGCGGGCTTGATGCAGGTCCGCCGCTTCGCAGGTCAACGACACGAACCACCGCCCAGCCCGATAGCCCACGGTCGCTGACAGGACCTTCGCCCGGCCCTTCGACAGCATCCGCCGCAGCTGGCGGGTGTCCTCCCGCACCACCAGGACCCCGATCCCGGGCAGGGTCACCGACCGCGCGACGTTGTCGCCGACCCGGACGTCAGCCTTACCGGCACGTGAGGTCTTGCACCGGACCCGGAACCCCAATCGGGTGCGCTTCTTGGACTTGAACCGAGGGAACCCGACCCGCCGCCCCGCCCTAGCACCCGCCTTCGACCCCGTGTACGCCGCCAACGCGCGCCCGAGGTCGACCGCGGCCTCCTCGAACACCTGCTGACTGACCTCCGCCCGCCACACCAGACCCGTCGCCTCGATCGAAACCGTCCCATCCCCGGCGGCGACCATCACCCGCCCGGCATCCCCGGACCGCTTCCACGCGTTGAACGCGTTGACCAGGTCGAAACCCGTCCACGGCACCTTCATCACACCACCACGGACCTTGGCATCCAGGGCGTCCTTGACCAGGCGCAGGCACTGGTTGTACCCGAACCGGGACGCACCCGCATACCGCCGCAGCAGGACCTCCTGCCCCGGCGTCGGGTCCACAGTGAACCGGAACGCGGTGAAACGAGCCACAACACCATGCCACACACCACCGACAACCCGACCAACTACGCGGATGCCGGCCAGGACCGCCGCGAACTGCGGGCTGTCGCCCCGGTGCCCGGCGGTGAGCAGCATCGACAAGGGTTTGCGTCCTTGTTCGCAGGCCAGGTGCAGCTTTGTCGTCCACCCGCCGCGTGAGCGGCCGAACGCGTGATCGGCCGGTTCGCCGACCGGTGGTTCGGCCTGGGCGTCGCCGTTGCGGCGGGCTCCGGCGGCGTGCTGATGAGCCCGCACGGTCGTGGCGTCGACGCTGACGTCCCAGCCGATCAACCCGAGGGCGTCCGCCCGCCGCTGCAGACCGGCGACCAGGCGCAGCCAGACCCCGGCCCGCTGCTTCCGGCGGAACAGGCCGTACACGGCCTGCCAGGTCCCGTAGCAGGGCGGGACGTCGCGCCACGGTGCACCGACCCGGACCCGCCACCGCACGCTCGATCAGCTGCCGTCTGGTCCACAGCGACGGCCGACCCGGACGGGTACGCGCAGGCAGCAACGGTTCCAGGAGCCGCCACTGCGCGTCGGTCAGGTCGTGCCGCCTCGTCACCGTTAAGGTGTCCACCGAGGTCTGTGGTATTCAGTTCGTCTTGGTCGATGAACCTTCTACCGGAGACCTCGCTGTCTATCGACCACCAACACGCACTACTTCGAGACGCTGCCTAGCGGTGTTCACGATGTCCAACCCAGCAGGGTCAGTAGCTTATGCAGCTCAGCAGACTCCTTTGCTGCATCCTGCAGGTCGAGCTCGCGGATCGTGTTCCGCAGCTGCTCGCCGCGCATCCGGTCACGGGGTGAACTGCCGAGGCCGAGTGCTGATTCCAAGTTTGGTTCGAAGATCAGGATCTCGACTGTTCGACCGCGGCGCCCTCGGTATCGACGCCAACTTGCGGCTGTGCGCCTTCTCCGCCTTCAACGCCCGCACCCCTACAGGCAAAGCGTCTACGACCTGCACGGCCAGTGTCTACGAGCACGCCCTGGAACCTCACGTCCCGCCCCACAGCATCTGGACTGGCATCGCGATCAGGTATTCCAAGGCCAGCCGCTCACCGTTTGACGCCGATTGCCTGGTTGGGCTTGATAGTGCGCCGCAGCCTGCGCGCTAGCTCATCTCATAGAATCTCGCCTGTGGAGATCGCGTCATTGTGGCTGGAGCTGGAGAGCGTCTTGACGCCTGTACTTGCCGAGTTTCGGGCCAGGCCGACTCTGCGGGTGGAGCAGAAGGCTGATGCGACGTTGCTGTCGGAGGCCGATGAAGCGGTTCAAGGACAGATCATCCGATGCATTCGGGCTGTGGACCCAGACGCGGTGATCCTTGGTGAAGAAGGCGCATACGGAGCGGGGCTGCTTCACGGACGCGGCGTGAGTAAACGAGCGTGGATTATTGATCCCATCGACGGAACTGCACAGTTCGTCAAGAGCGACGGCCGCGAGTTCTGCAGTGTCGTCTGTCTCGTCGAGGATCGCCGACCGGTTGCTGCGTTCGTGCTTGCGCCCGAGATCGGCCCTGGCCGTACTCCGGTTTGTGTACGGCTGACCGGGCCGGGCGACTCGATCGAGGTCAACGGCATGCCGGTCGATGCGCTGACGGCGAGCGGAGCGTATGCGTTATCGATGACGAGGAGTTCCGGTACGCCGGAGCGTGTGTGCGAGGAGGAGCTCGTGGCGAGCGGGTATCGGTTGAAGACCTGCACGACGTCGCAGACGCTGGACATGGTGAGGGCTTGTGTGGATCTGGAGTCGGTCACCGATCCGGCTCTGGAGCCGTTCGGGTTGTTCTACCGGGAGCGGCAGAAGATCTGGGACGGTGCGGCGGGTCTATGTCTCGCGTACGCGGCAGGTCTCAATGTGACAGACCGTGATGGTCGTGAGCGGACTGAGATCGATATCGCGCTGGATCTTCCGGATCCGGTTTTCGACAGCACCTTGATCGCGTCGGATCCGGTGGCCGCGCGGATCGTAGTGGCAGCGTCCGGGCGCTGACCGACAGAATTCCTACGTCGGGAGCGATGGTCGGACGGACCGCAGTCGGGTTATCAGGTGCCTGAGGTACGAGGGCCAGGTGCGGCTTTCGGGGATCCTGGTGATCAGTTGCCGGGTCAGCTCGTTGTCGCCGATGTAGGCGGCGATGTTGGCGGCTCGTATGGCCAGGTGGGGGATCCCGTCGGGCAGTTCGGCGATGGCGGATGTCAGATAATGCCTGGCCTGTTCTGTTTCGTTGTGTCTGATGGCTTGATCTGCCATGGCGAGGAGCCAGAGGACGGTGACGTCTGCGCGGGTGATGGTGAGCTGGTCTGAGTAGATCTCGTCGAGGCGGTTGAGGTCTCGGCGGAGTCTGCGGGCACCGGCGAGGGCTTCGGGGTGAGGTATGCGGCTGAGTAGGTGCACTACGCCGTCTGCTTCGGTTTTGCGCCGATGGGCGTTGACTGCTGTGACCTGGTCGGCATCTCGGTCGGCGAGGTCGAAGCTCGCGCGCATGGAGATGACCATGTCGTCGACCGCATGGATCGCGGCCATGATCTGACCTTCGGTGGGTGCTGCCAAAAGGGTGTCCATCGGTTGTCCTGCCGCGGTCAGTTCCCGTGCTTGTCGCAGCAGGACGCCCTGCTGGAGATGGAGCAGGACCTTCTCCATTCGGCTCGACTCCTCGGCGGGCAGCAGCTGTCGTCTGACCGCGAGGAGGTCCTCCATGCGCCTGATTTCGGGGCGCCAGTCTGAGCCTGGGTCGTGGTGGCTGGCGAGTAGGAGGCGTTCGCGCCGGAATCGCAGCTGGAAGAGGATCGAGTCGGTGGAGTCGCTGCGGAAGTCTGGATGGTGCAGGTCGATGCCGAGTGCGCGGCGGTCGGAGTGCCGACGTGCTACGGCGACGCTGAGGAGCGCGAGTTCCTGGTGTTGACGTTCACTCACCATGCCCGACGCCAACGCAGCGTAGCGGGTAACAGCGGCGAGCACGGGCTTGGCATCCCCGGTGGAGATCATTTGCCACGCATAAGCAATCGCTTCGGCCAGCAGGTCCGGGTCGAAGGTGTTCTCCTCGTCCAGGACAGAGAGACGGCTCGGCTGAGCGGCCGGTCCGTCGCCTGACTGAGCGAGTCGGTAGCCGGCGACGAGAACGGTACGCCGATCGGCCTGCTGTCCAGGGCGTCGAGCAACCAGGGCAGACCGGTGAAGGCACAGTAGGACGAGCGGGAGGGCGAGCCTCGACCGCGTGAACTTGCGGCCGTACATACCGTGTAGCGGGGTCCCGTCGAAGTCGTTCACGGGCTCAGGGTTTGTAGCCGGCGCTAGCCGGGAGGCGATGAGCGCGACGCCGACTAGGGCGCGTGCGTCCGCCTTGGTCCGTGCCTCGTTGGCGGCGTCGGCCAGGGCGCGGTATATGGCCATGTCGCGTTCCTGAGGATGCAGGGCTTGTATCCATGCGACGGCGGGATCGCGAGCCATCGCCGCCAGTCCGAGGTGCTCGCCCTTGCGAGGTAGGCCTGTGAGCTGGAATTCAAGGCTGGAGGCGTGGTACTCCATGAGTTGCTCTGCAAGCCGCTGTTGAGCGTCGTGGCGCCAGTTGCTCAGGCTCGCACGGCTGGCAGCCGAATCCTTGGGAGCAAGGGGTCGCAGGTAGTAGCGGGCGAGTTCGGCCAGTCTGGCTCGGCTCTTCGACGAGGTGTCCCTGCTGATGATTTCAGCAATACGGTCGCTGATCTCATCCCGAACCCACCCAGGCAGTCGAATGTGAGTGGCGCCGGCAGCGTCGAGGATCGCCAGCTCTTGCTGATCGCGGGGTACGAGCCACCCGGCGTAGTCGGGGTTGACCTCTCCGAATCCGCGACGGATGGCTTCCAGAAATGACAGGAAAGCCGCTCCCACGACTAGGAATTTAACAGAACTGAAAGTTCAACACAGTGACACTTCGCTATCGATCAGCTACCGATTCACCATTGCATCGGTGCCCTGCGTTTCGCTGGACAGGCGACCGGCGCAGGCGTCGGGCGCAGCAACCAGTCCAAGATCGTCGCGGTTGAAGGTTCGGACGACGCAGTCCAGCGGCCTTCACCGAGATGTCCGGCGGCGCAACGCCGCACACTGTGAAGGAGGACGGCCATGGGTGACAAGAAGGACGACAAGAGAAGCGGTGGCGGTGCGCACGCTGACGACCGCGACTTCGGCAAGGCGGGTGGTGGGTCGGGCAAGTTCGGTCGGCCGGAGGACCAGAACAAGGGCGGCGGGGGCCGTCGCGGCGGCGGTGGCAACGATAAGGGGAGTGACGAGAAGTGACGGAGCCAGCGCCGTGGCTTGCGGCGAAGCAAGCCCTGGCCGATGACCTGTTCGGGGAGCAGGACTCGTGGCCGGCGCGTGCATTCAACCGGGCGTCGCGGCATACGTTCATCCCACCGCGTGCGCTGCATGCATGGCCAGACCGCTCGACCATGGACCAGATCGATCTGGCGGCTGATCCCGACGGCTGGTATCGGGCGGTGTATTCCGATCATGTCATCGTGACCCAGCAGGACAAGACCGGACGGTCGACAAGTTCGTGCAGCCAGCCGTCGATGGTGTTCGCGATGCTCACCCAACTCGACCCGCAACCAGGCGAGCGGGTCCTGGAGATCGGTACCGGTACCGGCTGGAATGCGGGACTGCTAGCTGCATACCTCGGGGCGGATCAGGTTGTGTCGGTCGAGGTCGACGTGGACCTGGCCGAGCAGGCGAGCGGCCGCCTGCGGGCGGCGGGCCTACCGGTACGGGTGATCACCGGTGATGGTCTGTCCAGGGTACCGGATGAGGCACCGTTCGACCGACTGATCAGCACCGCGACGGTGCACACCGTGCCCTATGCATGGGTACAGCAGACCATGCGAGCCGGGGTGATCGTGACCCCGTGGCGCAGCGACCTGGACTCCGGGGCGATCCTGAGCCTGATGGTGGCAGGCGACGGAGCATCGGCGTCGGGGAACTTCACCGACATCGGCAGCTCGTTCATGTCCATACGCACGCAGCAGTTCACCGCACCCGACGCCCCCACGAACTTCACCGAACTGGCAACAACCAGCGTTCCGGCCATCGGGCCCGAGGACCTCTTCGGCGAGCACGCGAAGTTCGCGATAGGCCTACTGGTGCCGGGCTGCCTGTCCTGGTTCGACTACAACGACGAGGGACTCATCGACACTGTGTGGCTATGCGCGGCGGACTCGTGGGCGGCACTGCACTTGGCCACGACCGTGCACCAGTACGGGCCCCGCAGGCTGTGGGACGAAGTTGAGTCCGCCTACCACTGGTGGGTCGAGCAGGACCGACCCGCATATTCCCGGTTCGGGGTGACCGTGACCCGCCGCCAGCAACAGGTCTGGCTCGACACGCCCGACCAGATCGTCACGAAGACCGACGCCTAGGCCCAGCCTGTGCTGGAGGCGGCCGGCACATCCATGCAGGCCGCCTCCCATCACCGACCAACGGCCGAGGTTGGAACCTCACGACGCAAACCCCGCCGGGCGCATCCTCCCGATGTGGCGTCACCCGCAGCACCGAGCACGAGAAGGCACGGTGCGCGATGACGCAAGCTCGTCTGGCTACCCCTGATCAAGAGGCGAGGACATGAGTTCCACCGCGCGTACCCTTGAGCCGAAACGGTGGCTGCTGGACTACTTCGATGCTGAACTGCATCATCGGTGCACAGCGGTGGGGCTGTCGCATCCCAGGCTGGCCAAGCAGGAATTCGTCACCGCCGACCTGATCGGCAAGGTCGAGGCCGGGATGCGGCTCCCGGGCCTGTACCGCGCCCAGCACACCGATGCCATCTTGAACGCGGATGCGGCGCTGGTACGCCTGCGCGGTCTAGCCGTCGCTGGAGGCGAGTGCCGCCAGCAGGCCCAGCAGCCTAGGCTCGGTGCCGCTGAGGCGGCACAGCTACGGTGCCTGCCCGCAGCGATCGACCCAGTGCCTGCCCTCCATGCCGGGTCGTCTGGCTTTGGGCTGGTGGACCGTATCGATGACGTGATCGCCGTGACCACGGTCGCGACTTCCTGGCGGGGATGACTAGATGCGCATGACTCCGTCCGCGCCGTTGCGGGCCCGGCGAGTCACCACGGCCATGGTGCATGATTACCGGCGTGAGGTCGGCCAGATCCTCACCGCCTACCGCACCGCCGCAGGGCTCACCCAGCAAGAACTCGCCACCCTGACCTCCTATTCCCGCAGCACCGTTGCGGGTACGGAAACCGGTAAGCAGTCGGCCGCGCTGGGCTTCTGGCAAGCCGCTGACCGTGTCCTGCACGCTGGCGGTGTCCTGCACAAAGCCGCCATCCACCTGATCGACATCGCCCGTGCCCTCGCGGCACAGACCGCCCGCGACCAGGCCGCGGCCAGCCTGCTGACACACTGCACCCACCCGGGCCACTGCGAATGTGCGATCGTCGTCGCCCACTGGACCGCCCGCGAACTCCGCGCCCTTCGCGAAGCGCTGCGGCTGAACTACCTGCAATACGCCGAACTCATCGGCGTCCCCGTCCCCGCCGCCGTCGCCTGGGAGCAGCCCGCCGCGCCCCGACCGCCTTTGGCCGTGCAGATCACCCTCGACCGGACCCTCAGTCATGCCGCCGCGGAGGCCCGTGCTCGGTTCCGGCTCCTCCTCAGAGCTGACCCCAGCACAGCTTGATTCCGTAGCCACGTCCAAGCCGGAGCTACGAGTACCCTTTCTCAATGACCTCTCCGGTTGCCAAGACGGCCCGGTGGGAGGCGCTCGCAACGAGCTCGGTGGCGAGCTCCGGGCCGTTCGTGACCGGGCGGCGGCACTGGACTCTCTGCGTGATCGGTTCGCTGGGGCACTGACTGCGAGCGAAACCGCGGCGTTGAAGCAGCTCCAGACCGCGTTAGCGGCGCGTGCGCCTGATCTGGCGGACCGGGTGATCGCTCGCGCTTTTCTCCCGGGCGGAGCGCCCGTTTCGCGGTCACCGACAAGGCCGCCGGAGGGGACAGGATGTGGAGGCTCGTAAGTTGCCGCCATCTCGCTTATCAAGGCTTCGTGCCTCCCCGCCTTCGAAGCGCGATCCGTGCAAGAGACGCGACAGAGGCGTTAGCAGGCTAACGCCAGCTATTTCCTGATACAGGAGGCTAGCTCCGGCGTCTATTTGGCGTGGAAGTAATCGTTCGTGCCGACCTCGAAGCTGCTCGGCACGACGTAGCAGTGACTCGGCATTTCCGCCCCGGCGCAGATCTAGAAGCACCCCTGCGAGGATACGCAGGGCGATGGCGACGTAGGGGTGGTCAGGGCCGTAGGCCCGCTCAAAGGCGGTCAGTGCACGGCGCATCAGGGGTTCAGCTTCACCTGCCCGGCCCAGCGCGCGCAGCTCTTGGGCGAGGTTACATAGCGAGCGGGCCGCTTAGGGGTGGTCGGGGCCGTGGACCTGCTCGTTGATGGCCAGGGCCCGGCGTAGGAGCGGTTCGGCGTCCCTCGCCTTGCCCAGGTCCCGCAGCACAATGGCGAGGTTTCCCAGCGTATCGGCCCCGACCACCCTGCAGTCGCCATCTCCCTGGGCAACCTCGCCATGGTGCTGCAAGACCTGGGCCGTGCCGGGGAAGCCGAGCCGTTGCTGCGCCGGGCCCTGGCCATCAACGAGCAGGTCCACGGCCCCGGCCACCCCGACATCGCCATCCGGCTGAGTAACCTCGCCCTGGTGCTGCGAGACCTGGGCCGGGCCGCCGACGCCGAGCCGTTGCTGGGCCGGGCCCTGGCCATCAATGAGCAGGTCCACGGCCCCGACCACCCCGCTGTCGCCATCTCCCTGGGCAACCTCGCCACGGTGCTGTACGACCTGGGCCGGTACGGGGAAGCCGAGCCGCTGCTGGGCCGGGTTGAGGACATCCGCCGGCGCGGGAAGGCCTCCTGACGTAGTCTGCGGCGGCCTGTTGAAGACAGCGCGCCAGATACGCGGCAAAGTTGATTCAATACGCGGCATGAGAGCCACGTATGCCCAGCTTAAACCCACATCGCAAGCAGAACTCCATGCATGCCAAGCGTCGTGAGCATAGGAAGTACGAGCGCGAACTGGCCCCGTCCAAGCCGACACCCATCGTTGGTATGCCGATGCTTCTCACGGTTACGGCCGAGGTCGCTCGTCTGCGATCTGGTCGTACGGACTGCCGACCGGGTCGCGGCAGATTGGGGTCGAGCAGAGCGTTGCTGGTGGACGTCACCGGGCGGCTGGGTGGTTCAGGTCTTGTCGAGGTGTTGTGCTCGTTCGCTGCGTACCTGTTCGAGGGTGGCGGTGTCGGCTGCGAGGTCTGGGTGTTCGACTTGACGGTCGAGTTCGACGACGATCTCGAGTTCGCTGACAGCCTGGTCGAGGTTGCCGCCCGCGCGGTGGATCATCGCAATGTTGTACCGGGTCACGGCTTCCCCGGCCCGGTCGCCGACCTCCCGCCGGATCGGCAACGCCTGTTCGTAGTAGGTCAGTGCCTGCTCCCGGTCACCCAGCTCGGCGTACACGGCGCCGATGTTGCTCAGCGTGGCCGCTTCCCCGGCCCGGTTACCGACTTCCCGCCTGATCGGCAGCGCCTGCTCGAAGTAGGTCAGTGCCTGCTCCCGGTCACCCAGCCCGTTGTACACGGCGCCGATGTTGCTCAGCGTGGTCGCTTCCCCTGCCCGATCGCCGACCTCCCGTTGGATCGGCAGCGCCTGCTCGTTATAGGCCAGTGCCTGCTCCCGGTCACCCAGCCCGTTGTACACGGCGCCGATGTTGCTCAGCGTGATCGCTTCCCCCGCCCGGTCGCCGATCTCCCGCGTGATCGGCAGCGCCTGCTCGAAGTAGGTCAGGGCCTGCTCCCGGTCACCCAGCCCGTTGTATGCCAAGCCGATGTTGTTCAGCGTGGTCGCTTCCCCGGCCCGGTCGCCGATCTCCCGCGTGATCGGCAGCGCCTGCTGGTAGTAGGTCAGTGCCTGCCGCCGGCCACCCAGCCCGTTGTACACGGTGCCGATGTTGCTCAGCGTGGCCGCTTCCCCGCCCCGGTCGCCGACCTCCCGCCGGATCGGCAACGCCTGCTCGTAGTAAATCAGTGCCTGCCGCCGGTTACCCAGCTTGTTATACGCCAGCCCAATATTGGTCAGCGTGGTCGCTTCCCCGGCCCGGTCGCCGACCTCCCGCGTGATCGACAGCGCCTGCTCGGAGTAGGCCAGTGCCTGCCGCAGGTCACCCAGCACGTCGTACACGGCGCCGATGTTGCTCAGCGTGGCAGCTTCCCCGGCCCGGTCGCCGACCTCCCGTCGGATCGGCAACGCCTTCACATAGCAGTCCAACGCCTGCCATGGGCGGCCGGTGGACGACAGCGCCCAGCCCAGATGGTGCAGAGCGTCAGCGTCCGGACCCAACGCCAGCGTCGCCTGTGCCATCGCCGCCACATCGGCAAACCGGGACCGGCTCAGCCACACCCTGCCCACCCGGCGCCCGGCGTCCCGAGCGATCTCCGGCTCCCGCCCCGCCACCGCCAGCCGATGCACCTCCGCCCACCGTCCAACCACCACACCAAACCCACCACCAACCAACCGTCCCGCCTCCCCACCGGTAGCGGCCGACGCCGACACATCCACCAACCCCAACCCCTCCCGCAACCTCTGCCAACGCCCCACGCCATGCAACCCCGACCCGAACAGGCAGCCCCCACAAGCCCGGCATGAAACCCAAGATCCGAATAGGACAGAAACACCAAAATCATCCCGCAAACTCGAACACCACCACAGCCACCAACCAGACACTTGCAACATCCGCTCATCAGCATGAGCGCGCGGACAGCGGCAGATTCGCGCATTCGATGGCGTCGACTACCGGCTGCGCCGCTCTCGAAATTTGGCGTCGGGAGTCCGGGACGGGGTGGTCAGGTTTCATGTGAATCTTGTGCTCGTTGTTGGCGTAACTGTTCGAGGGCTGCAGTGTCGGCGGCTAGGTCAGGGTGGCCGACCTGGCGGTCGAGTTCGACGACGTGTTCGAATTCGGTGATCGCCTGGTCGAGGTCACCTTCATCTCGGTGGATCATGGCGATGTTGGTGAGGGTGACGGCTTCGCCGGCCCGGTCGCCGACCTCCCGCTGGATCGGCAGCGCCTGCGCGTAGTAGGTCAACGCCTGCTGGCGGTCCCCGAGCCCGTAGTACGCGAGGCCGATGTTGGTGAGGGTGACGGCTTCGCCGGCCCGGTCGCCGACCTCCCGCTGGATCGGCAGCGCCTGCGCGTAGTAGGTCAACGCCTGCTGGCGGTCCCCGAGCCCGTAGTACGCGAGGCCGATGTTGGTGAGGGTGACGGCTTCGCCGGCCCGGTCGCCGACCTCCCGCTGGATCGGCAGCGCCTGCGCGTAGTAGGTCAACGCCTGCTGGCGGTCCCCGAGCCCGTAGTACGCGAGGCCGATGTTGGTGAGGGTGACGGCTTCGCCGGCCCGGTCGCCGACCTCCCGCTGGATCGGCAGCGCCTGCGCGTAGTAGGTCAACGCCTGCTGGCGGTCCCCGAGCCCGTAGTACGCGAGGCCGATGTTGGTGAGGGTGACGGCTTCGCCGGCCCGGTCGCCGACCTCCCGCTGGATCGGCAGCGCCTGCGCGTAGTAGGTCAACGCCTGCTGGCGGTCCCCGAGCCCGTAGTACGCGAGGCCGATGTTGGTGAGGGTGACGGCTTCGCCGGCCCGGTCGCCGACCTCCCGCTGGATCGGCAGCGCCTGCGCGTAGTAGGTCAACGCCTGCTGGCGGTCCCCGAGCCCGTAGTACGCGAGGCCGATGTTGGTGAGGGTGGCCGCCTCATTACCGCGGTCGTCAGCCGCACGGTACAGGGTCAGAGCCTCCTGAAAGTCGCCCAACGCCAGCCGGGGTTGTCCGGTCGATGCTCGAGCCCCACCTCGGTCATAGAACGCACCAGCGTCCGGACCTAACGTCAGGGTCGCGGTCGCGAGAGTGTCCACATCTGCGAACCGTGACGTGCGCAGCCACGCTCGACCCACGCTGCCTCCGACCTGCCGCGCGATCGCAGCATCACGCCCAGCCACCGCCAGCCGGTGCACCTCCAGAAGTCCGACGACCATCTGGGCCAATGCGCCCGATGTATGGGCGCCTGACCAACGCCGTTGGGTCCGTTGCGGCGTCTGGACGTCCGGTTCGTGTGCCTTGGATAGGGATGCTTGGACATCGAACGGGGCACCCCATTCCTCGTATAGGGATCGGGCGGCTGATACGCAGGCGTGGACGTACTCGCCATCGGTCAGCAGGGGGCGGATCAGCGGGCTTAGGAGACTGGATACGTAGAATCGCGCTTGGCCGGATATTGGGTCGGTGCCCATTTCGAGTAGTCCGAGCTGAGTGGCGCGCTCGATGTAGCCCGCAGCGTCCGGGTGGTCAACCAACGCGCTCACGGTCGCGAACGGGATGGGTAGTTCCACAACGTTGACTTTGGCCAGCATCCGCTGCAACTCCACGGGCTGGGAATGCAGCAGGTTGGTGGCAAGGATCGTCTCTCTACGGAACCGTTCTGCTTCGTCCGTAATCGCGGTGAGCAGGAGGTCGACGTCTAGGGTGTTGTCTGCGGCGATCAGGTCCAGCCAGTCCAGTAGCCGCGGATTGCCTGCCGCGGCCTCGATCGCCCTCGTCCTGATCCCGGCGTCGAGGGTCGAGCCGGGGCGCAGGTTGGTGAGGTTGGCGAGCTTCTTGGCCTGCTCGATCGCGGTGAGCGTTTCCAGCGATTCGATGGTGATGCGGCAGCCTGCCGGGGTGGGGAACCGGTAGCGGCTGGTGACGATGACGCGGCTGCGGCTGCCGGTGTCGCGGATGGCTTTCAGCAGGGCGGGGAGGATCTCGGCCATCGCCGGGCTGAGGATGTGGCTGCCGGCGTGGGGGTCGAGGTTGCCGACTTCGAAGTCGTCGAACACGAACAGGCACGGGGTCGCGCCGAGCGGCCCGTCGGCGCGCAGCAGGTAGCGCAGCCGGACCGGTAGCGGGACCTGCTCGTTGTCGAGGAGCTGCGCGGCTTCGATCTGCTGTTCTATGGCAGGGAACTGGATCTTGTCGGTGAGTTCCCGGAACTTGGTCAGATCGACCCGGCCGTACCAGACCGCCCGCTGGTGGGTCGGCATCCGTTCCAGCAGCCGCGACGCCAGGCTGCTCTTACCCAAGCCCCCCATCCCGTGCAGGACCAGGCCTTCAGCGCCGCCGGCGGCCCCGGCCGGCTGTTTGAGCGTGCGCAGGCAGCGTTGGATGACCCGCCGCCGCCCGACGAACACCGACCGCGCCGCGACCCGGGACAACTGGGTTTGCGGGTCCAGGAATTTCTGATCAGCGGCCCGGACCCCGATCCCCGCCCGGCCCTTGGAGTTGAGCGGGGTCACCATCGCAGCCAGAGGCGACCGGTCGGCATACATACGCAGCAGGTGCCAGCTGGCGCGCATGCGGTGGTACAAGCTCCTGCGTGCAGCAATGACGGCCTGATCAAGAGGCTCTCCGGCGGCGAGAGCTCGGTAGAGCCCCGCCGCGAACTCCGTCGCCGAAACATCTCCGACGGGTAGGGCCCACCCCAGCACCGCGGGCGCACCTGCACGGACGAGGCTTTCACTCATGGATGGCAGGCCCTCGCTAGTCGCGCCGCCCGAGAAGGAGGCGGAGACGAAGATTAACCGGGGCCAGCGTCCAGCCAACGCCTGCGCTACCTTATCCGCCGTCGCATACGCCATGCCACCGAACTCGTCTTCCACCAGGAACACCGGCTGGCCGTCATGGAGACTCGCGTGACCACTCAGATGTAGCACATCGAAATACTCCGCGCCGTAGTCCATGATCCGGAAACGCAGCCCTGCTAAAGTGCCGCTTTCCTCGACCACGAGGTCGATGCCGGACTGCGAGGTTGCCGCCAAAATTGCGGCTTCTTCCGCCTCGAAGTTCAGCACCGGTTCGACACCCTCGGGGGACGTTGCCATGAATAACACTCGTAGCGGTCGATTTCCGATAGCAGGGGCGGGCAACGCCGCACTCGTGCCTGCTGCGCGGACCGGCAGAAGCGGCGAAGAGCGCGAAACGCTCAGAAACGAGCCGTTTACGCACAGCAGTTCCCAGGGCAGATACCGCAGTCGCGTCGCCGCCGTGATACGCAGCGTCATACCAGAGGCGCTATCTAAGACCGAGGTAAGCCATCGCTGATCACCATCAAGGAATGCAGCCAGATCCGCACCCAACGCACTCAGCCGTGGTGATTTGAAGACCTGTGAGGCGATCGTGTCGTGGCTGTAGTCGTGTTCCACGATCTCGATCAGGCGGTCCACCGCCGCCGTGTCCAGGCCACGGGTCTTCAACAACTCGCCCCCCGACGACAACCTCAACTCACAGTAGCTGGAGGTCTGTTCGAAGATCTCCAGGTCCACGACCCTCATCTCCGTCGGGCCTGCGCTTGGCCAACTCGACACGGCCGACGTCACAGCAGGGTCTGACGACTGAATTATGGAGTCACTGGAGGCTGGCAGCGATGACCGCGCAGAACTAGTGAGCCTGGAGGCGGGGACCACGCTCTGCTCTATGTCGACGGATCCAATGCGGGCTGGCGTCGAATTCGGGCGAATCCGTAGCCCGAGTCGGTCCGCGAGTTCGGAAGCGATGCCGACCAGCATCGAGTCGGATTCTGTCCTTGGCGACCGGCCTGAGGTCGTTAGTAGCTGTGAGAAGGGTGCCTGATGGCCGGTTATACGTTCGAGGTGTGGCGCCACGGCGCGCCACACGCTGAATGTAGTCGTCGCAGTGAGTGATTCCTGCAGGATGTCGCGGACGCCTGGTAGAAAGTCGTAGTTCGGTGGGGCGTTCGGGTCTGTGTGGGGCGTCGGCTGGAGCAGCCCGCCGGTGAGTACTTCTGCGAGATGGACGACGTTTCCCTCTGGTATGAGCTCGGTTAACACCACCTGTGCTGCGGGCAGCGTAACTTCGATAGCGGAGAGTAGAACCGCGAGCTCGGCGGCTTCATCGGAAACTGTGCTGCGGAAGGATGCGATGCGTTCGCGGGCCGTTTCTGTCCGGTGGTCGGCCGTTGCTCTGCGTTGGCGGTCAGTGAACACTGCGCCGAGCTTTGTACCGTCAGCTTGCATGATCGTTCTTGCCCAGCTCTCCAGTGGGCGTCTGTCGAGGCTGATCAAGGGTGTGGCGTGGAGCGGGGGTTGGTCGTCTGTCCACCACCATGGCGGTGTGGCCCGCAGAAACACGTTCGGTGCGCCACGCCCGGTTGCTGTGACGGCCAGGCTGGCCTCGCCTAGCGCCGTTGCGGGCCAGAGTCGTGGCGGTAGTACCTGCAACAATGCGACGGGTGCGTTGCGTCCCCAGGTGCGGAGGGCGGAGAGGGCATTGTTGCCGGCCCACATGCGATGGACGCCGTCGGTGATGATCAGGATCATGCGCCGGGCAGGGGCAGCGAGTTCTTCAGGCCTGACCTCGTAGCCTGACTTCGAGTGCAGGCGTATCCGGTCTGCGTCGCCGCTGATCGTCCAGTGAGAGACGCGGCGAAATGCGTGGTGGCGCTCTAGCAGGTTGCCGACAGCGGCAACTGTTGGCTCCCAGACGACCATTGTGGGCGAGTCGTCAGCGATCAATGCTACTTCGTGGAACCAGCCCTCCCTGGCTGCGGTCATGATGGGTATCAGCACTCTGGTGTCGGCGTACTGCTCTACTGTGGCAGCTACGTCTAGCCGTTGCGTGTTGGATGCCGAGCGCAGTCTTTCGAAGGGTCGCAGTGCCCGGCCGATGCCGATTCCCCACGGCCGGGGTGTGGCGGGAGCGACTGACCCGACGGCTAGGGAGGCACCTGACGCCGCGCTGGCGCGGCGCAATGTGAGCGACTCGCTGTTCGATGCGATGGATTGTGCGGTTTTGGGAACGTCACGCAGGGGTCGGGCGAGGGACTGGACAGAAGGTGGGTGTGCCGGTAGGGCCGTTTCCCGGGAGCTTTCCGGAGGGAGCGCCCCAGTCGTTGAGATGAATTGCCCGTCCGCCAGCCACAGGATGTCGGCTAGATCTCGCCAGCTCGGGTCAAGACCGGCCTGGCGCAAGGCTGCCGCCAGCCGCTCGATCACGGGTGGTCCGAAGTGAGTTGTTTGAACAGCAGGTCGACGAGCCGACGCCGCTCAGGGCTGTCGACGGGGAACTGGCCCGTCACAAGGTGCACCGCGTTGAGCAGCTGGTCGGTTGCCAGTGCCTTGCTCTTGGCGGCTCGCTCGGCGAAATCGGCGATCAAGGTCGCAGCCGCGTCCGCGTGGGACTTCCCCAGGTGCCGGGCCACGATGGCGGCGAGGTCCTGGTCTTCGGGGTCTGGCATCCGATGACGGATGCAGCGGCGCAAGAATGCCGGTGGGAAGTCTCGCTCGCCGTTGCTGGTAAGCACGACCAGCGGGAATTCCGCACACAGCACCCGGCCACGCTCGATCTCCACGACGTCGTCGCTATCGTCGACGCGGACCTCTTCCCGATCGGCGGCCAGCCGGGTGAGTTCCGGGATGTGAAATTCGCCGCGTTCGAAGACATCGAGCAGGTCGTTCGGCAAGTCGATGTCACCTTTGTCGATCTCGTCAACGAGCAGTGCCCGCGGGCGACGGCTTGGCAGCAGGGCCGTTCCTAGCGGACCCAAGCGAAGGTATTCGGTCAACTTTGGAGTACGGCCTTCAAGATTGTGTGCGTGCAGTCGGCCGATCGCGTCATACCGATACAGGGCATCCTGCAAAGTGCTTCGGGAGGTGACATGCCATCGCAATACCGGACCGAGGCGCAGTTCTCGGGCGACCGAATAGATGAGCGATGACTTTCCCGAGCCCGGCCGACCTGTCAGGAGGAGGGGACGACGCAGCACGAGCGCCGCATTGACCGCCTCCACTGTCGGCTGGTCGGCGTTGAATTCTGCGCCTGCTACCGGATCCTCGGTAATCTCGGCCGGATGAGCCATCGCGGCACCGGCGAACCGGCGCCACGGCGGTGCAGGCGGCAGAGTCACGCTGTGCGGCTCTGAGGTTCCGGTGTATAGGTTCAAGTCAGTCATCTTTTCCTCCGGACGGGACCTCGCAGAGCTGGCCAATCGGTGGTAACGCTCTCGGCTCATCCCAAATCAGCCGCAACTCGCGGCCGGGCCCGCCGACAACCTTGCGCATCCGGTGCAGACGCAGCGGCAACTCATCGAACTGGCCGTGTTCGGCGACCTCGCGAACCAGCTGCCGGATAGCTGGCCAATCGGGTGGGGGGTTCTCCGTACTGAGGCACACTATGTAGGGGGCACCAGCCGCGATGGCAGCTATGATCGGGTCGCGGCTGAGCCCCTGCTCTCGGGCGTATCGCGGGGTCACGAACTCTAAGCCGAGGCAAGCAGCGCCGCCGTCGAGCACCTGGTCGCGGATGTTGGCAGGCTTGTCCTGATCGCTTTCCACGATCCACATGACGTCAGGCAGGTGCTCGGAGACATGTGCCCGAATCTCCTCGGTCCGTGCTTTCCACAACAGGTTCGCGGTCTCGTTGCCGAGGCGTTCGGCGCTGTGGAGGACAGTCGGTAGTTCCCGCCAGAATGGCCGAGACTCCAGAAGTTCATCTCCGAACTCCCAAGCCTCGGGCATCTCGTCCAGCACAATCCGCGGCGCGATGATACCCAGCACAAATGCGCTCGCTCGCTGGCGCGCCCACAGCAACAGCTCCGCTATCGCCAGCCGAACACCCACAGCGGTGGGCTGGCATACGAGCGTCTTGCGACGCCAATCCGATCCTGGCAAGAGCAGGTGACCTGCGATCGCAGATGGCCATGCGTATCCGTCGACCGGCAGTGCCGGGTTACGGAGATCCACGACAAGCCGCGCCATGGCTTCGCTCGCCTTTGCCACGTCGGCGCGCAGTGTTTTGAGCGTGACGTCTGGCAGGTCAAACCAGCCGTCCGGAACGGACGATCCCGTGATGTGCTCCAGTTCGGCGACAAGATGATGCAAAGGGGCAGGACGGCCTGCCATCCGCTGACCGGCGGCGGCCCAGTCAAGCGCTTCTGCGAGAAAGGACGGAGGCTTGTTGGCATCGGGCATCGCACGGAAGAATGCTGCCCGTAGCTGTTCGGCACTGACGATCGGCAATGCGCGCAGCACCGGAGCCGTCCACTGCCGTCGGTGCCACGCATGGCTTGCGTCGGCCACTGCCAGCCGATCGGCCTCATTGCGCGCCATCGAGCTGAGATACTCCTGAATCGTTGCGGCACGCCCAGCCGCAAACTCCCGCGCAATCGCGGCGACGAACGCTGACCGGTCATCGCCCGCGGGAAGTCCGAGAAGCCGCAATAGGAGGCGGCGTCCGTCGCCGTCCGAGACCATCGGCGTGTCCGCCACGACTTCCGCCACCAGCCGTAGCCCGGCATCGGCCACGTCCACCGGCGGCACCACTGTCGCAGGAAAGTGGTCGCTCACACGGCTATCGTTGAAGCGTTGCCAGAGCAAGACCGGTGTCTGACGCGTCTCGCTCTCGGCATGCAGCCTATGAAAGGTCTCCTGGACATGTAGTACAAGCGCCATCATGTCGAGCGAGAGAAAATTACTATCAGGTCGTTCCAGCCAGGTCATCACAACATCCGAAAACGCAGCGTGCCGCGCGGTCCACCGAAACTTGGCAGTCTGTCCAGGCGCTGCCGAAAGAAGAGCACACTGATCAACATTCTCCCGGTTGCGGCCCGACGGCAGGTTTGCCGGACGGACCAGAGCACGCCATGAGCCGTCAGGTTTAACGTCCTCAAGATGGTTGGCACAGGAGTCGATCAAGACAACCTGGCGGCCGAACCCGGCGACCCGAACCGACCGTAGGTAATCAAGGACCTGCTCGACATCCATCCCCCGCAAGTGGTTCGCATCTGCATCAGCTGTGAACAGCACCCGCCGCCCGTCGAATACCACTCCATGGCCGCACCAGAAGACGAGCAACAGGTCTCCGCTTCGCTCCGCGACCTCGACCACGTAGCGCGCTATGGCTTCCTGCGTCGGCTCTATCTGTTGGTAACAGGCGTTGTCGGTGTCACATGCCTCGTCCGTAAGGTCGATCCTCTGGCCATGTACCTGCTCGACATCTGCACCCTCGGCGTCAGCCCACGAGCACGCAATGGTGATCTGCGCCGCCGGAACCGAGCAGCGCCTGGCCCATTCAGCAACACGAAGAGCCTCAGCAGCAGCACCGGGCAACGACGACAAGGCAGGATGTGCATATTTCTCGATCCCCACGGCGAGCACGAAAACCCGGTCCGGAGCGACGTGCACGGTCATCCGAGGAACGCCGCCACTGCTGCCCACACAGCCGGATTTGACCAATAGGCGCTGTGCGACTCCGGAAACGGCTGACCGTTGTCCACCGCCACATCCAGGACGGCGGCCTCTCCAAAGATCGGAGCGCCGACATAGGAGAGCAAGTCGCGCCGGTCGTAGACGTTCAGCCAAGCCGCCGGAAAATGCAGCGGCAACCCGCCGGCGGCTCAAGCCCCGGAAGAGCGCCGATCTCGTACAGGAGAGGCGCCTGGGATCCTACGGTAATCAGGCTCTTGACCTCTGGCACTGGCTCCCGTCGAAGCAGGTCAACGCACATGACTCCACCAAGCGAGTGACCAATTAGGTGGACGTCACCCTCAATGTCATTGATGGACCGGCGCAGAAATGCCCGGGCCTCGTCACCGTTGGCGAGAAACCGCAGCACATCGCCGGCGAACGGCGCCGCGCTATCCGTGATCGCACCCCGTTGCCGGGTAAGCCGGCGAGTCACCAGATGCTTGGCGACACCCTTCATCGGAGCCAGCAGGAAATCCCCCACGCTCATACCGTGGCCATGTAGCTCATCGGTGAGGCGCCCAGTGAGCGCATCTCGAACCGAACCATCGATCACCGGATCGCCCAAGCCAGCCGCAAGGACGGCCGCATACGCGATCAATGCTCGAGCCACCGCCCTCCGATGGTCGAGTGGATCCGCGGCAGCCGTCGCAGCAGCTTGATCAAATTCCCGCGACTCCCGCAGCGCTTCCAACGCCACAGCGAAGTGCTCTAACAGACCGACCGCAGACAAAGCATCCTGCAGGTCAGGGGATGGCCTGTAATGCCGGACGGTCTCGCGCAGGACAACCGAAGGGGGATCCTGGCCAAGGAAAACTGTGCCCGGTGGCGGACGGTGACGAAGCAACCGGAACTCATACCACGGATCGACATACAACACCGACCAGAGGGCGATCAACTGGTCCGCCTCGCTTGGATCGTCTCCTCCACTGTCGGCGTATCCTGGAATGGAACCACCCCCACCCCGCAGTTGCGCCCCGACCGCCTCACCCCAGAAGCAGCCACGCACTTCTCCACCAACCTGATGCTCTGCGACCTTGTTCGCGATAATCCGGAGCGTGGTGGCGTAACCTTTGGCACGCACCCCGGTACCGTGAACGAACAGAAGTGTTCTGGACAGCGAAAACTCCTACACTCATGCACATCGATGACGACACTTGGAACACTGGCAGAGTCGGGCCATAGCCGTTATCCACCATCTGGTCCTTCTACGAGGCTAAAACCCGAACCCCACCCACCGTTCATAGTGTCAACAAATGTCCAGCGTCCGACTGACATACATGAGGCCACAGAATCGCCGACCAATCAGTCATGCACCAGGGCGATACCATCGCATGCAGTCCAAGAAACTACTTCCGGTAACGCTGCGGCGATTGGCGAGCGCCGCAGCGTCCGATCCAGTACTGGCGTTGGCACTGTATGAATCTCTCGGCATGGTGCGCTCTCCGCTGACCCTGGCTCAACCGTTCACCATCGGCCGCGCCCTGCGCCCATTGCGTCAACCACGGTTCTGACCAGCACCCGATCATCACAGCCTTGCCGTTCGGCGACCGGAGGGAATCAGACGATGACAGCCCTTCCACTACCGACGAATACAGAGGCCCTCTACACCCTGGCCCAGGTCAGGCGGCCGGGGATCCAGCACCACATCGCCGTCGTGCGAGCCCGCTCAGGCGCGCTGCAGCAGCGCATCCGTTCCCGCCCATGGCGTGACTCCAGTCAGGCCCGGCAACTGGGAGACACACTGCGACAGTGGAACGACGAAATGCAGGCCGCCTAACCGAGGTAGCGGGCCAGGAGCTGTCGTTCATGGTCGGGTGTCAAGCCCAGCTCGGTGGCGCGTTCGTGCCCAGCCATGGGCGGTTCGTCGCGCATCCACCGCCAGGTGTCTTGCACAGTGCTCTGAACAGGTCGGCACATCAGGCCGCTGCGGAGCGCGCGTGTGGCATCAACCCGCCACACTCCGTCGTGGGTCCGCCACACCGGAAGCTCTGACCACTGCCGCACACCCACCGCGAGCAACTCCGCGTCGTCGGCCCAGACCAACCTGGCGTCGGAGCCGGTGACCTCGCGGCACGCCTCCAGCAGCTGGGCGAAGGTGACAGCCCCGGCCGGCGCCGCGACATTGAACGCGTCACGTATCTCGGCGCGGATCGCGTGCAGGGCGAAGTCAGCCACGTCACGGACGTCGACCGGCTGGATGAAATGGCTCGGGTCGCCCGGAGCGACGACGGCACCACCGGTGCTGATCCGCGACAGCCACCACGGCAGCCGGCCTACATACTCACCAGGACCAAGCACCACCCCCAGCCGCAGAATGGTGGACCGCCCCGGACCGAATGCCTCCTCGACTGCGACCTCGCAACCGGCCTTCAACCGGCCGTACCGGGTTGGCCCGTCCTCCACATCATCCGGCCCGTACCCCGAACCGGCATCCGGCGGGCAGTCCAAACGGGGCGAAGCCTCGGTCAACGGCCGGGCGGGCCAGTACAAGGGCGCATGGCTGCCGGCTACCCTGACGAACGCTGGACCCTGGCCCGGGTCGCCACGCAGATCGGCAGGTTGTTCCACCGTCGGGTGAGGCTGCAGACGGTGTCGGTGGTGCTGCAGCGGATGGGCTGGTCCCCGCGCATCGGGCCCGGGAGCGTGACGAGGCCGCGATCGCGCATTGGCGGCGTTACCGGTGGCCTGCGGTAAAAGGGTAGCGCGCAGTCGTCTGTTTCGCCGACGAGTCCGGACTCACGCTGAGACCAGCCAAGGCCCGCACCTGGGCCCCGCGCGGCAACACCCCCGTCATCCGGGTTCCCGGCCGACGCGGCCTGCGGCTGTCGATCGCGGGCATGGTCTGCTATCGACCCGGGCACCGCGGCCGGCTGCTCTACCGCCTGGTCGTGCACCACGGCCGCAAGGCGAAACCAAAGGCCTGAGGGAGGACGACTTCGCCGGCCTTCTCGACTCCGCCCACCAGTAACTGAAGGCACCCATCGTGCTGATCTGGGACGGCCTGCCCGGCCACCGCTCGAAGATGACGCGCCGCATGATCGCCGCCCGGCCCTGGCTGCGCGTCTTTCAGCTCCCCGGCCACGCACCCGAACTCAACCCCGCCGAGAACGTGTGGTCCAACCTCCGCCGCAGCCTGGTCAACTACGCCGCCGCGAACGTCACCGCCCTGGCCCAAGCCGCCAGAACCAAGACCTCAACACTCTCGGTACCGCCGCGAACCCTCAGCCGCAGACCGGGTCATGCTGGTCCGCAGGCTTCGGCAACAACTACTCCGGCGGCCCCAGCTTCTCGGTGGTCAACGTACCGGGAAGGGTGAACTGGGGCAACTCCCTTTCGACAATGTGGGCGGCCCCGTTCGGGTTCACCGATCGCGACAGCATCCAGTTGTCCTGCTACGTCTTCGGCGGCCCGGCCGGTCAGTACGGCAACAAGCTTGGTATCTGGCCTACGACGCCACCCGCAACAGCTACGGGTGGATCAACGACACCAACCTCAACACTCCCGGCACCGCCACGAACCCGCAGGTCCAGACCGGCCGCTGCTCGGAAACCGGGTGTCCCGGCATGATCCTCTGACGTCATCGGCGAGACCTCGGCGCAGCCGATGACGTCAGCAACCGAGGGCCGCGCGTATGGCGCGCGGCCCTCCATGATGTCGGGCAGGTCGCCAGCCCTCGGCAGCCCGTGTCGGTGTCCGCCGGGACGGGGTAACGGCAGCGTCCAGCTGAGACCAGCGCTCATCGAACGGCGATTCGCACGAGACAGATCTTCACCATGATCGATCTCACCGTTGACGGCAGTGCCGGTATTCGTTGCTACCCCTGCGGCCCAGCCTGTATCGATCATCGGTTCCGGTAGCCGAATAACCAGGTCCGTGGCTGCCGGGCGGGGTGATCAGTCGGATGGGGCGGACGGTGGTGTCGTCGATCAGGGCGATGTCGGCTTCGGGGTGAGCGAGGTAGGCGGCGATGGCGATCGGCCTCGATCAGTCTCGGTGGAAGCAAGGGGAGTAGATACGCCTTCCCAGACCCGTCAAGGTTTGTGGCTGTGCTAACCATGCGGGTGCCTCGGCGATGGCCGGGCGACTGCTACCGCCAGGGGTCGAGGCCTTGAGATGGGCCCGCCGCCGATTTGTAGGCGGAGTACGTCTGTTCGACTGCTCTGCGCCTGGCGTCGCCCTGCGACGATGGATCGATGCGTGTTACTCGCACAGCTGTCCTTGCCATCGGCTCGGTGTTTGTCCTCGGCGTGTATGGGGTGCTGGTGTGGAACGCTCCCCGCATCGTGGTCGGGTCGTCGAGGCTGCGGGCGATCACCGATGCCGGGCAGCGGGCCACGGTCGAGTACAACGCCCGGGTCCTCATGGTGTCCCTCGCCGGCGCGGTCGTGGTCGTCGTCGGCCTCGCCTTCACCGCCCGCACCTACGCCCTCAACCAACGAGGCCAAACCCTCCTCCGACGAGGCCAGGCCAACGAACGGTTCTCCCGGGCCCTCGAACGCCTCGGCTCCCCGGAACTCTACGTACGCATCGGCGGAGTCCACGCCCTCGAACACCTCCAGGCCGACGACCCCGACCACCACACCAACACCCAGCAAGTCCTGATCGCCTTCATTCGCGAACGCACCCCCCGCACCCGAACACACACGTCCCCACAACCCGGCCGGTGGATGCACCCACCCACACCTCACAAATCAGAACCGGAGGCCCTTCCAGTCGAGCCTGACGCCGACGTGCAGGCCGCACTCACCCTGGTCACCCGCGCATCCACGCAGACCAGCGTCCGTACCGACTTCCAACGCCTTCACCTGGGCGGCGCGGACCTGTACCGCGCACACCTATACCGAGCGCACCTGATGGGCGCGGATCTGATGGGCGCGGACCTAGGCGGCGCGAACCTGGGCGACGCGAACCTGCGGGGCGCGAACTTGCGCCGCGCGAACCTGCTCGGCGCAAACCTTGGCCGCGCGGACCTGACCGGCGCGGACCTGCGCCGCGCGAACCTGCTCGGCTCGGAGCTGAGTCACGCGAACCTGACCGGCGCGGACCTGCGCGGCACGCACTTGATCGGCGTGGAGTTGAGCAGCGCGAACCTGCGGAGCGCGAACCTGCATGGCGCTAACCTGAGCCGTGCGGTACTCAGCCGTACGAACCTGACCGGCGCTGACCTGCGCGGTGCGGACCTGAACGGCGCCGACCTTAACGGCGCCGACCTGAGCCGTGTAATTTTTGACGACAGCACGAGATGGCCTTCGGGCTATCCGGTACCCCCGAGGCGACCTCAAACCTTCTGAGCTATAGAGCCGCGAAAATGCACCATACATCAACTTTGGATTCTGATAAATGAACATTGAGCATCTCTTTAAGAGGCTATCCGAGACGCCCAGCATGCTTCTCCCAGATGGTCGTTACGCCACAGTGGTCGCCTTCATCGAGGGGTGTAACGCGGGGACCGAATGGAGACTACTGGACGGTTTTAACGAATGGGTTCAGGGGCAGTTGTACGGTGCGGGGTATAAAAGCTCGTTGCATTGGTCACTGATCATCGCTGGTCGATATGAAGCCCGCCTACTTGACGGAACAGAGGGGCTTTCTGGAATTTCCTCAGAAGCTGAGGTGCTCGCGATCGGTTTGCTGTTAGAAAAGTTAAATGAATTTGTGTCACGATGTCGCGCGTCAGAATCTTTGGCACAGGGGTTTGTTGGTCCTGAGCTAAGGAGTTGACCATGGGTCGTCCGCCCCAGTTCCCGGTCGAGGACAAGCTGCGCATCGTGCTCAGCGTCCTGTCCGGGGAGATGACGATCGTCGAGGCCGCGAGGCGCAACCAGACCAGTGAGCAGTCGATCGGCCGGTGGAAGCAGCAGTTCCTCGAAGGCGGGAAGGCGGGTCTGGCCGAGGGCGGCCGGGTCGTCGACAACCCGCGTGAACGGGCCCTCCAAGAGCAGATCGACGAGCTGACCAGCGCTCTCGGCGAGGCGCATGTCGAGTTGCGGGTGTGGAAGAAGTCCGCGGAGTACCGGCTGGCCCCTTCGAGGACCTCGAGGTGATCCGCGTAGCTGCGGCGATGCCGGTCTCGAGGTTCACAGCGCTGACCGGCATCCCGCGTCGCACCTACCACCGGTGGCAGGCCAACGCCCGGGCCGGCGGTCGGGCGAAGGGGCCGTGGCCGGCACCGGTCGTCGACCTGATCGAGCCCCTCGTGGCGAAGTACGCCGACGACTGGCCGGGCTGGGGACACCGCAAGATCTTCGGCCTGATGCGCGCCGACGGCATCGCGGTGTCGATCTCCAGTGTGGAGCGGGCGATGCGCCGCCGCGGCCTGCTCCAACCCGTCGACTACCAGGGCCTGCGCCGGGAACTGGCGAAAGCGCGCAAGGCGGCGTTCGCCGACCCGCCGACCGGGCCGTTGCAGGTGTGGCAGCTGGACTTCTCCGAGTACGAGACCACCACCGGCGGGGTCTGGCGCCTGGCCGGGGTCTGCGACTACTACTCGAAATACGAGTACGGATGGCACATCGCACCCACCTGCACCGGCGCGGACGCCATCGCCTCGGTGCGCCTGGCGATCGCCGAGGCCGAACGCCTCGCCGACGGAGTGCCTCTCGCGGAGCAGCTCACCGACCCAGCCACGGGGAAGATCACCCGGATCAAGCTGGTCACCGACAACGGCGGCGCGTTCAAGGGCCACGCCTTCGCCGCGTTCATCGCCTCCCGCCCCGAGCTCCTCCACATCCGCACCCGCCGCAAGAGCCCAGGCCAGAACGGGGTCCGGGAACGCGCATTCGGCAGCCTCAAATACGAGCACCTCTACCGGATGGAGATCGAGACCCTGCCCGACCTGCACCGCGAGGCCGAAGCGTACCGGCAGGTCTTCAACCACATCCGCCCGCACGAAGCCCTCGGGTTCTACCGGCCGATCGAGGTCCACCACGATCCAGGACTGAAACCCCAGCCCACACCCAAGATCCCGAAACCCAACCTTCAACCGACGAATCTTGAGCCAGGTTCTTGACGCGGGACAACGACATGGAGATTTTGCTGCCCACGCATAGGTTATGTCGGTATCTATGAGTTCATTCCATCCTCCTCCATGTCGATCGGACGGCGGACAGAGCGACGTTTTCGGCCTCCCCGACCCGTGCGGGTTGCTTGGCCAGAGCACACGCGGTCTGATATGCCGCGACGGCACGTAGCTCGGGCCGGTGTGTCATCAGGCTGAACGTGGCCGCGCGATCAGCTGCGATCAGCCGCCGCCCGCAGCGCGGCGAGCCTGGCGCCCAGCTGCATGCGAGCTTCGGTGACGGCCTTCGGATCATCTGCCACTGCTGCGCACCCCACTCGTTCCGTGCGGAGAATAGTTGACCCATACTCGATGTGAAAGCTACATTTGCCCAGCTCAAAACAGCATCGCAAAAGCGAGACTCGATCGCTCTCCGGAGGCGGGATGTCTGATGATCGACGGGTATCGGTAGCCTCGCTGGGTGACCGGTCATGTGTTCATCAGCTACAGCCATGCGCCTGATGCCGGGTATGTGGATCAGTTAGCAGCACATCTGTCGGCTGCGGGCGTGACGGTGTGGCTCGACCGGGAGATTGTCAGTGGTGACCGGTGGGATGACCTGATCCGGGACCGGATCGATTCATGTGCGGTGTTCGTAGTGGTGATGTCGCCTGCTTCGGAGGCGTCGCCGTGGGTGAAGCGCGAGATCAACCGTGCCGAATCGATGGGCAAGCCGATACTGCCGTTGCTGTTGGCGGGCCGGGTATTCTTCCGGCTCAGCGATCTCCAGTACGAAGACGTGATCGGCGGCCTCATGCCGCCGGAAGGCTACGTTCACAGACTCCGGCAGCGTCTGTCGGCATCGACTGCGTCGGTAGGCACAGCCGCCGAGGCGACGCTCACCCGGCAGTTCAACGACGCGAAGGCCCTGTCCGACCGTCGCGATTACTCGGGGGCGGCAAGGCTGCTGGAGCATGTCGTCACCGGCCGTACCTCAGTCCTGGGCGCCGACCACCCCGACACGCTGTCCGCCCGGCAAGCCTTGGCAGACAACATCGGTGACGCGGGCGATCCGCACAAGGCGGTGCGCCTGCTTCGAGAGTTGCTCGCAGACGACCTCCGGACCTTGGGCGCCGACCACCCTCACACCCTGACCGCCCGGCACAACTTGGCGTACTACGTCGGTGAGGACGGGGATCGGAAGGAGGCGGTGCGCCTGTACCGGGAGGTGATCGCCGACGGCACCCGCGTCCTGGGCGCCGACCACCCTCACACCCTGGACGCCCGGCACCTCATGGCGTACCACGTCGGTGAGGACGGCGACCGGAAGGAGGCGGTGCGCCTGTACCGGGAGGTGATCGCCGACCGCACCCGCGTCCTGGGCGCCGACCACCCTCACACCCTGAGCTCCCGGCACTTCATGGCGCTCTACGTCGGTGAGGACGGCGACCGGAAGGAGGCGGTGCGCCTGCTCCGGGAGGTGATCGCCGACCGCACCCGCGTCCTGGGCGCTGACCACTTTTACACTGCGGCCAGTCGTGATTGGCTTAAACACTTCGGCGGATAAGCAGCTACCTGCCCGTTGCGACGGACTTCAAGACCACCACCAAACACAGCGCTTAGCTGCTCAGATACGCCTTCGCTTTCCCGTTGACCGCCCATCCTCCGCAGGCGAACGGCACCGCCTCCGGAGAGCTTCGTATCGGGGTACGAGGCCCATGAGTCCAGGTACGCTGAAGCACCCTTCCCAGTCGACGATCGTTCCTTCGGAGTGGTCCACTATCTGTGGATCGAGCATCTGTAGTAGAGGGTGTTCTGGCCGGTCAGAAAACACATCGGTCTTGCGAACCTCGATGACGATCGCCCGGACTGATGCGCCGAGCTGCGGTGCTGCCAGCCCGGCGCCGTTGAGCGATCGCAGGCGGTCGACCATGCCGGCCTGCGCCACGAGCTGGGCAGCTATTTCGCCACACTGATCGCCGCCTACCGCAAGCGACCGGATCCGCCCGGCCTCATCGGCAGCCTGGCGAGCACCGACGCCCCGCGGCTGACGCCGTACGACGTCATCGCCACCAGCGAGATGCTGCTGCTCGGCGGCTTCGAAACCGCGGTCAACTTGATCGGCAACGCCGTGCTGGCCCTGCTGCGCCACCCCGACCAGCTCACTATGGTCCGCGACGACCCGTCGCTGACCGGCCCCGCCGTCGAGGAGACCCTGCGGTACGACCCGCGGGTCCAGTACCCCTTGCGGGTCGCCCGGACCGACACCACCTTCGCCCGCTCGCCATCCGCGCCGGAACCCCGATCGTGGTCCTGCTCGCCAGCGCCAACCGCGACCCGAGCGTCTTCGCCGACCCGGCCACCTTCGACCTGAGCCGGCCCAACGCGCACCGGCATCTGGCGTTCTCCGCCGGAGCGCACTATTGCCTCGGCGCCGGCCTGGCCCGAGCCGAGGCCGCCGCCGCGCTGGCCGGCCTGCTGCGCCGCTACGCACGGCTGCGGCTGGCAGGGACGGTGACGCCCCGGCAGTCCCGCGTCATCCGCGGCCCCCTACGACTGCCCGTCTAGCTGGCCCGACGGCTGGCTCGGATGTGCGATGCCGTAGTTTCGGACCGCCTATGACACGGAGGTGATGCTCAGCACCACTTCGCCGTAGGCGGACGGAACCGTTCCCAGGCCCAGCGTGCACAGCAGGTAGGACACGGCAGGAGTAGTCACTGTCTGCAGCACGGAGTCGCCGGCGAACAGCCCGCTGACCACGGTGCCGGTGAAGGTGACGATCAGCGCTGCGCCGGCGACGGTCGCCGTGGTGTTGGCCGTGATGGTCGAGGTCTGGCCGGTGTTCCACGTGATGGTGAAGGTCGTGGTGCCGGCGGCGAGCAGCGACGTGCAGCTGCTGGGACGGGTGATGTTGGTTGTACGGACGCCGGACGTCAGACCGGGCACGGTCGCGGAGACGCACGGGCTGTAGATGGTGGTCGCCTGGATGGCGATCGGCACGACCGTCGCTGTCAGCGGCGGGGAGTAGGCGGTCGTCTCGGAGCTCGGCGGGGTGCAGGTGACGTCGAGCAGAGTGGCCTGGGCCGGCTGCGTCATCGTCACGAGGCCGGTCGCCGCCAGGGCGGTGACCGTGCACAGGCGGACCAGCATGCTGGCTAGTTTGCGCATCAGTGGGGTCCTTTCGTCGGCACTCCACGACACAGACCGTGTGAGCCGCGTTCCACGACCACACCGCAGACCTAGGCATCACGTTCGTGCGTCCGGGCCGCCGCAACAAGCCCCGCCGCCACGGCAGCCTCGCACCCGTCCGCCAATGCATCGAATCGATCTTCGGCACGTTGAGAACCATTTCAGCCTCGAACAACACGGCGGACGATCGTCACCGGCGTCTTCACCCGCGTCGCCCAACGCCTCCTCGCCCCCGCCGCAGCCGTCTGGCACAACTGGACCGCCGACCAACTCACCAAACGATCACTGACCGCGTACGACCATCAGGTGTCGGTCTGCGGTCAGAGCGGTACGAAGTACTGCAAGAACTACAATGGCAATATTGTCGGCGGCTGGTTCCCCAGTGTGGCCGAATGGACCCGACGACTGCCGGGAATCGTGACGCGCCGCAGCGGACCACCTCTTCAGGCGGGCCAATGACTCCGTTCATGACCGGGATTTCCTATCTTCCTCATAGGAGCAACTACCGGCGCCCCGGCGACGCGTTGACCGTGGTGTCGCTGGACAGCCTCGTCCGGTCATAAATCAGAAGACCCTCATCGCCATCGCCGGGCAGCTCAAGCGCAGCAGGTCGCATTCATTTTCCCTCCGTAAGGAAGCCGCACACTACCTCACGCGGCAAGAGGTATACCTTCACCTATTTTCGCTGGTGGAGTTCATGGTGACGATCATCGTGGCCAACAACAACACCAACACCTTGGGCGACACTGGTGACGACGAACCAGAAGGTGCCTGTCCTGGCGTTGCTGCCGAACCCGACCGGTCAGTGCGCTCGGTCTAACGCCGCTCAGGGTAGCGCCGACCATTCTCTGCAAAGGCGCTGCCCGAGCTGCTCACCGCAGCAGGCCAAGGCTCAGCTCGGCAAGGAAATCGAGTTGGGCGAAGGCGACGGCCCACGGGTCTGACTGGGCCACCGCCTCGGGATGTACGGGTTCACATCGATTGATCTCGACAGAGGTTGCCTGCGGCTGCTGGAATGTTTCCATGTCTGGACAGGACTGGGTCCCTGAAGACGCCGTACGCCGGGGTCTTCGGTGCCATGAGATCGTGCTGTTTTGCGGTGCCGGTATCAGTATGGACGCCCCCGCTACTTTGCCGGACTGGAATTCGTTTCGTGATGAGACGATCCGGGCTGTGGCTTCGGTTGACGGTGCGCTGTCTGATCTGGTGCCGGTCCTGATCGATAGGGAGCCGATGGCAGCCGGGCGGCGCGGGCTTGCCCCTGAGGTGATCGCCTCGCAGACGCTGGCGGTGTGTCCGGACTATTTTGATTGCCTGTCAGCGCTCGATCACGATGACTGGAACCGCAACCACGCGCTCATTGCCCATAGCGTGAAGGCAGGGCTGGTCAGGCAGATCATCACGACCAATTTTGACCAGCTTATCGAGAAGGCGTTGACCTCTCTTGGCGTCGCGTTCCATGTTTACCGTACCGATGAGGACTTTGCGCAATGGACGGCAGCAGGGCCTAGGGCTGCCGTCGAGGTGTTCAAGCTGCACGGTTGCCTGTCTGATCCGGATTCGATAGTGGCCACCGTCGAGCAGGAGGCCGTTGGTGTAAGTCCTGCCAAAGCCGGCGTGCTGCGCCAGATCTGGCCAGGGCAGATTGGTCTTTTCTGGGGATATAGCGGCGCCGATCTCAAGGCCGCACACGATTATCTGCGTCTGGCGGAGTGCGCGGAGCACCTCCGCGCAGTGATCTGGAACCTGTACTCAACCCCGGACTGGCGTGAGGAACCGCTTCCGGAGCTGCGTCAACTCCTCGACTCTCTCGCGGGTAAAGGACATATCGTCTACTGCGACATCGCGTCGATCCTGGCCGGGATGCTCGGCGTGAGCGGGCAAGACCTGGGCGTCCGCACTGGGGAAGACTCGGCTGGGATTAAGGCCAGACGTAACGCCGAGCTTGGCGCCGCGATCCGCGCCTGGGCCAGTGCATCGCTACGGCCGGAACAGGCATTGGAAATCTTCGGCGAGCTTCTCGAACGCATTGATGAACCCGGCGCCGCGTTGGCCTGCTACGAGCGGCTTGGCTCACTCCTGGTGAACGAAACGGGTGAGGCGGTGCGGGTGCTGGAGGCACACGCGGGCACCCGCCAGGCATTGCTGCTATGTGCACTGGGTTTGACCGATGAGGCGGAATGGGTCCGGGCCAAGACCCGTGAGGCAGCAGTCGCGGTCGGGTCGGTTGATTCGCTGATCACCCTGGCGATGGTGCATGCCCGGCTCCTGGCTGAGCGCGACGGTTTCCTGGCCTCGTTGCAGCCACGCGCGTTCGCTCATCGTGTTGCCCGCTGGGCGTCGCCGGCCGGTGTACGCGCCCAGTTGGAGCTCAGCCTCGATACAGCCCGAGAGTTCTTCCGTCAGGGCTTGGTCGAGGAATCCCTCGCCGCGCTCGACGATCTAGACAGCCAGGCGCAGGAGGGCGGCTTCCTCGAAATTCGCAGCCGGGTACTGGCGTTGCGGTCGCAGGTCCACCGTGCCTGGAACGAGTTGGCGGAGGCGCTTCGCTGCGCCCAGGAGGCTGAGAAGATCACCGTTTCTTTGGGGCTTGAGCGTGACACGCGGCTTCTGCGGTATCAGCGCATCCTGCTCGAGGCCAGGCTTGAGCAGACCACCTCAGTCGCCGCGGAGGACCTCACCGATGCACTGCGATGGGCCAGCTCGGGCGGAAGCGGGCGAACCGAGGCGGAGGTATATCTGGACGCCATAGAAATCCTCGAGACACGGCCGCAGGAAACCGCTGCCGATCTCGCCCGGATGGCGGCGTGGGCGCTGAAAGCGGGGGAGCGGAACATCTATGTCAGGGCCATGTGGCACACGGCATGGATCCATCAAGATCTCGGTGATTCGGATGCCGAACTTGCCGCCATCGACAGCGTCTTGCCCGACCTGCACCTACTCGCCTTTGACGGTTACGCCGGGCGGCTGGTGGAACGGTATGCGCTGCTTAAACAGGCTCAAGGTGCCGAGCCCGCCGCGGTGCTCGGCTACCTGGACACGGCCATCAGCGTCCGGCGAGAAACACGCAGCCACTCACCTACTGCCGAGGACGAAGCCGCACGGATCCGATCCCTTCTAGGCCTAGGCGGATGGTCAGGCACCTATGTGGAGTTTCTTGACGACTGGCTGAACGGGACACCGCTGCGGAATCTGGTGATCGAGTTCTTGGGTCTTGAGTTCGAGGAGATGGATTCTGGCGTGACAGTGAACTATCTGGCCCAGGCGATGGAGTCACGCTACGGGTTAGCTGGGTCACGCTCGCGAAGCCTCGTACGCAGCTCGATGCTCGCCGAGGGGATCCGCCGCGACGGCGACCCCAGCACCTCGCTTGCGATCGCCCTGCAGTCGTTGTCGGCTGCGATCCGGCTAGGCGACCGGCAGCTTGCTGCGATGTTTCACAACCAGGCCGGTCTCTGCCTGTTTGACCTCGGTCGAATGCCTGCGGCACTCGACCATTTCACTCACGCAGTCGGCCGCGCTGAGTCCGTGAGCGACGACCGGCGGCTACACCACTACTTCCACAACATGGCCGTTGTCTACAGGGAACTCGGTCGACACGACGCCGCCGTCGCTTGTCTGCGTAAAGAGCTCGATGTGGCCAGGCGTCGGCAAAATTTCACCGTGTACCAGCAGGCGTGCACCTTGATGGGCGACTCGCTGAAAGAACTGCGCCGCATGCCCGAGGCAGTTGAATTCTTTGACCAGACTCAATACTGCGCCTGGATCCTGAACGATGCCGATCGCATGGTCAAGGCTGCACGGCAGCTCGGCAAGGCATATCACCAATTAGGCGAATACGAATTTTCCATCGCACACCGTGCGCAGGCCGCCGAAATCTGCGAAGCCCGCGGAGACATGTCCGCCGCAGCTGACGCCCTTCTGCTTGTCGCTTTCGCCTATGACGACAAGCTGGGTCGTGGCTGGGACGCGATCCCTTACTACCGCTACGCCATCACCCACACCAGCGACGACGATCCACTGGACCCCCAAGTGTTTGGCCTGCTGGCTCAATGCGAACAAGATTTACCGGAGGTCGCGTCATGGCTACATTCACTCATCGCTGGTCACGTTACCTCACCACAAGAAGCCGACGGCCTTGCCGTACCGCTGGCACTGCACCTCGGCTTCAATTTATGGCACTACGAACTGCGAAGCTGGGCGGCATGGACCGAACGGCACCTGCCGCCGGTCGTCATCGGACATGCGCTGCTCACCCTCGGCAAAACCGCCCGAGCGCGACGCCAATGGCAACAGGCAACGGACATGTTCGAACTGGCAATCCAGCTGGCAAAAGGCCCACCAGTCTTCGAACTTATGGACCAGGTGCACGATGAAGCCCATATCGAACTGGTGGACACCAAACGGATGTCCGGTCAAAGCTAAAGTCGGTCATCCCCGAACGGAGGGTCTCCGACGGAGGCTCCGGACCTCCGGGTCTCGCGACGAAGAGCCGGCGAACATCCACGGATTTACGCTGCGCTCACCGGGCCTGGAACGCCGGTGCTGGCGCCGCGGCTGCCGCTGGCCGTCTCCGTCCCGCAGCGGATCGGCGTACCGTCCGGGCGGTTTCCCCGGACCTGGATCATCACCACCTGGGTGCCCGGCACCCCCGCCGACCGCGCCCCGGTCACGCGATCGGCGGACGCGGCCGAGTCACTCGCCGCCTTCCTGACCGCGCTGCACAGGTCGGCGACCGCTGGCATGTCTGGCACAACCTCGCCGAGGCGGTGCGGAAAGAGGTGGCAGCGCACAGCTCCTGCTGGGCCAAGGCCGGGCCGCCACCGCAGGACGGCACCCGAGCACAGACCACCCGGCAACGCTGGCAGCAGATCCACGACCTTCTCGGCAGAGGCGTCGCCCTGATGGAGTGCGCCCGGCGGCTCAACCTCATGCTGAACACCTTCGAACGGTACGCCCGCATCGCCGAACCCGAACGCCTCGTCCGGGCACCCCAGTACCGCCCGACCCTCGTCGACCCCTACCGCGACCACCTGCGCCAACGCCGCGCAACCGACCCGGCAACGTCGATCCTTCAGCTCCTCGCCGAGATCAGGGAACTCGGCTACACCGGCAGCCAGAACCGGCTCTACCGCTACATCACCCAGGGCCGCGTCGAAGCCGACCACCCCAACCTCTCACCCCGATGCCTGACCCGCTACCTCCTCACCCGCCCCGAACAGCTCAAACCCCACCAACAGGAACTCGTGGAGGCAATGACCGGGCGCCTGCCACGAGATGACCGCACTGGCTGGCCTCGTGCGCTCCTTCGCCGCGCTGCTCACCCCGGCCGAAGGCAACACTGACCTCCTGACCGCGTGGATCACCGAAGCCCGGTCCGTCGACCTACCACACCTGCACGCCTTCACCCGCGGACTCGACTTCGACCGCGACGCCGTCAACGCCGCCCTGACCAGCCCGCACCACAACGGCGGCACGGAAGGCGTCAACACCAAGACCAAACTGATCAAGCGACAGATGTACGGACGAGCAGGCTTCGAGCTCCTACGACACCGGATCCTGCTCGGCTAGACATCACCTAGCGTCACCACCGAATGAGCGACAGAGCCGAATCAGCGACAGAGCCGTTCGTGTTTGACAGGCCCGTAATTGGCCAGCAAGGTCGTGCTGGTGGAGGCCTTGATGTCGGACGGTAACGACGGCGGTGGTCCCGTCCGCCGCCACGGTGTGCGTGGCAACGGTTCTTTCCCTCATGTCGGTCTCCGTCCTCTCGGTCTCCCAGCCCATCAGGCCACGCCGGGCGCTGTGATGGGAGATGGCAGGGGCTCGGCCGGTAGAAGCTGACCGGTCCGGGGCCGCGCGGGCAGGAGCCTGTGTAAGCAGGTGTGACCGCGGCCGAGAAGAGGCCATTGCCGTCGCCGAACAGATCCTGGGACTGACCTGATCGCAGCGAAGCGCTTCCTCCGCCTGCACCGGCCCGCGCCTCACGGACGCCACGGCGTGGCGTCAATCCACTATCTTCGAAGCCACGCTTGTGATGACGGTAGGAGCCCTATGAAATCCCGAGGAGCGCTCGGCGCGGCCGTCTTGATTCTCGGCATCGCCTCAGCCGTCCACGCCTTTCTCACGTACCAGCGCGACATCAACCCGAACGTCACCACCGACATCGTGCGCCCGACATTTGGAACGGTCCAAGCCGTGGTCGCGTCCGCCGCCCCCGGCGTCGTCACGGTGGTGTCCTTTGACGCGGTCAAAGGGTGGGACCCTCATGCCGATGCGGACCCCCGCGGCCGTCATCTACTCTCCGTCGAGGTGATCCTGCCCGCGCCACCTACGGATCCACCGACCGTGGCCGCGATCATCCTGCGCGGTGACGTCGTGGCGGTAAACGAGTTCATCAGCGGACCTGCAACAGCTAAGTACAGAGAAAATTCCGAGTACGACGTCTACGTCGCTGCCGCAGCCGACGCGGATCCACAGACCGGCCGGGCCGTGGCACGTTTTCGTGTCGAGACCCGCGCGCAGTACGGCTGGTGCGGCCGAACTCAGTGCTTCATCCAGGCCCCGACCGTCGACTCGCCACTGCTGGAGCCCAGACTCGCGGCCGCCAACGGCGACCCGCGAGTCGACATCGGTTCGTGGTGGAGGACATACACCAATCCTCAGCCGCTGCACAACGAACCGACGACCGTGGCCGGAACGCTGATCGTGGAAGCGGGACGGCTGCCGCTCACTGCGACCCTGGCATCCAGCTCGCCCCCGGCCAGCATGACCAACAACCAGCGCCTTGAGTGGAGATCCGATGCCAGGTTCAGCGCCACGGCCACCCTGACCGAGGGTGAGATGGAAGCCACCCGACAGGACCGGTTGTTTCTCGTCGGCGTCGAGATCGGCGCGGCCACCGCCCTCATCCCCTGGGGTCTGCAACTGCTGGTCGACCTCGCCCCCACCCGCTGCCGCCGAGAACCTTGACCCGCAGGCCGAGATCCGAACAAGCTCGCCGGGCAGATCCGGTGCGACAACGCGGCGAGGAGCGCAGAGATTACCGAAGCCGAGTCGTCTTATGAGGATGGCCGCAGAGCGGCGATCCGTTCGGCGATGCTGTGGAGTTCCTCGGCTCGTTCGAGCCGGATGAGCCAGGTGGTCGGGATGGCGAAGCTGCGGTGGTACCTGCACACGCCGCGAGCGGGTGCGACAGCTCAACTTTCAGTTTGAGCCGCCAGCGGAGTTGTGCGGTCCGCGTGGCAGCTTTGGGAACGGTGATGGTCGTCGATGATCTCGGATGGTGTCCTTGTCATCAATCAGCTGGGCTGGGAGCATTGGTGACCCGGGTGCGTGGTGACGGAGGCTTGATGGCCGGGCACGTGTTCATCAGCTACAGCCGTACGGATCACGTCTACGCCAACCGCCTCGCGGACCATGTCGCCAGGGCGGGACTGCCGGTCTGGCTCGACAACGCCATCGCGACCGGCGAGACGTTCGGGCCGCGAATTCAGCAGGCCATCGACGAGTGCGCGGTGTTCGTCGTCGTCTTGACCCCGGAGTCGGCTCGCAGCGACTGGGTACGCCGCGAGGTCAGTCGGGCGGCCCGGCTGCGCAAACCGATGCGTCCGCTCCTGCTGCGGCCCTGCGATGTGCCCATCGAGCTCGACGGGATCCATCACGAGGACGTCACCCGGGGTGAGATGCCCTCGCGGCGGTTCACCGACGAGCTGCGTACCACGGGGACCGCACCCGATCCGGTACGCGCGGTCCCGGTGATCCACGCCGTGCGTCGTCCGCGCCGAACAGCGCTGTTGCTCGTCGCGGGCCTGCTAGTCGTGGCGATGGGTGTCACCGCCGGGGTACTCCTGCTGAACCGCGCGGCGGACAGCACGCCGGAGGTCCCGCTGGTCCTGACGCCGCTGGACCGTGTGAGCCCGGGATGCGACGAGGGCGACCCCGAAGTGACATGGACCGTGGTCGGAGCGACCAAGACGTGCGGTGCGGCGGGGACGACGCTGACGAAGCTGCGCTCCTGGACCGAACCTCCGGGTCTCGGGTTCGCCGAGCTGCGGTTCGCGGTGAAGGGTCACCGGTTCCCCAGCAGCTACACGGTGACCTTCACCGTCGCCGATCTGTCCGACCCGGTCGCAGGCAACAACGGCGGATGCGCGTCCGTGTTCGTCCACACCACGTCGGACGGAACGACATTCGAGCAGCTGGACATCTGCGGCTCGGGCCTGCATGCCATCGTCCGCTGGGTCAACCTCACCGACGTCGGCCGCCAGACGCAGGCCATTCCCAGCGGCCTGCCGGAGGGGGAGAGCGGCAGGTTCACCGTCGTCGCGACCGTGACCGGGGACCGCGCGATCATGCGAGTCGCCAACCCGATCGGCGCCTCGGACGAGATCACATCGTCGCCCGCAGTGAACGCCACGACCGCCTATGTCAGCCTGGTCATGGCCTGGCGCAACGCCGGCGCGAAAGCCACCTTCTCCAACTTCCACTACAGCACGACGGGATGATCACCGCCCACGTGTAGTCCGATCCCGGCGGGTTGCTGACGATCACGGTGCGGACCGGAGATAGATCTGGGATTCCAGCCATCGTCGCAACGGTTGGGTTATGCGGTGTTCAGTAAAGCAGCCAGTCGTTCGGCTGGGGTATCCCAGTCGAGCGACTTTCGGGGTCTTGCGTTGAGTTCGTCTGCGGCAGCCTGCAGCGATTCCGCGTCATGGGTGCGGAGGTCGGTGCTGCGCGGGAAGTACTGGCGCAGCAGGCCGTTCGTATTATCGTTGCTGCCTCGCTGCCTCGCTGCCTCGCTGCCAGGGTGATCCGGGGTCGCAGAAGTAGACGTCCATGCCGGTGGCGGTGGCGAATGCCCGGTGCTCGGCCATTTCGGTGCCCTGGTCCCAGGTGAGGCTGCCGCGCAACGCCGCAGGCAGGCCGGCGAAGGCGGCGATGAGGCTGTCGCGCAGAGTGTCGGCGCTGCGGTCACGCCCGAGGTGCCCGAGCACGACGAAGCGGCTGGACCGTTCGACCAGTGTCGCGATCGCGGAATTCCCGGTGGCGCCGATGATCAGGTCGCCTTCCCAATGACCCGGTACTGTGCGGGATTCGACGTCCGGTGGGCGCATCGTCATCGGCGTCATCGGGTCGACGAATCTGGGCCGACGCGCGTCGGGGGCCCTGTGGGGTTTGCGGGCGGTCCGGCCGCGGCGGAGCCCGCGGGTGAGTTCTCGTTGGAGGTCGTTGCGGGCGTGGACGTAGACGGCCTGGTAGATCGTCTCGGTACTCGCGCGCATCTGCGTGGAGCCGGGGAAGTCCTTGATCAGTCGGTGGCTGATCTGCTGCGGCGACCATTTCGTGGCCAGCTTCGCCTGGAGGTAGGCCAGCAATCGCGTATCCGCCTGGAGCCTGGCCTTCCGGGGTCGCAGTCGTCGTTCGACAGACGCCCGGTGCGCGGTGTGCGGCAGATACCCGCGTGAGGACGTCGTGTTGCGGCGCAGCTCGCGGCTGACCGTCGACGGTGAACGACCCATCGCCGTGGCGATCGCCCGGATCGACGCCCCGGCTCGGCGCATGTCACACAACGCTCGCGTTCGAGAAGGCTGAGGTAGCGCGGATGGATCACCTTCTCCACACGGTTCAGATCGACCTTGCCGCCGATGGCGGCGGCCTTACGTTGCGGTTTCGCGTCCGTCAGTATCGGGTCGGGGTAGCGGACGACTCTGCCGTCGGGGTAGACCCGGCCCCGGTGGATGATGGTGATGCCCTTGTCCCAGTCCGCTGCGGAACGCTTGTCGGCACCGACCCGCTCGGCGGCCTGGGCGCGTGTCAGGCCCTCGGCGCGCAGTTGCAGGAACCTCTCCCGTCGAGGTTTCACCCTCGTGGCCTCGCTCGTGAATATGCCCGCCTGATGGGCCCACTTGTAACACGTGACCCGGGTGAAACCGAGCTCACGCGCCACCGCCGACACATTGCCACGTTCGGCCAGCAGCGCGAAGAACCGGTCCTTCTCCTGCTTGTAGTCCTGCGGGTTGAAGGCGACGGGCCGTCCGCCCCCCGTCCCTTTCCGTCTCCGGTTGGCCTGCTGGTCGGCCTTCTCCGGGATGACCGCCTTGATCCGCCGCCTGCGCAGGTAGGCGCGGTTGGCCTGGGACGAGTACGCCTTATCGGCGGCGACCGCGTCGGGGCGGGTCCGGGGCCGGCCGACCGGCCCTGGGACACGGACCTTGTCGAGGAGGGTCTGGAACTGCGGGCAGTCCGCCGCCTGACCGGGAGTGAGCAGGAAGACCAGTGGCAACCCGCCCGCGTCGACCACGGCGTGGATTTTGCTGCTCAGCCCGCCCCGGGACCGGCCGAGCCCGGCGGCTCCGGCGCGGGCTCTGCGGCGCCGTCGGACGGCGGCACGCTCCTGACCTGCCGTGTCCTCACCATCCGGGTCCGGGTCGGTCTGCGGCGGACCAGGCGCCATACCGGCGGCTGGTCCGGGAGCGGAGCCCCTTTTTCCTCGGTCAACGCCTGTTCGAGGGCGTCAAGGGTCTCCCCGGAGACCGCCAGACCCGCCGACTCCTGATGGGCACGCACGATGGTGGAGTCCACACTCACCAGTTCCAGACCGACGACCCCCCGCGACGCGGCCTCCGCGATCAACCCGTTCATCAGATCCTGGAACACCCCCGCCTTGGCCCAGCCATTGAACCGGGAGTAGAGCGTGGACCAGGGCCCGTACCGCTCCGGGACATCACGCCACCCCGACCCCGTCCGGAACCGCCACAGGACACCGTTGAACTGGTCCCTCACCCGCCGCGGCAGCGGACCGGTAGCCGCGACCGGCAAAAACGGCTCGATCAACGCCCACTCGGCATCCGTCACATCGAAACGCGCCACCACCGAGTTCTACCAGCAGTCACCAGCCCACCACCGAGGCCCACCTAGATCTGAACCACGAACAGCTCCTAGCGTGGGCTCACATTCTCGGTGATGGTTCGGAGCACGTCGGGCATGGTGGGTCGGTTTTCGGGGTGCTGGTCGAGCATGGATCCGATGAGCGTGGCCATTGTCGGCCAGCCTTTCGGGGCGGGTTGCAGAGTCGTGGGGTCGGCGATGGCTTGGTAGATGTCGGGTGCGCGGAGGCTGGCAGCTGCGACTCCACGGTAGTTGCGAGGCCATCGCCGGGCCCACGAGGTGTAGAGGACCGCACC
Organism: Allocatelliglobosispora scoriae; assembly: GCF_014204945.1. Classification (NCBI taxonomy): domain Bacteria; kingdom Bacillati; phylum Actinomycetota; class Actinomycetes; order Micromonosporales; family Micromonosporaceae; genus Allocatelliglobosispora; species Allocatelliglobosispora scoriae. The sequence goes on from NZ_JACHMN010000001.1 coordinate 86,822, forward strand.
GAAGGTGTAGACCTCGGCTTCGCGGGTTAGCTCGACATGGTGGGTGTTGGGCGTTGCGAGTAGCTCGGCGGCGATCTCGGGGGCGTTGAGGTGGGCGAAGCCGCCGCGGAACGGTACGTCGGGTGAGGTCGCTGCTGGCCCCTGAGCGAGGGCGTAGTCGATCAGTTGTGCGGGTCCGCAGTCAGGGAGGAAGAGGTGTCCGCCTTGGAGGTCGCCGTGCCGCCATTCTCGTTCATGTAGGGACGCTATGAGTGCGGCCGACCTGCGGGCGGAGTCCGCGGCGGTGATGCGGGCGTCTGGTCCGCCGTCGAGGGCGTACCGCCACTGTTCGGCCAGGGTCGGCCCATCCCGCCATGCTGTGGCCAGCCACGACCCGTGCGGGGTATCGCCGGCGGCGATCATGTAGCCGTGGTCGAGGTGGGTGAGGACGGATGCCTCGCGGGCGACGTAGCGGCGGTGGATGCCGGCCGGGTCGGCGTCGTCGGTGGCGTACTTGACCGCCAGGACCGGATGGCCCGTGTTGAGCCGCACTTTCCACACGTGGATGCCGGTGTCCTCGATGATGCGCTCGACGTGAACGACATCGCCGGGTAGCTGGATCTCGGCCGGAATCACGGCGTATCTCGGTTCCTAAGGCGTGCTGGGAGTGTCACGGCAGGGGCTCGGATTTGATCTTGATGTTGAGTTCTTGAAGCAGTAGTTCCGTCAGCGTTGGGATCTGGGCGGCGCTCAGGGTGACGCCGCGAAGCGCGGTCGCGCCGGTCAGGCCGCTGATGTCGTTCCCGCGCAGGTCGGCTCCGCGCAGGTCGGGTCCGTCGAAGGTGACGCCGGCTAGCTTGCAGCAGTCGAACAGGGCCCGGCCGAGCTTGCCGTCCTTGATCGTCGTGTCGGTCAGCGAGCAGCCGAGGAAGGCGATCGGCCCGGTTGTTTTGATCTCGGCGAGGAATGCGTAGTCCAGGCGGCAGTTCTCCATGATCACGTCTTTAGCGGCCAGACCGTCCCAGCGCATCCCGATCATCGAGCACCGGCGGAAGACGCACCGGTCGAAGGCCCCGCCCTCGAACTTCGCCGATGACAGGTCCGCGTCGAGGAACCACGACCGGGACACCGACACCCCGACCAGTTCGGCGCGCGCCCACACGTCTCCAGAGATCACGGCCTCGCTGACAGCCTGGTGGTGGCGCGGCACCCCAGCCACGGGATCGAGCAGGTCGGGCTCGTCGAGCAGGGCGATCGTCGTCTCGCGGATCTTCCGCACATCCATAACGACACCTTATGCGGTGAATGGGCGGTCCTAGGCAGGGTGGGACCACCGCCGACCTTCTATCTCTTCTCATCGTTCCACGTGTTGTCGAAGTTCCAGTTATCACAGTTGTCCCAGGTCCGTCGACTGTCGTGTCCGCCGCCACCGGTCACGTTGTCCCACGTCGGCCGGCTGTCTAATCTCCAGGCCTTCGGCGGTTCCGCGACCGCATGTCGCCGATGACATCCAGGCGCGTCATTACATCCGGGTCAGTCGTATCTAGCAGCCGGAATGAGTTCAGCGAATGGTGTCCATCTGGCTGCGGCATCTCCGGCAGTGATGCTGTCGAGCCTGACCCGGAACTCCTGTGCGACGCCGGGTGCGCTGGCCAGCAGCGGGACTACCGCTGCAATCATCTTCAGTTCTCGGGCTTCTCGCAGGAGCGGCCAGTCGTCGTCATGCCGGACGTCGTATCCGTAGCTGTCTGCCAGCGCTCGGTGGGCGCCGGGGCGGCCGAAGCGGTCTTCGCCGACGGCCACGGCGACGAGGTCGGCCTGCCATGGGCCGATGCAGATCGGGTCGAAGTCGCACAGCACCGGACGGGTGTTGTCGCGTAGCAGGTTGCCGACATGGGCGTCCCCGTGAACCAGCGTGTCCGCCTGTCTTCCTCGGAACTGGGTGAGGCGTTGTTCCAGGGCGTCGCACCATTCGGTGAGGATGCGGTGGTCTTCGTCGTCGAGTGCTTCGGCGTCGTCGAGACGCCGTCGGGCGTCGCCTACGGGATTCCAGGCCGGAAGCTCGAACGGTGGCAGGCCGAGCTGGTGGAACTGGCGCAGTACCGGTCCGAGGTCGCTGGGTGTCAGCGTCGGCTCGGATGGCGGCAGGTAGCGCCATACGGTGGCGTACAGGCCGTTGACCCAGATCGGCTGCTGTTCGGGGCCTGCGAGCCGGATGGTTGGCGCGTCGATCCGGTCGAACCAGTGTGCGAGCTCCACGCCCTTGGCGACACGTGCTTCGGCTCGCTGGGAGCGGGTGATCCGTATGACGACGGCGGCCTGCGGTAGGGCGAAGACCGCGTTGTTGGTCAGGCGCAGCAGGCGTGCACCAGTGTCGTCGAGGGCGTGGGCGGCGGCGAGTTTCCGCATGGCTGCTGTCATGATCGGTTCGGTGAATCGGCCCTTGGTCATGTGGATACCTGGCCGGTGGTGAGCATGTGTCCGAATGCAGCGACGTCGGCGCGGCGGTGATGGGGGCCGAAGTCTCGTCGGAGGTTGTGTATCCGTTCCCAGACGCGACGTGAGGACACTCTTGCGGCTTTGGTGAGCAGGTCCGCTCCGGTGGACAGTGCTTGGTCGGGGTCGTCGGCCAGTAGTAGCGCGCTGCAGAGGCCGACCTGGTTGAGCACGATGGACCGGATATTGCCGGAATCGAACCCGGCGAGGGCTTCGCGGACCCAGCGCACTGCGTCGGCACCGTGGCCGGGGTCTCGGACGGGTACGTTAGGTCGCTGTTCGGCACGCTGCTGGCGGGCCAGGTCCCGGTAGACCCGCCCGTACTGGGCTCGGAGTTCGCCGATGTCGTAGAAGCTCATCCAGGTCGGCTCGCGTTCGCCTATGACACGGGCGAAGGTGTCGCTGGCCTGGTCGAGGCAGCGGAGGGCGGCTTCGGTCTGGCCCAGGGCGGCCAGCGAGGCGGCTTCGGCGCCGAGCAGCATGGTCAGCACGGCCGGTGTGGCCGCAGTGCCGAGGGCTTCGCGGGCGAACTGCAGGGTGTGCAGTGCGTCGATGTTGTGGTGCCGGTGCTGGAACTGCCGGGCTTGGCAGTAGCGGATCCGGGCGGTGAGCAGCGGGTCGGCCGCGCTGACCGCCGCGCGCTCCGCCAGGACGAAATGCCGCTGGCTGTCCTCGTACTGACCCGCGTCGAAGGCGGTCCAGCCCACCAGCATCCGGACGTCGGCAACCGTGCTGGCGAGGCGGGGCCGGGCAGCCGCGTCTACGGCGGCCCGGCCGGGATCGAGCCATGCCGTGGCGGCCTCTGCGAGCTGGGCAAGCTGGGCGGTGAGGATGCCGCCGCCCCACTCTCGGTCGACGGACCGGTACAGATCAGCGACCGCGGCCAGGCGCACGACATCGGTGATCGCGATACGGCGACGACCGGCTGTAGCCGATCCCGCCAGCATGCCTGACGCTGCGGCCACTGCCGCGATCTGCATCATCAGATCTTGCGCGTCGGGGTGGAAAGGTATCTCCGATCCGGGTACCACGACTGGTCCGGGAGCTGGTGCGGGCTGGTTGATGTGGTGCGTGATGCGGAGCCGAGCGATTCGATCATGCTCGCTGGTCAGTGTGCCGCCGGTGTCCAGCACCGTGTCGCACAGTGCCCAGAAGGTTCGGGGAGCTGTCTGGCGGCCGGTTTCGATGTTGGCGATCGAGGAGCGGCCGTAGTACGTCTTCGGCGCGAAGGTGCCCTGGGTGAAGCCGGCCGCCGCCCGCAGCGCGGCGAGCCTGGCGCCCAGCTGCATGCGAGCTTCGGTGACGGCCTTCGGATCATCTGCCACTGCTGCGCACCCCACCCGTTCCGTGCGGAGAATAGTTTGACGACGGCCAATACGACTAGGGCTGATGTCGGCAACCCTCGGACGACGGTTCCGACAATCCTCCAACAATTCACCGACACCGCGCAGCGCCTGTCGAAGTGCCGCCGCGAAAACGGCTATCTAGGCTGCATGGTCATGGTGGCAGCTGTGCAGGCGGACATCCGTGAAGTGAAGGTTAATACCAGTTCGGCGACTCGTTCACTCTGCTGGCGCGGTCCGGTATGGAGATATCGGTCAGCGCTTCGTCGGGACCGGCCGTCCGTTGGGTGTCGGCTGGTCGTCGGAGTCGATTCAGCGGGGTGCGGAGGTCGTTAGCCGCTGTGTACGAACAAGTCGACTCAATCAAAGAGCCAGAAAAAGATCTTGACTTGTAGTGGCAATCCTGCGTCGGGGGAACAGGAGCGCGAGCCTTGTCGGAGGATTGTCGGTGTACCCGTGTCTGGCTTACCGACATCTGCTTCTGTGCGGCTCAATGGAAGCTCAGTCCGGATCCTGTGGGGCGCATCGGGTGATTGGAGCGTAGCGCAACTTCGGGTTGCGTGCCTGGGCTGGGGTGAGGTCAGGCGTTCGTAGGGTTGGAAAACGTCACGTGGGTGTTGATCACGTGCCTGAAGCACCTGACCAGGGGCGACTTAGGCGAGCGAGGTATCTGAGCAGGTAGATCTTCCGTGTCCGTCATCAGATGGATCACGGAAGGTGCTGGTCGTCCAGGACGGGTGACCACGACGGTTAAGGAAGGGCGCGACCGATATGAGTATCGACACGCTGAGCAGCGACGACCTTCGCGATGCGATGGTGGACCGGCTGATTGCCGATCAGGCGGGGAAGGGGTTGGCGTTACGGCCTGAGGTGGAGGCGGCGCTGCGGGCGGTTCCCCGTGATCTGTTCACGCCGGGTGTGTCGCTGGAGGAGGCGTACCAGTACGACACGGCTGTGATCACCAAGCGGCGCGGTGATCAGACCCTCAGTTCGGTGTCGGCGGCATGGCTGATCGCGGAGATGCTCGGCCAGGCGGCCGACGCGCTCGGCGGCCTGCGGGGTCGGCACGTTCTCGAGGTCGGCTCTGGCGGTTACAACGCTGCGTTGCTGCGCGAGCTGGTGGGCCCGTCGGGGTCGGTCACGACCATGGACATCGACCCGGACGTGACCGATCGTGCTGTGGCGTGCTTGGCGGCGGCGGGCTACAACGACGTCGCTGTGGTGTGTGCGGACGCCGAGCGGCCCGTCGAGCCGGTCCGCAGGTTCGACCTGATCATCGTGACGGCCGGGGCGTGGGACATCCCGCCGGCGTGGACCGCGCAGCTCAGCGCCGACGGGGTGCTGGTCGTGCCGCTGCGGGTGTTCGGGATGACCCGGTCGTGGGCGCTGCGCCCCAGCGGTGATCGGTTGGTGAGCCACAGCCAGCGGCTGTGCGGATTCGTGTCGATGCAGGGTGAGGGCGCCCACGAGATGCGGTACGTCGACATCGCTGATGGCGTCCATCTGCGGTTGGATGAGGGCCAGCAGGTCGACCCGGTGGCGGTCGGTGCTCTGCTGTCGCAGCCACGGGTGCAGACATGGGTCGGGGTGAGTCTGCCGCCGCAGACCGTGAACGCGGATCTGGATCTGTGGCTGGCGTCCCGTCTGACTGGTGACGGTGCGCGGTTCGTGGTGCTCACCGCTGGGCAGGCGGCTATCGATGCCGATGTGGTCGCCCCGGCGTGGCAGTTCGGTACGCCTGCCGCGCTGCACGGTGGCACGTTCTCCTACCGGTCCGCGCTGCGGTGGTCTGACGGTGCGTTTGATCTGGGCGCGTGCGCTCACGGGTCCGATGCCGCAGCGGCGGCGGGGCGGATGGCGGCGCACATGCGTGCGTGGGTGGACGCGGGCACCCCGCCTCCGGTGCTGCACGTTCTACCCGTATCGACTCCCGACGGCGACCTGCCGGCCGGGATGGTGGTGGACAAGCGGCACAGCCGCCTGGTCCTCACCTTCACCCCCGTATAGAAGGGACCTGCGAGATGGACGACCAGCTGGCGGATTTCGCGCTGGACATCACCCTGGTGGACGCCGGGCCTGTCGCGTCCGGGTACGCCACCGACACCAGCGACAACTGCGGTTCGGGCAACACCGGCTCGGATGCCTGCGCGGGTGGCGGCGGCAGTAAGTAGCCACCGTCCTTCAAACCTTTCCGGGCTCGGCGTCGACCACGCCGGGCCCGCAATCTTGGTGAGTGTTTCATGATTCCCATAGCTGGTGCTGCGCTGATCAGAGCCGCTGCGTACCCGAGCGGTTTGACCTTCCCCATCTCTCCCGACCTGGTCTCCGGCCAACCCGAAGCGTGGCGTGAGTGGCTGTGCGTGGCGTGGGCGCTGCCCAGGTTCGCGCCAGCCGTCATGTCGGCCGCTCCGCGGCTGGCCGAACAGATCGCCCGAGCGGTGGGCGGCGAGCCGATGCCGCGGCAACGGCTGCGGCGTCTGGTGGAGTCGACGCTCCGGTACCTGCTGAGGTGGACGACTCGTGCGACTCCGTTCGGCTGCTTTGCCGGGGTGGCCTCGGTCGAGTTCGGTGCCCGCGCGGCGGTCCGCTGGGGCGAGGCGCATCACGAGGTGGCCCGCCCCGACGGACGGTTCGTCGCCGAGCACATTGCGGAAGCCGAGCAGGACCTGGCCGTCCTGCGCAGGGTCGCTGTGGTGGCGAACTCCCTGGGGTACCGGCGCGGCGGGATGTGGGTACTGCCCTGCGCCCGCGCCGACGCCGATCGCCGGTGGGACGTGGAGCTCCGCCTGACCGGCCCGGTCGAGGCGGCGATACAGGCGGCGGCGTCCCCGGTCATGTTCGCCGACCTCACCACGAGGATCGCCGGAATGGTTCCGGCACGTGTGGACGCGGCCGAGCGGCTGCTGGCCGGACTGGTGCACACTGGAGTGCTGCTGTCGGAGCTGCGCCCGGCGATGACCGCCATGGATCCGAACGCCCACGTGGCCCGCCACTACGCCCTGCCTGATCCCGTCGACCGGGTCGCTGTCGATCTATGTGTGGACGCCTCGGTGACCCTGCCTCCGGCGGTGCTCCGCGAGGCGGGCCGTGCCGCCTCAGCCCTCGTGGCAGTGGCTCCGCACCTGCCCGGGTGGAGCGAGTACCACCATGCGTTCATCGCACGGTGGGGTCCGGGCGCGGCCGTGCCGCTGCGCGAGGTCCTGAACGTCCTGGGTTTCCCTGCCGGATACCGGGGCTCCTCACGCCGCGCCCCAGCGGTGTTCACCGCCCGCGACCGCGTACTGGCTGAGCTCGCGCAGCGGTCCGCTCTGGACGGCTGCGCGGAGGTTGTCCTCGACGACGAGCTGATCAACCGGCTGCGCGGAGACGACGACCGGCCGCCCGTTCCGCATACCGAGCTGCGGTTCACCCTCGCCGCCGCGACCCTGCAGGATCTGGACCGAGGAGCGTTCACGTTGACGGTGGTCAGCGGGGCCCGCCACGCCGGGGTCGCCGCGGCCCGGTTCCTGCACCTGCTCACCACCGCCGAACTCGCCGCGTTCCGCAGCGCCTACCAGGCCCTGCCAACCGCGCTGCCGGGTGCTGAGCTTGTGCAGCTGTCCGGCCCGCCGTTGGAAGGCCGCATGATCTCCGTCGCCAGGGTGCCCGAGCTGCTTCCCGTCCTGCCCGTCGGCGACTTCCACCCCGACCCGCAGTCGACGCTCACGGACCTGGCGGTGTGCGGCGACGGCCGTCGGCTATGGCTGGTGTCGCTGACTAGTGGACGGCCGGTCGAGCCGCTGCTGTTCAACTCCGTGCTGCTGACCGGCCTCCAGCAGCCGCTGATGCGGTTCCTGGCCGAGATCTGGACGGCGTGGACAGCCCCGTGCACCCCGTTCGACTTCGGACAGATGACCAGTCTGCCGTTCCTGCCGCGCGTCCGGCGCGGGCGCACCATCGTGCACCCCGCCCGCTGGATCATCGACCGGACGGATCTCCCCGCCCGGGCTGTGTCCTGGCCGCTATGGCGTGATGCGTGGCAGAGACACCGCGACCACCACCGGCTTCCGCAGGAAGTCCTGGTCGGCGACGACGACGTGCGGCTGCGCCTGGACCTCGACGACAGCACCCACCTGGCGGTGCTGCGCAGCCACCTCGACCGGCAACCCCGCACCGTCGTCACCGAGGCCCACGGCCCGGCCGGCTGGATCGACGGCCGACCCGCCGAACTCCTACTCACCATGACCCACACCCAGCCACCAGCAACCCCGCCTGTCCGGCCGGCGCGAACCGCAGCCACCATCCACCACCGACCTGGACACTCGCCATGGTTGGAGGCTCACCTGTACGGCCGGCTCGACGACATCCTCACCGGCGTCGCTGGCTGGCTGCCCGCGGGCTGGTGGTTCCTGCGGTACCCCGACCCCGAACCCCACCTGCGCCTGCGCATTCCGCTACGAGACAACGACAACTTCGCCGAAATCACCAGGAGCCTCGCTCAACGGGCGCAACATATGGAGTCCGACGGCGTCCTGCAGGACTACACCCTGCACACCTATCGGCCCGAGACCCGCCACGGCACCGGGGCCACCCTCGCCGCCGCCGAAACCGTGTTCGCCGCAGACTCCCTCGCCGCCCTAAACCGGCTGACCGGCGACGACCGGCAGGCCGCCACGGCCGCCGGAATGATCACCATCGCCGATGGGTTCACCGGCGACGGCCTGCGCTGGCTCGCCGATCACGTCCCCCGACGCAGCGGTCCCCGCCTGGACCCCGCACAGCTCCATCTCGCCCGGATCTCCTACCGCGACGAGGAACTGGCAGCAGCCTTGGCCGCCTACCGGTCTCTGGCCGAACACGACGGCTTCGACACCGACCAGGTGTTGGCCGACCTCCTGCACCTGCACCACGCGCGCATGATCGGCGTCGACACCGCCTCCGAACGGCACTGCCTGCGCCTGGTCCGGACCATCGCCCGTACGAACCGGGAACCGGCATGACAGGGCAGTCCCTCGCCCAAGGTGCGGCAGGCATCGCGCTCCTGGGCCTGGAGACCGGCGACTGGTTGGCGGCTCGCGAGGCGTTGCGGAACGCCACCACCGGCGGCGTCAGCGTGGCCGCAGGAGCCAGCCTGTTCTACGGCGCGCCAGCGATCGCATTCGTCCTCACCGCCTCCGACCACCCCGGCCTGGCTCCAGCAAAATCGGTCGCCGCCGCAGGGACCGCCACGGTGACACGCCGAAGCCTGCAAGCGGCCCACCGCCGTATCGACTCCCGCCAGCAGCCGCACTACGCCGAGTACGACCTCATCCGAGGGATGACCGGTCTCGGCGTCACCCTGCGCCGCCTCGGCGACCAAGACCTGCTCCACCAGGTACTGAACTACCTAGTCCGGCTCACCGAACCCCTCAACGGCCTACCCGGCTGGTGGTGCTCCAACGGACCCTACCGCCACCAGCCTCCACCGGCTGGCGGACACGCCAACCACGGCATCGCTCACGGCATCACCGGCCCACTGGCCCTGCTCGCGCTCACCCTCGCCGACGGCACCACCGTCACCGGACACACCGACGCGATCACCCGCATCTGCCTGTGGCTGGACACCTGGCAGCAGCACACCGGCAGCACCACTTGGTGGCCGCAGACCCTCACCCTCGACGACCTGCACCGCGGCACGCCCGCTCAACGACATCCGCTGCGACCGTCGTGGTGCTACGGCACCCCCGGCATCGCCCGCGCCCAGCAACTGGCCGCCGTCGCCTTGCACGACGCCAGCCGACAGCACCTCGCCGAAGCCGCGTTCGTGCAGTGCGTGAACGATCCCGCCCAGATCCGCCGCCTCACCGACCGCAGCCTGTGTCACGGCACCGCCGGGCTCCTCGCCACCGGCCGTCGCATCGCCGCCGACGCAGCCACCCCGATACCCCTCACCTCATTGACACGCATGCACCGCCAGGCCAAACCCGCCGCCGACGAACCTGCCGGATTCCTCGATGGCAGGGCAGGCGCGGGTCTCGCCGCCGCAGCCACCACCTCGACCTGTTGGGACGCCTGCCTCCTACTGGCCTGACGAAGGGCACATCGTGGAAACAGCGACCTGGCAACAGGTCAACATTGCCTACCCCGGACCGAGCCGCCAGGAACGCGAACAGCAAGCCATCTCCCACCTCACCCACGCCCTCACGGACGCCGAGACCGCAGGCCTCATCACCTCATGGTGGTTCATGCGAAAGGGTCTCTGGCGCATCCGCTATCTGGCCACCGAGGCATGCGCCAAGACCGACCCGGTACGCCGACTGCTCACCGACGCGATCCGCTGGACCGCAGACATCTATGAACCCGAGATCCACGCCTTCGGTGGCGCCGACTCCATGGACATCGCGCACAGGCTCTTCCACCAGGACAGCCGCCACCTCCTCAACTACCTCCAGGGCCGACCCGCTGATCGTCGGGAACGCTCCCTCATCCTCTGTACCGCACTCATGCGTACCGCGGGATTGGATCTCAACGAGCAGGGCGACGTGTGGGCGCGAGTCTCGGCCAGACGCGCCAATCTGCTCGAACGACTGCCCGCCCCCGAGCCACGAATATGGGCAGCCTTCACCGACGACGTCCAGCACCTGCTGCTCGGCACAGCCACCACCAGCGACTGGCGCACCGCCTTCGAAAACACCGGCACCAGCCTTCGAGGGCTACGGGAAACCGGCAAACTCACACGCGGCCTACGCGCAGTTGTCACAGAGCACGTGTTCTTCCACTGGAACCGGATCGGCCTGCCCGCCACCACCCAGGCCACCCTCGCTCAGGCGGCCAAAGAAGCCATCTTCCGCTGAGCTCCAGCCGTTCAGAAGCGTCGACTATCGGTCGATCCTTCAACGGCCGCTTGCGCACCAGCGAGAGTCTCGATCAAGCCTGTGATCGGGATTTCTGCAGATGCCGCGATACGCGGATGCGTGATAGCCGTGTTAGATCATCAATATTCAGTTACGAGGGCGTCAGGGGCGGGGCGGTTTGACTTCACGTAGTAGCTCGACAACGGCTCGCCATCGGTATGGCCCGCCTTCGACGTCTGGGCGTAGGGCGTCGGTTTCTGTCAGCCGCGCTCCGGCCTGCGTCAGGATGGTGAGGTTGCGGTCGAAGGCCGGGTGCCGGGTGAGGACCTCTTTGACATAGGGGGCGGCGACGATGGGGGTTCCTGCGCATAGGGCTTCGTTGAGGATTCCCAGGGCGGCGGTGTTGTTCACGCCTGATGCCCAGAGGTTGATCGTGTTGAAGGTGGCGGGGACCAGTGCCACGGCGTCCGGCGGTGGAGCCTTCGGTTCGTGGGGTTGCCTGGCCTGTACTCGGACCGGGCTGCCTGTCAGGGAGACCAGGGTGTCCATGTCGATCCATTCGCGCGCTGCGTCGGTGGCGACCACGTCGACAACCCAGCCGTCGTCCATCAGCAGGCGGGCGAGGTCGCCGATGGCGGCGGCCGGTGGTGCGGCGCAGACCACCAACGCCAGGCGCGGTGCAGTGGTGCTCATGCCTGGACGCCGGCTCGTGCGGCCAGGGCGGGTAGGCCCGGGGTCTGGCTGGCGCGCCAGCGGCCCAGCAGCGTCTGTATGTGGCCTTGGGCTGCGCGGTTGACGGTGATCGCCTCGGGTGCGATGCGCTCGAATTCCAGCAGGTGCAGCAGCGACTGGGGATCGGCCTTCGTCTGAAGGTGGGCGGCGGCCAGGTCCAGGTGCAACTGGGCGCGTCGGCTCACCAACATGGGTGGCAGGGCGGCTGTGTCGACGCGGTCGGCCAGGCCTATGGCGTGGGCGGTGGCGTTGAGGGCCACGGCGACGGAGATGCGATGCAGGGCGACATTAGCTGGTCCGAACGCGGTCCACAGCTCGTTGGCGTTGCGCCCGAGCTGCCGGGCGAGCGTCTCAGCGCCGTCGAGGTGCTTCTCGGCATCCGCGCGACGGCCTTGGCGGGCTGCAGCGATCGCCGCGTGCAGCAGCAGAGCTCCACGCGCTGACAACGCGCCGGGCGTCGTCGCCCCGCGGTGCGCGGCGAGGGCGCCCGCCGCGGACAGGGCGACGTCTTCGGCCTCCCCGACCCGTGCGGGTTGCTTGGCCAGAGCACACGCGGTCTGATATGCCGCGACTGCACGTAGCTCCGGCCGGCGTGTCATCAGGCTGAACGTCGCCGCGCGATCAGCTGCGACCCAGGCCACATCAACCGCACCACGCTTTGTCGCCAGCTTCGCGACCAGCAGGTACACACTGGTCGCGATCGTGGCGGCACGTGCTGACTCCGGCGTGTGTGCGACGAGTGCCTCTGCACACCGCACCATCGCGGGCAGGTCGCGAAGCTGTGCGTATTGCGCTCGCTGGTAGGCGGCGTTGCCGCCGTTCAGCGCCGACTCCATCGACTCCAGGCTCGGTAGCTCGCCTGGTGGTCGCGCTCGCGTCAGCATCGAATGCCGCAGCCACTCGTCCCAGTCGGCGGGCTGGTCATCGTCGGTAAAGGCGGCGAGCGCGGCCTGTTGTTGATGGCGGGACAGCATGTCGACAATCTGGTTGTGCTCAGCGGTCAGCGAGGAGCTCTCTTCGCCGAGGACGGCGTCGCAGCGCTGCCAGAAATCTCGCCGAACCTTCTGCTTGCCGACCTCGACGTTCGCGATGGTCGACCGGCCGTAGGAGATCTGCGCGGCCAGAGTGTGCTGGGTGAACCCTGCCGCAGCCCGCAGGAGGGCCAGGCGGGCGCCGAGCCGCTTCCTGGCCTGCTGAACCTCATTAGGATCTTCCACTGCGTCCCGCCCTGCCCCGATCGTCAGTCACGCCTGCTGGAATAGCTCGCAGTAGACATTTTGCCTCCAGCCAATCCGATCGGTGGCCTGCGGCGCAATCCCGATAGCGCGGTTCCGACAATGTTCCAACAATCCGCTGACAATCGAGTTGCGCATGTCGAACGACGTGCGGTGAGCGGGTGCCTAAGCTCTCGGTTCATGCTGGCAGATGCATTGCGGTCCCGTGAGGTCGAAGTCAAGTACCAAGTCGATGGTGGTGACCCGGCGGCGGCGGCCGAGCGGGCGCTGGCGAAGCAAGGGGTGTCGCTGGGGTCGGCTGTCGCCCAGGACGACCAGGCGTACGCGCCTGCGGCCTGGTCGTATGGTCAGTCGAAGATCGGCGTGGCGTTCGCGCGGCTGCGCACCGAGGCAGGTCGGGTTCTGTTCACGGTGAAGACACCGCTGGTCAATGAGCTGGACTGCGCGGAACAGGAGACTGTCGTCGCGGACCGGGCCGCGATGCATGAGGCGCTGTTGTTGATGGGGTACGTGCCGACGGTGCGGATCGTGAAATACCGCCGGACCGGTAGCTGGTCCGGCGGTCAGGTGTGCCTGGACGTCGTTGAAGGTCTGGGTGTGTTCGTCGAGGTCGAGCGTCTCGTCAGTGCCGATGCGTCGAGTCTTGCGGTGCAGGCGGAGCTGGACGTCTGGGTGCAGGATCTGGGTGTGCCGGTGCGGCGGGTGACGCAGACCTACGACTCGCTGCTGCGTGCGGTCGTTTAGAACAGAGCGCCCGCCTCGGCCAGCCGCTCTGGCCGGCCTGTCGGCGTGGGCGCGGCGACGGCGAGGTCGATGCTGTGGGCGGAGTGGTCGCTGAGTCCACTGGTGCGGGTCTCGGTAAGGTACGCGCTCGCGTGGAGCAGTGGCGCGAGTTGGGTGGCGACGTGCAGGTAGTCGTATCGGTAGCCGTTGCCGCCCCGGCCGACCCAGCTGTGTGGTTGGTCGTCCGGGTGCAGTTGGCGGTGCGCGTCGGTGAGACCCAGGTCGGCGATGTCGCCGCTTCGGGAAAGCTAACCCCCTGAGAGTCGCTGAAAATTGACCCTCTGCTGATCTTGGAGGGTGCTGAAAGTGGAGGACTGGGCTGAGATCCGCCGTCTGCGTCGGGCGGAGGGTGTGCCGATCAAGGAGATCGCCCGGCGGTTGGGGATCGCTCGGAACACGGTGCGGGCGGCGTTGTCGTCGGACCGGCCGCCGAAGTACGAGCGTGCGCCGCGTGGGTCGGTGGTGGATCCGTTCGAGCCGCAGATCCGGGCTTTGCTGGCGGAGTGGCCGCGGATGCCGGGTCCGGTGGTCGCGGAGCGGATCAGGTGGCCGTACTCGATCGCGCCGTTGCGTAAGCGGCTGGCGGTCATCCGGCCGGAGTACGTGGGGATCGATCCGGTGGACCGGACGGTCTACGAGCCCGGGCAGATCGCCCAGTGCGACCTGTGGTTCCCCGAGGACGGGGTGAAGGTCCCGGTCGGGTCGGGCCAGTCGCGGTCGAAGCTGCCGGTCCTCGTCATGACGTTGGGGTTCTCCCGGTTCATGTCCGCGGTGATGATCCCGTCGCGGCAGGCCGGCGACATCCTGTCCGGGATGTGGCAGCTGGTCAGCGGGATCGGGCGGGTGCCCCGGACCCTGGTCTGGGACCGGGAGTCCGCGATCGGCGGCACGGGGCGGGTATCGGCGCCGGCGGCGGCGTTCGCCGGAACCCTGGCCACCCAGATCCGCCTTGCACCGCGCCGGGATCCGGAGTTCAAGGGGATGGTCGAACGCGCCAACGGGTTCCTGGAGACGTCGTTCCTGCCCGGCCGGCTGTTCACGTCTCCGGCCGACTTCAACGCCCAGCTGGCCGACTGGCTCGCGCGCGCCAACACGCGGACGGTCCGGTCGGTCCAGGGCCGGCCGGTGGACCTGCTGGAGACCGACTACCAGGCGATGGTCCCGCTGCCGCCGGTCGACCCGCCGATCGGGCTCAACACCCGGATCCGGCTGAGCCGCGATTACTACGTGCGGGTCGACACCGTCGACTACTCCGTCGACCCGCGCATGATCGGCCGGTTCGTCGACGTCACCGCGTCCCTGAACACGGTGACGGTGTTCTGCGACGGGCAGGTCGCCGCCCGCCACGACCGGTCCTGGGCCAAGCAAGGCCTGGTCACCGACCCGGCCCACAAGGCCACCGCCGAACGCATGCGCCAGGCCCTGGCCGAGGACCGCCAACGCCGTCAGGCAGCCACCCGCCACCACCACGACGGGCACCCCGTCGCCATGCGGGCGCTGCCGGACTACGACGCCCTGTTCGGCGTCGACTTCACCAGCCCATCGATGAAAGTGAGCAACGAATGAGCACAGCCGTCAAACCGAAACCACCAGCAGGCGGAACCAAGGACGGCATGCCGTCCATGATCGCCTACCTGACCCGGGTCCTGAAGACCCCCACCATCAACGCGTTCTGGGAGGAGCTGGCCGAGCAGGCACGCGATCAGAACTGGTCCCACGAGGAATACCTCGCCGCACTCCTGCAGCGCCAAGTCGCCGACCGGGAGTCCAAAGGCACCGTCATGCGCGTGCGCACCGCCCACTTCCCCCAACTCAAAACCCTCGAAGACTTCAACCTCGACCACCTCCCGTCCCTGCGCCGCGACGTCCTGGCCCACCTCGCCACCAGCACCTTCGTCGCCAAAGCCGAGAACGTGATCCTGCTCGGCCCGCCCGGCCTCGGCAAAACACACCTCGCCATCGGCCTCGGAATGAAGGCCTGCCAGTCCGGCTACTCCGTCCTGTTCGACACCGCCAGCAACTGGATCGCCCGCCTCGCCGCCGCCCACCAGCAGAACCGCCTCGAAGCCGAACTCAAGAAGATCCGCCGCTACCGACTCATCATCATCGACGAAGTCGGATACATCCCCTTCGACCAGGACGCCGCGAACCTGTTCTTCCAGCTCATCGCCTCACGCTACGAAACCGGCTCCGTCATGGTCACCTCGAACCTCCCCTTCGGCCGCTGGGGAGAAACATTCTCCGACGACGTCGTCGCCGCAGCCATGATCGACCGACTCGTCCACCACGCCGAAGTCCTCACCCTGACCGGCGACTCCTACCGCACCCGCCAACGCCGCGAACTCCTCGCCAAAGAAAACCGCGCCACCAACAACTGACCACCCGCAGGGGGTCAATTTTCCCGGACTCAGGACTGCTCAACTTTCCCGAAGCGTTGACAGGCGATGGCGTCGAGGAACGCGTAGTCGTCGTTGGTGAACACGCCGGGGTATGGCGGCTGGTGGTCGCGGGTGATCAGGTTGTAGTCCCCGCCGATGATCAGGGCTTGCCGGTCGGTCGTCGGCAGGCGGTAAACCGCCCTTAAAACGCTGTCGAGGAAGCTTCGCTTCTTCTCCGCTTTGGCTGGGCTGCGGTCGTTGGACGGTACGTAAACCCCCAGTACGGCGATCGCTGGTTCGGTGTCCAGGCGGCATGCCGCTGCCCGACAGCGCGGACTGATCCCGGTTGTGATGTCTTCGGCCGGGACGAGCGGGTGCCGGGACACGATCGCGCACCCCCGGTCCCCTGCGTGGGGGGAGGCGACGACCGACCATCCAGCTGCTCGGCACTGAGTGAGCAGATGTGCGGTGCCGGGGCCGTGGCTGGTCTCGGTCAGGATCACCACGTCGTCGTCACGCTGGTCCAGCCAGCCCAGTAGCTGCTGGGCGCGGGCCAGGCCCGCGGCTTGGATGTTGAGCGTGGTGATCTGCACCGGATCAGCCCTCCATGCGGGTGTTTGCGGCGAGCAGGCTGAGGATCTCGCTGGCGATGTCGTCGGGAGTGCGGTCGCTGCAGTCGATCGAATACTGCACCCAACTGTGGTCGGGCTGTGCGAGAAACGCCCTGGCGTCGCGGTAGTAGTCGAGTTCGATTTGTGGGTTGCCGGCGAGTTCGAGGCGGGTCAGTGCTCGGCGTCCGGCGAGCCTTCCTGCGATCACCTCCGGCCGGTCTTCCAGATAGAAGCAGGTTGCTTGCAGGACGTATTGGTTGTAGCCCCAGATCTCCTCCAGGTCGAGACCGTCGATTCGCTGCAGGACCATGGATGACTGGACGTACCGGTCGGACACCACGTGCATGCCAGCGTCGAGCGCGGGGATGATCACGGTCTCGACGTGGTCGGCTCGGTCCGCCGCCAGAGCAAGGGCGAAGGCCCGCCCGTGCAGCGACCATTCCTCCTGGCGCAGGAGGTCGCCCAGAGGGCTGCGGGTGGGCTCGGTGGTCAGCAGGCTGGGATGCCCGTCGACCCCGTCGAGGCGGGCGGCCACCAGACGGGCGACCGTGGTTTTGCCCACCCCGTTCGGGCCCTCGACCACGACGAACTGCGCAGTCACTTTGCCACCGCTGCCACGGGCAGCGGTTCCCAGCCGGGCGCCGGCGCGACCGGGCACTGCTCGTCGTCGAGGTCGCCGACGTGCCCGCCGCGGGAGATGACCGCCGCCGGGCAACCCTTTCCGCAGGCCGTGTTGAGGGCGCATCCGCCGCAGGTGGTGTTGGTGCCGACGGTGTACCGGTCGTGGAACGAGTACCCGTCCAGCGCGGTGGTGACAGGTCCGTCGTTGATGTTGCCGATGATGAACTCGTCGGCCGGGTACGGCGACGCGGGGGTCCGGGCCGCGAAGTCCAGGTACGGGCACGACGCCACGTCGCCGTCGGTGTAGACGTAGAGGAGCTTGCCGGCGTCGCAGCCGCCCAGGGGCTTGGCGTCGTCGTTGGGGAACCGGATACGCACCAGGTCCAGGCGGTCGGCGAACCGCTCGGTCACCGCCGTGATCGCCCGCATCTGCTCGGCGTCGGCCGCCATCCGGGTCTGGCTCTTGACCCCGCGCCCGAACGAGCTGAGAGGGTTGGTCAGCATGTACTCCGCGCCGACCTCGACGGCGAACTCGCACAGGTCGGCGAACTCGTCGGCCCGGGTGAGCATGTTCGGCGTCGACAGCAGCCCCTTGAGGAGCCCGGCGGCGGCGAACCGCCGCACCGTGGCGACCGTGACTGCGAAGGATGACCGGTCGCCGCGGAACCTGCCGTGGCTCTCGTCCCGGAATCCGTCCAGGCTGACGTTGACGTGCACGTTCCCCATCGCGACCAGAGCGGCGATGTGGTCGTCGGTGACGAGGGTCGCGTTGGTGCAGATCCCCAGGCTGACACCCGCATCCACGACAGCCCGGCACATGGCCATGAGGTCGGGGTGCTCGAACGGCTCACCGCCGGTCAGCGTGATCCGCTCCACCCTGGCATCGAGCAGGCGGGGCAGGACCGTGCCCGTGAACCGGCCGACGGGCATGTCGTTGCCCGCCTGCACCGACGAGACGAAGCAGTGCGCGCAATGCAGGTTGCACCTCTCGGTGACCTGCACCAGCGCTTTACGGCCGTCGCCGCCGACACTGGTACGGAAGTAGCACGACGCGGCGTGGGTGTCGACGATCAGCGGTTTCACGCGTTCTCCCGGGTAGAGAGCCATCTCAGTGGACGCGACGACCAGGCCAGACGCCCGAGCCGGGCTCGGACGGCAGCGCTCATGCCGTCGTGACACGTCGAGTACATCCGCTGAAAAGTGATGTCGGACAGGCTCGACTGCGGATTCCGACAATCCGCTGACATGGCTGGACCATCAAACGCATTTGTCACCCGGCTGGTCCTTCCCGCCATGCGCGGCTATTGTGCCACCGCTTTCCGTGCTCCGAATGGCATCCGCCTCTTGCTGCATAAATGCATCGTGACCGCATTCCTCAGAAGGAATTGCGTGTCGCAGGAATGTCAAATGTGGACGGCCGCTATGGCCGACATCGCTTTGAAAAGGCCCAATAGATCCGGCGTTCTGTTGCGGCGGCTTCCGCGCCGCGTTGGCCCGCCACTCCGACGAGGACGGCGTGCGACCGACCGACGGCGGATGCGCCGCCATACACCGCGACTACCACAGGGGGCGAGATGCCGAACGAAAACAAGATTCACCTTCCGGGCCGGGCTCGGCCGCCCGTGCCTGGCCGGTCCGATCAGGGCCGCCAGAAGTCCGTCGATGCGATGTCGCGATGACCGGCGCAGGGGCCTACTCCCTTGCCGGGCTGCTGCGATGCCCTGGTGACGACCCGATGCTGCCGGTGGTCCGGGTGTACCGGAGGTACCAGTGCCCGACCTGCGCGGTCGAGGTCGACGCGGAGTTCGCGGAGAGCACCGTCTGGGAGCAGGTGCGAAGACTGCGACCCGTACTCGTCCCGGAAGACGTTCCGCAGGAGCAGCGCGGCGACGTGATGCGGGGTGTCGCCCGTGCGGTGGTGTTCGTAGCGGCATCCATGACGTTCCGGACACTCTGGCTTGCGCATCCGGCGCCGACGGCAGTCGGCACCGATTCCGGTGCGCGATGATCGATTCGACATCGGCCCCGGTGGCAACGCAGGCAGCCACCACCCGCACGGCAGGGGAGCACGAACTCTCCGTCGCCGACGACTTGTTCCTCGTCGCCCTCGACGACCGCACCGGCCGACACGTCCTCGACGACGGGGTGCTCGCGCTGGGTCTGGCCGCCGCGTTAGTCGCCGACCTGCTGGTCGACCGTGCGGTAGTGGTCGACGCCAGGCACAGGCTCGTCCCCGGCGACCTGACGCGGCACCGCCTGGTGGATCTGATCCGTACCCAGCCCGGTTACGACCTGCGTACCTGGGTGGTCTACCTCGCGAGGCAGGCGACGAAGCTGGTCGCCGGTCGGCTCGACCAGCACCAGATCATGATCCGGAAGCGCCGCGGCGTGTTCGGCGGCGTGCGGGTCCGCTACGAACCGGTGGACGCCAATGCTGTCGCGGGCCGGTCGGTGCGCCTGGTACAGCTGCTCAAGAGCCACCTGCACGATGCGTCGCATCGCGACGAGGCACTGCTGCTGATCGCCCGCACGCTCAGGCTGACCGACCGCGTCCTGCGCGACAGCCCGCCGTGGGTACGCACCGAACTCGATCTCCTCAGCGCGACGGCGCTCCCTGAGCTGCGCGTGCTGGCGGAGGTCCTGGGCGGCCTCGTCGCCGCCCTAGCCGTGACACCACGCAGATGACCCTTCCCCTCAACACTTCGGAGACCTTCATGTCCTCATCTGGCACCACCTACGCGTCACCCAACCTGGTGGCGGACGCGCTCGCCGCGGACCGTCTCGGGTCCGGCGCGGTGATCCAGTTCGTGCTGACCGCCGCCACCCCGATGCTCGTCGTCGCGGGCCTGGTGACGTCCGGTCTGGCGACGACCGGTGTCATCGCGTTTCCTCTGGCTTTCCTGGTCTTCGGTGTGGTGCTGGCGGTGTTCAGCGTCGGGTACACGGCGATGGCCCGGCAGGTCCCCAACGCGGGCGCGCTGTACACCTACGTCGCCCGGGGTCTGGGCCGCCCGGCTGGTGTCGCCGCCGCGCTGGTCGCGTTGTTCTCGTACAACCTGCTGCAGGTCGGGTTGTACGGGATCGCCGGGGTGCTGGCGTCTTCGCTGGTGGAGCAGGTGAGCGGGACGGTTCGCCCGTGGTGGTGGTTCGCGGCGCTGGCGTGGCTGCTCACGGCGGTCCTCGGGGTGCGGCGGGTCGACCTCAACGGCCGGGTCCTCGCGGTCCTGCTGACGGCGGAGCTCGGTGTGGTGGCGGTGATCGACGTCGTCGGGTTCCTGCACCCGGCCTCAGGGCGGGTCCAGCTCGACGCCCTGCACCCGGCCGGGTTGCTGTCCGGTGCCGCGGCTGCGGTGTTCGCGGTCGTCGCGACCGGGTTCGTGGGGTTCGAGCTGGCGGCGGTGTATTCGGAGGAGTCGGTGACCCCGCGCCGGACGGTGCCCCGCGCCACGTACCTGGGCCTGGGGTTGATGACGGTCGTGTACGCGGTCAGCAGCCTCGCGGTGACCGTCGCCGTCGGCCCGGACCGTGTCGTCGCCGCTGCGGAGGAGCAGGGGGTGGGGCTGCTGTTCTCGATCGCGGACCCGGTCCTCGGGGCACGGTTCACCAGGGGTGCGCAGGTCCTGTTCCTGACCAGCGTCATCGCCGGGCTGATCTCCTACCATTCGGCGGTCGCCCGGTACGCGTACGTCCTGGGCCGTGAGGGGGTCCTGCCGCGGGTGCTGGGCCGGACCCGGCTGTCGACCGGTGCGCCGGCCGCGGCGTCGGTGGTGCAGAGCGCGATCGGGCTGGCCGTCATCGCCGTGTTCGCCGGGGCGGGGTGGGATCCGCTGGCGCGGCTGTTCTTCTGGCTGGGCACGGTCGGCGGGGTCGGGGTCCTGATCCTCGTCGCGGCGACCTCCGTCAGCGTCCCGTTGTACTTCCGCCACGGCACGGGCCTGGACAGCCGGTGGCGGACCACCGTCGCCCCATTGATCGCCGCGGTCCTGCTCACCGCCGTCGCCGTCCGCTGTCTGACCCATTTCCCGGACCTCCTGGGCGTCTCTCCCGGCAATGTCTGGGCGGTGGTCTGGCCCGGCTCCTACGCGGTCCTCGCCCTGGCCGGCGTGGTGTGGGCGCTGCTCCTGCGCCGACGTGACCCCGCGGCTTATCGGGGGATCGGGCTCGGCGGGCACCCCGACCCCACCGCCACCGGCGAGCGGGCGGGGGCCGCCTGATGCCTGCTGTGAACCTTGCCGCCGGCCGCTTGGCGGACCGGTCCGAGACCGGGCGCATGTCGCAGATCATCGGCCGGGCGTTCCAGGACCTGCCGGTCAGCCACTACCTGATGCCCGGCACCGACCCCGGCGAACGCGAACGCATCATGACCGCCCACCTCGGGCTGGTCGTCGCGGCCGCTGCCGAGCACGGGCGCCTGCACACCGACCCGCAAACGGTCGCCGC
This sequence comes from Allocatelliglobosispora scoriae, assembly GCF_014204945.1. Taxonomy (NCBI): domain Bacteria; kingdom Bacillati; phylum Actinomycetota; class Actinomycetes; order Micromonosporales; family Micromonosporaceae; genus Allocatelliglobosispora; species Allocatelliglobosispora scoriae. Next base: position 108,252 of record NZ_JACHMN010000001.1, read on the forward strand.
CGCCGTGTGGCTCGACCGCACCGGCACCGCCGAGCCGGACATCCCCGGCTACGAAACCATGCGGGCCAGGATCTGCGGGCGGCACACCGACCGGTTCGCCCGGTTCGAAGACACCATGCGCGACCAGCACACCCACAACACCGGGACCGTCGGACACTGGCACCTGGCCCTGCTCGGCGTCCTCCCCGCACACCAGGGCACCGGCATCGGATCGGCGCTGCTGCGCCTGCACCACCATGACCTGGACGAGCACCGGCTGCCCGCCTACCTGGAGGCGTCCACCGAACGCAGCCGCGCCCTCTACCTCCGCCACGGCTACCTCGCCTGCGGAGCCCCCTACCCCGTCGGGCCGGACGGGCCGCTGATGTACCCGCTGTGGCGCCACCCCATCCCGGTCGCACCATGACCACCGGCCTGGACACGACCGTGCCCACCGCAGGCCGAATCCCGCCGACGCGGGACGGCGGCGTAGCGGCCGGCCGGGATGGCACCGTCGCAGCGGCGCACCCGCACAGCCTGGCCGTCGCGCCACCGGACCTGATCGAGCGGGGACCGACACCCGAACAGATCCGGGTCGGCCACATGCGACGGCTACCCGGGGAGTGCGGACTCATCGAACGGGCGCGGACCTTCGTCCAGGACATCGCCTGCCGGTGGTGCCGGGCACCCGGCACCACCGGCAGGCTCCGGCGGATCTACCACGTCCTACGCGACCCGGACCCGCACGCGGCCGCCCTGCACCGCGACCGAGCCGCAGCCGCCGGCCACGCCGACGCGATCACCTACCTGCACCACGCCGAAACCCTGCTCCGCCGGTCGCCCGCCGAACAACATCAGCCACCTGCACCGACCGGGTACCCCCAGACACTGCCGCAACGCCGACACCAACCCCGACCCGAACCGCTCGACGGCACCTGGCACCCCCACCAGACACCACCCACTGACACCCCGCGGACCGACCCCACCAACACCAGCACCTGCGCCCAGTGCGGCCAGCCGATCACCTACGACGAGATCCACGGCTGGCTGCACACCCTCACCCCCGGCTCCTCACCCACCGAACGGACCACCTCATGAATCTCCGCCGATCCGTCACCGCGCTGCTCGTCACCCTCACCGCCGCAGTCACCACCGGATGCACCGCCGACGACACCCCACCAGCCGCACCAGCACCGGCGGGCCCCAGGGCCGCGGCCTCACCCGACGTCGACAGCTCCGCCCGGACGGCCATACGCGAGATCCTCTCCACACCCCGCCTCGCAGACCGGCACGACGAGGTGACCGGTCCCTACGACTACACCGAGTACCGGCAGTTGGGCCACGACCTGTCCGGCGCCATCACCTCCGGCTCCGGCGGACCAGAAGTCACGGCCATCCGCTACCAGCAATGGCGCACCCATGCCGGGACCGGCCGGGTCGTCGACTGGGACGAGACCCGCGGATGCACCACCTGGACCAGCGACACCCGGTCGAACCGGGACCTCAACGCCACCCTGCCCCACGGGCAGCAGCCCGCCACCGACCGCAGCACCCTCCTGGACCAGCTCGCGAGCATCGACCCCGCGATCCGAACCGACCCGGCCGCACTGCTCAGCATGATCAGCGACCTCTACCGGACCACCTACATCGCCCCGTCGGTGCGCACAGCGCTGATCGAGATCCTCGCCGACACCCCACACCTGACCGCACAGCGCGGCGCCGCCGACCGCACCGGACGCCCGGCGCTCGCCGTCACCGCCCGCACCACCCGAGCCGAGACCGGCTATCGGATCACCATCTACCTCGACCCCGCCACCGGCCGGGCCCTCGCCACCGAACAGACACCCCTGGCACCCCTCACCACCAGCGACACCATGGCCGCCGCCGCCATCGACGGCTACGTCCTCTACCTGGCCAACACCCGCACCCCGACCACCACCACACCCACCGCCGCCTGCCGGTAGACCCGCACGAGGCCACCGCCTCGCGAACCGCCGCCGACACGGCAGGGACGCCTGACCGGCTCCGCCGCCAACGGAACACACATCCCGGAAATCGAGATCATCATGTACTCCACGCCTTCCCGAACTATCCGACAGACGACGCCGAGCAGCTACCGCGACCTGCTGCGGTGCCGGTTCTGCCGACGGCAGCTCACCGAAGACACCACCGCCGGCCGCGCCTACACCTGCAGCCCCGACTGCCGGGCACCCATCAACGCCGACTGGGTCGACGCCCAGGTCACCCGTGCACTGCCACCACGCATCCCCCTCGACAGGGCCTGGCACGCCCTCAACGCGATCACCGTCGGCACCCGGCAGATCCACCTCGCCTGGTTCAGCCCGCCGCAACAGCGCCAGCCACCCGCGACACCCCACCCACCCGAGACGTTCCTCCACCCGCCACCAGGAACACCCCGATAGGCGGCTGGTCGAACCCTTCGCACGGCCGCCCCGGCCGCGCGGCACCCCGAAGGAGAACCATGGATCCCCCATCCCACGGCCGACCGAGACGGCTGAGCGTGCTCGCCGTCGTATTCATGTTGCTGATGGTTCCGACCGCGGCACATGCCGGTGAAGGAACAGGCAACTTCACCGGCCACGCCAGCCCGCACCCCGGCAACGGATACGCCGTCTGGACAACCACGACCAACCAGGTCCAGGTCGACGCGTACCCCGCCACGCTGGCCAGCGGGTACTGCACCGACGAGTGGTTCGACTGGAGCCGGGACGGCAACCACCTCGACGCCCGAGTCGCCCGCAGCTGCTATCCCGGCACCCGCCGCACCAGCAACTACAACACCGAAAACCTCGACGTCGGAGTAATGCAGAAAGGTGGCACCTGCTACGGACCCAACGACAACACCACCAACCCGATCAGCAAATGCGCACAGGACCCCCGACACGACTACGACATCCCCGCGAACTCCGCCCTGCCCAGCACCTGCATCCGCGGCTGGGAGTTAACCAGCACAGCCGTCTACGCCTACTACGACGGCGGCTCACAGACCTCCTGCACCAGTTGATCTCCCGAAGGAGATTCGCGATGACAACACCACGCCCCAAGACCCGACCCGTCCTGGCGACGATGCTCCTCACCGCCGCCGGTGTACAGGCCGGCTGCGCCGGGCAGAACACGGCAGGTCCGGCGCCTACAGATCTCGCCACCGCGACCGCCGTGTTCGACCGGCTCGTCACGCAGGTCTACGGCACCAGCGAGCAGCGCAGCGCCGGAGCCGAGTACGCGCATCTGAGCACCCAGCGGGCCATCGCCGAATGCGCGAAAGCCCGCGGGATCACCTATCCCATCCCGGCGTTCACCAACATCCCCCCGCCCAACAGCATCATCGCGCCCGGCGACCTGTCCGGGTTCGCCCCACTGCTCACCAGCTGGGGGATCGCCGAACGGGTCGCGAAAGTCGCCCAAGCCGGCGACCCCGTCAGCACCGCCTACCTCGCGCTGAAGACCGACACCGAACGCACCGCCTACATGGGCCGGCTCGGCGAATGCCAGAACGCCGGATCCGCCTTCACCGACGCCGCGTTCCCCACCGGACAAGCCCAGCTCGACGAACAGTTCCTCGCCGTCCTGGAAGAAACGCAGAAGACCCCGGCCGTCGCCGGCCTCCTCGCCGGCTACACCGACTGCCTCGGCCAGGCTGGGTTCAAAGCCAGGTCCTACACAGACCTGTACCAGCAGGCAGACGCTAAGTTCGGACCCGCGATCGAGGCCAATACCGGTAAGCCGACCGACGTCACCCACCACCCCGCGTACACAGCGGCAATGCAGTACGAACTCGACGCGGCAGCCGCCGACGCCCTATGCCGTACCAGCATCCGACCGGCGGCCATCACTGCAGCCCGACCGGAGCTCTCCGCTTTCGCCACGTCCCACGCCGCGCAACTGACCGCCAACACTGACGGATTCGCGAAGACCGTCACAGCCCTCGCTTCGCTGAAAGCAAACCTGCACAGCTGACGACGTTGGTCGGGAGGAACGGACGCCGGTCGGCGTCCGTCCCTCCTGCCTCCTGAAATGGTGATGGCGCATCAGCTCGCTTCGCAGTGTCAAGGCAACAGGTCCCGGCAAGCGCTCAGCGGCCACCACTGATCTCTGCTGCCGCCCTGACACGGAACCGGTCAGCTGGCGCGGCGGATCTCATCGCGCAGATCGCGGTAGTCGCCTGTCGGATCCGCCTGCGCGGCGTGGTGGTGGCGGGACGCCCACGACTCGTCGAGCTTCGGGTGTCCGCCGGGAGTTCGCGCGAACTGACGCCTGATCAGGTCCTATGAGCGTCGTAGGGTGCCGGGAACTCGGCGCAGCCGACGGTTTAGGCGCGACTTCCGGGCGGGCAAGGCAGTGGCCACGGGCGCTGACCCGGCCGTAGCTGAGCAGAACGCCGGTCAGGGTCTCGGACCTGAACAAGCCCTTCAGCGCTTCCCTGGCAGCGCTGCCGCCTCGGCGAGACGCGGCGCTGAGGGTTACTGGAGTAGGGGCAAGAGGACGCCGTCGACGATCTGTGCGATGTCGTCGTCGTTGATCGGGCGATCGTGGACGACTCCCCAATGGACCAGAAGGGCGATGGCGGCGGAGACCGCGATCGTGTGTCCATCCTGCGACTGGTTGCGTCGGGAGGGCAGGTCGCCACGCTGCGCCGCGTGGTCCAGCACGCCTGCGAGAGCTTGGTGCAGGGAGTCGACGTAGCGCATGCGGATGAGGCTGCACAGCTCAGGCTCCTGCCGGGCTGTGTCCAGCAGGGCCGAGACCAGGTCGACCCGAGAGGTGTTCTGGTCTCCCGTGGTGCTGGCCAGGGTGGCGAGGAGTTCCTCGCGTAGGTGCCCTTGTCCGATGGTGACCGGGACGACGTCGTCGGCGAGTCCCGCGTGGCTGAGGGCTTCTGCAGCGAGTTCGGCACGGGAGGGCCAGCGTCGGTACACGGTGGCTTTGCCCACCCCGGCTCGTGCTGCGGCCTTGTCCATGGTCAGGGCCGGGTAGCCGCCTTCGGCGAGCAACTCTGTCGCCGCGCGCAGGATCTGGGCGTCCCGGACGGGGTCGCGGGCCGGTCCGGAGACGCCGGGGGGCCGCCGCAGCTGCGCGCCGGGTTGTGACATGAGGCTCTCCTCGCGAACTGGGACCGGTTTGTATCGAGTATAGCTAAGCTGTTAACGTCGCCGAAGACCCGGAACAACTCTGTATCGGGTTGAGGCGCACGATGGGCGATAGCGAGGTGGCGCAGTGAAGGCCGTAGGTTTCACCGAGTTCGGTGGCCGCGAGGTCATGCGGGTGCTGGAGCTGCCCGAACCGCACGCGGGACCAGGGCAGGTGCGGATCAAGGTGGCAGCCGCCGCCGTCCACCCGGCCGACGTCAACATCCGCACCGGGCTTTCCGCCCAGTACAGCCCGGAGGCGAACCCGCCATCGGAGGTGTACGTCGTGGGGTGGGAGGTGGCCGGGACGATCGATGAGGTCGGTGAGGGAGCTCGTTCGGAGCTGGCCCTCGGCGCTGAGGTGATAGCAGTGACGGAGCCGAAGCTGGCCCTGGGAGGACAGGCGCAGTACGTGGTCGCACCGGCGGAACAGGTGGTCCGCGCGCCGAAGGGAGTCGACCTGACGGCGGCCTCGACGCTGCTGATGGCCGCCCTGACCGCGCAGATGGGCCTGGACGCGCTGGCTCTGGCCCCGGGAGCGACGGTGGCGGTGACCGGCGCCGCAGGTGGGATCGGGGGCTACGCCGTGCAGCTGGCCAAGGCAGCCGGTATGACGGTCATCGCCGACGCGGCGGACAAGAACCGTGACCTCGTCACGAGCCTGGGCGCCGATCACGTGCTCCTACGCGGCGACGGGTTTCCCGAAGGGGTCCGTCGGCTGCGCCCCGACGGCGCGGACGGGGTCATCGACGGCGGATCGGTGGGCGCGGCCGTGGCAGCAGCGGTGCGCGACAACGGAACGATCGCGACCTTCAAGGGGTTCACCGGCGCCAACGACCGGGGCGTGAGCTGGTTCCCGGTCTTCGTCTACGACCGCATCCGCGACACAGCGACCCTGACGCGGCTGCGCGACCAGGCTGAGTCCGGTGTCCTCACACTCCGCGTCGCGGGAACCTACCCGCTGGAACAGGTCGCCGAAGCGCATCGGCTCATCGAGGAGGGCGGGGTGCGGGGGCGACCTGTGCTGGTGTTCTGAGTCAAACCCACCACCTCGGCCACCTCAGCCCTAGCCGGCGTGGCGATGCAGCGCCACATCGAGTCCAACGCTCGGATCTTAAAGAAACGCGATCAAACGAAAGCAGGCTTTCCATGACATCGAACAACAAGGCCAAGGTGCTGGTCACCGGGGCAACCGGAATGCAGGGCGGCGCCGTCGCCCACGCGCTCCTGCGCGCCGGACACCCCGTCACCGCGCTGGTGCGCAACCCCTCCTCGGCCCCCGCCCAGGCCCTGGCCGCCCAGGGTGTCGTCCTGGCCACCGGGGACCTAGAGGACGTCGCCTCCCTGCAGGCGGCCAGCGTCGGACACGACGCGGTCTTCTCGGTGCAGCTGGCCAGCATCGACCCGGCCGATCCCGCCGAGTCCCGCCAGGCCGGCAACATCGTCACCGCGGCCCAGCGCGCCGGCATCACTCAGCTCCTGCACACGTCGGTGTCGGCGACCGGGTGGCGCACCCAGCACCCGCAGGTGGAAGTGACCGACCCCGTGATGAAGGAGTACTGGAACCAGAAAGAGGAGACCGAGGAAGTGATCCGGCGCTCAGGGCTGCAGCGCTGGACCATCTTCAAGCCCGCCTGGTACATGGAGAACTTCCTCTCGCCCCGGCGGGAGTACATGTTGCCCGAGCTGCCTCAAGGCAAGCTGGTCACCGCTATGAGCCCGCAGACGGCGCTGGCGCTCATCTGCGCCGACGACCTCGGCGCCGCTGTCGCCGCCGCCGTCGCCGAGCCCGACAGGTTCCACGAAGCCGAAATCGAGCTCGCCAGCGACGCGCTGACGTACCCGCAGATGGCCGAAGTCCTTTCCCGGGTCACCGGCCGCGAGTTCAAGGCCGACTTCATCTCTCTGGAGGAGCGGGAGCAGCGCTCTGGCGCATCCGCAGCGTTCGGCGACGTCTTCAACGACCGTATCGGCTACCCTGCACGTCCCCACCACGCCGCCGCCTACGGCCTGACCATGACGACCTTCGCGCAGTGGGCAGCGCGACAGGACTAGCGCACCGTGATTGCCTGAACGCAGCAGTCCGACGAGCAGCCCGCTCCTGCGGTACTGCTTCCGGGCCGCTCAACAATCCATCGCCTCCCGAACAAGATCAAAAAGGGGGGCGTCCTCACGGGTGCCACCCCTAGGCCCGGTCGGCTCATCCGAGGGCATGGTCGATCGGCCTGCGGCAAGCTGACGGCAGGTCAGCTTCCGTGAGCGTCTCACCAGCCTGGGCGAGGCTCAGGGTGGTGCCGCGCCGAATGAGCGGGCGGTGATCCACACGTGGCCGCGTAGCTCCTGCACCGCCAGCAGGTCCATGCCGGACAGGTAAAGCTGCGAGGCGCAGTAGTGGCGCAGCACGTGCGGAGTTAGCCGGCCCGCCCACGAGGGCAGGAACTCCAGCGCGGCTAGGGCCAGCGCATCGCGGAAGCCGTCATCGGTCAGCCGCATGCAGCTGCAGTCGCGGTTGTGCCGCTCCGACAGGAACAGCGGCGCTCTGAGCCGGTATGGGTCGTCACCGAACAGACCCCAGATGTCCTCGATGTACCAGCGCAGCAGCACGTCGGCTCCGTTGATCAGCGGCGTCATCCGCTGCCGCGCGCCGCTGCCGCGCGATCCTTTCCCGGCCCGGATGTGCAGCTTGCCGAATCGGCCCAGCTCCCAGTGCACGTCGGTCAGATCGAGCTGGCAGGTCTCGTTCACCCGAGGGCCGACCTTCTCCATCAGCCGCGCCATGGCGTAACTGCGGGCCGCGACACGGTACTTCCGGCAGGTCAGCAAGCTCTCGCGCCAGCCAGCGAACAAACGCTGCATCTCCGCCGCGGTCGGCGGGATTCGCAGCGACCCCACGCGCTGGCCGCGAGGACGGTTCATCTCATCGATCGGGCACTGCACCGTCAGACCCGTCAGCGCGTGCAGCTCGACGGCGTACCGCAGATCGAGGAACGCGAAGTAGGTCGTGATCGCCTGCGCCCGCATGATCTTCGTCATCTGCGCTGCTTCTCGCATGACCCTGGCGAAGTAGAAGTCGGCGTCCTCAGGCTCCATCTCCCACAACGGCCGCCCGAACCACGTCCGCACGTGATCGAGATGGCCCACATCGCCCCGGATCGAACTGTCGACCAATCCCGAGGATGCCCGCGCAAGGATGAAACCGGCCAGCACATCTACCTCGAACAGCTCGATCTGCTCCGGCGTCGCCGGCATACGCCGAGCGGCAAGGTCACGAACTACGGCCAGCGGCATCGACACCTCGCGGTTCAGTCAGAACGGCGAAAACATGCCTAAACTGTAGATTCGTCAGAAATACTGACGAAAGTTCAGCCACACGAAAGAGCTATCAAGCCCGCCGAAACACTAAGTCCTGCAACAGGCCCACCAGCAGCGCGAATGAGCCACTCCTACGAACTCTCGGGATATCTGCCAACGCCGGGGGCAGCGTCGGCCACCGTTCCGGCACGCCGTGCAGGATCACGCGAGGGACCGATCCGTAGTACTCGCCCGCGTGCTGCTGTACCTGGGCCGCTGGTACCCACGTTGTCAGCAGCGCCCGTAGTGGCGAGCCGCGGAACGCGGTGTAGATCCACGCGACACCGGCGTGCCAGCCGTCGTCCTTCCCCCACACGATCAGCGACGCTGCGACGCCGCGCGCACCGTCGGCCACACCGTGCACGGTCACCAATGGCGGCACATCCGGCACCATCCCTGCCAGCAGTTCCGCCGACGGCATCGGGCCGTAGAGCTCAGCCATGGCCACCGATCACAACCAAACTGCTGGCGGACTCAGCAGCGCTGCCCATGGAAATCGACAAGGTTCTTCGCTTCTAAGCGCCCTGCCACCGGATTCGCTGAAGACCACCAGGGGATGCGGACATTGCGTGTGTCCGCACGGCGTACCGGTCGCCGATCAGTCGGCCCACGGCATGATGTGAGGCATGGACTTTAGTCCCGTTGAACGCGAAAACGGCTCGTTTCAGCAGTCGGTGACCGCAGACCAGATCATCAGCATGTGCCGCCGGATCTTCGGAGACGGCGCTGGCGTCGTCTCGGCCGACGAACTCGGCAACGGCATGTACAACAACACTTACCGGGTCGACGTCGCCGATGTGGGGCCGGTGATTCTGCGGGTCGCCCCCGAGCCGAGCCGACAGTTCGGCAGCGAGCGCGAGCTGATGCGCAGCGAGTACGCCAGCGTGCCGTTCTTCGCCCCGATCGCCCCTCTGGTGCCGCGCACCCTCGGCGCGGACTTCACCCATGAGGTCATCGGCCGGGATTTCCTGTTCCAGACGCTGCTGCCCGGCAGGCCGGTGCCGCAGGCTCTCGGCGGCTATGACCGGCAGCTGTGGCCCTCGCTGTACCGAGATCTCGGCACGATCGCCGCCAAGATTCACGCGGTGCGGGGGCCGGCGTTCGGGAGCATCCGCAACCCGCAGTTCGCCAGGTGGAGCGACGCCTTCGTCGCCCTGCTCGACGGTCTCGCAGCCGACGTCGACAGCGTCGGGCTTGACTCCGCCGATATCCGGCAGGTCGCCTCGATCGCGGGGAAGCAGCAGGCCGTGCTCGACGAGATCACTGAGCCACGGCTGCTGCACGGCGACCTGTGGACGGTCAACGTCATGCTCGTCGAGGACGCGCCGCAGCCCACGATCACCGGCGTTTTCGACAACGACCGCACCCTGTGGGGCGACCCGGCCGCCGACTGGACGATCCGTATGGCGGCCAAGAAGCCCGGCACCGAGCGCGACGCTTTCTGGGAGACCTACGGCGCACCGTCAACGACGCCGGGCGCGGCGATCCGTTCGCTGTTCTACGAGGCCCGCCATGTCGCCGCCATCCGGCTGGAACGCCACCGCCTCGGCAAGACCGAGGACGTGCCGGAAACCTACGGCCAGATGCGCGACATCATCGAGAAGTTCCACGCCTGACCAGAGGACCCGGTGCGATTGACGGGGCTTGGCTCAGGTGAGCGGCATCGCTTCGGCGACCTCGGCGACAAATCGTTCCTGCGTATGGACGTAGGCGCGGTAGTCGAGATCGTTTAGGAGTGTCGGCGGCTGGTCGAGAAGGTGCAGGCCGGCCGCGACGAGGAAGGTGCGGATGGTGGCGTCTGCTCCGCGCTTGCGGCGCGGCGCCTGATTGAGCAGGTAGGCGGTGTTGAGCCACTCACAGGAGGCGTCGGCACGCTCGTCGTACCTCCTGGCGATCAGGGCCATGGCCGCGTGGAAGATCTCATTTCGCTGCGCTGCTGAGGCGTTGGCGGTGTAGAGGCCTCCCACCGATCTGGCTGGGTCACCGCCCAGACCTGATCGCATCGGGCTGCGGCGGCCTCGGTGATCGCGGTGGACTCCGGCCCGGATGCCTCCAGCTGCAGGACTCGCCGACCAGTCATGACAGGTAGTCGTCGCACGCTCCGTCACGGTGGGTGTCGAGGATGAAGCAGTGGAATCCGCCGCCGAACAGCCGCCGGTGGCGGTGCCGGACCGGGATCGTGGTGAAGCCTTCGGCGTCCAGCAGTCTCCGCAGGCCGGTGCGCTGCTCGTTGACGAGCACCTGTTCGGTGTCGACGGACAGGACGTTCAGGTCGATGTAGAGGCTGTTCAAGACGAGGTCGGTGTTGTCGTACTCGGGGAACGCGCCTGGGCCGGGCTCAGGAGGGACGATGAACTTCCAGCCTTGCAGCGCCCGTGGGCAGCATCGCGCGGAGCCCTTCGTGTCGGGCGAGAAATACGCCGGGTGTGAGGGCAAACAGCATGCTGTCGATGTGGTTGTCGGCCATACGATGCACGCGGTGGATGCGGTACCGGCCATCCAGATGGCGGACCAGCCAGGTCAGCGCCATCTCGTGATTGGCGTGGGCGACGTTGACCACCAGATCGCGGCCCAGGCGCAGCACCTGGGCTCCGTCGAGCATCATCTCAATGCGGATCGCAGCGGATCACAGCTCGCGCTGATCGCGCGCTGGCGATGAAGCGGCACCTAGTCGATCATCGATGAGATCGGCCGCCTCTGACCTCGGCACAGAACGCGGACTCACGGTCAATATTTGTTGGATCCCATCCGCTACGGAAATCGTCCCCACACGAGTGGGCCCGCCGCTGCGAGTCCGGCCCTATGGTGACGCGACCGATCGGGTAGCAGGGAGGGACCGTGGCGGTCGACAGCGCAGTCGAGCAGATCCTCACCAGTGGCGCCATCGCGTTCGTCACTGGACTGGAACGCGAGTTCCGGGCCCAGCGGCGCCAGCTCCTGCGGGACAGGCAGGACCGGGCCGACCGCCTCGCCTCCGGAGGCGCCCTGGACTTCCCCACCCGTACCGCGTCGCTGCGAGCCGATCCCGACTGGCGGGTCCGCGCCCCGGCACACGACCTGGTGGACCGGCGGGTGGAGATCGCCGGCCCGGCGGAGAACCGGAAGCTCGCGATCAACGCGCTCAACTCCGGTGCGCAGGTGTGGGTGGCCGACCTGGAGGATGCGACTTCTCCGACCTGGGCGAACATCATCAACAGCCAGGTGAATCTGCGGGACGCGGTCTCGGGCACCATCGAGTACACGTCGCCGGAGGGCAGGCTCTACCGGCCGGACGGCTCCACTGCGGTGATCGTGGTACGCCCCCGCGGCTGGCACCTGCCCGAGAGGCACGTACGGGTCGACGGCGTCGCGGCCTCGGCCAGCCTGGTCGACTTCGGGCTCTACTTCTTCCACTGCGCCCGAGCCCTGCTGGAGCGGGGCAGCGGACCCTACTTCTATCTGCCCAAGCTGGAGGGCCAGGCTGATGCCCGGCTGTGGAACGACGTCTTCCAGTACGCGCAGGACACCCTCGGCATTCCCCGGGGCAGCGTCCGGGCCGCCGGTCTGATCGAGGACATCTGCGCGGCGTTCGAGATGCCGGAGATCCTCTACGAGCTGCGCGACCACACGGCAGGGCTCACCGCCGGGCGCTGGGACTACCTGTTCAGCATCGCCAGGAACTTCCGCAACCAGCCGGAGTTCGTGCTGCCCGACCGGGCCGAGATCACGATGGACGTCCCGTTCCTGCAGGCCTACACCGCGCTGCTGGTGCAGGCCTGCCACGAGCGGGGAGCGCACGCGATCGGCGGGGTGGCCGCGCAGATCCCGCAGCGGGGCGACCCGGCCGCCAACGCCCGAGCGATGGCGGCGGTCCGGGCCGACAAGCAGCGTGAGGTCGGCGAGGGCTTCGACGGGACCTGGGTGATCCACCCGGATTACGTACCCGTCTGCGCCGAGACCTTCGACCTGTGCCTGCGGGGCCGACCGCATCAGATCGAGCGGCGGGGACTCCGCGTCGAACCGCGGGCCGACGCCCTCCTCGGGGTCGACCGGCTCGCGATGCGGGTGACCGAGCGCGGGCTGCGGTCCAATGTGGCCGTGTCGCTGACCTACCTGGAGTGCTGGCTGCGGGGGAGGGGGTCGGTCGGCGTTGCCGGGCTCATGGAGGGGACGGCGACGGTCGAGATAGCGCGGTCCCAGATCTGGCAGTGGATCCGGCACGGCGTCACGCTGGCCGACGGACGCCGGGTGACCGAGGACCTGGTCCGGGACATCCTCGCTGAGGAGGTCGGCGGGCGTCGCCCCTATGCGAGGGCTGCCGCGCTCTTCGAGGAGATCACCCTCGGTGCGGACTTTCCGGCCTTCCTCACCATTCCCGGCTACGAACGGCTGCTGGAGGTGGCGGGCTCCGATGACACGACAATCAGCGTTCCGGCTCACCTGTAGCAGCGGGATGTTCACCCAACTCCAGCTCAAGCCGCGATTCATGCTGTCCGTGGCGTTCATCGGCTGGTCCGGCTGGCTGGCCGAGCACGCGGTGTCGCATGCCCGGCTCATCCAGCACTACCGCACGGGGTTCGTCCCGATCGGGTTCGTCGTGACCTACGTGGAGCCGCTGACGTTCTTCGACTCTGCCGCACTCACCATCCGCACCCGGGTCGCGACCTGGAATCCGCGCCGCTTCCACACCTTCCAAGAGATCAACACCGACGTGTATGCCGACGACGGCCGGCACGTCGCCATGGTCTACCTGCAGGAGGTGTGCGTACGCATCGAATCGGACCAGACCCTCGCCGCGCTGCCGGGCCGGGTCTCCGACGAGCTGGCCCCGATGATCCTGGACTCCGACCGGGAGGGCGCACCGGTCCCCAGGCTGCTGAACCGCCCCCGGCGCGAACCCGCCGCCGGCTGGGAGCCCCTGGGCGAGCACCGCCACGACTTCGTCGTCTACCGCCACGCCTGCGAGGTGGCCGACCAGTGGTACTCCGAGCACGTTCCGGACTATATCGGGGCGAGCCGGGAGGCGATGGTCCTCACCCAGCTCCCGCGTCGGCCGGGGCTGCTGCCGGGCGTCGCCAACCGGATGGAGAGCATCACGATCGGACTGCGGCAGCCCTTCGCGTTCTTCGACTCCGGGCAGGTGTCGACCAGGGCCTTCCGCCGCGGCGACGAGGTCATATTCACCCATGACCTGCTGACGGCGGCCGGCACCAGCGCCGGTGACGCCGTCGAGGTCTTCACATCGTCCTGATGGGAGCTCGCCATGACGTTCCGCTTCTCCGGGATCCTGCTGAGGTACGTCGGCTACCAGCAGAGACTCTCCTACGACTCGCCTACGGTCGGCGATGCGCTCGACGAGCTCCTCTCCGCACACCCCTCGCTGCGCGACGTGCTTCTGACACCCGAGGGGGCGATCCGGCGTACCCATCGGCTTGCTCTCAACGATGAGGTCGTGCCGAGCGATCTCACCCGGGAGTTGGGCGCGACCGACGTCGTGGAGGTCATGACCGCGGTGGCCGGTGGGTGACCGTGCCGACCGGCGATCCAGAGGAGGGGCCAATGTCCACGGAAGCTCGACTGCGAGACGTCTTCGACCGGGTTCTCGAACTCGACGAGACCATCCCCGACGGCGAACTGCGCTATCAGAAGACATCCGGCTGGGACTCCCTCGGCTCCGTGCTCCTCGTCGCGTCCATCGAGGACGAGTTCGGCGTCGAGATCGACATCGAGCGCTCCTTGACGATGGACACCTTCGCGGCGGCGGTGGGCGTACTGCGCGATCTCGGGGTGGAGGGGTGATGTTCACGCTGCGCCAGGCGGACCGGGAAGCGCGACTCACCCCGCAGCTCACCGACCTGACCGGCTACCACCGGGCGGCGTGTCCCGGCTACGCGAACCTCCTGGCGGCGCTGGGCCATCCGGCGGGAACCAGCTACGAGCGGCCCGCCGACTTCGCGTGGCTGCCGGTGCGGCTGTTCAAGGAGCACCTGCTGACCAGCGTACCGACCGGCGATGTGGCGGCGGTCCTCACCTCGTCCGGGACCACCGGCAGCGAACGCAGCCAGGTGACCCTGGACCTGGCGGCGGCCCACCGGCAGCGGTCCCACCTCATCGACACGCTGCGGTTCGTCGTCGGTCCGCGGCGGCTGCCGCTGCTGGTCGTCGACAGCCCCCGGGTCATCGCCGAGCAGCGCTCCTCCATCCGCGGGGCGACCGTCCTGGGGGTCCTCGGCGTGGGACGCGACCACGCCTTCGCCCTCGACCGCGACGGCGAGCTCGACCTCGCCGCCGTCACGGGGTTCCTCGCCCGCCACGGCAGGCAGCCGTTCCTCATCTTCGGCTTCACCTATCTCGTCTGGTCGCAGCTCTACCCGGTAGCGGTCAGCCACGGCCTCGACCTGCGGGAAGCGCTGCTGCTGCACACCGGCGGCTGGAAGAAGCTCGCCGACATCGCGGTCTCACCGGCCCGGTTCCGGACTGCCTGGCGCGAAGCCGCCGGTCTGACCCGCGTCCAGAACTTCTACGGCATGGTCGAGCAGGGCGGGACGATCTACGTCGAGTCCCCCGATGGGCAGGGGCTGCACTGCCCGGACATCGCCGACGTGATCATCCGCGACCCGCGTACCTGGGCGGAAGCGCCGACCGGGACGGCCGGAGTGATCGAGGTCCTCAGCGTGGTGCCCCGATCGCACCCCGGCCACGTCCTGCTCACCGAGGACCTCGGCGTCGTCCACGGGATCGACGACGGGCAGTGGCCGGGCAAGCGCTTCGAGGTCCTGGGACGGCTGTCCCAGGCCGAACCCCGGGGATGCAGCGACACCCTGCTCGCAAGCGGAGACGCCCGATGAGCGGCATCCTCGCCGGGAAGCGGCTCCTCATCACCGGCGTACTCACCCGGTCGTCGATCGCGTTCGAGGTCGCCCGGATTGCCCAGGAGCAGGGCGCCGTCGTCGTCCTCACCGGCTACGGGCGGCTTCAGGTGGTCGAGCACACCGCCCGGCAGCTTCCTGATCCACCACCCGTGATCGAGCTGGATGTCACCAACGCCGAACACCTCAGCAGCCTGCCCGACCGGCTCCGGCCGCACCTCCCGCACCTCGACGGCGTGCTGCACGCGATCGCCTACGGCCCGGCGGCAGCCCTCGGCGGGGACTTCCTCGCCACCTCCTGGGCCGACGCGTCTCGGACCCTGGAGGTCTCGACCTACTCACTGCAGGCACTCACCGCCGCCGCCCTGCCCATGCTGACCAGGGGATCAGCGATCGTCGGGATCGACTTCGACGCCACTGTGGCGTGGCCCAGCTTCAACTGGATGGGCGTCGCCAAGGCCGGACTCGAATCGTGCGCCCGCTACCTCGCCCGCGACCTCGGTCCCCGAGGCATCCGGGTGAACCTCGTCGCGGCGGGTCCGCTGCGGACGGTGGCCGCCCGGGGCGTACCCGGCTTCGATGACATCGCCGCGGACTGGGTGGCCCGCGCGCCGCTCGGCTGGGATCCGGCCGATACCACCGCGGCGGCCCGGACCTGCGCAGCGCTGCTGTCCGACTGGTTCCCCGCCACGACCGGCGAGGTGGTGCACGCCGACGGCGGCTACCACTCGATCGGCGCCTGACCCCGCCCACCGAAGCCCGCTCACCGAAGGAGGAAGCGATGGACCCGCGGTTCAAGGGCAAGGTCACGATCATCACCGGGGGTACGCGTGGCATCGGCAACGCCACCGCCAGGGCGTTCGCCGCGGCCGGAGCCATCGTCGTCATCACCGGCCGGGACGAGACCGTCGTCAAGGCCGAAGCCGACCGCATCTGCACGGAGACCGGCGGGACGGTCGAGGGCCGGGTCCTGTCCGCCGCCGACTTCCCGGCCGCCGCGACCCTCGTGAAGTCGGTGGCCGCCCAGCACGGGGGAGTCCACATCCTCGTCGCGAACGCGGCAGCGATGACCAGCGCGCCGCTCGGCCTGATCACGGAGCAGTCAGCCAGGCACCTCACCGACACCAATCTGCTGGGTACGCTGGCTGTGGTCCAGGCCGCGGCTCGGGCCATGCTCCCACGCCGGTCCGGAGCGATCGTCGTCGTCGGATCGCTGGTCGCCGACAGGGGAGCGGCCGGGCAGAGCGTCTACGCCGCCACCAAAGCCGCGGTCACCGCCCTCGTCCGATCGGCCGCCATCGAGCTGGGACCGGCGGGAATCCGGGTCAACGCGGTGGCACCCGGCATCGTGGACACCGATCTGACAGCGGCGCTCCGCCCCGAGGTCATCGAGGCACGGCGCGGGCAGACCCCGTTGCGGCGCATCGGCTTACCGGCCGAGGTGGCGCAGGCGATTTGCTTCCTGAGCAGCGACGAGGCCGCCTTCATCACCGGGCAGGTCCTCGGCGTCGACGGCGGGCTGACGCTGTGACTCAGCTGCTGTCACCCGGCGCGCGGCTCGTTGACGGAGCCACCGGTGAGGTGCTGAACGGACCGGCCCTGACCGATGCCATCGCGGCGACGGCAGGGGAGATCGTGGCACTACCGGGCGGCCTGATCCTGCTGCCCGCCCCCTGGCGTACGCGGGTGGTCCTGCGCTACCTCGCCGCGATCGGCACCCACCGGCCGATCGCGCTCCTCGACCCCGGCCTGCCCGCCGAGAAGGTGCGGGAGCTGGTGGCAAGGTTCGCCCCGGCGATCGTGTGGGGACCCGAGGAATTCACGACCTATCCCGGCCCGGTCCCCGACGGCTACCGCCCGTCGCCCCAGGGCTGGATCCGCGCTGCTCCCGCCGCGCCCACCCACCCCGACCTGGCCGTGCTGCTCACCACCTCGGGCTCCACCGGCTCCGCCCGCCTCGTGCGATTGTCCCGCGCCGCAGTGCTCGCCAACGCCGCCGCCATCGCGGACACCCTGCGGATCGGCCCTACCGAACTGGCACCCACCAGCATGCCCTTCTTCTTCGGCTACGGCCTGTCCGTCCTCAACAGCCACCTGTGCGGCGGGGCCGGAGTGGTGGTGACCGACGAGAGCGTCATGTCCGGGCCCTTCTGGGACATCGTCGACTCCCACGGCTGCACCTCCCTCGCCGCCGTGCCCCACATCTACGAACTCCTGCACCGCCTGCACTGGACACCCGCCCGCCACCCCACGCTGCGGACGCTCACCCAGTCCGGTGGCCGCATGCGCCCCGACCTGATCAGCAGCCTCGCGGGTCAGCTCGAACCCCGCAACGGCTCGCTCTACGTCATGTACGGGCAGACCGAGGCCACCGCCCGGCTCGCGGTCCTGCCCCCGGACCGGCTCCTCGACAAGATCGGCTCCGTTGGCCTGGCGATCCCCGGCAGCCGGCTCTCTATCCGCGACGATGCCGTGACCGGCGAGGTCATCTTCCGCGGCCCCGCGGTGATGATGGGATACGCGGACACGGTGACAGACCTCGCCCGAGGCGACGACCTGCACGGCGTGCTCGCCACCGGCGACCTCGGCAGCTTCGACTCCGACGGGTACCTCTACCTGCACGGTCGGCTCAAACGCATCGCCAAGGTCCTCGGCGTCCGGGTCAGCCTCGACGACGTGGAGAGGATCGCCGGCCACTCCCACCCGCCCGGTGCGGTCGCCGCGGTCGCCGCCGACGACACTGTCGTGCTGTGGTGCGAGGGCGAGCCGACCGGCGATGTGCTCCGCGACATCACCCGCCGAGTCGCCGCCGAACTCCGCCTCAATCGGCACGGCTTCCAAGCGCGAGCCATCACCACCCTGCCTCTGCTGCCCAACGGCAAGGTGGACTACCGCACCCTCGGCGGCCAGGCATGATCCGGCAACTGTTCCCCAGCGGACCACCGGTCACCGCCGCCGACCTGGTCCACTCGATGCGATCCTCGTCCGCCCTGTCCGTCGGAGACGACCGGATCGTGGACTTTTTCGACACGGTCGGCAGGATCCTGCTGGACCCGGCCATCGCCAGGAGCCGCCCGGAACTCGCAGCGCTCGGTGCGTTCCTGCGCCGGGGCAGGACGCGTGCCGAGCTGGCCCGGGTAGGCGACGAACCCGGCCTCAAGCGCTTCCCGCGCGGGCTGGTCCTCCACATCGCCCCGGCCAATGTGGACGCGCTCTACGTCTACTCGTGGGCGCTGTCGGCGCTCGCCGGGAACCACAACGTCGTCCGGGTCTCCAGCCGGGCGGGCGAGGCGACCACCGAGATCCTCCGGGTCCTGCATTCAGCCCTGGACTCGGACGGTTCGCTCGCTTCCGCGATCGGCCCCACGCAGCGGATCGTTGCCTACGACCACGACGACGCCATCAACGAAACCCTGGCCGCCGCATGTGATCTGCGGGTGCTGTGGGGTGGCGATCGCAGTATCGCCGAGCTGCGCGGACACTCGCTCGCACCGTCGGCGCGTGACCTCACCTTCCCCGACCGGTCGTCGTTCGCCGTCATCAACGCGGAGCGGTTCGGCACCGCATGTGAATCGGCTCAGAGCCGGGTCGCCGGGGCGTTCCACGCTGACTCGTACTGGTATGACCAGGCTGCCTGTGCCTCTCCCCGGACGGTCTTCTGGGTCGGCTCCCCTGCCGTGGTGGCCGCTGCCCAGGAGGGCTTCTACCGGCTTCTCGCCGACGTGGTCGCGACTCGGGGCCCTGCCGCCGATCCCGCGATGGCCATCCACAAGCGGGTGAGCACCTACGGGCTGGCGGTCGCCGGTGCCGCTACCGCCATCCAGCACATCGGCCACGACGTCACCGTCGTCTACCTGGCCGGCACGGGGAATGTGCCCCGGGACTGGCTGGGAGCGGGAGTGTTTCCCCAGGTACGCCTCGACTCCCTGACCGAGCTGGTGGAGCTGGTGGAACGCCGGGATCAGACCCTGACCTACTACGGCTTCGAGCAGGACGAACTTGCCGGACTCGCCCGGGACCTCGGCGGGAGGGGCATCGATCGCATCGTCCCGATCGGCCGGGCGCTGGAGTTCACCAGCCGTTGGGACGGCTACGACCTGCTCAGCGAATTCACGCGCATCACGACCGTCTCGTGACGCGCCGCACTGAGTCCTATGTGGAGATTGTCGAATAGAAAGGGAGTTCCACAATGCGTCATCACCGATGGTCCGCGGCCCTGATCCTTGTTGCTCTTGCCGTACCCCTGGCAGCCGCACCCGCACACGCCGCGCCGCTGGATCTGACCTGCGCCGTCGGCACGGAGACCGAGAGCTACAGCCCCGGTCTGCGATTGTTCCCGCAAACAGTGGCCGTGACGGTCAACCGGATCTACACGGGATGCGTGTCCGCCAGCAACCCCGCTGTGACCGGGGCTGTCATCACCGGCAATGCCGTCGCCATGAAGTCCTGCCTCGACCCGATCCCGGCGGCGAGCAACGGATCATTCACCATCCCCTGGAACACCGGCCAGAGCAGCGTTTTCACCTTCAACCGGACCGTGGTCATCGTGGGCGGTGCCACGGTCATTACCCGCACCGGCACGATCAGCTCGGGACTGTTCCAAGGAGCCACGGCGATCAATACCACCACGCTGCCGCTGATCAATCCCACGGCCTGCCTCTTCGCTCCGGGCGTGTCGAGTTGCGGCGGCACCGCCACCCTCATTCTCAGCTGATTCGCCGAGACTGTCGGCTACTGCTTGAAGTAGTGTCCGGCGCCGAGGCCGGCGACGAGTCCGGGCTGCCCGGGATTCCATCCGAGCAACTGCCGTGTCGCCGAACTCGACGCCGCACCATCGGTCGCGAAGATGCGCGCGATCCACCCGAAGTGGTCGGCGGACTGGTCAGCGGGGATGGAAACACCGGCAGGTCGAGGCCGCGCCCGATAGCTTCGGCGATCACCCGGGCGGGTACGCCCTCCTCGGCGACGGCGTGTCGATGGGGCTACGCACACTCGGAACCGGGCGATCGCCTTCACGCATTCGTTGTACGCGTCGAGCAGTTCCGTGTCCCGGGTGGGGGCCATGACGAACGGGCGGACGGGCTGCTCCCTATCCAGTTCGGCCAGGAAGGCCCGCGGCGACTACGACAACCGAGGGGCCGGTCGAGTTAACGGCTCTGTCGCTCATTCAACTTGGCAGGTCCCCCGGCCGTCGGTTTCCGGCCGGGATGGGCGGCGGCGATCTGCTCGGCGCAGGACGGCATCGGGTGTGTCGTGGTGTGGCTGGTTTGCCGCAGTGGCCGGTTGGGCATGGGTCGGCTTCCTGGCTGGAGGGATTGGTCGTGGGTGATGTGGTGACGGCCGATCAGCTGGTGGCCGGTGATCATGCGTGTTTGACGTTCGCCGAGGCGGAGGAGCGGTGGGATCTCGTCGCGGAGTTCGTCGCGGAGGGTCTGGATCTGGGCCAGCGGATTGTCTGTTTCACGGACCTGGTGGCGCCGGATGACATCGCGGGTGAGCTGGTGGTGCGGGAGGTCGCCGCCCTTGCGGCCCTTGAATAGGGGCGGTTGGTCCTGCGTGGTGGTGAGGATTCGTGGTTGGCGGGCGGGCCGGTGACGGCGGAGCGGATGCTCGCTGCGATAGCGGAGGAGATGGACCATACGGCGTCGGGTGGGTTCTCGGGGCTGCGGATCACCGCCGACATGTGCTGGGCGACGCGGCCGGTGGTGGCCGCGGGTGAGTTGGCGGTGTTCGAGCGGCAGGCCGCGAAGCTTTTCGAGGGCGGTGAGCTGACGATCAGCTGCCAGTACGACCGGGACAGCTTCGATCCGGTGACGTTGGCGTTCGCAGCGGGCGCGCACGCCAAGACGGTGGCGGCTGTGGCGTATCACGACACGCCGGTCCTGCGGATCTGCCGCCAGCACCGCCCGGGCGGGGTGCGGATCGCCGGTGAGCTCGACTTCACCCAGCTGGAGCCGTTGCAGCGGGCGCTGGGGGAGGCGTTCCGCCTCGACGACACCATCCACCTGAACCTGACGCGGCTGAGGTTCATCGACGGAGCCGCAGCGACCGTGATCGTCAAGGCCGCAGTGTCGTTGCCGGCGGGCAGGGAGCTGATCGTGGCTTGCCCGCCCGCCGTGGCGATGGTCTTCGACGCGGTAGGAGCGTCCGACGTCGGGCAGATGCGGATGCTGACATGACCTCCGGAGACCGGAGGGCAGCGCAGGACGCGCCGCGCCCGGCGCCGGACACCGTTCTTGCCTGCGGCTTCGACGTCTCCGACCTGTATTCACTGCGGGCTGCGGTGGGCGCGCACGCGGCCGCGCACGGCATGGGCGGCGACCAGTTGAGCAAGCTCCTCGTCGTGGTTACGGAACTCGCCGCCAACGCGATCCGCCACGGCGGCGGGCAGGGCCGTGTGCGGCTGTGGCGCGACGGCGACGCCCTGCAGTGCGAGGTCACCGACGACGGCCCCGGTATCAGCGACCCCGCCAGCGCCGGCTCCCAGCCGGTGCCCATCAACTCCGCCGGTGGCCGGGGTCTGTGGATCGTCCGGCAGTTCAGCGACCGTGTGGACATCACCGTCCGCCATCCGGGCACGACGGTTACCGCAGTCCTGCATCTGGCCCACCCGGCCTGACCAGAGCATGCCCGGATCTGAACGGGCGGTGCGGAGTCAGCTCGGCTGATCGAGCACCAAACGGGTCGCGGCGCGCTCGAATCACCCTGGTCGGCGCAACGTTAGATAATTACCGGTTGTTACAGGAGGGGGAGGGCTGGTACACCGTTGGATCGCCATCGCCGACTCGATGTCCGGGCCTGGCGTCACCGATGTTCCCAGCCGTACGAAGGTCGCACCGGACTCGGCACCCGCCGCTCGGCAGGTCCGCTGTCC
Organism: Allocatelliglobosispora scoriae; assembly: GCF_014204945.1. Classification (NCBI taxonomy): domain Bacteria; kingdom Bacillati; phylum Actinomycetota; class Actinomycetes; order Micromonosporales; family Micromonosporaceae; genus Allocatelliglobosispora; species Allocatelliglobosispora scoriae. The sequence goes on from NZ_JACHMN010000001.1 coordinate 130,451, forward strand.
CCGGAGTCTGCGGCCGGAGCGAGCAGGTCTGCATGGTCCTTGCTTTCGATTCCGACCAAAGGCCAGGCCGTTGGTGGTTACCCTGACCGGAGGTGCAGGTCCGAGGCGTGCTTGGGCTGGAGGGCCGGTGACGCGGGTGAATGAGGTGGTCGTCGGCCATGACGCCCGTTTCGACATGATCGTCCGTCACCATGCGTTCTTTCCGGTCTTCCAGCCGATCGTCTCCCTGGGCGACGGGACTGTCGTCGGGTACGAAGCGTTGGCGCGGGGTCCCGCGGGGTCGGCGTTCGAGAGTCCGGCGGCGTTGTTCGGGTACGCGCAGCGAGCGGGCCGGCTCGGAGAACTGGACTGGGCGACCCGGGCGGTGGCGTTCCGCGACGCGTTGGCGGCCGGTCTGCCGTACGAGATGCCGCTGTTCGTGAATGTCGAGCCGGCGACGTTGCGCACTGCCTGCCCGCCCGATCTGCAGCCGATGATCGATGCCGGCGCGCAGCGGTTACAGATCGTCGCGGAGATCACCGAACGGTTCCTGGGTGAGGACCCAGCGGCGCTGCTGATGCTGACGGACCGGGTGCGGGGCCGGTCGGCGCGGATCGCGCTGGACGATGTCGGGGCGAAGCCGGCCAGCCTGGCGTTGATGTCGTTGCTCAACCCTGAGGTGATCAAGCTGGACTCCAGCGTGGTCCAGTCTCCGGCCTCACCGGCGGCGGGCCGGGTGGTGAAGGCGGTCCTGGCGGAGTCCGCCCGCACGGGCGCGGTCGTTCTCGCCGAGGGCATCGAGACCGACAGCCACCTGTGGACGGCGATGTCGATGGGCGCGACTCTCGGTCAGGGCTGGCTGTTCGGCCGTCCCGGGCCGTTGCCGCCGGTCCATCAGCCGCCAGGGACGGATCTGCCCCGCAGCCGGTGGACCCCGGCTGCGGCGATCACCCCGTTCGAGGTCGCCAGCCGTCACCATGAGACCAGGCGGCTCACCAAACGGACGCTGCTCCCGCTGAGCAGCCGACTGGAGGCGATGGCCGCTCACGCCCCGGAGTCCATGGTTCTGCTCGCGACGTTCCAGCAGTACAAGTTCTTCACCGGCGCGGCACGGGCCCGCTACGCGGCGTCGGCGGCGGGTGGGGCTTTCACGGCGGCATTCGCCCGCGGCATGCCGGCGCACCCGGTTGCCGGCGTTCGAGGTGTGGCTTTGGCCGACGATGATCCACTTGCCGGTGAATGGTCGGTGATCGTCGTGGACAGCTACTTCGCCGGTGGACTGTTCGCCCGGGAGCTCCCGACGACGGGCCCGGAATCCGAGCGCGAGTTCGACGCCGTCGTCAGCCATGACCGGGCCCTTGTCACCGAAGCGGCCCGCTGCCTGCTGCAGCGACTGGATCCCTACCCGGAGGCAGCGGTTCACCTGAGCCGCGCCGGTACGGGGGCGTGAACCGCCCGCTGTCAGCATTTCGCTCATGGCGTCAACCGAGACCAGATGACTCAAGGTCGCCTCGGAACGGTCGTCATTGTGATTTCCTAAACGATCCGCTTTGACCGGACTGGTTGACCTGGTGCGGAGCAGATCGTTGGGGACATTCTGCGGGTGGGGTGCCACAGTCGGTGTGCGCTTCGGGATGGTTGTCCGGCGGGGGAGTGCGCCCCGCCGGACACGGCATCAGTGGCAGGTGGCCAGGACGATGGAGATGACGGTGCAGGTCGCCGAGGCGGTGTCGTTGGCCGGGTTCGGATCCGCCTCGGCCGCTGTCACGGTGGCGGTGATCGAGCCGGCGAGCCCGGATGTTCAGGTCGAGCGGGACGCCCGGGTAGGGACGTCCAGGTCGATGCCGACCGCTGGGTGGTCGCTCGGTGCGGCGGTGACCGGCAGCGACATGCGCGCTCCCAACACGACACACGCGCTATCGACAAAACATTATTCAAATATTGCATACTTTCCATTGGATTTTTGCTAGAAATCCTTCATGGACATCGCCTTCGCCTTCGACGAGCACTACGCAGATCACGCCCAGGTCGCCATGGAATCGGTGCTCGACTCCCAGGCACCCCGGGACGACCTGACCTTCTGGCTACTGACCACCGCGCAGGTGGTCCAGGACCGCGCCGATCACCTGCACCGACAGCTTGACGGCCGGGCCAAGCTGCATCTGCTCGCCGCCGACGACGGGTACCGCGCACTGCCCAGATCCGCCAGCCCGGACATCTCCTACATCACCCCGGGCATGCACCTGCGCCTGCTGCTGCCCGACCTGGTCGCATCGCACACCCAGCGGCTGCTCTACCTCGACTGCGACCTGATGGTCGCCGGGGACCTGAGCCCGCTGTGGGAGCTGCCCCTGGGTGACGCGCCGCTCGCGGCCGTCCGCGACGCCAACATCACCGTCTTCGCCGACCAGGGCGGCGTGCCGGGGGCCACCCCCGCCGACGACGACGCGCCCTACTTCAACTCCGGGGTGCTGCTGATGAACGTGCCCGCCTGGCGGCAGCAGCGGGTCACGGAGCAGTGTCTGACCTACCTGATCGAGCAGGAGAGCGTGCTGCGCCTGCCCGACCAGGATGCGCTCAACCTCGTCGTGGCCCGCCGGTGGGTGCACCTGGACGGCAAGTGGAACAACATGAAGAGCTGGTTCCTCGAGGCGCCCGACGCGGTGCCGCAGGACGTGCGGATCATGCATTTCGCCGGGCGCAACAAACCCTGGAACGAGGGGTTCTACCCCGGCTTCCGGCAGGCCCGGTGGCGTGCCCTCGCCGCCCGGGTCGCGGCCTGCGCACCACCGGCGCAGGCGGTGGCGGTGGCGGGCTGAGGGTCGGCGTACCCGCTGATGGGTTGTGTCCGGCTGGCGCGGTAGCGGCGGCGCCCTGCCGGTCCTGGGGGACCGGCAGGGCGATCCATCTTGGACGGTGGGACGTGTCCGTCTTCGTCGTCAGTGGTAGATCAGCAGGCTGACCGCGGACTTGAGCGCCGGAAGGCGGCCGGTGCCGTTGAGGCAGGCGGCGAGTTCGGCGCCGGAGCCGACATACTGCTGCTGGACGAGGCTCCCGGTGAACAGGCCGGCGGTGACGGAGCCGGCGAAGTCGACGGTGAGCGTCGGGGACGTGCCGGTGGGGTTGGCGAGCGTGGCGGTCCGGGAGGCCTTGACGGTGGTGGTCCGGCCGGTGTTCCAGGTGATGGTGAACGAGACGGTGCTGGGGAGCAGGACCATCGTGCAGTCGTCGGGCATCGAGAAGGACGTGCTCGACGTACCGCTGACGATCTCGGGCACGGTCGGCGAGGTGCACGGCTTGTAGACGGTCTTGCGCGTGACCACGGTCGGCTGGGTGGCCAGGGTCAGCGGCGGGGTGAAGGTGAGCAGGTTGCTGCTGGGCGAGGTGCAGTAGACCTGCGCGGGCGAGGCGGATGCGGGTGCCGCGGAGACGAGGCTCCCGGCCAGGGCGAGGGCGGCGACGGCGACGACGCGGGCGGATCGGAGCACTGGTTGTACCTCCGAGTCTGGAGAGCGGGGAGTAAGAGATCGGTGAACGTCGATTATTCTATGACGGCTCCCACGCGAACCGTATGCCACTTCCTGGTCATGATCGACCATCTACTATCCCCTGTGCGCCCCGCCCCGAGACGGGTCTCTACGCTGTGCGACCGCGGGCGTCGAGCTCCGCTGTTGCCGTCAGTCGCGGGCGGCCGCGCGGCGTTCCAGGCGCCGTGCGTCGCGATGGCTGCGTACGGAACCTGCGAGCCAGTAGGCGGCGACCACGGACACTGCTGCACCGAGCGAGGTGAGGGCCGACGAACCGTCGAGTGCGCCGAGGACGAGCAGGCTAAGCCCCGATGCCAGGAGGGCGCTGCTGGCCCAGGACGACCATCGGGTCTGCGACCGGGCGACCTCGAACGCCACGCTCGACGTTCCGAAGCTGCCTGCCGTACCGGGCTCGGTACGCTCGTGCTCCGCCATCGGGCAACTGTGGCATCGCAACGCGACCGGCGCCTGAACGCCAGGCGAACTCGTCCGCTGCGGGAATCGGACGAGTGAACCCGTTCAATGTCGACGCGCCCGCGGCTTCCATCGTGCCGGTCACGACGCCCCCGCATCGGGTGGCCCGGTCGCCGGTGGCGGGCGATCGGGAACGGTCTATTATCGTGGCGACCGAACAAGGGGAGGCAGACGTGAAGCGCACACTGGCAACCGCCGCCGTCATGTTGGCGACTGCAGCGGCAGGAACCTTGGTCGCTGCGCCCGCGCATGCCGACGTTCTCTGTATGACGAGGGAGAACGCCCCGTTCTACGCCTCGATCGACGGTTACGGCGGAACGGGCTATCTCTTCACGCTCAGCCCTGGTCGCGGTTTCCGTGCCGACGGTGCGGGTTACAACGACGTCTACGGCCGCAACTGGCTGCGGGGCTACGGTGCCGAGCACCCCAACCGGACGGGTTGGGTGCTGCACAGCCACACCACCTGCTGACCTCCGCCGGGACGCCCGTAGCCTCCTTCGGGCCATGACCGTCCCACCGGCCGGGGTGGTAGTTTTCTTCTGTGCGCCGCAGTGAATTCGTCGACGCTGCTGATCACAGAGGCAGCCACGATCATGTTTCGTGGGCGTTCGACACCGTCGAGGGCTTCCGTGCCGAGGCGGCGCGGTTCCTCGCCGACGGTCTGGCAGCAGGCAAGCGCGTCGTGTATCTCGCCGAGGGCGCCGACATCGCCGATCTCGGCGCACGGGGCCCGTTCGCCCAGGCAGTAGCCTCCGGCGCGGCACAGGTGCGAGATCTGGGCCTCTACGGCACCGGCCCGGTCGATCCGGCAGCACAGGTGCGGGCCTATGCGCGCGCCACCGAGCAGGCGGTCGCTGACGGCTACAGCGGCCTGCGGGTGGCCGCGAACGTTACTCCGCTGGTGCGCACGCCGGTGCATATCGGCGCATTCGCCCGGTACGAGCACCTGATCGACTCCTACGCCGTCACCGCACCGTTTTCGGCGATGTGCGCCGTCGACCGTACCGCGCTGGGAGCCCAGGCCGTGGCCGAACTGGCGTGCATGCATCCGCTCGCCTCCGCCGGTGCGACGCCGCTGCGCCTGCACGCGTCCGCCGATCCGGGGGTGGACCTGGTGCTCGGCGGGGAGGTCGACTTGGCGGGTTACGATCTGCTGGACACCGCGCTCAGCCGGGCCGACGTGTCAGGTCAGGACGTCACCGTCGACCTGCGGGGCCTGCGCTACATCGACCACCGGGCCGTTCTCAGCCTTCAAGAGCATTTCAGTGGACGGCGGCTGACCGTCCGGGTGAGCGGCAGCGGCATCCCGAAGCTCATCCTGGATCTGCTGGACCTTCCGGACATACAGGTGGTGGTCTCATGAGATCGGGCGCTGCCGCCGGGCATGCGGGCATCTTGCACGAGACCGCGTTCTACGCCTCCGACGAGGAGTTCCTCGCCGTGGTGCTGCCCTTCCTGCGGGAGGGGGTCGAGGCGGGCGAGCCGACCGTGTCGCTGTTCGGGGAGCGCAACCAGCAGCTGATCCGATCGGCCCTCGGGCCCGGCAGCGGCGTGACGCTGATCGACGGCGGCCCCCACTACCTGCGGCCGGCGGTCGCGATCAAACGCCACCGGCAGATGCTGGCCGGATATGTCGAGCAGGGGGCGGCGCAGATCCGCATCGCCGGAGACGTGCCGCACCCCGGTACGGGTGTGCCGTGGGAATGGTGGGCCCGTTACGAAGCGGCCGCCAACGACGTCTACGACGAGTTCCCGATGTACGGGCTGTGCCCTTACGACACCAGAACCGCGCCGGCGCAGGTCCTCGACCATGTGCTGCGGACGCATACCCACGTCGTGACCGCAGACGGGGGCCGCGAGCCGAGTCCGGTTTACCAGAAACCCCGGGAATTCCTGGCTTCGGCGGCCGTACCGTGGCTCGACCCGGCCGAGACCGGGCCGCCGGCGGTCCGGCTGCTCGATCCGGCGCCCGCGCAGGCCCGCGAAGCGATCGAGACCTTGCAGCCGCTCGCCGGGCTGGCCCGCGACGACCTCAACGGGTTGCTGGTGAGCGCCAGTGAAGCTGTCAGCAACGCAGTCGTCCACGGCCGGGCCCCTGTCGTCTTCGAAGCCTGGGCAGCCACGGGCCGGATCATCGTGACCGTCAACGACGGCGGGCGTGGCCCGGCAGACCCGCTGGCGGGCCTGATGCCCGGGACCATGCCCGGCGGGCTCGGGCTGTGGCTGGCGCACCAGATGTGCGCGTATGTCTCCATGCGGGTCACCGCAGCGGGGTTCACCATCCGCCTCGTCAGCGGCGATGTCATCCTGCCGGCCAGCAGCGCATAGACGCCGGCAGCACCCGGGACGGCACGGAACCCGACGGCTATACCCCGGCCCGAGCCGGGGCGTAACCGTCGGGTACTCGCGGCAGCACTCCTACGGCCACCGAATGGTGACGTCGCGGAAGCCGTGCGCCGTGCCGTCCTTGAAGGCGATGGCCCGAACGAATTTCGGCGAACCCCCGGGATCGCAGCGGCCGGAGAACTCGAAGGTGCCGTTCGGCGAAGTCGGCCAGTTCTCGTACCGCCGGTCCTGGTCGCCCTCGTAGAAGAAGCGCACCTCGTCGGCACCCGTCGCGGACCACTGGACCTTGAACGAGCCCTGCTGGTCCCCATTGTGGCCGGGCGTGCTGCACGTGTAGCCGGACACCTTCAGGCTCGCCACCCGGATGGCCGGCGGCCACGAGCCGCGCTGCTCCTTCGCGCTACCTGGCGTGGACCGCAGGTAGGGGGTGGCGCGAAGGACGAAGGACGTGCCCGGTTCGCAGGAAAGCTGGAAGGTCTCGCTTCCCGACGTGCCGAAGCTGCCCAGCCCGCTGCCCGAGGCCTGCGTGGAGAGCTTCACCGCGTCCGCGCCGTCGGCCCGCCAGCTCACCTTGAGCGAGCCGCGCCACGTGCCGTCGGAACGCTGATTCCCGCATTCGGCATTCGACACCGACAGTTCGCCGATCGACGCACCGGCGACGGTGGGGGAGGCGGACGCCGGAGGCGATGCCGAGACGGAGGCCGACACCGGTTGGCCCGAAGCGGCGCCGCCGGTGGGAGTCGCCGAACTGGTCTGGTCGAGGTCGCTGCGGGCATTCAAGGCCCACGCGGCGGCTCCGCCAAAGGCGGCGAGTAGGAGCAGGATGCCGAGGACGGCGGCGAGGAGCCTCTTGCGGCGGGGCGCGGGGGCATCGCCGGAGGGCGGTGGCTGCAGGGTGGGATGGTAGGAGCCGGGCCCGCCGAGGGTGGCCGGCTGTGCCTGGCCGGAAGCGTAGACGACCTGGGCGGGCGGCTGCGGATGGACGGTGGCGTTCGGTGGTGCCGCGGGTGCGGTCGCCGGCGGTACCGCAGGCGGCGGCGGGGGATCGAGGATGGTCCCCGAAGGATCGACGATGGCCTGTGCCGGAGCGCCTGCTCCCGCCACCGTGGTCACTACGAGGGCGTCGACGGGCAGACCGAGCTCGCGCTGGACCTCGCGAAGCGCCTGTCCCAGCTGCTCGGCGGAGGCGTAACGGTCGGCCGGATCCTTCGCCATCGCTCGATGCAGCACCGCCAGCAGCGAGGCGGGCAGGCCCTCGCGCGGCGGCGGGGCCTGCTGGTTGAGGACCCGGTCGACGAAGACCGCCAACCCGGCCGGCCCCGTCATCGCGAACGGTGGATGACCGGCCAGCAGGTGGTACAGGGTGGAGCCGAGGTTGTAGACGTCCGACGCGGTGGAGGCCGCTCGGCCCAGCAGCACTTCCGGCGCGGCATGGTTCGGGGTGTACGCCTGGGTGTTGCGGGTCAGCGAATGGTGATCGGAGATGGTGGCGATACCGAAGTCGGCGAGCGTCGGCTCACCGAGCGCCGTGATCAGAATGTTCTCCGGCTTGATGTCGCGGTGCACGATGTCGGCCTGGTGCGCTGACTGCAACGCCCCCGCGATCTTCACCCCGACCCGCAGCACCTCGCCGAGCGGCAGCGGCCCATCGCGACCGATCCGGTCCGCCATCGACCCGCCCCGGCACAGCACCATCGTCAGGAACGGCCGCCCGTCGCCGAGGAACCCCGCCTCCAGCACCGTGACGATGTTCGGATGTCCGGTCAGCCGGCCGGTCGCGGCACTCTCCCGGGCCACCCGGCGACGCACCGCATCGTCCATGATCCCTACGTCCAGGACCTTGACGGCGACCTGCCGGTCGAACCCGATCTGCCGAGCCTCGTACACCGCCGAGAACCCACCCCGGCCCAGTAGTCGAAACCCGTCGTAGCCGTCGATCTTCACATCGCTCACAGACCCTTGCCCTCCACTCGGTTCGGCAATTCAACCCGTGATCTCTTGCCAACGTCAACGCGACTGTCCACATCCGACTCACCGGAGCTGCCGTGCCGACCTCCGCCCGCCGTTGACGCGGATGTATCTGGCGGCCGACCCGATCCCCCTCGTCGGTGTCTGCAACCATCATCGGAAGGAACGGTCATGAACATCCTCCGCCGAACGTCCATGGTGCTCGCGGTGTGCGTCTGTTTCGTCGCCGCCGGCCTGGTGGTGGCCACACCGGCCAGCGCCGACACCGCCTACCTGCTCAGATCCGAGAGTTCCGCCACCGTCGAGAAACCCTTCGGCAGCCTGTGCGTGGACGTGCACTACGCGAGCACCGCCAACGGCACAGCCATCAAACAGTGGCCGTGCGACAGCTCCTTCAACGCCGCCCAGAGATGGACCATGGTCTTCGAGGGAAGGTGGGACGGCGTCGTCTACTACCAGCTCGTCAGCTCCCTCTGGTCGCCGGACGGCCCCAAGTGCCTTGACCTGCCCTGGGGCAACCCGGCAGCGGGCCAGACCCTGCAACTGTGGGACTGCCTGGGTGCCGCCCGGCAGCTCTGGTCGCGCACGCAGATACCCGGCACGAACGGCTACGCGCTGCGCAACCTCCAGACCGGGCAGTGCCTCGACGTCCCCTGGGGCGACCCCGTCGCGGGCAACCTCCTGTGGCAGTGGCCCTGCAACAACACCGCCGCCCAGCAGTGGAACCTGGGCTGACGACACCGCCGCCTGACCAACCGCCCGGTTGGTCAGGCGACGAGTTGCGGCCTGCCGGTGTGCTGCTCAGTTCGGGCGGCGCCCCCATGCTGAGATCAGCGGCGCGAGAGTGAGGTCGAGCTCGCCGGCGTCGACGGCGGCCAGGTGCCCGTCGATCTCGGCGTCGTCGGCCAGGCCCGCGGCGAGCAGTTCGGCGCGGACCATCCGCACCGTGGCGGTCTCCAACCGGTTGCAGGCCACCCCGCCGACCGGGAAGCTGCCGGTCGCCGCGACATCGACCAGGCCCGCCGCACGCAACGCCCGCGGCAGCGTGCGGCCGTAGCGCATGTCGGCACCGCGGCGGGTCATCAGCTCCCGGACGGCGCGCCGCAGCCGGTTGGCACGCTGCTGCGCCGGGCCGACCTCGTCGAGACAGGCCAGCGGCTGCAGCTCGGTGTCGGCGTCCTCGACCAGGAGCCAACCGCCGGGCCGCAGCGCCGCCACCATCGCCGCCAGCGCCCGGGCACGATCAGGCACGTGTACGAGCACGAGCGGGTCGGCGACGATGTCGTGCCGGAGCACCTCGTACCCGGCGTCCGGGTCCAGCCAGGCTGGATTGACATCCGAGGCCAGCACGTAACCGGTCGGCCCGACCGCCGCTACGAGTGCCTCGGGAACGCTGGGGCCTCCGGCACCGACCTCCCAGCACCGCGAGCCCGCACCCACTCCGAGCCGGTCGAAATGCCCACGGGTGACATCGTCGAAGAGCTCGGCCAGCCAGGTGAACCGCTCGCCCGCCTCCACCCGCGCGTTGTCGAGCAGGTAACGGTTTTCGGTAGGAGACCCGGGGGCCACCAGTCCGCCCCCGTTCCTGCCGGGCTCCGGCCCGGGACCGACGGCGGACTGCGATGAACTCATGCCCACATCCTCATGACCTACCGCCTGATGTGCCAGCGCGACACGGGATGAAACCAGGCACAGACTGCACCGCCATGAGCTCCGGCCGCGCCGTGGGGCTATGGTGCCGGGGTGGTGCGCAGGTGGTTGTTTCCGGTCCTTCTCGTCGGAGCCGGAGTCGGAGTGATGGTGCGGCAGACGGCGTCCGGGTCGCCGCTGGCAGGCGTGGTGCTGGGGCTCGTCTTCGCCGCCCTGGCGGTGGCGCTGTCGCCGCTGTCGTTCCCGCGTTCGCTGACCGCCGCCGAGGCGTTGCGGCGCAGCGCGGTCGACGGGAGGCCGATCGTCTACTGGCGGCCGGGGTGCCAGTACTGCCTGCGCCTTCGGGTACGTCTGGGGGCTGCGGCGCGGCGGGCGCACTGGGTGGACATCTGGCGAGATCCGGAGGGGGCGGCGGCGGTGCGCCTCATCACCGGCGGTGATGAGACCGTCCCGACCGTGGTGGTGGACGGGCAACCGCATGTCAATCCCGACCCGGGCTGGCTACGCCGCCAGCTGGGCTGATCAATCCGGCATTCGGAGACGATCCGGCCGAACGCGGTGGCTAAGCTCTCGTATCACCCCCGCGGCCGCCGGAGCGCTGAAGGGCGCTGCGCAACTCTCTGACCTCATCGGTGAGAGCCTGAAGCGCGGCCTGCGTCTGCTGCTCCGTGGCGTCCACCTCACGGATGCGCTCGACGAACCAGGAAGCGATGGATGCGGTGAGAACGCCGAGAAGGGCGATGCCGGCGATCATCAGAGCGCCGGCGACGAGCCGCCCCTCGACGGTGGTGGGGTAGCGGTCACCGTAGCCGACCGTGGTGATCGTCGAGATCGCCCACCACAATGCGTCGCCGTAGCTGCGGATGTTCGCCGCCGGGCTCGAGCGCTCGGCGTCGAGGATGGCCAGGCCCGCGACCACGCCGCCCGCCGCCACCGCGACGGCCGTCGCGGCGACGACGCGGCGCCGGGCGAATGGCGCACTGCCCCGGCCGACGACGCGCAGCCCCGTCACTCCGCGCAGCGCTCGCAGCGGACGCAGCATCGGCAGCGCGACGAGGACCAGGTCGAGCCAGTTGTGGCGCAAGAACAGCCGTCGGCGGTCGGACAGTGCGAACCGGATGAGGAAGTCGGCGATGAACACCGCCCAGATCAGCCCGCTTGCGACGGTGCACAGCGAACGGGCCGTGCGGCTGATCTCCGGATCGAGGATCGGCCATGCGTATATCACCAGGAACAACAATCCCAAGATCATGAGTGGGATACGGGTGAGCTGTTCGTAGCGGCTGGTGGATCGGGTACTCACGATCAACCAGGATGACGGTAGGGGGGAGGCGGACGGCGCAACCCGCCCAACGCAGGTCGGATGGCTCGCATGCACGGTGTTGGCTCCCATCGCCGGTGGTTGTGGTGCGCGGCCTCGATGCGCCCCGGCGGCAGCGGACCTGACGGCTCTAAGGAGCTTCTAAGGCTGGCCGAAAGCGTGCCAGAGGCCCGGTTGGTCGAGTAGCCCCTGGCAGCGCCGCAATCGGCCGGCGCTTCGAGGGAGGTAGGCAAGACGATGAGGAAACGAACACAACTGGCAGCAGCGGTGGCGACCATCGCCGCCCTGGCCGCGACCGGAACCGCCGCGGCGGGAGCGGCCCCCGGCCCGTCCCCGGCGAAGCCCGGTTCGGTCGCGGCCAAGACGGGGGAGAAGCCGGCGGATCCCCGCCTCGCCGTGGTCGCCGCGCAGCTCGGGGTCACCCCAGGAGTGCTGGAAGGCGCGCTGCTCGCCGCCAAGGCGTCGCTGTCGTCGGCCGACATCACGCCCGACGCGTTCGCCGCGGCGGTCGCGGCCCACTTGGGGCTGCCGGTGGCGCAGGTCGGTGACGCCCTCGGGTCGCAGACCGCGGGGCCGGTACGCGACGGCGACAGGAAGAAGGCCGGTGCGCGCAACGGCACGGACAAGGGCGTCGACCCGTCGCCGTTCGACAGCGACGCCTCCGCGGCGTGGCTGGCCGCGGCGCTCGGCGTGACGCAGGCGGACGCCAAGGCGGCCCTGACGGCCGTCGTGGTGCTGGGCTCGAGCGCCGACGGGATCGACACGGGGTCCGCGGAGTTCGCGGGCATCGCCGCCGACCTGGGAGTCAGTGTCGACCAACTGCGGACCGCGCTGGGAGACCTGAAGCAGTCGCTGGACAACAGCTGACGGCTGCGGGTTTACTGCACTGCTCAGCTCGACGGTGAGGACGAACAGCCATGCGGATCCTGGTGGTCGACGACGACCCGGCGGTACGCCGGTCCCTGGAGCACGCGCTGCGCAGGGACGGCTACGACGTGTCCTCGGCCGCAGACGGCGTATCCGCCCTCACCGAGCACGGGGTGTTCCGCCCGGACGCGGTCGTCCTCGACATCCTCATGCCCGAACCGAACGGGCTCGAGGTGTGCCGGACGCTGCGTTCGGGCGGACACGACACGCCGATCCTGATGCTCACCGCCCGAGACCTGGTCACCGACCGGGTCGCCGGGCTCGACGCCGGTGCCGACGACTATCTCGCCAAACCGTTCGCCCTCGAAGAGCTCCGTGCCCGGCTGCGGGCGCTGCTGCGGCGCACCGGCGCCCGAGCCGAGATCCTCCGGTTCGCCGATGTCGCCGTGGACCTGTCGGCGTACCGGGCCGAACGCGCGGGCCGCAGCCTCGCCCTCACCAAGACCGAGCTGTCGCTGCTGGAGCTGTTCCTGCGTAACCCGCACCGGGTCCTGAGCCGCTCGCAGATCTTCGAGTCCGTCTGGGGCTACGACTTCGGCCCGCAGTCCAACGCGCTGTGGGTATACGTCAGCTACCTGCGCGCCAAGCTCGAGGCAGACGGCGGTACGCGCCTGATCCAGACCGTCCGCGGTCTCGGCTACGTCCTGCGGGAGGAGCCGTGAACCTGCGGACCCGGCTCGCGTTCGCCGGGGCCCTGTGTCGTCGCGGTGGCGTTGACCCTCGTCTCCGCGGTCCTCTACCCGGCGGTCGAGGCCAACCTGCGCGACCAGATGGACGACTCGCTCGTCGTCGCCGCCCAGCAGGCACCCGCCGTGGCCGCGGCCGTCAAGGACAAGTACAACGAGGTCAACACTCCGCCGGTGGAGTTCCCCACCGTTCCCATCGGGATCGGCAGCATTCAGATGCAGATCGTCCCGCAACCGGTGCAGGCCGGACCATCGGCCGAGTTCGTCGACATCACCGGCCGCGATGTCGCCGTCGCCGATGGCACCGCAGGCCCTTACTTCCGCGACGCGACCTACAGCGGCGTCGCTTACCGTGTCTACACCGACGCACTGCCCGGATCGCACGGGGCGCTCGTCCGGACCGCCGTCCCCGCCGACGAACCCGTACCGACGCTTCGGCGACTCGCCGGGCTGCTGGCGGGGTCGACAGTCGCGGCGGTCCTGCTGGCGTTCCTCGTCTCCCGCCTCGCCGCCCGCCGCGTCCTGCGCCCCGTCCGCAGGCTCACCGAGACCGTCGAACTGATCCGCACCACCGGTGACCTCTCCATTCCCGTGCCCGCCGACGGCCGTGACGAGATCGGCCGCCTCGGCACCGCCTTCGCCGCGATGACCACCGCCCTGGACGAGTCCGTCGGCACCCAGCGCCGCCTGGTCGCCGACGCCTCCCACGAACTGCGTACCCCGCTGACCAGCCTCACCGTGAACCTGGAGCTGCTCGCGGAGAACCTCGCCGATCCGCAGGCCCCGCACCTCGCCGCAGCGGCACTCGCTCAGGCGGGCGAACTCCGGACGCTGATCAACGACCTGGTCGACCTGGCCCGGTACGGGCAGGCCGCGTTCCACACCGAAGACGTCCGCCTCGACCTGGTCGCCGAGAGGGTCGCGGCCCGCGCTGCGACCCGCGCTCCTCACATCGAGGTCCACGTCTCCGGTGAGCCGACCCTCGTGCACGGCGACCCCGACGCTCTCGAACGAGCCGTCGCCAACCTCGTCGACAACGCGGTGAAGTGGAGCCCGCCGGGCGGCCGTGTCGAGATCACCGTCGCCGGGGGAGTCCTGGACGTCGCGGACACGGGACCGGGCATCCCCGCCGAGGACCTCGCGTTCGTGTTCGACCGGTTCTACCGTTCCCCGGCGGCCCGCGCGCATCCGGGCTCCGGCCTGGGCCTGGCCATCGTGCGGCAGGTCGCTGAAGCACACGGCGGCACCGCCGAGGCTATTCCCAGCAGGCAGGGCGCGGTCCTGCGGCTGACCCTGCCCGATCTCGGGTGACACGGGTACGCCGGCGGGCGTACATCCGGTTGGTTGTTCCGGATCGACACGGCGCGGCTCCCTCCGCGGTGTCCCATCAGTTCAGGTGCCGCACGGACCGTCGCCGCCGACACTCGCTAGTGTTGGGAGGCTATCAGCCTCCGCTCGGTCTAATGAATGCCTCGATCGACCTGGGCGCAGATCGGTATGGACACTGCTACGACAAGACGAGGGGCCGTCGTACCTTTACGACGACCCCTCGTCTCGACAGGTGCGCTGCCTGTCGTGCACTGCGCGCGCTCTACCGGGAGACGACCCGGCGGTCAGATCGCAGTCAGAGCGAGGCGAGCCGGAATTGCTGGTTGGATTGTCCGTTGCAGTCGTAGATCTGGACCTGCGCACCGTTGGCGGTGCTCCAGACGTCGATGCAGCGACCGGACTGCGCGCCGGTGATGGTGCCGTTGGAGTTCACGTTCCACTGTTGGTTGGACTGGCCGTTGCAGCTGTAGATCTGGACCGCAGAGCCGTTGCCGGAGCCTGCCGCGTCCAGGCACATTGTGCCGTAGACCTGAAGTTGGCGGCTGGCGGTGTAGGTCCACCGCTGGTTGGGCTGGGTGTGGCAGTCGTAGAGCTGAACCCGTGTCCCGTTGGTCTGCGAGGAGTTCGGCACGTCGATGCAGCGCCCCGACTGCGTACCCACGATCCTGTTCGTGGTGCCGGTCGTCGGTGAGGAGGACGGTGCGGGCGAGGGGGAACCGGTCGGCGATGTGGACGGGCCGGGGCCGGGGCCGTTGAGAACGTTGAGGACGGAGCTGTAGGCGGCCTTGGCCCCGCCGCCGCTGTTGAACAGCAGCGGGCTTTCACCGGAACGCCAGGAGTCGTTGTCCCGGACGCCCCACACCGTGATGCCGATGCAGCGTGACACGTTCATGCAGGCCTGCGTGAGGCCTGCGTACTGGCTGGTGGAGGCGTTGGTGACGTCGACCTCGGTGAGCGCGACGTCGACACCGAGGGCGGCGAAGCTGGACAGCGTCGTCTGGAAGTTGCCCGGCAGTGAGCTGCCGCCGGTGAAGTGGGTCTGCAGTCCGACGCAGTCGATCGGGACGCCCCGGGACTTGAAGTCCTGGATCATGCGGTACACGCCCTGCGTCTTGCCGTAGCTCCAGTTCTCGATGTTGTAGTCG
The DNA here is from genome assembly GCF_014204945.1 of Allocatelliglobosispora scoriae. Taxonomy (NCBI): domain Bacteria; kingdom Bacillati; phylum Actinomycetota; class Actinomycetes; order Micromonosporales; family Micromonosporaceae; genus Allocatelliglobosispora; species Allocatelliglobosispora scoriae. The sequence continues at coordinate 145,803 of NZ_JACHMN010000001.1, forward strand.
TTGTAGCAGAGCTTGACCGACGGGTCGGCCGCACGGGCGGTGCGGAAGGCGACCTCGATCCAGTCGTTGCCGGTGCCCTGGAGGTTGGACTGGCGGCGGCTGCCGTCCTCGTTGAAGGCCTCGTTGACGACGTCCCAGGCGGCGAGCTTGCCCCGGTAGTGGGCCATGACGCCGTTGATGTGGTCGATCATCGCCTGGCGCAGGGCGCTGCCGGACATGTTCTGCATCCAGCCGGGCTGCTGGGAGTGCCAGGCGAGGGTGTGGCCGCGGACCTTCAGGCCGCGCTGGGTGGCCCAGTTGTAGATCTGGTCGCCGGCGCTGAAGCTGAACTGCCCCCGCTGGGGTTCGGTGGCATCGGGCTTCATCTCGTTCTCGGCCGTGATCATGTTGAACTCGCGGGCGGCGATCGTGGTGTAGTTCGAGTCGCCGAGCTTGCTGCCGGCGATGGCGGTACCGAAGTACCGACCGGACTGGGCGGCTGCGGCACCGAGGGTGCTGGCGGCCGCGTTGGCATCCGGAACGATGACGACGGCGGTGAGGACGGCCAGAGCGCCGGTCAAGCCGATGAGCAGGGTTTTGCGCAGCGGTATCGGTGTGCTGCGGCGGTCGCCACGATGTGCGGCAGGGCGTGCGGACATCATTGGCTCCTTTCGGTGTTCGGCACCGCGGGATCGTGGGAGCGGCCCGCGCGGCGTGACATGGGAGGGGGTCGATGTCGACGGATGCTGCCACGCTCAAGCGGGGGCCCGCAAGGGGCAGATTCCGAAAGTTTCCGGAAGTTGGTGCGGGATACGCTCCGACTCTCGTGCAGCAAGGGCGAGAATGTGATCACTACATGGAAAGGATTGCGCTGCTAGAAGCGACTGCAACACGAAGGACTCATTCCCTGGGCGCTCTACGCTCGTTCGCCGCAGACGGCGAATTGCCGAGTAAATATTTGGCATCACTGAAAGTTTCGGAAGCCTATCGGAACCGGCTTGCTCGGTTTCAGGCTGAGGCCATGCCCGACACGGTGTGGGCCCTGATGCCGACGGCGTCTGCTCCGGGGGCCGCCCGGCGCGCGATGGCCGAGACGTGGTGCTCGGCCTGCTCGGCCAGCCCGTCATAGATCGCCACGAACAGGTCCCGAATTCGTGCCCGGGGCCACCCCTGCGGCAGCAGTTCGGTGGGAAGCTGCGGGTCCAGCAACGGGATGTGCCGGTAGCCGTCCATGATCTGCGTCCGGATTCGTACCGCGGCGGGCCCGTCGACGTCCTCGCTGCCCACCTGGGACAGCACCGGCTGCCAGCGCCGATCGAACTCCTCGTAGTGCCGGGCGATCGAGGGGATGTCCCAGGCGTCGACCGGACTGCGGGCCGTCCCGCCCGCGAAATCGACCTGAGCTGCACGCATGACGGTCATCGCACCGAAGGCGGCGGCAGACAGGCGCTGCTCGACCGTCGGATTCCAGGCGTCGGGTGAAACCCACAGCCCGTCGTACAGCGGCGCGAACCCCAACCACCGAAGCTGGGCGCGTAGCGACCGCCGCTGCGCGCTCAGCTCCTCGGGCAGGGAGAAGGCGACGAGCGTCCAATGTCCGTCCCAGACCCGCTCCCGCTCGCCGAACCGGGCGATCCAGGCGCCGCCGGCCGACAGTTCGTTCGCTGCGTCCTCGGTCAACCGGTAGGAGCTGTATCGGCCGTCCCGGCTGCTCTCCAGTACGCCCCGGCGGGCCAGTCGGCTGATGGCGGTACGGGCGCCGCCGCTGCTGAGACCGGATTCGACCAGCAGTGTCACGATGGCCGCCGACGGCAGCCAGGCTCGCGTCGGCAGCGTGTAGTCCGCGACGAGGGTCGCCGCGAGTCCCTGCGCCGAGTTGCCCTCCTGGCGCCGCGGCAGGCGCGATCCGGTGGCGACATCGGGAAAGATCTCTTCGATCTCGAACGGGCTGACCATGGGGACTCCGCCGCTGTGATGGACCGACCCACGGCCCGGGGTCCCGCCCATGATAAGCGCGGTCGCGCCGGGCCTTCGCGATCGCCGATCACGCCGACAGGACGCAGCATCCGACAATGTCGATTGACACTTAGGTGTCCGACAGTCACACTAATCGACATTCGATGCCGATGGACTCTGCCGGGGGATCCGATCGAAGGCATGGCCGGCCGGACCGGCCGCCTGACGACCGAATCTATCGAGGAAGTGTCATGAATCGAACGACCCGTACGGGCCGGCGCCGATGGGTGCTGGGCAGCCTGCTGACACTGGCCCTGGCCTGCACCACGCTCCTGGTGCCGCGCTTGGCGACGGCCGGACCGACGGCCGGATGCGGCAAGACCCCGACCCTCACCAACGGCGCCCACTCCATCCAGAGCAGCGGCCTGAACCGCAGCTACAACCTGAGCATTCCGGGCAACTACAGCAACGGCCGACCGTACCGGCTCATCTTCGGCCTGCACTGGCTGAACGGGACCGCCAACGACGTCGCCACGGGCGGCGCGGACGGCTCGGCATGGGCCTTCTACGGGCAGAAGCAGCTGTCCGACAACAGCACGATCTTCGTGGCGCCGCAGGGCATCGACAACGGCTGGGCCAACACCAACGGCCGGGACGTAACCCTCGTCGACGACCTCGTCAGACTGATCGAGGGCGACCTCTGCGTCGACACCAGCCAGGTCTTCGCCATGGGATGGAGCTACGGCGGAGCGATGAGCTACGCGCTGGCCTGCGCCCGACCTGCGGTCTTCCGCGCGGTCGTGGTGTATTCCGGCGCCAACCTCAGTGGGTGCAACGGGGGTGCGCAGCCGGTCGCCTACTTCGGCATCCACGGCACCCACGACAGCGTGCTCAACATCTCCAGCGGACGCTCCCTGCGCGACACCTTCGTGCGGAACAACGGTTGCACCGCGCAGAGCCCCCGCGAGCCCGCCCTGGGGAGCCTGACCCACATCACCACCGCCTATGCCGGATGCCGCATCGGATATCCCGTCCAGTGGGCCGCCTTCGACGGAGACCACACACCCAGTCCGGTGGACGGTAGCTCCGGCAGCAGCGGCAGCCGGACCTGGACCTCGGCAGAGGTGAAGACCTTCCTGGCCCAGTTCACCACCGGCCCTTCGCCGAGCAGCACGACATCACCCGGTACGCCGCCCAGCAGCCCGCCGCCGGCCAGCCCTTCGCCGTCCGCGTCTGCTCCGCCGACGGCCTGCAGCGCGGCGTACCGGCTGGTCAATCCCTGGCCCGGCGGCTTCCAGGGCGAGGTGACCGTCACCGCCGGCGGCTCGCCGATCAGCAGCTGGACCGTGCGCTGGACGCTGAGCAGCGGCCAGACCGTCACTCAGGTGTGGAATGGAACGCTCTCCACCTCCGGTTCCACCGTCACGGTCCGCAACGCCCCCTACAACGGCTCGCTGGCCGCAGGCGCGACCACCACGTTCGGCTTCCTCGCCAACGGCAGCCAGTCGGCCCTGTCGCCGACCTGCACCAGTCCCTGAGCCATGCTTCGTCACCGGGTCGCCATCAGGCGAGTGGCGACCCGATGGTGACGGGAGTACGAACCTTGTCGTGCCGCCGCCCTCGACATCGCGACGGCGGCGGCACGACCGGCTGGGCGTCGCCGGAGGATCAGCTGCGCTGGCTCCATTGCTGGTTCGCGCCACCGTGGCACGACCAGAGGATGACCTTGGTGCCGTTGGCGGTCCCGGCGCCGTTGGCGTCCAGACACAGCCCGGACTGCACACCGGTGACGGTACCGTTCGAGTTGAGGTTCCACTGCTGGTTGGTGCCGCCGTGGCAGTCCCAGATGACCACCTGGGTCCCGTTGCTGCCGCCCTGCCCGTAGGCGTCGAGACACTTGTTGCCGTATACCTGGAGCTGCTTGCCCGAGGTATATGTCCAGCGCTGCATGGCGCCGCCCCAGCAGTCCCACAACTGCACCTGGGTGCCGTTGGCGGTACTGCCGTTCGGCACGTCGATGCACCGGCCGGACGCCCCGCCGGCCATCATGGCGTTCTGCTGTCCTCCGCTTACCGCGTACCCGGCCGCCGCGATGTTGGCCTGGACCGCGTTCTCCGTGGCGGCCGACGGATAGCCGGACGTCATCACGCCCTCGTAGAAGGTGCCGGCGCCGGAGATGCTGTTGTCGCCGCCGATGCCGAGGAGGATGGCCCCCTCCTTCTTCATCGGGTGGTAACCCGCGGGCCGTGGTCCGTCGAACATGGTCGACAGGCCGCCGGACTGCGCGTTCCCGCCCCGGATGGCCCAGTGGTTCGGCTCGCCCTTGACGATGGCCGTCACGAATCGGTGGCTGATGGTCGGGTTGTTGTTGTATCCCGGGTTCACCCCGGAGAACAGTCCCCACTCCAGGTCGGCCATGATCCATGGTCCATTGCCGGCCCCGTAGCCCCATTGCCGGTCGGACCCGAAGTAGACGGTCTCCATGATGGCGGGAGAATCGGCCAGCCCGTTCGTCTGCGCGTTGCCGTAGTCGAAGCAGCACCACTGGCTGTAGTGCGTGCCGTCGACGACGGCGTAGATCCCCTCGGGCTGATCGCCGGTGGCGACGCCGTTGGTGTTGTTGTTGCGGTAGCCGGTGCCGGGATTGACATAGACGCCGTACGCCTTCTGGCCGCCGATGGTGATCGGGGCCGCCTTCGCGTCGGCGAGGTTGTCGAACCCACCGGTAGCGGGGCCGGGAAAGCCGCCGGGAGGCGCCTGGGTGAGACGGTTGTTCCGCCCGGACTGGTCGTAGACGATGGTGATGAGGCAGCCTGTGTTGGCGCAGAACGAGTCCTGGGCGGCGGTGTCGGCGGTTCCACCCGCGCTCAGCACGCCGATGTCCCGGGTGGTGTTGTCCGACGACCGCCGGACCTGGTAGAGCGGGCCGTTGTACGAGCCGTACAGTGCCCGGGTGGTGCTGTGCGCCGCTACGCATGGTGTACCGCCGGCCGCGTAGATGTCACACGGCCCCGCCGCGGCGGCCAGCGCACCCGGCGCGGTGGAGTTGATTCCGATCCCGACACTGGCGAGGGTCAACGAGATCCCTACGCCCATGAGGCGGCGAAATCCACTTTTCACGTTCATCGAGTCCTCCGGTAAATTGAGTTCCAGTCGGCTCTGCTCAAGCGACGCGAGTCCACCGCTGGTTGGCGGCGGCATTGCAGGTCCACAGGAGCACCGGGGTGCCGTTGGCCGTGGCGTTGCCGGAGACGTCCAGGCACAGCCCCGACGCGGCATTGCTGATGGTGCCGTTGGTGTTGAAGTTCCACCGCTGGTTCGCGGCGCCGGTGCAGTCCCAGATCTGGGCTTTCGCGCCTGCGGCGGCACCCGTAGGCGAGTCCAGGCACTTGCCGAGCGACTGGATGGTCTGCCCGCTGACCGCCCATCGCTGGTTGGGCCGGAAGGTGCAGTCCCAGATGATCGGCTGAACGCCGTTGGTCGTGTTGCTGCCGGGCATGTCGAGGCAGCGCCCGGAGGCAGAGCTGACCAGTGCGTACGCCGACGGCTCGGTGCCGACCGAGCCGATGCTGCCGGGCACGGCGCGGAGGGCGGTGTACCAGGTGGCGGCCATCTTGTCGTAGCCCGTGGCGGTGGGATGGATGCCGTCGATGAGGTCGCCGGTGGTCAGGGCGCTGTGCATGTCGACGAGGTGGACGTGCTTGCCCGCGTTCGCCTTGGCCTGCACGATGCCGGGGATGGCGGCGTTGAAGGTGCGGGCTGCGTTCTCCTGGCTGCTGTTGCTCAGCGGGATGATCGTCGCGACGAAGACGTCCGCAGCGGGTGCGAGCGCCGTGATGCGGTCGAGCAGGGAGGACAACCGGCCCGGCGCGCCGGACAGGTTGTAGTTCTGCAGCACGTCATTGGTGCCGATGTGCAGCAGCACGGTACGCGGGCTCGTCGTCTGGAGCCAGCCGGTGATGTTGGCGTCGATCTGGTCGATCCGCCATCCGGGGTGGCCCTCGTGGTCGTGGTCGCCGAGGCTGGATGGCCCGTTGAACTGCGAGCCGACGAGGTCGACGCGGTAGCCGCCGGACGCCAGCCGCTGCCACAGTCCCGTTCGGTAGCCGCCCGGCACCTGGGTGCCTTCAGTGATGGAGTCTCCCAGCGGCATGACTCGTACGCCGCCGTTGGACTCCGCTCTGGCGGCGTCGCCCTGCGTGGCGACCCCGGTCGCTGTCACCGCCAGCGTGATCGCTGCCGCGACGAGCCAGCGTGCGTTCTTGAACATCGTCAAATCTCCTCGTGGTGATCGATGGTCACGGGTATGCCGCTCCTACCGAGAACAGGGCGGGAGCGGCATACCCGTTGGATCTGTGGTGTCAGCCGACGCGGACGAGCTGCCATTGCTGATTGGTGCCGTCGCGGTCGGCGTACTGGATGACCGCACCGCCGTCGGCGGTGGAGGCGCCCTGCACGTCGAGGACCTTGCCGCTGTGGCGGTTGATGAACCGCACGTAGCCGCCGGACGAGTTGGCGAGGCTCCATTGCTGGTTGTTGCCGTTCGCGTCGCTCCACTGCTTGATGGGAGCGCTGTCAGCGGTGGACCAGTCGAAGTCGTCGAGGACCTTGCCGGAGTGGCGGGCCTTGATCCGGTAGAAACCGCCACCGGAGGAGACGAATTGGAACTGCTGGTTGGTGCCGCCGGACCGGGTGTACTGCTGGACGCACGCGCCATCGGTGGTCGCCGCGCCGCAGATGTCGAGCGCCTTGCCGCTGTTGCGGTTCACCAGCGTGTACCACGCGCTGGTGTCGACGGGCCCGGTCGTCGCGGTGGCTGTGGGACTGGGGCCGCCGACGTTGAGGGCGTTGAGGACGGCGGTGTAGGCGGCCTTCTTGTTGCCGGAGCCGTCGAAGAGCAGCGGGTTCTCGCCGGTGCGCCAGGAGTCGGTGTCGCGGATGCCCCACACCGTGATCCCGGTGCAGCGGGTGACGGCGAGGCAGGCACGGGTGACGGTGGTGTAGCCGGTGGCCTGGGCGGAGCCGGCGATGTCGAGTTCGGTGATCTGGACGTCGACGCCGAGGTTGGCGAAGCGCTGCAGGTTGGCCTGGTAGTCGCCGGGCGGGCCGTTGGTGAGGTGGGACTGGAACCCGACGCAGTCGATGGGCACACCGCGGTTCTTGAAGTCGGCGACCATGTTGTAGATGCCGGTGGATTTGGCGTTGACGCCGTCGGTGTTGTAGTCGTTGTAGCAGAGCTTGGCGCCGGGGTCGGCGGCGCGGGCGGTGCGGAACGCGACCTCGATCCAGTCGTTTCCGGTGCGTTGCAGGTTCGAGTCGCGGCGGCCGCCGCTGCCGCCGTCGGCGAAGGCCTCGTTGACGACGTCCCAGGCGTAGATCTTGCCCCGGTAGTGGGTCGCGACCTGGGTGATGTGGTTGACCATCGCGTTGCGCAGGGCGCTGCCGGACATGTTCTGCGCCCAGCCGGGCTGCTGGGCGTGCCAGACCAGGGCATGACCGCGCATCCGCTGCCCGTGGGCCTGGGCGTGGGCGACGATCTGGTCGGCGGAGGTGTAACGGAAGCTGCCCTGGGACGGCTCCGTCGCGTCCCACTTCATCTCGTTCTCAGGGGTGATCATGGTGAACTCGCGGTCCAGGATCCCGGCATAGGTCGCGTCGCCCAGCCTGCCCGCGGCGACGGCGGCACCGAAGTAGCGGTTGGTCTGGGCCGCTGAGGCGCCCAGGGTGGTGGCGGCCTCGGCGGTGGTCGCCAGCAGCAGCGACGCCGTCAGCGCGGCCACGGTCGCGAGGACCAGGGGCAGGACGGCACGCAGCCGCCTAGGGGTTCTCATGGGATGGTGCCTTTCGATAGGGAGCGGAGGGTGGTGGACCCGGCGGGAACCGGGAGCCTGGGTATGCCAGCGGAGTCGACGTACCTAAATGTGAGCGTTCACATACCTGCCTGGACTCAGCCCGTTCTGCCAGAGCCGAGCCCCCATGGGGAGCGGACGCCCGACATGGTGATGCCTTTATAGATGGAGGCTCATCGAACTGAGTTCTCGTAACGGAAATCCAGCGATAACCGGCTGGAAACGCAGGTGATGCTCATCGCACCCGAACAGTGTTATATGCCTGCCGCACCGTAGTCGCGCCACGCGGTGGGACCTCGTTCAGCCGGCCCAGGGAGTGCGGACGATGAAGGAGCTTTCCCGCCCGAACCGACCGCTGCCGTCAGACGGATCGATGTATACCGCGCCGTCGCGGCAGCGCAGGCGCAGAGCAGGATAGTTGTACGCCCGCAGGGTGACCGAGCCGGCGACTGCTCCGGGAATCGGGCAGAAGGTGGCGTCCTCACGGAACAGTCGACTGCCGTCGGCGGGACTGAGCCGCAGGCGCAGTTCCGAGTGGCGCAGGTATCGGCCGTCGGTCGCTCGGAAGGTCACGCAGGTGGTGTCGGCGAGACCTGCCGTCACGGCGAAGGTTGCCCGCTGCCGGGTCTGCTGGTCGGCGGTGACACCGACCGCGCCGACCGCTGCGAAGTCGCCGTCGAACGTGAGGTACTGGCCGGGTGCGGCGACAGACTCCAGCGATCGGGAGCCCACCGCGACGGCGGCGGCCACGGCTGACGGCCTGGGGCTGGCCGAGCGGCGGCTGGCCGGTGACGCTGTCGGTGACGGCGGCACCGGGCTGCGCGACGGCGTCGAGGAGGCGATGGGAGCCGGCGACGGCGAGGTCGGGCCGGCGACGACGGCGGGCTTCGGCGGGTCGGGCCACGCCACATAGGTGGCGGTCGCGCCGACGGCAAGGGCCGCGCCGGTGGCGACGCTGACCATCGAATAGGTGGTCACCGCGTGTGCCAGCTTTCCGATCAACGTGGCGTGAACGCCCTTGGCCGATGCCACCAGTGGGGCGGGATGTGACACCGCCAGCCCGGCCGCCTGGGCACCCGCCGCGGGAAGCAGGCCTTTGGCCGCCAAAGCCAACCCCAACCCGACCGGTACGGCCAGCGGTGCCGCACCGATGAGCAGCTGTTCCAACGGAACCTGCCCGGTCATGGTCGCCGCGCACTCCGGGCAGTCCCGCACATGCCGGGCTATCCGCTTGCGCCATACCGACGTCCGGGCACCGTCCCAGTGGCTGATCACCGCGTCGAGCTGCGCACAGCGAGGATCGGCGGCGAGCGCGCAGACGATCGCCCGGCTCAGATCGAGCTGCTCGCGCATACGTTGCAGCCGGACCCCCGTGTGGGCGACCGTCAAGCCCAGCGCCGCCGCGACCTCACTTCGGGTCAACCAGCCGACGTTCTCCTGCCACCACAACGACAGCGGAACCCGGTCCTCCGGATCCAGCCAGCCGCTCGCTTCCGCGACCTGGTGACGCTGCGCGGCGAGCTGCAGGCGAAGGATCACCCGGTCCTCGGAATCAAGGTGCGTATCGGCGGCCTCGCCCATCTCGTCCAGCCCGATGGTCATGTCAGCGCGTGCGCGATGCCGGTAGGAGCTGATCTGACGAATCGCGATCGTTGCCAACCACGGCCGGAAGCTGCTCGGATCCCGCAGGGCGTGCAGGTCACGGACGACCCGCAGCAAAACCTCCTGGACCACGTCATCGACGTCCGGATTGCGCCCCAGCGCCCGCCGGACGATGTTGTACACCAGCGGCAGATACGCGTTGACCAGCTTCGTGCGCGCTCGCTCGTCGCCGTTTTGAGCGGCGACGACAAGCTCTGCGGGGCTCAACTCGGTGATGCTCATTCCTGTGCCGCCTCCACGGATCCGTCATCGCTGCGTGTCGCGACCAGTGGACGGCGTATCCGGTGCGGCCGAGGCTCTGCGAAGCCTGCTCCGTGGAACCGTTCCCACCAGGGGTGGCAGCCAAGGTACCGTCCCCCATGGCAGCCGGCAACCGCCTCGGCCCGCCGCTCCCATCGCGATGTCCGCGTGCGGCGGGAGTCGTTCATCGTGATGTCTCCTTGGTCGATGCTGGTTGGCGCGGTGGGGACGGCCCGGCTCGACTCGATGACGGCCTGGTCGGCTGCATGGCTATGTCGAATTGGCGAAGGCCACGGAGCATCGCCGTCGGTCGCCGCGTGATTGGCCGGAAAGGGCGTCCGCGGTATGAAGCCGAGCGGTGACGGTGACCCGAACTGACGATCACATGCGGACCGTGGAGCCCGTCATGGAAGACGTCGCCCGCTCCAGGCGGTGATGGGGCGCTGTCGTGCGTCGCGCCTTGTGATTCCGCTCATCGAATGTGACCGATAATGCGCCGCGAGTCAAGGCGGAGCGAAAAGGTTTCGAAGACTAGCAGGCCACAGGGCCTGCGATTGACCATCGCAAATATGAGCATCGATGCGCTGTTGCGGCCGGCTGGGTCCGTGCGACTCATTGTCGACGTCGTTCGTAACGGGGTTTCGGTGACGAATCCACTGCCGAGGAGCGGAAACCGATGACGACGACATACGATTTGTGATCCCGCAAAGGTGAAATTGACGGTTTCGATAAAATATCTGATGATGCGGTGCCACCCCTTGATGGCGGCGGGACATTCTGGCAGTCTCATCGGGACCACAGTCGCCCGTCAATGTGAACGTTAACATATATAATCTAAGCCCCTATGTCCGAGGTGCGTCGCCCCGCTCCTTGCTCATACCGGCCCTGAAGGGAGGCGGCGCGCTCCTGTCGGTTCGCTGTGCCGCTGGTCGGCGTCGACGCCGAGTTCGACGGCTGGGGCGGCGAATTCGCGCGGCTGCGATGCCGCCATATGGCTGGCAATTACGCTTCGGCCAGCGTGCTCAGGCGGGTTCCCGGCCGCGGCCCGAAGGGCTCTTGGGTAGGTGCCGGCCCGAGTTGAACGACCCTGTGATCATCCAGTAGGCCGGGAACGGCATCGCCGCGTCGCGGAGAGTCCGGCTGCGGTCGTCCACCGTGCGGGTCGCGACCGCTGTGTTTTCGCTGGCGCCCTGCGGCGCGCCGTCTCTGACGTCATCTGGGTCAGGACCTGTTCTCGTTGACATCACACATCATATGACTTAGCTTTGGCGCATTCCAGCGGACGGCCGGCCCTCCCGGCCATTCTCGAGATGAGAGTCGATGAAGCAGCGAGTATTTTGGTCGGCCGCGATCGCGGGGATGCTGGCCTTGGCGGGCTGTGGAAGCGCTACGGGCAACGAACCCTCGTCCAACTCCGCCAGCGGCAAGCTCGTGGTGTGGGACTGGAAGTCCAGTGACAAGACCGCGACCGCATATGTGGAGAAGGCGAAAGCAGACTTCGCCAAGAAGCACCCGGGCGTCACCGTCGAGTTCGTCGCCCAGCCCTTCGACCAGTACTACACGCTGCTCGGGGCGGCGATCCAGGCGGGCAAGGGCCCGGACGTCATGATGTTCAACGGGGGCGGCCAGATCCGTGACCGGGTCGATGCGCTGGTCCCCTTGGACCAGTACGTCACCCAGGACAAGGCGCGCCTGGCCGGATGGGACGCGTTCGTCAAGGACGGCAAGGCCTACGCCTCCCCGGTGACGCTGCAGGGTCACCCGATCTACTTCAACAAGGGCCTGTACAAGAAGGCCGGCCTCGACCCGGAGCGTCCGGCGACCACGTGGAGCGGCTTCACCGCCGACTGTGCCGTCGTCACCAGGGCGACGGGCGCCAGCTGCTTCGCCCTCGGCAACAAGGAGGGCATCGGCATTCAGTTCTTCCTGTCGGCGTTCGGCTCGGGCATCCTGACCCCGCAGGAGTACGACGACTGGATCGCCGGCAAGCGGGACTGGAACTCGGCCGACGTCAAGCAGGTCTTCCAGCTGTGGAAGGACGTCAACGACCGCGGCCTGAACAGCAAGGGCGGCAACTCGACCACGCTGTTCACCGACGCATTCGGGATCTTCCAGTCCGGCAAGGCGACCAACATCGTCGGGCTGATGTCGGACATCGGGCACTGGAAGGACTTCAACGAGTTCCTCGGCGCCGACAACGTCGGCGTGATGAAGTCACCGGTCATCACCGCCGGAGCGACTCCCAGCCTGCCGTTCGACGGGGGAATCGGATACGGGGTCGCCAAGTGGACCAAGGACCCGGCCCTCGCCGCCGACCTGGTGCGCTCCCTGACCACGACGGATGCCCTGGCAGCCTTCTACGCCGCCGCGGGCGCGGTCGTGTCCGACACCACCGTGAAGACCTCCGACGGCGGTCCTGCCGTCAGCGCCATCGTCGCCGACCTCAAGACCGGCAAGCCGGCACTGCACGTGGCACTGTCGTCCAAGACGATCGAGCTGATGGGGCGACTGTCCCAGCAGATCCTCGAAGGGTCGGTGAGCGTCGACGGTGCGCTGAAGCAGCTCGGCGAGTCGGACCGGAGCTGACCGGTGCCGCTCGGTGATTCTCTACCGCTGTCGGCCCGCTCCGCCCGGGCGGAGCGGGCCGACGACATGGACGCAGCGCCACGCAGGCGCTCCCGGTCGGGCCGGTCGTCCTGGGAACGACTCGCCCCCCTCGTCCTTGTCGCTCCCGCAGTCCTCGTCATCGTGGTGTTCCGGCTCTGGCCGTTGCTGCTCGGCGTCAATTTCTCCTTCACCGGAGACGGCGACCGCAACGGGGCGGCGGTGGGCCTGGACAATTACGCGGAGCTGTTCGCCGATCCGCTCTTCCTGGGCGCGCTGCGCAACGTGGTGTGGTTGGTGCTGCTGCTGCCCATCGCGGTGGCGATCCCGGGAATGCTGGCGACGTTCATCTATCTACGCGTGCCGGGACACCGCTTCTACCGCAGCGTCTACTTCTTCCCCGCGGTTCTCTCCCCGGTGATCGTCGGCTCGATCTTCAACCTCCTGCTGGCTTTCGACGGCCCGCTCAACGGCTTGCTCGGCCTGGTCGGCCTCGGCCCGGTGGACTGGCTGGGGGATTCCAGGGTCGCGATGTTCACCGTGGTCGGCGTCCACATCTGGGCGACGTTCGGGATGGCGCTGGTGGTCTTCCTGTCCGGGTTCGCGACGCTGGACCCGGCGCTGCTGGACGCTGCCCGCTCCGACGGGGCGTCGCTGCCGCAGGTGATCCGGCACGTGATCGTCCCGGGATTGTCCCGCACGATCCAGTTCGTCTTCGTCACGACCATGATCGGCATGCTCACCTCGATGTTCGGGCTGCTCTATGTGATGACCAGCGGAGGTCCAGGCGGGTCGACCTATCTGCCGGAGTACTACGTCTGGATCCAGCAGGGCCAGATGAACCGCCCGGCTTTCGCGGCGGCTGCTTCCACGGTGCTGTTCCTGGTCATGCTCGTCGTCGGGCTCGCGCAGGTCGGTTTCCTGCGGCGTACGGGTAAGGAGGACTGATGCGCGGCGCTCGGATCAGCCGATGGCTGATTGCCGTTCCCATGGCGCTGCTGGCGCTGGCGACGATCTACCCCCTGGTCTTCACCGCCAACGCGGCGATGAAGACCCGTCGTGACTACATCCTGGACAGGTTCTCGCTCGCCGACTCACTTCGCTGGGACAACATCGTCACCGCCTGGACCAGCGCCGGCACCGCACGCTACTTCGTCAACTCCGTGATCGTGGTGGCCGGAGCGGTGGCTCTGCTTCTGCTGCTGGGCTCGATGGCGGGTTTCGCCCTGAGCCACTTCCGCTTCCGCGGTTCGAAGGCGCTGCTGCTGGGATGCCTGGCGGCGCTGTTCGTGCCCTTTCAGGTGATCATGGTTCCGTTGGTGCGGACCATGGCCGACACGGGGCTGGTCGACACCTACCCGGGGCTGATCCTTGCCTACGTCGCACAATTCCTGCCCTTCACGATCTACCTGATGGCCAGCTACTACAGCACCATCCCGTCGGAGATCGTCGACGCGGCGCGGATCGACGGCAACAGCACCTATGGCGTCTACCGCAGGATCATGCTGCCGATGGGCCGGCCGGCGCTGCTGTCGGTCGGTGTGCTCAACGCGTTGTTCTGCTGGAACGACGTGCTCATCGCGCTGCTGATGATGCCGTCCGCGGAGCACCGCACCCTGATGGTCGGGGTGACGTCGCTACGCGGTCAGTACTCGGCCGACATCCCCACCTTCGCCTCGGGGGTCCTGATCGCTGCCGTACCCGTCCTGACGATCTACCTGTTCTTCCAGCGCCGGATCGCCGACGCTGTCACCGCGGGTTCGACGAAAGGCTGACATGCGGATCACTGGCTACCGTGCGCTGAACACCGTGCAGGAGTGGGGCCGTCCCGTCGGGGACGCCAACGGCGTCTTCGCCGACGGGATCACCGACGTGCCGATCGTCCTGGTGACGACCGACGAGGGCATCACCGGTGTCGGCATGGGCCCGCACGTGGAACTGGACACGGTCTTCGCCGCGATCGACGGTGAGGATCCACGAGGCGTGAGCGCGCTCTACGACCGGATGCTGCGGCAGACGTTCAAAGCCGGGCACGCGGGAACCATCTTCGGGACCATCGGTGCGTTCGACACCGCGCTGTGGGACATCAAGGCCCAGGCGGCAGGGGAGCCCCTGTGGCGCATGCTGGGCGGACGCGACCGAGTGGTGCCCGCGTACGCCTCCGGTCTCGACATCGATCTCGACGATGAGGAACTGGTCGCCACCTACACGGCGTACGCGGATCGGGGCATGGGAGCGGCGAAGCTCAAGGGCGGTCTCGACGTCGAACGCGACCGGCACCGCCTGACCCTGGTGCGCGACGTGCTCACCGAGGCCGGCGGTGGATCGAGGCCCGGGCTGATGCTCGACGCGAACGAGTGCTGGAGCCGCAAGCAGGCTGTTCGCTACGTCGCCGAACTCGAGCGCACCCTGGATCTGATCTGGGTCGAGGAGCCTGTGCGGCGGTGGGACGCCGAAGGGCTGGCCACCGTCGGCCGCGGCATTCGGGCCGCGGTCGCCAGCGGCGAGAACCTCAGCGGGCTGGAGCAGTTCCGCCCGCTGCTGGCGGCCGGTGCACTGGACATCGTGCAGACGGCATCGGTGTGGGGCGTCACCCACTTCCTCCGTGTCGCCACGCTGGCCCATGCTCACGACCTGCCGGTCAGCCCGATCGGCACCAACCCGGTCGGCCTTCTGCACGCGGCGACATCGGTGCCCAACCACACCGCCAGCGAGCTCCAGGTCCTACACCCGCCGGTCGGCATCGACGTCGACCTGCGGATCGAGAACGGGGCCTTCATCCTCGGTGACTCGGCCGGCCTGGGAATCCGCGTCGATGAGGTAGCGATCGCCGCCTGCGAACTCCGGCCCACCACGGTGTCCTTCGACGGCCCGGGTGTCCGACCGGAGCGGGCCGGTCAGCGATTGGTGGCAGCCGTCGGCTGATCTGTACCGCCGGGGGACCCGGAGCGCGCGGGTGCGGCAGGCCGAGGCCGCCGCACCCGCGCGCTCCGGCAGCGGGCTCGGCGCCAAGCGGCCTGACTCGTCGGCGTGCGCGCGTAGAGGTACGCGCGCATCGAGCCCTGCGACCAAACCGGATGCCCGTCCATAACAATTTCTGTGCGAGAATTCGCACAGATGCTTGGCACGTGACCGTGACATATGACATCTTATAAGTGATGTCATGGCGGTGTGCCATGCAATCACCTGTGTCGGTTCCGGCGACCCGACGCCCAATGCCAGGGGGGCACATTGACGCGGCAGGTTGTGGCTGATCCGTTCGGCATACCTAACGCATCAGCCGTGGACGCTGCGCCGCCCCGGGCCCGCGGTGCCAAACTGGGCGTCAACGTCGTGCAGCAGATCGTCAACGACATCGTGCGCGGCGTGCTGGTCCCAGGCGCGACTCTGCCGCCCGAGGCGGACCTGTGCGACCAATTCGGGGTCAGCCGCACGGTGATCCGCGAGTCCATCAAGGTGGTCCAGGAGAAGGGTCTGGTCCGCATCGAACACGGTCGCGGCACCCAGGTGACCGATTCCCGCCAGTGGAACCTGCTGGACGACATCGTGCTCACCGCCATCATCGCCCACGATGCCAACCTCTCATTCCTGGACGAGCTCGTCGCCACCCGCACCGCGCTCGAGGCCGACATGGCCGCTGCTGCGGCCTCATCGCACACCGGTGAAGACAAGCTGCGCATCAGTGCAGCTTTCGAGCTCATGCGTTCGAAGATCAATAATGTGCCGGCGTTCGCCGCTGCGGACGCACACTTTCATGACATGGTCATGGCCGCATCGCGCAACCGCCTCGGGCGTGCGATCGTGAACAGCATCCATGACAAGGCACGCGAGAGCATGCGCTACCACGGCGAGTACAACGAAGCGGTCATGCGTCGAACGTTGGACGAGCACCAAGCCATCCATGATGCGATCATGGCCAGAGACGCCGCGGCCGCCGCAGCCGCCATGCGCGCCCACATCTCCGGGTCGTGGAGCCGGCGTCGACCGGTTCTGGATGCGGACGCTTCTACGTCGGCATCCCGCCGCCGTCCGAAGGGCTGACTAGGGCGCAGGCCGCGCCGACGGGTGGCGACAGTCGCAACACGTACTGTCAAACGATTCGCGTGGGTCTTGCCATGACGTCATACGTATGATGTTGTGTACCAAGGCATTCGCCCCGGTCGCCATCGATCTCGATGAACGGCTTGGGCACCGCTGCCATGCGCCGATTCGTCGGTGGCCTGGCACCTCTGATTGACGTCGGCCCGTACCGCCGCATGCGGGTCGGTGTCCTGCTTGCCGGACTGGGCATCCGGCGCAACAGGGTCTGGGCGAGCTGGCGGCGGTGCCTGCGCAGGGTGTGAGCCTTCCCGGGCCCGGCATCGCGATGGGCGATGCCGGGCCCGGGCATCAGGCGGTCGCCGAGGCCAGACGCTGGGGGTCGATGCGGTAGGCCCGGGTGGCGGTGCCGGCGAGGATGTGGTCGCGATCGGCGTCGGCGAGGTCCGGCAGGCCGTGCCGGATGATGTCCAGCGTCCGACCGTACGGTTCGTGGAGAAGACAGATCGGCCAGTCACCGCCGTACATCATCCGGCGTGGGCCGAAGAGTTCCAGCGCCTCGCCGATGTACGCACGGGCCCGCCTCATCCCGTTGCC
Source organism: Allocatelliglobosispora scoriae (assembly GCF_014204945.1). Lineage (NCBI taxonomy): Bacteria > Bacillati > Actinomycetota > Actinomycetes > Micromonosporales > Micromonosporaceae > Allocatelliglobosispora > Allocatelliglobosispora scoriae. The sequence continues at coordinate 162,728 of NZ_JACHMN010000001.1, forward strand.
GTCCGAGTCGGACCGCAGGTAGAGGCCCGAGATCTTGACGTAGACCTGAGGGTGCCCGGCGAGGACCGCCAGCGACCTCAGCCACGGTTGGGCCTGCCCGGGTTCGGTGTCCAGGGGAGGCGCCCCCAGGTGGTCCAGGATCAGGCGCAGTCCGGGGTGGCGCCGTGCCACCTCGGCGGCGGTGGCCAGGGCCAGGGGCCCAGCCGCCACGAAATCGAACGGTACCCCGTCCTGCTCGAGCAGGTCGAGGCCCGCGTCCACGTCGCGGCGCAGGATCCATTGAGGATCGGGCTGCTCGTGGATGAGGTTGCGCACGCCCGCGAACAGTGGCTCGTCGCGCAACCGCGCCAACCTCTCTGCGGCGGCGACAGGCTGGTCCAGAGGGACCCAGCCGACGACGCCGACGACCTGGCGGTGGGACCTCGCGGTTTCGAACATCAGGTCGGTGTCGAAATCGCTGTCGGCCGACTGCACCAGCACGACCGCGCCGACCCCGTGGCTGCCGAGCTCGGGCAGCACCTCGGGGAGCGCCATCGTCCGGTTCACCGGCGCCAGAGCCGGTCCGAGCCAGGGATAGACGCCACGTGCGGGGTCCCAGACGTGAAGATGCGCGTCAACGATCGTGTTGGTCGGAGGTCGGGTCATAAGCGCTGCTCCCATCGGTAAAGGGTTCGTTCGGGACGGCGAGCCGCGGCGCCGTCCGGCCCGCGCCCGGGCGTCTGCCGCTGCGGACCGAGGCGTTCGGGCGAGTTGCCGTCGACCCGTTGTCATCACGCGAAACATATGATGTCATATCTTGGCTCGAACCTGTCGGCACGAACGCGACCAACCGGTTCGGAGGCGTAGTCACGACGGGCGACGCGGATGCCGTGCTCACGAGAGGACAGTCATGCACCAGGCCATATACGAGGGCGATCGCAGACTGCGGGTCCGGGACGTACCGGAGACGCCGCCCGCCGCCGGGGAGGTGCAGATCGACGTCGCGTTCACCGGAATCTGCGGCACCGACCTGCACATCCTGCACGGTGACATGGACGGCCGAGTCGCGGTTCCGGCCGTCATCGGACACGAGATGTCGGGGACTGTGGCACGCCTCGGTGCCGGGGTGGACGGCTGGGCGTTCGGCGATCCCGTCACCGTGCTCCCCGTGCTGAACTGCGGCGCCTGCGCGACCTGCCGGGCCGGACACGGACACGTCTGTCCCCGGCTCACCTTCATCGGCATCGACAGCGCCGGCTCCATGCAGCAGCGCTGGAATGTGCCCGCACGAGCGCTGGTACGCCTGCCGGCAGACCTCGATCTCGCCCACGCCGCGCTCGCCGAGCCGACCGCGGTGGCCGTGCACGACGTGCGACGCAGCGGTCTCACCGATGGCGAGCACGCCGTCGTGGTCGGCGGCGGCCCGGTCGGCCTCCTCATCGCGGTGGTCGCACGGCGTACCGGAGCCCAGGTCTTGATCCTGGAGCCCAGCCGACAGCGGCTGGCGGTCGCCGACCGGCTCGGCTTCGCCACCGCGGACCCGACCGCCCGCGACGCGATCGAGATGATCCAGGAATGGACCGGCGGCGAGGGGGCCGCCGTCGCCTTCGAGGTGTCCGGCGCGGCCGCAGGAGTCTCCACGGCCGTGGACGCCCTGGCGCCCCGCGGGCGCCTGGTGATGGTGGCGATCCACTCCGCTCCGCGTGAAGTCAACCTGCACCGCTTCTTCTGGCGTGAGCTGACGATGCTCGGCGCGCGCCTCTACAGCCCGTACGACATGGCGACCGCCGTCGAGCTGGTGGCCGCTGGTGAGATCCCGGCCGCAGACCTGATCAGCCGGGTGGAGCCGCTGCACCGGGTTGACGAGGCGTTTGCCGCTCTCGAATCCGGCGCGGGTGTGATGAAGGTTCTGCTCGATTGCGCGGGCCGCCCATGAGCGCCGCGATGTTCGACCTCAGCGGCAGGCTCGCCGTCGTCACCGGCGCGCGACGCGGTATCGGTTTGGCCATCGCCACCGCGCTCGCCGCCGCGGGCGCCGACATCATCGCCGTCAGCGCCCAGCTCGAGCCCGAAGGCAGCGAGGTGGCCCGCAGGGTGAGGGCCAAGGGCAGGCGCTGCGACGTGCGAGCCGTGGACTTCGCTCGGCGTGAGGCGGTGGCGGCCCTGGCCGCTGAGCTGACCACACAGCAGCGCCCCATCGACATCCTGGTCAACAACGCCGGCACCATCGCCCGAGCGCCGGCCGCCGAGCACAGCGATGAGGACTGGGACCACGTCCTGGCGGTCGACCTCACCGCGCAGTTCATCCTTGCCCGCGAGGTCGGCCGCGCGATGCTGGCCCGGCGTGCTGGAAAGATCATCTTCACCGCGTCTCTGCTCAGCTTCCAGGGCGGGATCACGGTGCCGGGCTACGCCGCCGCGAAATCCGGCATCGCCGGACTGACCAAGGCGCTCGCCAACGAATGGGCCGTGCACGGGGTCAACGTGAACGCCATCGTCCCCGGCTACATCGCCACCGACAACAATCGGGCGCTGCGTGAGGACCCCCAGCGCAACGCCGCCATCGTCGACCGCATTCCGGCCGGACGCTGGGGCACACCGGCCGATCTCGGGGGAGTGGCCGTGTTCCTGGCATCACCCGCCTCGAACTACGTGCACGGCACGCTCATCCCCGTCGACGGTGGCTGGCTGGGCCGATAGGCCACCGCCCCCTGTTCCCCATGACTCACCACACTGACCATCGAGGAGCATCATGCAGGTGATCGGTCTGCACACCCGGCTCAAGCCCGGGCTCGAAGCGGAGTACGAGCGCATCCACGCGGTACTGGCGCCGCAGCACGAACAGGCGTTGCGCGACAGCGGGGTCCACTCCTGGCACATCTGGCGCGACGGGCTGGATCTGTTCCACACGGTGGTGTGCGACGACTGGGCGGGGATGGAGTCGGCGATGGCGAAGCTGGAGCTGACTCGACGCTGGCACGAGGTCATTCATCCGCTGCTTGACATGGAGGCGTCCCAGCGCGGACCGCTGCCCCTGGTGTGGCGGCTGCCGTAGCCGGCGTTCACGCCGATCCGCCCGAGAGACCGCCTCCATGCCACGTCGATCATGGGAGTTCCCCGTGACACCACCCGTACGCAGAATGCCCGCCCGGCCGCTGGGGCGCACCGGGCTGGACGTCACCACCCTGGGTTTCGGCGCCTCCGGCATCGGCAACCTGAATTACGCCAGGCCGGATGGCGACGCGGCGCGTGCCGTCAGCGCTGCCTGGCATGCGGGGATACGCCTGTTCGACACCGCGCCCCATTACGGGCTCGGGCTGTCCGAGCGACGTCTGGGCAGCGCGCTGCGGCCCTACCCCCGCGACGAGTACGTCCTGTCCACCAAGGTCGGACGATTGCTGCGCCCGAATCCCGCGCCGACCGGCTCCGATCTCGCCGCCGGCGGCTTCGACGTCCCCGACGACCTGGCGCGGGTATGGGACTTCAGCGCCGACGGAGTGAAACGCAGCCTGCACGACAGCCTGACCCGGCTCGGCGTCGACCGTATCGACATCGTCTATGTCCATGACCCCGACCACGCCGTCGACGACGCCATCGGGCACGCCATCCCCGCCTTGATCGCGCTGCGTGATCAGGGCGTGATCGGTGCGGTCGGCGTCGGGATGAACCAATGGCAGGCCCCGCTGCGAATGGTCCGCGAAACCGATCTCGACGTCGTCATGCTGGCCGGTCGGTACACCCTGCTCGACCGGGCAGGCGAGCAACTGCTGGACGAGTGCGCCGGACGCGGGGTGGCGGTCGTCGCCGCGGCACCGTTCAATTCGGGCATTCTGGCAAGGCCGTGGCCGCCCAGCAGCGCCCACTACGACTACGGCCCGGCATCGGACCCGGTGCTCCAGCGCGCTCGCCGGTTGGCGGAAACCTGTCGGGCGCACGGCGTGCAGCTGCCCGCCGCGGCCCTGCAGTTTCCCTTGCTGCACCCGGCCGTTGCCAGCGTCGTCACGGGCATGGGCTCCGCCGAGCACGTCGAAGCCGCAGTGAGCGGCAGCCGGTCGTACGTGCCGGCCGCCCTCTGGCGGGCGATGCGGCCGGTGTCGACGCCGTAGCGACGGCCGGGTCGGCAACTCGGCAGCAGCCGGCGTAGCCCTCGCCGACTGCTGCCGAGGCGGCGGTGCCGCCGGCCCGATCACCTACCGCAGGCTCCACTGCTGGTTCGTGCCACCATGACAGGACCAGAGGTGGATCTTCGTGCCGTTCGCAGTGCCGTAGGCGCTCGCGTCCACACACAGACCCGACTGCACCCCGGTGATCGTGCCGTTGGAGTTGACGTTCCACTGCTGGTTCGCCTGGCCGTTGCAGTCCCAGATGACCGCGGTGGTGCCGTTGGCCGTGCCCTGACCGGTGGCGTCGAGGCACTTGTTGCCGTAGACCATCAGCTGCTTGGCGCTGGTGTAGGTCCAGGACTGGCCGGAAGCGCCGTTGCAGTCCCACAGCTGCACCTGGAGGCCGTTGGCGGTGCTGGAGTTCGGCACCTCGATGCACCGGCCCGACGGGCCGCCGACGATGGTGACGGGTTGCTGGGTGGAGGACTGCGGACCGGCGGCGGTCATGACGGTCCGCGCGGCCGTCGGCCAGTTCCCGCCGGTGACGACCACTGTGCCGGTGTTGGTGTTGTTTCGGGAGCCGGAGGTGATGTTGGTGTTGGTGCTGGTGGTCCAGTTGTTGGTGAGGGTGAGGTTGCCGGTGTTGTTGTTGGCCCAGTGCTGCCCGTAGGCCCACTGCCCGATGTTGTCGAAGACGTTGTTGGTGGCGGACTGGTACCGGGCGCCCTCGTCGAAGTACAGGCCGAGCCACCCGTTGGTGTTGCGGAAGTAGTTCTGATTGATCGTCGTGCCGGGCAGTGCGGACAGGCTGTAGAACGCCGCCCCGTCGGTCATCTGCCGCATCACGTCGTGGACGTAGTTGGCCTGGACCCGGTAGTTCTTCGCGATGGTCGCGGTGGTGTATTTCGGCTGGTAGCTGTAGAGGCCGCGGTCGGTGTAGTCCTGGCTGCCACCCGCGTCGTTCGCGCCCCAGCCGTAGCCGATCGAGATGCCGGTGTAGGGCAGGTTGTAGACCTCGTTGTTCGACATCGCCGAGTCGGCCAGGTAGGTCATGAGCAGACCGACGTGGCTGCGGTAGTCGATGGCGACGTCGAAGACGGTGTTGTTGCTGTAGACGATGTCCCTGTTGACCATCCGGGTGTCGCTGGGATGGTGCGCGTCGGCCTGTACGCCGCCCGCGATGACGGCACCGGCCGCGATCTGCTCGAACACGTTCCCGATCACGTCGATGTCGCTCGCGCCGAGCCCGACGCCGGTGGCGTTCGCGTTGGCGTCGTTGCCGATGCCGAGACCGACCTGGCCGAGGTTGGTGAACCTGTTGTTGGTGAACCGGATGGCGTTGGCCGCCGATACCTGCACCGCCGCGGGCATCTGGCGCCAGTGCGGCCGGGCCGCCTCGAAGGCCGGGCAGCCGGACTGGCAGGACGAGAGCCAATCGGACGGCCGGGACCACGTGCCGTAGATGTAGGCACCGGTCTGCTGGTCGGCGTAGCCCTGCTCGGTGTTGGGCTGCAGCCAGCTCGTGTGGGAGAACTGCAGACCGGAGAAGGCGATGTGGTGGGCGGGTGCCGAGTAGGTCCCGCCGACCCTCAGCAGCGACTCCAGCCGAGGTAGCTCAATGTCGGCCGTCGTCATGTTCTCGCCGCTCAGCGGCTTGTAGTACAGCACGCCGGCAGCGGTGTCGAGGTACCACTCACCCGCCGCGTCGAGGAACTCGCGGGCGTTCACCAAATACATCGGCCCGCTGTGGAAGGGGCGGTTGAGCGTGTCGTAGCCCCAGGTGTTGTTGCTCCAAGCGGGCTGCTCCATCGCGATGACGTTGTTGTTTATCGACTGCACCGGCACATAGCGGTCGGTGAACGAGTTGACCGACTCGAGCTCGATGCGGTTCTCGTTGGCGAGGTTGTTCAAGTACGACAGCGAGCCGTTGGTGAAGGTGAGGCCGGTGGTCGTGGCGGTGAAGTCGGCGCGGTTGACCTGCGTGCGGGCACGCGTGGCGATGCGGCCGTTGACATAGAGCTGGCGGGTGTCGAAGGCACCGCTCGCGCTCGCCCGCCAGATGTTCTGGGCGGAGTCCGCGACCGTCCAGCCGGTCACCCGCTGCCCACCGGAGATGATGGGGCGAGTTCCCGTCGCCGCCTGCCAGTACACGGTGTAGCCGTTGGCGCCGGAGTCGGCCTGGGTGAACGTGAGCGGGGAGCCGAGCGAGTAGGTTCCCGCCGCGACCTGCACCACGATGTCGCCGGTCATCGAGGGCGCGATGGCCCTGACGGATGCCTGGGCCTGGCTCAGCGAACAGGGCTGGGCCGACGAGCAGGCGGTTCCGGATCCGGTCGACGAGGCGTACAGCGTCGTCATGACGGCAGCTGCGGCGGGCGTTGCGGCGACAGCGGACACCGCGACGAGCATCGCGGCGGCATACCTGGCGACGGTGGTGATCGGGCGGGATGTTCGCCGGGGTGCGGTTCGTGGAGCAGGGGTCACGATGGCGTCCTTCCTGGAGATGAGCTGCCAGCCGTAGCCGGACACCCCGGCAGGCAGACGTTGACTGAGCGATTCATCAGGTGGAAACGCGGCCTTAACCGACGGCCAGCATCACATCACATGTATGACGTCATAGCAATCCTGGGAATCTGTCTATATGATCTGGTAGGCCCAAGCGCTTCGTTCTCCGAAGGGTGATATCGCTCGATTGGCTGGAACCCTTCCGGCGAGTCGACATGTCACATAGGACCTTCCCGAAACATTCCCGATACATGTTGACGGGTATCGCGGCGGTCGGTCACAGTATCGCCACACACCCCCATATCCCGGCACGGATCGTCATCACCCGCAAATGTGAACGTTAACATTTGCGGCGTGGGTGCTAGGACCGTTGTTCGCGCCAGCGTCCCCGCCGATGCGGCGCGCCGTCCTGTCGACGTTCCTGACGACTGAAAGGAGAGTTGCCATGCCTGTTAGGCCTGTGCGCACCGCGAGGTGGCGCCATGGTTGGCGGGCCGGACTGGCCGCCGTGATCGCAGCAGTGGTAGCAGCCGGCGCGATGGTCGCGCTGACCGCGACGTCGGCGTCGGCGGCCACGGTCGACCCCAGCGCCTGGTATGTGCTGGTGAACCGGAACAGCGGCAAGGCCTTGGACGTGTACAACCTGGCCACCAATGACGGCGCGCGAATCACCCAGTGGTCCCGCAACGACGGCAATCAGCAGCAGTGGCAGTTCGTCGACTCCGGCGGCGGCTACTACCGCGTCAAATCCCGCCTCTCCGGCAAGGTCCTCGACGTCTACAACTTCTCCACCGCCAACGGTGGCGCCATCGTCCAGTGGACCGACAACAACAGCAACAACCAGCAGTGGCGCCTCGCCGACTCCGCCGACGGCTACGTCCGGCTCATCAGCCGCCACAGCAACAAGGCCCTCGAAGTCCAGGGCGCCTCCACGGCGGACAACGCCAACATCGTCCAGTACGACGACTGGGGCGGCGCCAACCAGCAATGGCAGTTCGTCCGCATCGGCGGGACCAATCCTTCACCCACGCCGACGCCGACACAGACGTCCGGCCCGTGCACCCTGCCGTCGTCGTACCGGTGGACGTCGACGGGTTCGCTGGCGACGCCGAAGTCGGGGTGGGTGTCGTTGAAGGACTTCACGACGGTCCCGTACAACGGCCGCCAGCTCGTCTACGCGACCACGCATGATTTCGGGTCGTCGTGGGGGTCGATGAACTTCGGTCTGTTCACGAACTGGTCCGACATGGCGTCGGCGAGCCAGAACGGTATGTCGTCCGGCACCGTGGCACCCACCCTGTTCTACTTCGCGCCGAAGAACATCTGGGTCCTGACCTACCAGTGGGGAGCCACGGCGTTCTCGTACCGCACCTCCAGCGACCCGACCAACGCCAACGGGTGGTCCGCTGCGCAGCCGCTGTTCTCCGGGAGCATCACCGGCTCCGGTACCGGCCCTATCGACCAGACCGTCATCGGCGACGGCACCACCATGTACCTGTTCTTCGCCGGCGACAACGGCAAGATCTACCGCGCCAGCATGCCCATCGGGAACTTCCCCGGCAACTTCGGCTCCACCTACACCACCATCATGACCGACACCACCAACAACCTGTTCGAAGCACCCCAGGTCTACAAGGTCGCCGGCCAGAACCAGTACCTGATGATCGTCGAAGCGATCGGCGCCAACGGCCGCTACTTCCGATCCTTCACCGCCACCAGCCTCGGCGGCACCTGGACCCCCAACGCCGCCACCGAGAGCAACCCCTTCGCGGGCAAAGCCAACAGCGGCGCCACCTGGACCAACGACATCAGCCACGGCGAACTCATCCGCACCACCGCCGACCAGACCATGACCATCGACCCCTGCAACCTCCAACTCCTCTACCAGGGCCGCGCCACCAACTCCGGCGGCGACTACGGCCTGCTGCCCTACCGACCCGGCCTGCTCACCCGACAGCGCTGACATCCTGGAGCGGCGGGCTCGGCGCAACGCCGAGCCCGCCGTGTCATATGACGTACTATGACAGCGGCATATTTCGTGCCAAGTCCCGGTCATCATCTGGGCGTTGATGCCGATCCGGTAAGCCTGTATTCGGCGTCTAGCACTACAAATAGATCTGACGCCTCTGCGTGACGCCAGATCGACGCTAATCGTTGACATGTGACGTAATATGTCGTTAACGTTGCACTGTCCCAGCGCAGTCCCCACGCGCTACGTGCACCAGGGCTGCGATCCGAACTCCTCGGCGACCACAAACCTGCCCTGGCGCCCGGATCTGATCACGTGAACCAGCTCCACCTGCTGACACACCGACGATCCGTCTCCCCTGCCCGGGGGTGCGGCGGTCGGGCTGCACCGCGGGAGTGTCCTGGTCGGTCGACCTGTCGCACTCCACGGCGCAGCCTCTCGCTCCCAAGCAAGGAGAAGTGCTGTGACAACCATCCATGCTCGCCGCCTCGTTCCCCGCTGGCTGGCCGCACTCGGTGCAGTCACCATGGTCGTGGCGGGGGCCATCGCGGCAACCGCGTTGACCGCCCCGTCGGCGTTCGCCGGAACGACCGCAGGCTGCGGCAAGGCCCCGACGCTGCGCAGCGGCTCGTACACGATCCAGAGCGGCGGCCAGAACCGCAGTTTCATCCTGCGGATTCCCGACGGCTACACCAACACCCGTCCCTACCGGTTGATCTTCGCCTACCACTGGCGGGGAGGCACCATGAACGATGTCGCCTCGGGCGGGACCAGCGGGACCACCTGGTCCTACTACGGCATGCAGGAACAGTCGAGCAACAGCGCGGTCCTGGTCGCTCCGCAAGGCATCGGCAACGGCTGGGCCAACAGCAACGGTCAGGACATCACCTTCACCGACGACATGGTCCGGATGATCGAGAGCGACCTGTGCGTCGACACGACGCAGCTGTTCGCCATGGGGTTCAGCTACGGCGGTGGGATGAGCTATGCCGTCGCCTGCGCTCGGGCGTCCGTCTTCCGGGCCGTCGTGGTCTACTCGGGCGCGCAGTTGTCCGGCTGCAGCGGCGGCATCCAGCCCATCGCCTACTTCGGCATCCACGGCATCTCCGACAACGTGCTGAACATCGGGTCGGGGCGGTCGCTGCGCGACACGTTCCTGCGCAACAACGGCTGCGCAGCGCAGAACGCTCCCGAACCGGCTGCGGGCAGCGGCAGGCACATCACCACCACGTACTCCTGCCGCGCCGGCTACCCGGTGCAGTGGGCCGCCTTCGACGGGGGCCACGGGCCGGCGCCGGTGGACGGATGCTCGGGCTGCGAGGACGGCACCAGGACCTGGAGCAAGGGGGAGGCCTGGCGGTTCCTGTCCCAGTTCGGATCCACCCCGCCACCGAGCTCGCCGCCGCCGAGCAGCCCCGCACCTGGCCAGTCGAACGTGCTGATGGTGGGCCAGCAGTCGGGCCGCTGCGTCGACGTACCCGGTTCCTCGACGGCGAACGGCACCCAGGCGCAGTTGTGGGACTGCCACGGCGGGACCAACCAGCGCTGGACCTACACCAGCGCCAAGCAGCTGATGGTGTACGGCAACAAGTGCCTGGACGCCAGTGGACGCGGCACGGCCAACGGCACCGCAGTCGTCATCTGGGACTGCAACGGTCAGAACAACCAGCAGTGGAATCTCAACTCCAACGGCACGATCACCGGGGTCCACTCGGCACTCTGCGTCGACGTCAGCGGCAACGGGACCGCCAACGGGACGAAGATCCAGCTGTGGAGCTGCCACGGCGGCGCCAACCAGCAATGGACCCTGCGCAACTGACCGCGTGACCGGTGGCGTCGGCTGGTCCTGGACGCCGATGCCGACGCCACCCCTCCTCCCTACCGACAGGGGAACCAACCAATGACAGCGACATTTCGGCGGGCGGGGCGGCGCGCGCTCGCCCTGACGGTAAGCCTCCTGTGCCTGACGGCGATGCTTCCGCAATCAGCTCAGGCGGACAACCCGATCGTGCAGCACATCTACACCGCGGACCCCGCACCGCTGGTCTACAACGGCCGCGTCTACCTCTACACCGGCCACGACGAAGACGGTTCGACCTACTTCACGATGCGCGACTGGCGAGTCTGGTCCTCCTCGGACATGGTGAACTGGACCGATCACGGCTCGCCGATGAGCCTGGCGACCTTCAGCTGGGCAAGCTCCGACGCCTGGGCGGGCCAGGCGGTCTACCGCAACGGCAAGTTCTACTGGTACGTGCCGGTGCGGATGGCCAACGGATCGCAAGCCATCGGAGTCGGAGTCGCGGACAGCCCCACCGGGCCGTTCCGCGACGCGCTCGGCCGCCCGCTGATCCAGAACGCCGAGATCGACCCCACCGTCTACATCGACGACAGCGGCCAGGCCTACCTGTACTACGGCAACCCGCGCCTGTGGTACGTGCGGCTCAACACCGACATGATCTCCTACTCGGGCAGCCCGACGCAGATCCAGCTGACCACCGGCGGGTTCGGTACCCGTACCGGAGACGCGAACCGGCCGACCCTCTACGAGGAAGGACCGTGGTTCTACAAGCGGAACGGTCTGTACTACATGGTGTACGCGGCGAAGTGCTGCTCCGAGTACATCGCCTACTCCACCTCATCGGGTCCGACCGGTCCGTGGACGTATCGCGGCATCATCATGCCCACGCAGGGCGGCAGCTTCACCAACCATGCCGGTGTCATCGACTTCAACGGCGGCTCGTACTTCTTCTACCACAACGGAGGTCTGCCGGGCGGAGGCGGTTATACCCGGTCGGTCGCGGTGGAGAAGTTCGCCTACAACGGCGACGGCACCATCCCGACGATCAACATGACGACGACCGGGGCACCCCAGGTCGGCACGCTCGATCCCTATGTCCGCCAGGAGGCGGAGACCATCGCGTGGGGCAGCGGCATCGAGACCGAGCCCGCCAGCGAGGGCGGGATGGGTGTCGGATGGATCGACAACGGCGACTACATCAAGGTCAAAGGTGTCGGCTTCGGTACCGGCGCCACCACTTTCGCGGTCAGGGCGGCCTCGGGCACCAGCGGCGGCCGGATCGAGCTGCACCTGGACAGCCCCAGCGGGACGAACGTCGGCACCTGCACCGTGCCCGGCACCGGCGGCTGGCAGACCTGGACCACGGTCACCTGCCCGGTCAGCGGCGCGACCGGGACCCACGACCTCTACCTGCGCTTCGCCGGCGGCAGCGGATCCCTGCTCAACATGAACTGGTGGCAGTTCACGGCGGGCCAGGCCACCGGCTATCCGACCGGATATCACCCGCTCGTCGTCGCCAACAACAGCCTCTGCCTTGACGTCAGCGGAACGTCCACGACGGCCGGCGCTGCGATCACCCAATGGACCTGCACCGGGCAGAGCAATCAGAGCTTCCAGTTCGTGCCGGTGTCGAGCGGCTACGGGCGCCTGCAGGCTCAGCACTCCGGCTACGACGTCGCGGTGGCCAACAGTTCGACGACCGCCGGCGTACCCAACATCGTGCAGCAGGTACCCAACAGCGCGCCCAACAGCCTGTGGCTGCCGGTCCGGCAGTCGGACGGCTCGTACTCCTTCCGCAACCAGAACAGCGGGCTGTGCCTGGACGTCTACGGCGCGAACAGCACCCTCGGCCAGCAGCTCGATCAGTGGCAGTGCAAGAACGCGCCCGGCACCAACCAGGACTTCACCCCGCGCTGACAACACGAGCGCACCGTCGCCTCAGGGCATGCAAGGAGTACTCATGAAACGACTGCTCGCCGCGGTCGGGACCGTCATCGCGCTCTCGCTCGGCGTCGTCGCCATGGTCGGCCAGCCGGCGTCGGCCGCGACGCTGACGCAGGTGACCAACTTCGGCAACAACCCCACCAATCTCAACATGTACGTATACGCCCCGGACACCGTGGCGGCACGGCCGGCGCTGCTGGTCCTGGTCCACTACTGCGGCGGATCGGCACCGGCGATATTCGGCGGCAACGGCCGCGACTTCGCGACCGCGGCGGACCGGTACGGCTACGTCATGGTCCTGCCGGAGGCCACGCGCAGCGGACACTGCTTCGACGTCTCCACGCCGCAGGCGCTGCGGCGCGACGGCGGCAGCGACTCCACCGGCATCATGTCGATGGTCAGCTGGGCACGCACGCGGTACAACGTGGACCCCGCCCGGATCGTCGTCAGCGGATTCTCCTCCGGGGCGATGATGAGCAACGTCCTGGCCGCGCAATACCCGGACGTCTTCGCGGCCGGTACGGCGTTCTCCGGCGTACCCGCCGGATGTTTCGCCACCACCGACGGCTCGCTGTGGAACAGCCAGTGCTCCGGCGGGAACATCATCAAGACCGCTCAACAGTGGGGAGACGTCGCGCGGGCGATGTATCCCGGCTATACCGGCCGCCACCCGCGCATGCAGCTGTGGCACGGCACCACGGACACCACGCTGGCCTACCCCAACTTCACCGAAGAGATCAAGCAGTGGACCAACCTGAACGGGCTGGGCCAGACGCCGTCCTACACCGACAGCCCGCAGTCGAGCTGGACCCGGACCCGCTACGGCAACACCGGCACGCAGGCCACCGTCGAAGCGGTGAGCATCTCCGGTACCGGACATACGCTCCCACAGGCCGGAATGCTGGCATACGCCATCTCCTTCCTCGGCCTGAACGGCAGCTCGCCGCCCAGCAGCGCACCACCGAGCAGCTCGCCGTCCAGCAGCCCGCCGCCGAGCCGTACGAACGTCATGCTGGTCGGGGGCGCTTCGGGCCGGTGTATCGACAACCCCAACAGCTCCACCGCCAACGGCACCCAGATGCAGCTGTGGGATTGCCACGGCGGCAGCAACCAGCGCTGGACCCATACCGCGGGCAAGCAGCTGACCGTCTCGGGCAAGTGCCTGGACGCGAGCGGCCGCAGCACGACCAACGGCACCGCGGTCGTCATCTGGGACTGCAACGGCCAGAACAACCAGCAGTGGAACCTCAACACCAACGGCACCATCACGGGAGTCCAATCCGGGCTCTGCGTCGATGTGTCGGGTGCCGCCACCGCCAACGGCACCAAGATCCAGCTCTGGAGCTGCCACGGCGGCACCAACCAGCAGTGGACCATTCGAAACTGACGGGACGTGTCGGGGTCATCACCCGGATGGCCCCGCACGCCCTCCTGCTTTGGAGGACTGATGCCAGAACTATCACGAAGGCAGGTATTGGGGGCCGCGGTCGCCGGAGCCGGGGCGACCCTCGCTCCGGTGGCGTGGACCGCGGCGGCCTCGGCCGGCGCGGTGGTCCCAGCCCAGGTGCTCGCCGCCAACGACCTCGCCCTGTGGTACGACGAGAGTGCCGGGACCGATTGGCTGCGCGCGCTCCCCGTCGGCAACGGACGCCTGGGCGCCATGGTGTTCGGCAACACCGATACCGAACGGCTGCAGCTCAACGAGGACACCGTCTGGGCCGGTGGCCCCCACGACTACAGCAACGCGCAGGGCGCGGGCGCGGTGGCCGAGATCCGGCGCCTGGTCTTCGCCAACCAGTGGAGCCAGGCCCAGAGCCTGATCGATCAGACCCTGCTCGGGCGGCCCGCCGCTCAGCTCGCCTACCAGACGGTCGGCGACCTGCGCCTGGCACTTCCCTCCGGCGGGTCCTCGCAGTACAACCGCTACCTGGACCTGACCACCGCCACCACCACGGTCTCCTATCTGCAGAACGGCGTCCGCTACCAGCGGGAGGTCTTCGCCAGCGCACCGGACCAGGTCATCGCCGTACGCCTGACGGCCGACCGGACGGGGTCGATCACCTTCACGATGTCGTTCGCCAGCTCGCAGCGCGTGACGTCGTCCAGTCCGGACGGCACGACGATCGCGATGGACGGCAGGTCCGGAGATCAACGGGGGATCGCCGGGTCTGTGCGCTTCCTCGCGCTGGCCAAAGCGATCACCACGGGCGGGAGCACCAGCAGTTCGAACGGCACCCTTCGGGTCACCAACGCCGACAGCGTGACGCTGCTGATCTCCATCGGGTCCAGCTACGTCAGCTACGCCAGCGTCAACGGCGACTACCAGGGCGTCGCCCGGTCCCGGCTGAGCGCGGCCCAGGGGATCGCCTATGACACGCTCCGCAGCCGGCACGTGGCCGACTACCAGGCGCTGTTCGGTCGGGTCACCCTCGACCTGGGCCGGACCTCGGCGGCCGACCAGACCACCGACGTCCGGATCGCCCAGCACAACTCGGTCAGCGACCCGCAGTTCTCCGCGCTCCTCTTCCAGTACGGGCGCTACCTGCTGATCTCGTCCTCGCGACCGGGCACCCAGCCCGCCAACCTGCAGGGCATCTGGAATGACTCGCTGACCCCGGCCTGGGACTCGAAGTACACGCTCAACGCCAACCTGCCGATGAACTACTGGCACGCCAACACCACCAACCTGGCAGAGTGCTTCGAGCCGGTGTTCCGGATGATCAACGACCTCACGACCACCGGCGCCCGGGTGGCCCAGGTACAGTACGGCGCCGGCGGCTGGGTGACGCACCACAACACCGACGCGTGGCGGGGCGCCTCGGTGGTGGACTTCGCGGCGGCCGGCATGTGGCAGACCGGTGGTGCCTGGCTGGCCACCATGATCTGGGACCACTACCTGTTCAGCGGGGACATCGCGTTCCTGCGGCAGTACTACCCGGCGTTGAAGGGGGCCGCGCAGTTCTTCCTGGACACCCTGGTCCAGGAGCCGACCCTCGGATACCTGGTCACCAACCCGTCGAACTCGCCCGAGCTGAACCACCACTCCGGAGTCAGCGTGTGCGCCGGACCCACCATGGACAACCAGATCCTGCGTGACCTGTTCAACGGCGTCGCCCAGGCGAGCCAGGTGCTCGCCGTGGACAGCGACTTCCGGACCAGGGCCCTGGCCGCCAGGGACCGGCTGCCCCCGATGCGGGTCGGCTCCCGCGGCAACATCATGGAGTGGCTCTACGACTGGGGGGAGACCGAGCAGACCCACCGGCACATCTCCCACCTGTACGGCCTGCACCCCAGCAACCAGATCACCAAGCGCGGCACTCCGGCGCTGTACAGCGCGGCGCGGCGCACCCTCGAGCTTCGCGGCGACGACGGCACCGGCTGGTCGCTCGCCTGGAAGATCAATTTCTGGGCGCGGATGGAGGAGGGCACCCGCGCGCACGACGCGATCCGCCTGCTCGCGCGGACGGACCGGCTGGCGCCGAACATGTTCGACCTCCACCCGCCGTTCCAGATCGATGGCAACTTCGGTGCCACCTCCGGTATCGCCGAGATGCTCCTGCAGAGCCACAACGGCGAGCTGCACGTGCTGCCGGCGCTTCCGTCCGCCTGGCCCAACGGCAAAGTGACCGGCCTGCGCGGACGGGGCGGGTACACGGTGGACGCGACGTGGAGCGCCGGCCAGGCTGGCGAGATCGTCGTCCGAGCCGACCGCACCGGCACCGTCAACGTGCGCAGCCGCGCGCTGGCCGGAACCTTCCAGGTCGTCGACACGACCACCGGAAGCGTCGTCACGGTGACCAAGCCGGAATCCGACGTCATGGCGCTGCCGGTCCAGTCCGGGCGGACGTACCGGGCGACCATCGTGCCGGTCGGCAACCCGATTCCGGCGGGCTACGCGCGGATCGTCAACGGCACGACCGGTCTGGCGCTCGACAGCGGCGGCAATGTCGCCTCGGGATCGAACGTGAAGCAGTGGACCTGGGACGGGTCGACGAACCTGCAATGGCAGTTCATCGACCTGGGCAGCGGGTGGTACCGGATCGTCAACCGCACCAACGGGATGGTCGCCGACAGCTGGGGCAACACCGCCAACGGGGCGCCCTGCCGGCAGTCGGCGTGGAACGGCGGCGTCAACCAGCAGTGGCGGCTCACCTCCGTAGGCAGCGGCCGCTACCAGATCATCAACCGGGGTACGAGCACCTCGCTGGATGGCATGGGCAGCTCGACGGCCGGATCGACGTGCGCCATGTGGGCTCCCAACACGAACACCAACAACCAATGGACCATCGTCGCGATCTGACCCGACCTTTCGTTCCGTCCCCGGAGGTTCCCCATGCGTACCCGAAAGATGCCGCTGGCGTTGGCGGCGATCGCCATACTGGCCGCCGGTCTCCTCGTCGGCGCCCCACCCGCCCAAGCCGCGGCCTCGTTGCCCTGCGACATCTACGCCGCCGGCGGCACTCCGTGCGTGGCGGCGCACAGCACGACCCGGGCTCTGCTCGGCACCTACAACGGCTCGCTCTACCAGGTGCGCCGCTCGTCGGACAGCACGACCCGCAACATCGGCGTCCTCGCCGTCGGCGGGACGGCCGACGCGGCGGCCCAGGACTCCTTCTGCGCTGGCACCACCTGCGTCATCACGGTCGTCTACGACCAGACGGGAAGAGGCAACGATCTCTGGTACCAGGGATCGAGCGTGGTACCCGGATCGAGCCAGAGCCGCCCGGCGACGGCGACAACCGAGTCGCTGACGGTGGGCGGGAGCAAGGCCTACTCGCTCTACATCAATCCCGGCAACAGCTACTGGCGCGACGGCCACCTCACCGGCGTACCCACCGGTAGTGCACCGGAGGGCATGTACATGGTCACCAGCGGCACGCACGTCAACAACGGCTGCTGCTTCGACTACGGCAACAGTGAGACCACGAGAGCCGCCGATGCCGCGGGTGCCATGGACGCGATCAACTTCAGCACGCAGTGCTGGTTCGGCGGGTGCTCCGGGAGCGGTCCCTGGGTCCAGGCGGATCTCGAGTGGGGCCTGTTCCCCGGCGGCAGCCAGTCCTGGAACCCCAACCAGCGCGCCTTCACCAGCCCCTATGTCACGGCGATGCTGAAGAACAACGGGACCACCCGGTTCGCGCTCAAGGGCGCCAACGCGCAATCCGGCGGCTTGACCGGCCTGTACGACGGTGCGCTGCCCAACGGATACAACCCCATGCGCAAGCAGGGCGCCATCATCCTGGGCAGCGGCGGCGACTGCTGCAAACCCGGCGGCGGCGCCAACCTCAGCGCCGGCACCTTCTACGAGGGCGCCATGGTTTCGGGGTACCCCTCGGATGCCACCGAGAACGCGGTGCAGGCCAACATCGTGGCCGCCGGCTACGCGCTGAGCGGCGACGGCCAGCAGAACGCCATGATCGTCGGCGCGCCGTCGAATCGCTGCGTCGACGTGCCGAATTCCAGCACAGCCAACGGCACCCAGGTCCAATTGTGGGATTGCCACGGCGGCTCCAACCAACGATGGGCCACCACCGCAAGCAAAGAGCTGCGGGTGTACGGGAACAAGTGCCTGGACGCCAGCGGCCGTGGCACGACCAACGGCACCCTCGCGGTCATCTGGGACTGCAACGGTCAGAACAACCAGCAATGGAACGTCAACACCAACGGCACGATCACGAGCGTCCAATCCGGGCTCTGCCTGGATGTCAGCGCTGCCGGGACCGCCAACGGCTCGAAGATCCACCTGTGGACCTGCCACGGCGGCTCCAACCAGCAGTGGACCTCGCGCGTCTAATCGCCCGATCTGAACTTGGTTGCCTTCTCGCCACGTCCCGCAATGAAGGAGTCACCACCGTGAAATTGTTCATCGGCCGGGCCCGACCCGACCAGAAACGGCAGTCCGTTCCCCGCTTGCTGGGGGCGGCACTGGCCGCGTTGGCCCTGGCCGCCACCGGGGTATATGTCGTCACCGGCACTCAACCGGCATTCGCCGCGGCGAGCGCGGGGTGCGGCAAGGCTCCCACCCTGACCAGCGGCACTCGTACGATTCAAAGCAGTGGTCAAAACCGCAGTTTCATCCTGAAGATTCCCGACGGCTACAACAACACTCGCCCGCACCGGCTGGCCTTCGGGTTCCACTGGTTGGGCGGCACCATGGACCAGGTCGCCTCAGGCGGCAGTGACGGATTCTCCTGGGCCTACTACGGCATGCTCTCCCAGGACACCGGCGGCACCACGATCTTCGTCGCGCCCCAGGGCCTCGGCAACGGCTGGGGCAACAGCAACGGCCAGGACGTGACCTTCACCGACGACATGATCAGACTTATCGAGAACGATCTGTGTGTGGACACGGCGCAGCTGTTCTCCGTGGGCTTCAGCTACGGCGGTGCGATGAGCTATGCGCTCGCGTGTGCTCGGGCGAACGTCTTCCGTGCCGTCGCGGCCATCGCCGCCCCCGGCGCGATCAGCGGATGCAGCGGCGGGACCCAGCCGATCGCGTACATGGGAATCCATGGAATCAACGACAACATCGGGAGCGGACGCGGGCTGCGCGACACGTTCGTCAGGAACAACGGCTGCACCCCGCAGAACGCCCCTGAGCCGGCCAGGAACAGCCTTACTCACATCCTGACGACCTACTCAGGGTGCCGGACCGGATATCCGGTGGTATGGGCCGCGTTCGACGGCGGTCACCAGCAGGGCCCGGTGGACGGATGCGCCGGTTGCGAGAGCGGCGCGAGGAGTTGGGTCAAACCTGAGGTGTGGAAGTTCTTCACGCAGTTCGCAGGCACCCCGCCGTCGAGCCCGCCGCCCAGCAGTTCACCGTCCAGCAGCCCACCGCCCACCAGGTCCAACGTCATGGTCGTTGGCGGGCAGTCGGGCCGGTGCATCGATGTACCGAGTTCGAGCACCACGAACGGTGCTCAGGTGCAGCTGTGGGACTGCCACGGCGGCACGAACCAGCGCTGGACGTATACCGCCAGCAAGCAGCTGACCGTCTACGGCAACAAATGCTTGGACGCGTCGGGGGCCGGGACGGCCAACGGCACCGCGGTCGTGATCTGGGATTGCCACGGCCGGGCCAACCAGCAGTGGAACCTCAACACCAACGGCACTGTCACGGGCGTCCAGTCCGGGCTCTGCCTCGATGCGGCGGGTAACGCCACCGCCAACGGCACCAAGATCCAGCTCTGGAGCTGCAACGGCGGCACCAACCAGCAGTGGAGCACCCGAAACTGATCAAGAAAATCTCGGGGCCATCCGCGCGGATGGCCCCGAGATTTCTATTGCCACGGACGCAATCGGGTCAGCTCCGCAGGCTCCATTGCTGGTTCGCGCCGCCGTTGCACGACCAAAGGACGATCTTGGTCCCGTTGGCGGTAGCCGCGCTGTTGGCGTCGACACATAGTCCGGACTGCACGTTCGAGATGGTGCCGTTGGTGTTGAGGTTCCACTGCTGGTTGGCCTGGCCATGGCAGTCCCAGATGACGACCGCGGTGCCGTTGGCCGTCCCGCCCCCGGACGCGTCCAAGCACTTG
The DNA here is from genome assembly GCF_014204945.1 of Allocatelliglobosispora scoriae. Lineage (NCBI taxonomy): Bacteria > Bacillati > Actinomycetota > Actinomycetes > Micromonosporales > Micromonosporaceae > Allocatelliglobosispora > Allocatelliglobosispora scoriae. Next base: position 182,567 of record NZ_JACHMN010000001.1, read on the forward strand.
TTGCCGTAGACGGTCAGCTGCTTGCCGGTGGTGTAGGTCCACCGCTGGTTCGTGCCGCCGTGGCAGTCCCACAGTTGCGCTTGACTGCCGTTGGTGGTCGCGCTGCCGGGTACGTCGATGCAGCGGCCTGACTGGCCGCCTACCACCTGGACGTTCTGCTGACCGCCTCCGCCGCCGCTCTGCTGCCTGACGAGCGCCTTCGACTCGGCTGATCGAACGCCCTGAGCGGTCAGGATGTAAAGCCGGTAGTCGCCCTGCGTCGTCGGAACGGCGATCGAGGCGGCGGTGCCGGCCGCGCGGGTCATGGTCGGGCCGGCGGCGAAGACAGTCGTGCCGGAGGGCGCCAGCCAGAGGCTCTGGGTGGCGTCGCCGGTGCTTCGGACGGGAATCGACGACCCGGTGCTGCTAACGAACGTGCTGGCCGGTAGTACGTAGTCGGGCCCGGAGAGAGTGCTCTGCGGGATGATGTCCCGGTACGCATCCTCCAGTCCGGAGTCGACGGCGATGCCGTAGGCCGCCGCCGGCCAGACATAGTCGGACGAGACGAGGATGTCCTGGACCGTGCTGTTCGGCAGGTTCTTGTTGGAGACCTTGTTGATCGGGCCGTATGTCTGCGTGATGCTCAGATCGTGCTTGCGGCCGAAGTCGTCGGAGTTGATGAGCCACGTGACGTTCTTGTCCACGCTCAGGACGTTGTCGCGGAACGTCAGGTAGGCCGAGCCTTCGTCCGGGTGGAGTCCGTATTTGTGGCCCGACGGAACGCCCTGAAGGTAATTGTTGGTGATCGTCGTCCCCGGCTGGCTGCCCAGGGTATAGATGGGAGCCGTGTCGCTGAGGCGCTGCACCGTGTCGATGAAGTGGTTGTAGCTGATGGTGTTGTTCCGCGCCGTCGTCGTCGGGCGGTTGGGCGCGATCGAGCCCGATGAGCCGTCGAAGTTCCACCATCCCCAGCCCATCGTGATGCCCGACCACGGTGCCTTCTCGATGCGGTTGCGCTGCACCGTGAGGGTGTCGACGAAGTACGCCGAGATGGGGCTGTGCCCGTTGAACAGGACGGCGCTGTCGTAGAGGTAGTTGTTCTTGATCTCGATGTTCTTGGGCAGCCCCTCGACCTGGACGGAGTACTTCTCGCGATTGCTCGACGTGTAGTCGCCGATGTAGACGTGCTGCGGGTGGCCGATGGAGATCGCGGTGCCGGCGGTGTCGTTGGTGTAGTTCCCCACCACCTGTATGTTCTGCACATCGTTCACCAGGCTGACGCCATCGGCGCCGGCATGCTGAATCCGGTTTCGCTGCAGGATGATCGCATCCGCGTTGCGGATGTCGATGATGCCGGGAGTGACGTCGACATTGCGGTAGTAGTAGACGTGGAAGTTCCCCTTGGCGTAGGCGATGGCGCCCAGATTGCCCTGCTGCGCCTGCTTGAACGCCGAGCCTGCCACGGCGAACAGGTTCCAGTCCGAATGCTGCACCGTGAGCCCGGACAGCGTGATGTTGCGCGCGTGGCTGCCGGTGGAGGTGCCGGCGATCCGCAGCGCCGTGGTCACGTTGTTCGGCGCCACGACCGTCGCGGTCGTCATGTTCTCCGAGCTGCCCTTGTAGTAGTACAAGGTCCGGCTGGTCTTGTCGAAGAAGAACTCGCCCGGCGTGTCCAGGAACTCGTAGGCGTTCATGACCTTGTGGGTGCCGCCCACCTGCGCGTTGCCGTTGAACGCGCCCTGGGCGATGGCCGCGCCCGGCTGCTGGAACAGCGCCACCCGGCTGGAGCCGTCGGTCGTCACCTGGCGGATTCCCACGATGGCCGTGGTCCAGGTCGTACCCGTCTCGATCTCGATATCGTCCTGATTACCGGCGATGGCGGGGAAGTCCGACGAGCTGTATCTGGCCCCGTCGCACTGTGATCCCGACTCCCAGGCCCACGAAGCCTGCCCGGCCGTGACGTTGTACGTTCCGTAGCATCCCGCCGAGTTGATCGTCTTGGAAGCCATGAACGCCCGCTTGTCGTTGACGTAGAGCGCGCGCAGCTTGTTGGCGCGGTCGAGCGGGGCTTTCCAGATGTTGCCGCTGTGCTGAGTCCATCCGGTCACTCGAACCCCGGCGTCGAGGACCGGCGTCTCGTTGGGGTAGGCGGCGTAGACGACCCGGTAGCCGTTGGTGCCGGAGTCACCCGCCCCGAACTCGATCGTGCTGCTCACCGGATAAGTGCCGCCGCGCAGATACACGTAGACGTCGCCGGTCATGTTCGCGTTCACCGTGCGGACGACGTCCCGCGCACGTTGCAAGGTTCTCAACGGTGACGTGATGGTCCCCGGGTTGCTGTCGTTGCCGTCGGGGGCGACGTAGTAGGTCGCCTGCACCGCGGCCCGCGCTGGGGCCTGATAGGCGACCATGCCCGCCAGCGCGGCGGAGCCCAGCATCGCGAGCGCCACCAGTGATCTTCCGCTGATCGGAAATGCTGATTTCACGGGTATCTCCTCCTTGACGAGGGGTGTCCACGGAGCCCCTGTGCCGGCAGGGGCTCCGTGGACGGCTTGGTGGGTGCCTTAGATCAGGGCAGGGTCCACTTCTGGTTGGCGCCGCCGTGGCATGTCCACAGGTGTACGGCCTGGCCGTCGGCCGAGCTGTTGTTGGACACGTCGAGGCACTTGCCGCTCTGCGGGTTGCGCAGCGAGCCGTCGGCCTGTGCCGACCAGACCTGTGGCGCGCCTCCGGTGCAGGTCCACAGCTGGATCTTCGTCCCGTCCGCCGATGCCCCGCCGCTGACGTCGAGGCACTTGCCGAGGGCCTTGATGGTCGAGTTCGGTGTCACGGTCCATACCTGCGAGGTACCGCTGTTGCAGGTGTAGATCTGGATCTGGGTGCCGTCTGCGGTCGCGCCGCCGCGCACGTCCAGACACTTGCCGGCCAGCCCCTTGATCGGACCGGTGCCGGCAGTACCGCCGCTGGTGGTGAGGGTGAACGAATCGACGTCGTAGAGGAAGCCGGTGCCGGAGCCGGTGAAGGTGAGGTAGAGGGTCGTGGTGCTGCTCGGCGGGTTGGCGATCGCGCCGCTGACCGTGGCGAACGTGTCCCACGAGCCGGTGACGGGTACGGTCGCCGAGCCGAGCACGGTACCCGTGGGGCTTCCCGCACGGATCTGGAGCGTGCCGCCGGCGCCGGCCGAGGAGACCCGGGCGGTGAATGCCGTCACGTTGTTGATCCGGTAGGGATCGAACGCGATCCAGTCGCCGCTGTTGATGTCACCGACGGTCTTGCCGCCTTCGGCGGTGGTCTTGTCGAAGGTGGCGACCCCGGGCGAGGTCTTGAAGTGCTCGGCCTGCCGCTTGCGTGGTTGCAGGATGTGCTGGGTGTGCGTGGTGAGGCCGCCCGCGTCGGTGTACTCGGCGTCGAAGACTCCGAAGATGTTGGCCGCGTCGTCGTGCTCCCCGTCGACGGGGACGGCGATCGACCCGGTGCATCCGCTCCGGGAGGTGATCTGGTGGCCGTGGTTGTCGTGGCCGAGCACGTAGGTCATCTTGACCCTGGTGCAGTCGATCGCGGCGTCCTCCGGGTCGGTCGCCGTGATGCTGAACGGGACCGTGTCACCGAAGCTGAACAACTGGCCGTTGGCCGGGGTGCTGATGGTCACCGTCGGCGCGGTGTTGCCGACGCCGATCTGCACGCTCGCCGTCCCGGTGGCGCCCTGCGGATCCCGCACGGTCAGCGTGGCGTTGTAGGTGCCGTTCGTGGTGTACGTCTTGGTCGGGTTGGCGGCCGATGAGGTGGTGCCGTCACCGAACGCCCAGGAATAGGTGAGGGTTCCGCCTTCGGGGTCGGACGACCCGGCGGAGGAGAAGTTCACGGTCAAGGGAGCCGTGCCGGAGGTCCGGTCGGCCGTCGCGACGGCGGTCGGCGCCCGGTTGCCGCTGCCGACGTAGTCGTAGCGGTACAGGGCCGAGTTGGCGTCGCCGTTGTAGTAGCCGGTGCCGTAGTCCAACACGTACAGCGCGCCGTCGGGTCCGAAGGTCATGTCCATGACCTGCTTGCCGTTCCACGGGAAGTTCTCGATGGCGCCGAGGGTGCCGTCGGAGTTGACGTGGATCGGCTTGATCCAGCCTCGACCGAATTCGCCGGCGAAGAACTGCCCGTCGAATCCCTGCGGGAACTTGGTGTTGGAAGCCAGTGCGGCGTCGTACCGGTAGACGGGGCCGGCCATCGGGGACTCCGAGCCGCCGCCGAACTCCGACGGGGAGCCGGCGTCGCCGGCGTAGCGGATCCAGGCCGGTTTCGCGCCCGGCAAGGTGGGCAGGCCGGTGTTGCGGAACGAGTTGTTGGTCGCGCCGCCCGTGCAGTTGTACTTCGCTCCGGCGGTGTTGTTGGCGAAGTCCCACTCGGCGTAGGTTTCGTTCGAGGTGTTCGTGCCGGTGCAGTAGGGCCAGCCGTAGAAGCCCGGCCCGGTGACCCGGTTGAACTCGACCTGCCCGCTTGGCCCCCGGTTGGTGGTGGCGCCGGAGTCCGGGCCGTAATCGCCGACGTAGACCACGCCGGTGGCCTTGTCGACGCTCATCCGGAACGGATTGCGGAATCCCATCGCGTAGATCTCGGGACGGGTCCGCGCGTCCGAGTCGACGAACATGTTGCCGGCCGGGATCGAGTAGGTTCCGTTCGTCTCCACCTTGATCCGAAGGATCTTGCCGCGTAGGTCGTTGGTATTGGCCGCCGATCGCTGGGAGTCGAAGGCGGGATTGCGGTTGGTCCGCTCGTCGAGCGGGGCGTAGCCCGCGGATTCGAACGGGTTGCTGTCCTCGCCGGTGGACAGGTAGAGATTGCCCGCCGCGTCGAAGTCGATGTCGCCGCCGGCGTGGCAGCAGATGCCCCGGTCGGCGGCGACGTCGAGGATGTCGACCTTGCTCGACTGGTTGACGGTGAAGTCGGAGTTCAGGGTGAACCGGGAGAGCCGGTTGACGCCTTGCCACGCCGACCAGTTGCTGCCGGTGGTGGGCGCGTCTCCGCTCGGGGTCGACAGCGGTGGGGCGTAGTACAGGTAGATGTGGCGGTTGGTCGCGAAGTTCGGGTCGACCCCGATACCCTGCAGGCCGTCCTCGTCGTGGGTGTATACCGGGATGTTGCCGACCACGGCCGTGTTGCCGGCCGCATCGGTGCGGCGCAGCGTGCCGTTGCGCGCGGTATGCAGTACCGACCGGTCCGGCAGTGCGGCGAGGGTCATCGGCTCGCCCATCTCGGAGAGCCCTTTGGCCAGCGTGACCTGCTGGAAATCGGTGCTGACGATGGGATGAGCCTCGGCCGGCGCGGGGCCGCCGAGCCCGGCGGGGCCTGCGGTGATGACGGCCGTCACGCCGGTCGCGGCCAGCAGTAACGCCGAGCCGATGGAGAACCATCGTCTGGCACCCGATACGGCGCGGGTGTGCTTTGTGGACATGAACTGCCTTCCTGGACGGATGACGCCATGGCGTGGCGCGGACCAGTGCGCCGGATGCCGTGGCGGGGGTGCTGTCGGACCTCGGGCCCGACAGGTGGAGGGAGCCCCTGGGCTGCCCGTGGAGCGGGGGCAGGGGGAGTCGATGGCTTGCCGCGCCGACGGTTCGCCTCGATGGATGTGTCCTGTTAGGCCTGCCGCTGCCTCGCGCGCGGTAACGGCGGCCGCCCGGTGCCGATTCGGGCCAACGCACAAGACACTCGACGGTGTCGATGTTATACGTCATACGTCGTATGTCAATAGACTGCGGTCGCAGCCTGCTGCGTGCCATTCGGCCTTCGTGGCTGATGTGGATCCTGTGCAGGTCGACAGTGCTGGCGGTCTTGCGGGCGTGGCGGTGGCCGTCTACTCCGGACTCTCGTCCGGGTCCCGGGTCGCCCGGAGGTACCAGCGGCGCAAGAAGGCCAGAGGGCGGATCTGAATCCATTGCGCCGCTACGCCCGCTAGGCCGAGTCCGAGGTACAGACCGGCCACGCCGAGGATGAGCTGGTCCAGGACGAGCAGGACGACTCCGGAGGCGAGACAGACCACCACCGCGCCGAGCATCGCCCGGACGGTCTCCTCGACGGAGTAGTCGCCTCCCACCTCGCTGAACCGGCCCAGAAACCACAGCCCGGCCCCTGCGGCCAGGACCAGCAGCCCGAGAAGCTTGCTGGGGATGCTTCCATGGAAGATCATTTCCAGCCCCGTGAGGTTCAGCCAGATGCCGGCGGTGATGGTGAGGCGCTCTGCCAGCGGCCGCTCCGTCCCGGGCGTCATCATCGTCCAGGCCGTCAGCAGGAACATCAGGCCGTAGGCGATCGCCGCGCCCCCGATGAGGAACTGGTGGTCGACGACGAGGCGGACGCCGGCGCCGGTGGCGGCCAGACCGAACCCGATCCACGATGCGCCGATCAGCAGCCGGAATGCCGACCTTGGTTCGAAGACGATGAGCGCCAGCGTCATGATGCCGATGGACGTGAGGACCGCGTACAGGCGCCAGCCGGCGGGTCCGAACGCTGCCGCCGCGGCGGCCGACATGCTGAGCAGGAGCAGTGTGGCGCCTGTGTACCGGACGAGCGGTGATCGGCGGGGAAGCCCGCGCAGCTTCAGCATCGCGGCGATCACTATCGCCGCTGCGGCCACGTACAGCCCACCATGGTCGCCCAGGACTCCGGTCATCGAGCTCACGATCTCACCGGTGGCGACGCCGAGCAGGCCTGAGGCAAGTTTCGAGATCCGGTTCCGGCTGGCGGCGGCGCGGTCGTACGCCCAGTGGATTTCCCCGCTCATCCATTCATGGTCGCCGGTCGATCCAGTCGCCAGCCATCCCCCGGACGGAGAGAGTCGGCGGTCACGCCTTACCGGTCGCGCGGAGTGGGAGGTTCTTACGGGCGTCCCCGCGTCTCCAGCGGTTAGGATCCAATGTGGACGTATGACGACCAGAGGTGTGGATGGTCCGGATAGTCCTGCTGTGCCTCGCGCAGCGCATGGTGGAGGGCGAGCGCTGGATCATCTCCGGCGAGGATGCCGTGATAGAGCCGGTCGGTGACCCGGGGCGCGAGCGAATCCAGGATGGGCCACATCGTGGCGACGACGTGCCGGAATCCAGCCAGGTGGAAGGCGGACGCGATGCTGATGGACTCGTCGATCAGCGTCGCGCCGCTGAACGCCGTCGTGCAGGCAGACAGGTAGGCGAGGTAGGCGCCGTCGAGGTTGAGCCCGATCAGGTCGCGCGCCGTCAGCGGGCGGTCGAAGAGCGCGAGATGGCTGTCGGCCGGGTCGGCGGCGGGCACACCGTGGCAGGCGAAGTGGGCCCACGTCGCAGTCGACAGACCCTCGGTCACCGCGGCGTACGTGGCGGCGTTGTCGAGGAGAAGCCGGCCGGGGCCGGCGAGCATGGCCGAGACGGCGCTGGCTTCCGCGCGGGCGAAGGCCAGCGGGGCGAGTGGTCCGGGCATGCGGTCGATGCCGATCGCGAGCGTCCGGACGTCTGGTCGGCGCGGCCGACCGGACCCGTGCCGGAGAGCGCGCAGGGTAGGGGTGTACGAGGACACGACGCGGTCGAGTACCCGGTTGTTGCCGGCCGCGTGGATCGGCAGCACGGTAAGGGCCGCTGTCGGGATCCACCACACTCGGGGCCACGGTTCACCCGGGCGCGGTGGTCCGCGGTGGCCGAGAGCGTCGAGCACCGGGCCGACGGTCGTCTCCCACAGCCAGTCCAGGACGCCGTTCACGACTGCGGCCGTCGCAATGGGCGGTGCATAGACGGCGGCCAGAAAGGTATTTGCCTGGCGGGCCGCGTCCGCCGCGGTGAGGCGCGGTAGCGGGATGACATCGGCGGTGTCGGGCGTGAGGACGAGCGCGTCACAGCGCTGATCGGAGACGTTGAGTGCCACGACCGTGCCACCGGTCGTCGCCTCGCGGAGTTCGTCCAGCGTGGGTGGTGAACCGAACCGCTCGAATCCCGGCTGTTCCCGGATCCGGGTCACCAACCGGTCCCAGTCGGTCCTGATCGCGCGCCGCCGCTGGACCGCGTCCGAGTGCGGCAGCGGCGGTGCGGCCGCCGGTGTCTCGGCGTCCGGGCTCGGATTGAGTGCTCGCCGCAGCCCGGCGAGCTCCGTCGCGAGCTCCGCGTCGAGGCCGGCCATGTCGCTGCGGCTCTCCAGCGCCTGTCCCAGCAGGACGCCACGGCCCGTCTCCAGCATCTGCCAGGCTCGGCCGGGGTCCCCGAGCTCGATCCAGGTCGCGGCCGCCGCGGTTGCCGTCCCGGCGAGCAGGCGCAGGTGGTGCTGCCGGTCGCGCTGGTCCAGGCCCCGATCCACCAGCTGCGGCAGGATGTGGAAGACGATGTCCCAGCCCCGCGCGGCGGCCTCGAAGTCGCCGACGGAGGCCGCCTCCTGGGCCCAGGCTCGGGCTGCATCCACCCGATTCAGCGGGAGGGCCGCGGTCATCTCCGCTGCGGAACGCCGCGCGGCGAGGGCGTCTGTGCGGTCCTGTGCGTTGCCGGTGGCGGCGTGCCGGTCATTGAGCGCGTTGGCGAGGTTGTAGAGGAGCGAGGACCGGTGCGGATCGTCGGCGTGCGTCGCCGCGACCGCCTGCAGGTGGTGCTCGATGGCGGTGCCCAGGTCGGCGAGATCGCGGGTGGTGTGAAAACGCAGGCGCAGCGCAGAAGCATGCTGCGCCAGGTAGGTGGCAAGATCCCGGTGACCCGTCGGCGTGAGCGAGACCGCTTCACCGGCCGTCTCTACCGCGCGGGCGAGATCGGCCGGATCACCGCTCAGATCGAACCGCATCCCCAGCACGAGACTGAGTTGACTGAGATACTTGGCGCGGCCGGGATCATCAGGCGACGCATCGATCGCGTCGATTGCGGCCGCGACCGACGCGTCCAGGTCAGCTGGGCTTGCGGTCCGTTGGAATCGGAGTTTCAACGCCGTGCTGAGGTTGATCAGGTAATCGGTCCGCTGCGGACCGTCGGCGGCGACAGCGCGCTGTGCGGCCTCGATCGAGGCGCTCAGGTCGGCCTGATCCCCGGTCTGGTTGAAGCGGGAGCCCAGGGCGCTCGCGAGATTGGCCCAGTGCATTCCGAGGTTGGGGTCGTCGGCCTCGGCTGTCTGCACTGCCTGGCCGGCCGCGTCGACTGCCGCGTCGACATCGGCGACGTCGCCGACGCGCTCGAACCGAGTGCGCAACGCATTGCTGAGATTCGTCCAGTACATCGCCCGTTGCCAACCGTTGGGCTCGTTTGCGGCGACCGCGCGGCGACCCATCTCGATCGCATCCGAGATGGCGGCCCGGTCGCCGGTCCGCTCGAACAGCGTCTGCATCATGCTGCCGAGATTCGACAGGGCCAGGGCGACATCTTCGCTGCCCAGGGCGATGCTGGCCCGCCCGGCGTCGATCGCGGCCGTCAGGTCAGCCAGGTCGCCGGCGGTACGGTGGCGGACGGCCAGGGCAAGGCTCAGGTCGGCCAGTAACGACACGCGGCGGGCGTCGTCGGACGCCTCCACCGCGCCCTGGCAGGCTTCGATTGCCGCGTCGAGGTCGGCCCGGTCCCCGGTCTGCTCGAATCGGGTGTGCAGCGCTTCGCTCAGAACGTGGAGGCGGCCCACCAGCCGCGGGTCGTCCGCCGCCATCGCCGCCGCCGTGCGGCCGGCGCTGATCGCCTCGTCCAGGTGGGCGAGATCTCGGCTGTGGTTGAAGAGCAGCTGCAGCGCGATGGCGAGGTTCGACCCGATCACGGTCCGGTCAGCGTCGATCGGGTCGGGCGCGGCCAGCGCGGCCCGGAGCAGTCGGGCGGCTCGTCCGAGATAGTTCGGCAACTCGTCCGCGCCCGGCATCTGCAGCATCCGTTCGGCCTCATCGGCCCAGGCTGCGGGGGTCAGGCCGGCGGGCGGCACACGCTCGGCGAGCGTCGAGCCGAGCTCCTTCGGGACGGCCAGCGGCAGACGGGGGAACACAGGCGTGAACCAGGTGACCGCCAGTGCGAGATCGGCCTCGTCGGCGCCGGCGGGCAGCGCCTGAAACCGGGCCCAGTGCAGCATGCCCAGGTAGGTCATGGTCCCGAGGCCAGGGATGTCGTCAGGATCCGGATCGAGCATCTCACCCAGCGTGCTCAGCTCTTGGAATACCTCTGGGCCGAGGACGGCGGACGGTCCCTCGCGGAGGTAGCGGTTCAGTCGCGACCGCACGGCATCGGCGGCATGCTCGCGCACGGCGGCCAGGGCGGTCCGGACCGCAGCATGCTCGGCCTGGTCGGTGGGGGTGGCTTCGAGCGCTCGCGCCAGTAGCCGCGCGGCCCGGTGCAGGACGTCGGCGTTCGCGACGGCGCGTGTGGAGCGCAGCAGGCGCACCGCCTCGGCGACCCAGACCGCCGGGCGAGGGTCGAGCGGGGCCGTCCGAGCCACGAGCGACAGCAGCGGATCGGGGACGGCGTCGGGGTGCCGCGCCAGCACGACGGCGAGCCACCGCACCGCCAGCTTCCCGTCGGCCGCGTCGTCGCCTTCCGGTAGCGCCTGGCAGCGCAGCCAGTGCAGCAGGCCGAGGAGGCGTTCGGCCTGCACGTCGTCGCTGTCCGGGTGAATGGAGTCGGCAAGCGTTCGGGCGTCGGCCAGGGCCTCGGGTTCGAGCACGGCCGAAACGTCACCGCCCATGGCCCGCTCTAGCCTGGCCAGCACGGCCGCCATTGCTGCTGTCTGCGTCACCGCACCCTCCGCACTCCAGTGTCGGTCGAGGGTGGCGGTCCATCGCCGTAGTGTCTGATCGACGACTCGGATACTCCGCCTCTACCATCCACAATGGATGCACAGAGTGCCGTCTTCTACAGGTGCCGCACGGACCGTCGCCGCCGACGCCCGCTAGAGGCCGAGGTGGACCGGCTGCGTCGGTGCGCCCGTGGTGAGGAGCGCGGTCAGCGGTGTGGCGAGGTCGCGGGGCGAGAACAGTTCGGGGCCGGTGTAGCCGACGATCTCTGAGAGCTGCCACCAGCGGAACGCGGCCAGGTTCTCCTCGGTGGCGAGGTGGTCGTCGGTCAGCTCGCCGCGAGGCTGGAAGTGGCTCGTGCGGATGAGGAAGTAGTCGTTGACGAGGCCGTCGAACCCGGCCGCGTGATCGGCGGTGAGGATCTTTTGGTGCCAGACGTGGGGCGGGTCGACGGTGATCGTCAGGCCGGTCTCCTCGCGAAGCTCGCGACGCAACGCCGTCAGCGGGTCCTCGCCGGGCTCGATGCCGCCGCCTGGCGCCGCCCATACGCCGTCCGCCTGCTCCGGCACCGCCGGGTGGGGGAAGACGAACCGGCATAGCAGGACGCGGTCGTCTTCGTCGAGCACGATCGCGCGGACGGCGCGGCGCAGGTTCGGCGTCATGGTAGGTCGGATGTGGCAGCGATGATCGACACGTCGGGAGACTATCAACCCCACTCGGTCCACACCGAGATCGAATGGCGTGCAGCGATGGGCCTTCACACCCGGGCCGGGGGCGCCCCTTCGCTCAGTCGACCAGCGCCTCCACTGCGGCATCCACATCGGACTCCGTCGTGTAGATGTGGAACGACGCCCGCACCCGCCCGGCCCGCACCGCCGCCCGGATGCCCGCCGCGGCGAGCCGCTGCTCCGCTCCCGGCACGTCGACGGTCACGATCGCGCTGCTCCCCGGCTCGCGCCCCAGCCCCGCGAGGAACCGGTTGGCGAGTGCGAGGTTGTGCGCGTGGATCCGCTCGACGCCGATCTGCTCGATCACCGCGAGCGCGGGCTCCGTGCCGGCCCAGGCGCCCCAGGCGGGGGAGAGGTCGAAGGCGCGGGCGTCCTTGGCGAGGCGCAGCGGCAGGCCGTAATAGGCGCCGTGCGGGTCGTCGCCGGCGTACCAGCCGGCCATGATCGGGCGGAACCGGTCGCGGACGTGCGGCGCGAGATAAGCGAAGCCGGTCCCGCGTGGCGCCATCAGCCACTTGTAGGCGCCGACGACGACCATGTCGGCGAGCGAGCCGTCGAAGGGCAGCCAGCCGCAGGCCTGGGTGGCGTCGACGACGACCATCGCGCCGACCTCCCGGGCCGCCTCGGAGATCGCCCGCAGGTCGGCGAGGGTCCCGTCGGCGGACTGGACGAGGCTGAACGCGACGACGTCGATGCCGGGGGAGATCGCGGCGAGGAAGTTGGTCGTGGGCGCGGTGTGCACGGTGACGCCGCGATCGGCGTGGACCGCCCACGGGAAGACGTTGGAGGTGAACTCGATCGAGGGCACGAGCACCGACGCCCCGTCGGGCATGGCGGCTGCGACGGGTGCGAGGAGCTGCGTCACCTGCGCGCCGACCGCCACGTCGGCGGCGTCGACGCCGATGAGCCGGGCGAACGACTCCCTGGCCCGGTCGGTCGCGCTGCCCCAGGCCTCCCAACTGGTCCTGCCTGCGCGCCAGTCGTCCTGCGCGGCACGCATCGCGTCCCACGCCGGGTCGGGCGGCAGTCCGTAGCTCGCGGTGTTGAGCCAGCCTGGTTCTGCATGCCGCCACAGCTGCGGCGGCGTCCACCTCTCGATCGTCTCCACAGCCCGAGTATGCCGCTGTTACCTGCCGGAAATAAGCGCCAATTTGGCAACGGTGGCCGCACCGCGCCGGTGGGAGCGCGACCAGTGCAGCGCACGCCTTTCGTGCCCGATTTCAGGCGGCGGCCAACTCCGTCAGGTCGGCGGTGAGCCGCTCGCTCGCCCAGTTCAGGAGCTCGGCGTTCTCCTGCGCCGGATAGCCGCGCACGGCGGTCTCGGCGACCAGGATCAGCCACAGGTATGTCCGGTAGAGGCAGAGCCGGGTCTGCTCCCCGGCGGTCAGCGGGCGGCCGAGGAACCCGTCGATCACCGCGTCGCTCTCCGCCGCCGGGTGGAAGGCGGTGAGCGAGACGAGCTCGGCGATCGGGTCGCCGTAGAAGGCCCGCTCCCCGTCGATGAGCCCCTCGATCCGCCACCGCGCCTCGTCCGCGATCACGAAGACGTTGCCGTCCCACAGGTCGAAATGGACCAGGGCCGGGGTGGTGACGGTGTCGAGCAGCCCGCCCTGGCGGGCGACCAGCTCCCGGATCTCGGCCGCGGGCCGGGGCAGCGGCCGGTCGGTGTCGACGGCGTCGGCGAGGATGTCGTCGATGAAGGCCAGGAACGACGTGCTCCAGCTCCCCGACCTGGTACGGCCGTCGCGTCGCGGATAACCGAAGACCTCGCCGGGTACGCCGGTGATCGCGCCCGCCGCCGCGCCGAGCTGCCGCCGGATCCGCAGCAGCTGCTCGGGCGGCATCGTCGCCTTGGCGTGCTCCAGCGACATCCCGCCGAGCCGCTCCATGATCATGAAGCCCTGGTCGGCGTCGGCGTGCCACATCGCCGGCAGGGGGACCCCGGTCGCGGCGGCGCGCCGGAAGAACTCGATCTCGGTCTGCATCAGGTCCACCTCGTAGCGCAGCATCGTCAGCCCCTTGTCGGGCGCGACCTTGAGGACGACCTCCCGGCCGTCGTCGAGCCGCACGGCATGGGCGGCGTTGAAGTAGCCGTCGGTGAACTCGGTGTGCTCGGCGACCCGGACGCCGTCGCCGAGGCCTGCCTGGATCAGGCGGCTGATGTCGGCGTCCGACAGGTCCGGCTTGGTGATGCTGCGCATCGCTGGATCATGCCGTGAGAGCGCTCTCCCGGCAAGGCCTCGCCACGCAGTCGCGGGTGCGGCCCCGAGGCCGCACCCGCGATCCGCCGGTATCCGCGTCAGTTCTGGAACACGACCACACCCAGGGTCTCGCCCTTCTTCGGGTCCGCGGCCTCATCCGCCGTCACCGTCAGCTTCACGATCGAGAACTTCAGGTGGGCACCCTCGGGCAGCTGCTCGCCGTTGAGGCGCAGGAAGCTGCGGATCTTGGTGGCGTAGCCCGCCGGCAGTCCTCGGACCGTGGCGGTCACCGTGAACTCGTTCTGGTTCTTGACCGGCGCCGGCTGCACCTCGATGCCGAAGCTGCCGTCGAGGTTCCGGAACCAGATCTCGCTGCCGATCGGCACGTTCTTCGCCGTCAGCACGGCCAGGATGTCCCCGGCGTAGGTCCCCGTCTCCAGGCTCGTGTCCACGCAGAGGTCCGCGGAGTCCGCCTCGGCGGCGCGCAGCTCACCCTCCTCGCCGGCCTTCTCCTCGCTGACCTTGACCGTCTCGGTGCGGACGCTCTTGTCGGTGCTGCGGGTGACGGCCACGTCGTAGTTGGCGGTCTGGGCGCCGAAGATCGAGCTGTAGCGGTCACCCCAGGTGACTCCGGAGAAGAGCAGGGACGAGGAGTCCGGCGCCTGGCCCACCAGATCGCGCAGGCCGCCCGAGTAGTCCGGGTCCGACGAGTTGACCGCGACGGGCAGCGTCTTCATCATGTTGGAGCCCATCCGGATGCCGTGGGTGGGCCCGTCCGCCGGGATCAGCTCGGCCGGGATCCCGAAGTCCGTCAACGGCCGCTGCGCCGCCGCCAGCACCGGGTGCGTGGTCCCGTTCGGCATGATCATTTCGAAGGAGATGCTCATGTCGGGCAGCGGCACCCTGCCCTCGCTGAACCAGGTGTACTGCAGGTTCGACTGCCACCCGGCCGGGATGTTGGAGTACAGGGCGAGGCTGTACCGGGCGATGCCGTCGGATCCCACCGTGTTCTTGACGGTTCCCTCCATCTGGATCATGGGATCGGGGCCCGTGGTGCCGCAGCTGAAAGCCACCCGCGACCCGTTCGGCACGTTCAGGCAGTTCATGTTGAAGTAGACGTTGCCGCCCGCGCTGCCCTGGTTGTACTCGAGCGTGCTGGTGGTGGTCTTGTGCTTGGGATTGATCGTGGTGACGTTGCGCTGCGCCATGTTGGGGTGCTGCGAGACGTAGACGGCGAGCTCGTCGAGCGTCTTCAGCTCGCCCAGCGCGGGAATGGGATTCGGGTTCGCCTCGGTCACCACCCGGCCGATGAGGCAGTAGTGGTCGTTGTGGATCGGCTTCGGGATCCAGTGGAACGGTTCCGGTGTCACGAAGCGTTCGCCGGCCTTGGGCGCGACACGGACCTTGGTCGCCCCGCTCGATGTCGACAGCGGGCTGCGGGACCACCCGCGCGACGGGTCGAGCGGATCCGTCGGCCACAGCAGCAGCGCCGACGGCGCGTAGTAGAGGTACAGCCAGCCCTCGGTGTCCTGCGCCGAGAGGTTGCGCCCGCGCAGGTAGATGTAGTTGGACTCGCCGGCGTTCGTGGAGTTGCCGTAGTCCCTTCGCCAGTTCTCCTCGTTGATCAGCGCCTCCGGGTTGGAGACCGGCGCGTCGCCGAGCGGGATGATGTCGGGCGATCGGCTCGCCTTGCCGCCGGTGGGATAGGCGCCGGTGTCCTGGAAGCTGTTGCGTAAGTAGAGGTCTTCCCACTGCGTCGTGTTGTTCATGACCATTGCTCCTTCGTTCGGTTCGTGACTGGTTCGACTCGGATGGATACGCGGGTCATCACAGGAGTTCCGGCTCGGTCGCGTACTTCTGGACCATGTAGCCGAGAAGGTTCCCGCGCAGCTCCACCAGCCGGTGGTGGGCGTCGCTGCGCTCGTCTCCCGCCGCGGTGAGGAACGCCGTCCACCAGGTGAGCGCGTGGGCCAGCAGCCCCGGGTCGGCCGGCGACTCGCCGAGGACCGCCGTGACCGCCGCACCGATCTGGGCCGGGGTCGGCATGGTGTACGGCGCCACACTGATCTGCCGCTCGACGAGCTGGGTGACGACGATGTTCCCCGCCAGGTCGGCCGGCCGGACCAGCTCGGTCGCGGTGGTCTCCGTCGGAACCGGCTGCAGCGGTGCCGGAACCCTGTTCACGTAGGTCACCCGGTGCAGGACCCGCCACGCCCCGTTGGCCTGGGTGGTGGCCGTCCGCAGTGCCGCCGCACCGGAGTCGGGGCTGTTGTGCAGCCAGTTCTGATCGATGACCTGCTGCCGGAACGTGTCGAAGTTCTGCACCGTCGGCGGGGTCAGGATGGAGAGGAAGCGGTACCCGGCCACCTTCCCCGGCGCGTTCTCCCTGGTGTAGCCGACCGGCTTTCCCTGCTCGTCGAGGAGCGGGCGCTTCAGGTAGCGCTCGACGGCGAGCTGGACGTCGAGCCCGAATCCGGACTCGCTGTCGTGGGACTTCACCGACACCACCTCGACCGAGCTGCCGTTGAGCGCGTCGAGCTCGCAGTAGAGGCCGGCGCCGATGGCCGCGGCGATGTCCATCGCGAGGCCCGACCCCCGCTCGGAGACGGTGATCCCGGAGTACGACTCGCTGCGGGTGTCGATCAGCTCGGACTGCTCGCTGTGCCAGCCGCCCGCCGCCGTCCAGACGTAGGTGTTGACGATTCCTCGCTTGGACAGCTTCTTCTGCCAGTCGTAGGACGGCTCGGCCGGCAGCGCCTTGTCGCGGAAGTCGACGAACCCGTTCTGCTTGCTCCAGTCCACGTCGGCGTAGTCCCACGCGGGACCGCGGCTGCGGTTGGACTGGCTGAACTGCCGGTAGTACGCCTCCAGCTGCTTGCCCTGCCACTCGACGGACCGCTTGAGGCTGTAGGCCTCCACCGGCCGGAAATAGCTCGCCGGTTTGCCGCCCGCGGCCGGGTAGTCCGGATCCGGGATGAACCCGACCATGCCGTCGAGGGTGCCGTTCTTCGTGTACCGGGGGTCGATCGGGAAGTGGATGATGTTGACATCCTCGGGAATGTCCCCGTTGGGGACGAACGTCGTCTTGACGATCGTGTTCGACCCCAGCAGCTTCGCGAGATAGACGTCGACGGTCATCGACTTCACCACGGCGTACCCCGTGTTGTCCGGGATGTAGCGCCGACCGACCGCGGGATTGAGCAGGGCGTGCTCGTCCTCCCACTCACCGGTGGTGCTCATGGCGTCGACGGTCGCCGCCGAGGTGCCGAAGCCGAAGCCCGCGTCCTCTCCCGATCCCGCGCTCGCGGTGTCGTGCAGACCGGCGCCCAGGTGCTGCTCGGCCACGGCGACCTGCCACTCGACCTCCGTACCGACACCGATCGCCTGGCCGGCCGAGGTGCTGAAATACATCCCGACCTTGCCGTCGGCCGACGACGCGTCACCGAGGCGCTGACCGCCGGTGAAGGTGCGCGTGGCGGTCTGCGCCTGTGTCACCTGGATCGCGGCGTTGCCGTCATAGGCGTTTCGCGACGTCACGTCGTCCCACCACGGCGCGGTCTGGTTCTCGCTGGGGATCGGCGGCGCGCCCTCGACGAAGCCGACCAGCGACGGCGCGGTCCGGGCCTGGCCCGCGTAGACGGTGGCGAGGTCGCCGACGAGGAAGCCCGTCACGAGGTCGACCCGGGCACCGACCTGCGCCGCGTAGCCGCGCTTCATGACGCTGTAGACCTCGCCGTACGCGTTGCGCCGGGTGTCGGCGTACTCCACGGCGGACGGTACGCCCGTGATCGGCTCGTGGTGCTCGTTGCGCAGGCCGCCGAGGATGTTGTAGACCTCCTTGGCCTCGTCCGAGATGGGCGCGCGTGCCGTGATCCAGCGCGGAAGCCGCCCCGCCTCGCCGGTGAAGACGCCGTCGTTGCCGTTGCCGGTGGCGTCGCCGACGACCATGCCGGATCCCTCGTTGAACGGCCAGTACCCGACCAGATGGCGCTCGGACCCCCTCAGCGCCCGGTACATGTCCGACCGGATCTGGTCCTCGGTGCGGACCGCGTCCCACACGCGCACCTCGCTGACGGATCCGGCGAACATGTTCTGCAGGGTCGTGGTGCCCGTGCGGTTCGCCGCGACCGTGTACTGCTCGATGCCGTATCCGCCGACCAGCTCCGGATCGACGACCCGGACCGCGGACTGCCGGACTCCGTCGACGAACAGCGACAGCGTCGAGTTCGCGGGGTAGATCCGCCACAGGACGTTGCTCGTCAGCCTGGCGTTGTTGACGTTGTTGTCGTCGAGGCCGTACTTGCCCTTCGACTGCGCCCACCGCCAGGACGAGACGAGTCCGTCGGCGGAGCCGATGCGGTGCGACTGCGAGGTGGCCGCGATCTCCGCCTGGGGCAGCGCCCGGTTCCACAGCCGCACGTCGGAGAGCGCGCCGGTGAAGTAGGCGGCGCCGGCGGTGTTGCGTCCCAGGTTGAGCCGCTGCGAGCTGGTAGCGATCGTGATGGGTTCCTCGTAGTCGTCCTTGACGTACTCCTTCGCGGGGCTGCCGTTGACGTAGATCGCGGCCCGGAGGAAGTACCGCTGCGACCTGGGATCATCGCCTGGGCGGTAGGCCTCCGGCTTCTCCTTGGTCGTTCCCGTCTCCACGGTCACGGCGACGTACAACGGGACGTCCCTGCGGACCGGCGAATCGGGAGTGGTCAGGGACACCGTGCTCTCCTCGGACGATGTCGTCGACAGGACCAGGTTCACCTTGTTGTCGCGGGTCAGCCTGATTTCGTAGCTGCCCGGCTTGGACACAAGCGACTGGACGGCGTCGACCAGGTGGGGCGTGAAACAGACTTCGATCGAACCGGCTGTGTCGATGTTGAGCGACGCGTCGCTGCCGCAGTCGGCGTAGTCGGCTCCGCCCAGTGCCAACGCGTGAGCCGTGCGGTAGGTCATGGCGACGTTGTGCCATCCGCCCAGCAGCGGCGTGTCGGTGGCGAGGACTCCGAGCGAGCGGTTGGTTCCCCATGCCGCTCGGTAGATGCCGGATCGGGACCACGGCTCATCGGCCGGGTTCACGATTCCTGTGCCGACTCGGCCGCCGTCGATCGCCGCGTTGTGGATCACGAAGCCGTGGCCGTCGGTGAGGTACCAGGCGATGACCAGATCGCGGTCGGTGGGCTGCGGCGCCGAGGTGGCGTGAAACGCCACGTCCTCGGGTTCGAGCGCGCTCGTCCACAGGAAGACGCCGTTGGCGAGTATGGGGAACGCCCCGGTGGTCGCACCGACCCGGAACGAACCGGGTACCTGGGTGAAGGCCGCCTTGGCACCGACCGCCTCGCCGTCGAGGACTCCGTCGACGTAGAGCCGCAGCTTGACCTGCCCCGCCCCGGCCTCGGCGAGGGTGACCGTGAGCTGCTTCCAGACGCCCTTGGCCAGCCGGGCGGTGCCGGTCACGATCAGCGAACCGGTGGCGTACCGGGCGACCGGTCTTCGATCGTCGTCCACGGTGATGGCGACATACGGCTGCGTGGCGCCGATGGTCGAGAGGCTGAGCACCTTTCCGGATCCGTTGGCCTCCTCGGGACTGAGCGTGATCTGCATGGTGCACGCGGTGCCCGGGAGGTTGTAGGAGCCGGGGAGCGAGGTGTTGTCGGCGAATCTCAGCGAAGGCGCCGGCCGCAGGCCCAGCGCCCACTGAATGGGCCCGTGGACCGTGTCGGTCAGGTCCCGGCAGTAGGTCGCCAGCCGCGGAATCGCATCGACGCTGCCGGCGCCGCCGGGGCTGCACCAGGTCTCCACGGTCAGGTCGCCGCGTACGGCGAGGCGCTGCGCGGAGCGGGCAGACTGGTCCCAGCCCACGGCGGACCCGCCGTCGAGGGTGATCGCCTTGTCCGGGCTCTGCCGGACCCACCCGCCGTTGACCGCGGCGATCACCAGATTGGCCGAGCCGTCCGTGTAGGCCGTCGTGTCGTCGACCATCGCCGTGCCGCCGTTGGTCGGCCGGTTCGCGGGGCTGCACCGGAACATCGTGGACGCGCCCTCGACCACCCGGGTGCGCCCGTCCGCGGTGGTGAGCGTCGAGCCCTGGCGGACGGCGGCCGGCACGGGCTCCCGCGCGATCATCGTGGCGTCGGTCCCCAGCGGCCGGTCCGGGAAGCCGACGGTTATCGCGGCCCAGGCCCGCATGTCCTGCTCGGCGGGGGTCGACGCGGCCACGTCGCTCAGGAGGGCGGTCGCGCCGTCCGCGATGAGCACCAGGTACGCCGCGATCGCGCTCGCGTTGACCGCGTCGGCGAACCCGTTCTGGTTCCTCGGCACGTCGCGCAGCAGGGCCTCATTGCCGGGCCCGGCCGTGATCGACACGTCGCACAGGTCCGGGCTGGTGCCCTGGGCGATGCCGATGGTCATGTCCGTCACGTCCGGCCGGGCGAGGATCAGCAGGTCGTGCGGTGCCCCGTAGGCGTCGGACGCGACCAGGGCGCGCACGGTGGAGCTCGCCGAGGCCAGATCCGAGTAGTCGTAGGTCGCCGAGGTGCCCGCGAGGACCGCGAGCAGCGCGGTGGCCCGTACCGGCAAGGCGGTCCACTCCTGCTTCACGGGATGGGCGTCCCCCCACCCCGGCACCACGAACTCCAGCCGCAGCGTGCAGGTCTCCGCCGTGACATCGGTGACACCGCCTCGGCTGAGCTGCAGCCGCGACGGATACCGCGACAGCACGGTGATGCGCGTCTGCTCGCCCTCGGACGCCACCGGCAGGCGGCTCGTGGCGTAGATCCCGGCGTTGTCGTAGAACACGCGGTTACCGGTCAGGTAGGCGGTGTCGGCGAGGTCGTGTGTGGACAGCCCGTTGAGGACGGCGATGAAGGAGTCGAGGGAGCGGGGAACGCCGAGCCAGGTCTCCATGCGGCCGTTGCCGTCGTCGATGCTCAGCTGGCACAGGTGCGACGCGCTCGACGGGCTGATCGTGATCTCCGCGAGGTTCATGAAGGTTCCCGACCGTGCCGCGGTGAAGCGCAGGAACCCGTTCTGGGCCGCCGACCCCGCCGTCGCGGTCCACCCGCTCTCGTAGACGGCGCGTGCCGACTCGGCGTCGTACTGCGCGACGCAGAACAGTCCCGCGGCGGTCGAGCTGCGGCCACCCTGGAAGTAGAGGTGCACCAGGCCGTCCGAACCGGTCATGAGGTAGCCGGAGCCCTCCGGTTCGGCGAAGTCCAGCAGTCCGGCATAGACCGACCGGCCCTCGTCGTCGATGTAGAGCCTGCCCTGGGTGTCGGCGGAGATCGGCGCCGAGGACGCGGTGAGGATCGCGCCGTCGACCACCGCGTCGATCCGGTTGCCGGAAACGTCCGGAGTGGTCGGCGGCTCCGCCTCGTAGTTCACGCTGTTGAACGGCCAGTCGGCGATCGGCTGCTCCGTGGTGTCCGCGCCCGACCACAGCCGAAGTCCCTCGAGGATTCCGACGATGCCGTCCCTGCTGCCGCTGATCGTCGTGATCGGGTTGCCGGCGGGGCACGCGTGGACGGTGGCCTCCGTCAGCGGAACGACGTCGCCGTTGACGAGTACGGTGAAGGTGCCGATGGCGGCGTCCCTGTCGTAGGTGAACCTGACGACCACGTGGACCCACTGCGCGCCGACGATGACCGCGTCGGTGGTCTGCGTCTCGGTCGCGGTGTCCCCGGAACCGAAGCCGGCGGCCACCCGGAGATCATGAGTGATCTTGATGTAGACGGCGGCCTCCGTCGCGGGAACCGACCTGTCCCCGCTGATCACGTACTGGTCGCCGGCGACGAGGCTGTTCGGGTAGAGCCAGAACTCCGTGGCGAAGGAGCCCGCGATCCGCAGCGCCTCGGCATCGGGCAGGGACACGTAGGCGCCGTCGCTGAAGCCCAGCGCGTAGTTGGCCGGCGCGATGGCGGCCACCGTGGTCTCGGCCGGCGGAAGCACGAGGCTGCCGTCCTTGGCGATCGCGCAGTCCAGGGTGGCGAACCTCGGCGCCTGATCCGTCCCCGGCACCCCGGTGACGGGCAGCGCCAGCATCACCCGGGTGGCCCGCTGGAGCATCAGGCCCTCACCCGAGGTGGTCCTGACCCGTTCGCGCAGCGTGTACTCGGTGGCGCTCGGAGCGCCGACGATCGTCAGCGGCAGGATCCCCGCCGTGGGATCGTCCAGGCTGAACCGGACGGAGACATCGGGTTCGATGGTGCCGTCGTCGCCGATCGCGTCGGTCAGGTCGAAGAGCCCGTCGGCGTCCATCGGGAACGAGAAGAAGTCCAGGCGGCCGGTACGGGTATTGACGGCGAAGAATTGCCAGCGGCCGGGAGAGCCGTCTTGACCAGGCAGGATCAGTGCATCGAACCGGCTCTCGTCGAGATCGGAGATCATCGGCAGCTCGATGACGGGTTCGATGAACGGCGTTCCGTCGACCGTCGTGTAGGACTGCGAGTCATGCTCGCCCAGCGGGACGTCCCGGTCTCCGGACTGCTGGAACCGGACCTCCCAGACCGGCTCCAGGACCGGTGTCAGGGTGCCGGAGCCGGGCTCGCTCACCCGCTTGAACATGAAGCGATTCAGCAGGAGCGTGTGGCGCGACGACTGCTGGAAGACGTGCAGGTACTTCCCGTCGGAGACGACCTTGAACGGTGCGCCCGAGGCGGCGAGCAGATCGCCCGCCGCATTGCCGACCGTGACGATCGACAGTCCGGCCGGGCGCAGATCCGGCGGAAATTCCAGCTTCGAGTAGCCCGTCCACCCATCGCTGCCTGCATCGACGCCGATTTGGGAATCGAGGATGTTGTATAGGATGTCGCCATTTTCGGAAGCACGGACGAAGGCGAAAACGGTGCCCTGATGGTCGACCGTGACGCATTCGCCGAAAGTGCTTTTCCGTATCTCTTCGAGATCGGACAGCTCGGTGGGTTCGGAAATGGTTCGGGGCGCGGAGTATCCACGCGCCATAAGGAGATTGGACATCGGATTCCTCAATCAAAGGCAAGCAGGAACGAATTCCAAGCTAGACCAGCCCCATCCACTAAAACCTGATATTTCGACACATCTCCATTAAAAGGTAGTGATGAGGTAGTGCTGGTGAATATGTCAATCAGTGACTGCCGTTGAGGTACGGGCGCCGATGCCGCCGGTCGTCGCGTTTCATGCCGTCGTAGTGGCGCCTCCGCAAGTATGACCAGGTCAAGCATTGTGTGACTCTGCCGAGCAGGGCAGTGGATCAGTTCTGCCAAGCGGTAGTAGATCTTGTTTTCGTCAACGGGCAGCCCGGTGTCAGGGCCGTTGAAGCGCCTCAGGATTTCGGACAAGGATTCCCAAACGGGATCGGAAATTGGCTGGCAAAAGGCAGGATCGGCGCGTGCTTGACGGGCGGTCGCGACGGTGGTGCCGCGACGGCGACCACGGACACCCGGCCACCGTGTGACACCGAGCCGTTATCGCGCAACGGATCTGCGGGATTCACGCATGCACTCGCCGAAGATCTGAAACTACCGGCGAGTATGTCACGGACTGCCATCGGGCCGGGCCGCAGCCAACCGGCCGGTGACGGCTCGACGGACGGTTCGGGTACGTCGTATGTGGACGGCGCGTCGCCGTCATCGCCGCCTGGGCCGGTCCGGCAGCCGCCGTCCAGGCGGCCGCTGACGAGGCAGTCCGGTGGCGCGGTGCCGGGGACCGCCCGTCCGGGCTGGCCGCAGCGTGCCGTCGGCCCGCAGCGCCAGCAGGGGAGCGGCGAGGCAACTGGCGCTGCGCTCGGCGACCGCGAGCAGGGCGACCGCGAGGAGTCCGCTGCCGGACCAGGTGAGGACTCCGATGAGGAGGATCACCCCGAACCCGACGCCCTCGGCAAGCTCCGTGCGGACGGCATCGAGGCTCCGCAGCCCGCGTGGGCGCGCGCCGAACTTCGCGGTGCGGCCCCACGGACGGGACCGGCCGAGCCAGCCGCTCAGCCCGGCGCTGCACTCGACTCGGCTCAGCGCGGCCCGGGCCAGGGCCGCCTGCGCCGCGTCGGTGGCGGAGCAGCCGGTGGCGTGCCGGTGGGCCAGCATGCCGATCCACTCCATCGATGCCCGGCCGGCCACGAGTGCGAGCAGCGCCGCGATCGGCACCGCTGCCGCCGGGCGCAACCAGGCCGCCGCGAGCACCACAGCCGCGACGAGCCACACCGTGGTGGCGCTCAGCCCGGTGACGACGCTGCGCAGGCCGTGGTTGGCGAGCAGCAGCTTCTGCACCGGACGCAGCGAGGACGGCGCTGCCCAGCGTGCGGGCAGGTAGAGCCGCCAGTGCCGCCGCAGCTCCTGTACGGGGCCGCGGATCCACCGGTGCCGCTGGGCGCGGTAGCCGTCGAAGGTCGGCGGGATCAGCCCCCGGCCGAGGCTCTCGTCGAGGTAGAGCCCGTGGTGGCCGGCCGCGTGCAGCCGGATCGCCAGCTCCGAGTCCTCGGTCGGGCACCACTGCGCCCACCCGCCGACTCCGTCCAGCGCGCTGCGCCGCAGCAGGCACATCGTGCCGGTGGTGAGCGCCGTGTGCTGCTCGTTGCGGCTCACCAGGTAGGTGGCGTACATGATCCGGTACTCCCAGTAGCAGGCCCGCAGGTAGGGGTTGCCGGCCCAGTCGCGGTAGTCGTGCCTGGTCTGCACGAAGTCGATCGCCGGGTCGTCGAAGTACCCGGCGAGCGAGGAGAGGAAGTGCGGCGACGCCTGGTAGTCGGCGTCGACCACGGCGATGAGCTCCGCGTCCAGATCGGTGTGGCGCAACGCGTGGTTCAGCGCACCGGCCTTCGCCCCGGTCAATGGCGCGACGTGCAGGAAGGTGAAACGTCTGCCGAGGCGGCGGCAGTGCTGCTCCACCGGCCGCCACAGCCGCTCGTCGACGGTGTTGTTGTCGATGACGATCACCTCGAAGTCGCGGTAGACCTGCCGGGCCAGCGCGTCGAGGGTGGCGCAGACGACCTCGGGCGGCTCGGCGTAGGTCGGCACGTGCACGCTGATCAGGCGGCCGCCGCCGCGGACGGCGGCCGGATCGAGCCGCTTCGGCCGGGTCCAGCCGTCGCGGCACAGCACCTCCCGGTGGAGGTGTCCGTCGATCAGCCTGCTCGGCAGCGTCACCGCCCCCGCCGCCGCCCAGGCGACGGCGAGCACCGCCACGACCGGTCCGGCGTCGACGGTGGCGGCGAACACGATCCAGAAGGCCGCGAAGAGCACGTGCAGCTGCGCGGCGGCGGCGCTCGCCCACCGCCCCGCTGGATGGGACCGTCCGAAAGCGAGGCTGAGCGCGCCGATGGCGGCCACGGCGAGGGCGGCGGTGACGGACTCGCCGGTGACGGCCCAGCCGCCCAGGGCGCTCGCCGCGGCGATCCCGGCGATGACCTCGCGTTCGTGACGCAGGGGGCCGCCGACCCGGCTGCGGCGCCACAGCAGTGCGGCCGCACCCAGGTTCGCCAGCGCTGTGGTCGCCAGCGCCGCGGCGCACACGTCGAGCACGGCCATGGTGTCTCCCTACCTCCGCGCTCGGCGGTGTCCGGATACCGATTCACGGTGTCAGCACCGCCAGGCCGTCACCAGGGTCGTCACCCGAAGGGGGCGGGCCACGGCCGAGTGACCTCCACAGGGGGATCCCGAACGTGAGACCTCGGATGGGCGATCGACGAGGTCGGCCGGGGGAGCGCACGCTGGCTGCACTCCGACCAGTCGGGCACCGTACCGGTAGGCCCGCTCGCCGGCCGTATCGTCCCCTGGAGGCTGGAATGGATCCATCCGTCTCATCGCCGAACGCCGTCGAGGGCGGCGTCGAGCGCAGAACCGTGCTCAAGGCAGCCGGTGTCGTCGGTCTCGCGGCGGCGGCCGGTGCGACCGTGCTCGCCGAGAGTGCCCAGGCCGCATCGCAGAATGTGGACTTCTGGATCAGCATCGGCAACGCCCGCACCGTCGACGGCAACCCGTCCAAGATCACGATCACCGTGGAGGTGGGCAACGCGGGGACCGAGGCCGCGACCCAGCCCGTCCGGGTCATCCTGATCACGCCGTACTACGCCAACTTCGACCACGCGGCGCGGCCGTACTTCCTGTTCAACCGCTACATCGTGCAGAACGCCGACCCGGCCGTCCCGGAGATGATGGAACTGATCATCCCGGCGGCGAAGCTCGGCGTGCACCAGGGCGAGAAGTTCGACGTCGGGCTGGACCTTCTGCAGGACGGGCCGCGCCTGTTCGACATGATGAGCGGCTACGTCCTCGCCGGTGGCGACACCGAGACGAGCCTGCTCAACAACGAGGCGATCGCGAGCGTCGACGTGCCG
This sequence comes from Allocatelliglobosispora scoriae, assembly GCF_014204945.1. Classification (NCBI taxonomy): domain Bacteria; kingdom Bacillati; phylum Actinomycetota; class Actinomycetes; order Micromonosporales; family Micromonosporaceae; genus Allocatelliglobosispora; species Allocatelliglobosispora scoriae. The sequence continues at coordinate 208,448 of NZ_JACHMN010000001.1, forward strand.
ATCGGGCCGCCGCTGTCCCTGCCTCCGGGCCGCAACCCGGTCAACTTCTTCTTCATCTCCGAGACCGCGCTGCTGCGGACCGGCCAGACCGCCAACCAGGTCATCAAGGTCGGCGCCGTGGACGCGATGCCCGCGCTGAACACGGCCCGGTTCATCTACGTCTCGCCCTACCGCGCGAAGATCAACCGAAACGTCGCGCCGGGCAACTGGACCTTCCTGCACTCCGAGACCGACGTGCGCATCCCGGACGTGGTCAGCATCCCGGTCTCGCCGCTGAACCTCATCCCCAACCTGCCGATCGGCAGCCTGCTCGCCATCAACATCCCGCTGGTCGCCAGCGATCGGGCGCTGGCCTGCCGCGGCGGCAAGGGCTTCCTCGCCGTCTCCGCCACGGGCAGCGACTTCGACGTCCAGCCGCAGATCGCGATGGGCCGGATCGCCACCATCCAACCCATCTGAGGTTCCGCTGCCGGGCGGCCCGCACGCCGCCCGGCAGCGGAAAACCCGGCGACAGCCCGCCAGGCGGCCGGTTACGCTCACCGATCATGACAACCATCCCGGTACGCCAGGTCCGGGCGCTGCACGACGACGAGACGATCACGGTGTACCAGGCGTACTCCCCGGTGATCGCCGACCCCGCCATCGCACACGGCCGGTTCGCCGACGGCTTCAAACGCGACCGGATGACCTGGATCAAGCCCTCGTTCCTCTGGATGATGTACCGCAGCGGCTGGGCGGCCAAACCCGGCCAGGAACGGGTGCTGGCGATCCGGATCCGCCGTGAGGGCTTCGACTGGGCGCTCGCCAACAGCGCCCTGAGCAGCTACGAGAGCGACGTCCACGGCTCCCGTGCGGAGTGGAAGGAGTCGCTGCGGGCACCGGTGCGGATCCAGTGGGACCCCGAGCGCGACCTGCACCTGCGCCCGCTGCCGCACCGGGCCGTCCAGATCGGACTCTCCGGCGACGCGTCGCACCGATACGTCGACGACTGGACCGTCCAGATCACCGATGTCAGCGACCTGTGCCACCGGATCCACGCCCTCGTCACCGCCGGCGATCTCGCCGCCGCGTCCGCGCTGCTGCCCGCCGAGACGCCCTACCCGCAGGCCTGACCAGCGGGTTCCGCCGGGCCCGGCGGTGCGATAGGCTCATCAGCGCTCGCCCTCGGGTCGAGCATGCGCAACGGCAAGCGACGTCACCGCCTCAGGCACCGACGTTCTCGCCCCGTTGACTCGATGCCCGCGACGCGGTGCCGACCATCCGGCGCCGCGTTCCCTGCCGAGCCCGACGGGTCGTCCCTGCCATGAACCTCACTCTGTTGCGCCACCGTGACTTCAGCCTGCTCTGGTGGGCCGGATTGCTCTCGATGACCGGTGACTGGGCGCTGCGTATCGCCCTGCCGATCTACGTCCTGCGGCTCACCGGCTCGCCCGCCACCGTCGCCGCCACGGTCCTCGCCTCGCTGGCGGCGGGGCTGCTTCTCGGCGTACCCGCCGGGATCTGTGTGGACCGCTGGGACCGGCGGCGCGTGCTCGTCGCGACCAGCGTGCTGCAGGCGGTGGCCCTGCTGCCCCTGCTCGCGGTGAGCGCGGCGCCGCGGGCCTGGATCGTGGTCGTGGTGGCCTTCGCCGAGGCGGCGCTGGCGCAGTTCGCGGCCCCGGCCGAGGGCGCCCTGCTGCCGAGGCTGGTCCCCGCCGACCGGCTCGCCGCCGCGAACGCGCTCAACGCCCTCAACAACTTCGTCGCCCGGCTCGCCGGGCCGGTGCTCGGCGGTGCCGTCGTCGCGACGCTCGGGCTCAGCGGAGCCGCCGTCCTCGACGCGGCCACCTTCGCCCTCGCCGCGCTGCTCGTCGCGCTGATCGGCGGGCGCCACCGGGCCGACCGCGAGGAGCACCGGCTGCGGTACGAGCTGGTGGAGGGCCTGCGCGCGGTGGCGCGGAACCGGATCGCCCGGGCGATCCTGGTCTTCGTCACGGTCATCTCGATCGGCGAGGGGATGATGCTCACCCTCTTCGCCGCCTTCGTCACCCGCGCGCTGCACGCCGGTGCGCGGGAGATGAGCTGGCTGCTCGCTGCCCAGGCGGTCGGCGGCATCATCGGCAGCCTCGCCGCGACCCGGCTCACCCGCGCCCGCCCGGTCGCGCTCGCGGCCGTCTGCTTCGCGCTCTTCGGCCTCGGCGACCTCCTGATCATCAACTATCCCCGCTGGTCCGATGCCCTGTGGCCGGTGATCGTGCTCTTCTTCCTGATCGGCGTCCCGGGCGCGATCGGCAGCGCCGCGGCGATCACGCTCTTCCAGCAGCAGACCGTGGACCGGCTGCGGGGCCGGGCCTTCGCGGCGCTCGCCATGTGCCAGGCGGTCGCCGGGATGGTCGGCGCGGCCGTCGCCGGGGCGCTCGGCGACCGGGTCGGCGTGATGGACCTGCTCACCGTGCAGGGAGCCGCGCACCTGCTGGCGGCGGGGCTGCTGCGGTTGCTGGCGGGCCCGGGACCGGAGTCGGCGGCGCCGCGCTCCGACGTGCCCGAGGCGGCGGCCGTCCCGTGACGGTCAGCCCGCGGCGGACGAGCGGATCAGCCGCGCCGCGAGCGGCAGCAGCGCGATCTCGGCCGGGCCGAGCGCCGGGTTGGCGGTGCGGCGCGCGACCGCCTCCGCCAGCGCGGGCAGCGGGTGCATGCCGGGCTCGGCGAGGAAGGCGCTCAGCACCTCCCCGGCGGCCCGCCGCAGGTTGAACGCCGGATTCACCGCCGCCTCGGCCATGATCAGGGCGGACACCGCCACGTCCAGCTCCGGCGGGCCGTCGGCGCTGTCGCGCCAGTCGATCACGACCGGGCCGTCCGGCCCGAGCAGCACGTTGTCCAGGTGCAGGTCCAGGTGCAGCACCCGGTGGGCGGGGTCGGCCGAGAGCCGCGCCGGGACCAGGTGCAGCCGGCGGTGCAGGTCTGCGAGGACGCGCGCGGCCTCCGCCGTCGCGAGGTCCCCGGCGACGAGCGCGGCCAGCATCGTCGGTCCGTCGATCCGCGCGAGCACCAGGTCCGCGCCGCTCGCGACGAAGACGGTGGGTACGGGGAACCCGAACGCCTCGACGTGCGCCATCATCGCCGCCTCGGCGGTGACGTCACCACCGAGCCGGTAACGGCGCAGGACCCGCTTGCCGTAGAGCGCGAAGACATCCGCGTCGCGGCCGGAGGCGAAGGGGATCAAGAGATGTAGTGGAGGATGATGTTGTGCACGTGCTGTGCCTTGTTGTCACCCCGGAAGTCGACCTCGTAGGTGTGCGTACCCACATGGATCGCGATCGAGCCGGTGGAGAAGAACTGCCCGGCCCACGACTTGTTCGCCACCACGCTGACACTCGTGATCTTCGAGTAGGGGATGCTGGTGATCGCGACCCGCTTGCCGACGAACGACTTGTCCTGGATTATCACGCGCCGGTTGGTCAGGCCGATGAACCCGGTCCCGGTGCCGATCGCGTCGTAGACCGCGATGATCTGCTCGCCCTCGAGCAGGCCGCTGCGGATCTGCTGGAGCTGCTCGGACCTGTCGTGCGGGATCGTCTGTTGAGCCATCGTGCCAATCCTCCTGAGGGGATCCGCCGGTCGGGGCTCCCAGTCTTGCTCAGCCTGTCCAACTCGACCACTCGGCGCGTTCCTGAGAAATTGCTCAGTTCCCGTTGAGTACGCGGACTCTGTCCCGCCGCCACCGCTGCTGGCAGCGTCAACGCCGTGACCGACACCCCTGTGAAGTCGCCCCGCCGATCCCGTCTGCGCGAAGGGCTGGTCCCTGTCCGTGGATGACCACGTCGACGGATCGGTGCGGTGGCTCCGGCTGCGTACCGGCCTCATGGCCGCGGCGGGAGCCACCGCACTGGTGCTCGCCTGCCTCACCGCATCCGGCCTGGGCGGCACCGGGGGCACCGCCTCCCTCATCGCCGTCCTCTTCGGCTGCTACCTGCTGCTGCTCGCGGCGGCGGCGATACCGGCGGCGCTGGCGCTGCGGCAACTGGTCGACCCGCGTACCGAAGCGTCGGCCGGGTGGGGTCGGGCGCTGCTGGCGCCCGCCTGCGCCGGCCTGCTGCTGGGCTTCGCGGCGAGCGAGGTCTGGCCCGACCCGGACCCCGCCCCGGGGGGCCTCTGGCTGGTGACCGAGATCGGCGTCCAGCTTTTCCTCTCGGCGCTCTGCACCAGCCTCGTGCTCGTCGTCGCGCGAGTGCCGCGGCCCTGGCTGACCGGGAGCATGGGGACCGTCGTCGGCGCCCTGCTCGTCGGGGGTTACCTGCTGATCGCCGCCGACGGCACCCCGCCGGTCGCCGTCTGGGTCGTCGCCGGTGGCACGGGTGCGCTGGTGGCGGCACTGACCGTCGGGCCGGTGCTGCGACCGACACTGCGCCTGGCCGTCTACGCCCTGTGCTGGGTGATCGTCCTGTGCGGCAACGCCGCGCGCCCGATCCCGTCGACGGCCGCCGATCGAGCCGCGATCGAGCAGCTGGCCGTCCCGCTGGTCGCCCCGGACCTGCCCGGATGGTTCGTCGAGCGGGCCGAGGCGGTCGCCGGTCGGCTGGAGGTCACCATGGCGCCGGACGCGGACCGGTACGCCGCACCCGGGGCGGGCGGGCCCCGGATCCAGGTCACGGTGCTGGCGGCGCCGACGGGATTCGCCCCGCCGACCAGGTGCGCGCCGTTCGCCGTCGACGCGGCGCCCGCCGAGCCCTGCCGGGAGGTCTCCACCGGCGTGTGGGAGGACGCGAGCGGCACGTACGCCGTACGCCAGGGCGTCGGCTTCCTCGTCCTCGTCAGCGGCCCGGCCGCCGTCGTCCCGCTGCGGGAGGCCGCGGAGTCCCTGCGGCCGGTCACAGCCGAGCAGCTCGTCCCCTGAAACGGAAGCGGGCCCGAGCGCGGTGTGCGCTCGGGCCCGCTTCCGGTCGCGCTACGGCTTGGGCAGGAACGTGATCCGGTCCGCCGTCGGCTTCGGCAGCGGGGTACCGGGGGAGCTGTTCGCGGCGAAGTAGTCCACGAACGCGGCGAGGTCGATGCCGCCGTTGACCCGGTCGGTTCCCGCGACGAAGGTCGGGAAGTCGTTGCCCCCGGCGGCGAGGAAGGTGTTGGCGGTGACGCGGTAGCCGCGAGCCGGGTCGACCGGCTGCCCGTTGACCCGGACCGTGTCGGCGAGCACCCGGTCGCCGCCGGCCCGCCCGAGGTCCACGGTGTAGCGCAGGGCCGAGGAGAGCTGCAGCACCCGGGGGAACGCCTCGTTCTTGCCCGAATACTGCTCCCGCAGCACGTTGATCAGCTGCGTCCCGGTCAGCGTCATCGTGACGAGGATGTTGTCGAACGGCTGGACCTGGAACGCCTCGCCGAAGGTGACGACGCCGTCCCCCTCGGTGCCGCTGGCGCGGTAGACGAGGTCGGCCCGCATCCCGCCGGGGTTGAGGAACGCGAGCTCCGCACCGGCGGAGCGGGTGCCGAAGACCTGCGAGTCGGCGATCACGTCGCCGAGCGGCGTCTCCGGCAGCGTCGAGCCGCGTCCGGGCAGGTCGGCCGAGATGTATCCGATCGGCTTGTTGGCGACCGCCGCGGACCGGGCCCGCCAGGTCTCCACGAGCTGCATCACCGGCGACTGCTCGGCGGTGTCGAGCGTGACGATGTTGTTGGCGGCGCTGACCGACGACCGGACGATGTCACGGGTCTTGAGGTTCATGTCGAAGCGGATGTCGGTGAAGGTGCGCCCGAACGAGGCGGCCTGGGTGACCAGGCGCCGGTTGCCGGCCGGGTCGGGCACGTTGCAGACATAGGCCTCGTGCGAGTGCCCGGTGATGAACAGGTCCACCAGCGGGGTCGTGCGCTTCGCGATGTCCTTGATGGCGCCGGTCAGCCCGGCGCCCGGACCGCCCGCGTCGCAGTTGAAGTTGTAGACAGGACTGCTCGTGGCACCGCCCTCGTGGATGATCACCACGATCGCGTTGATGCCCTTCTTCTTGAGCTCCTTGGCGTACTTGTCGATGGTGCTGACCTCGTCGCGGAACTCCAGGCCCTTGATGCCGTCGCGGACGACGACGTTGGGCACGTCACGGGTGACGAGACCGATGAAGCCGACCTTGAACGCGGCGTACTTCTTGATCCAGTAGGGAGCGAGGATCGGCTTCTTCGTCTTGGTGTCCACGACGTTCGCGGCGAGGTAGGGGAACTTCGCGCCGGGGTAGCGCACGCCCGGCTCGGCGCAGCCGTCGACGGGGTGGCAGCCGCCGTCCACGATCCGCTTGAGCTCCTTGCGGCCCTCGTCGAACTCGTGGTTGCCGACGGAGGAGACGTTGAACCCCATCAGCTCCATGGCGTGGACCGTCGGCTCGTCGTGGTAGGCCGCCGACAGCAGCGGGCTGCCGCCGATCATGTCGCCGACACCGACGGTGAGCGTGCGTCCCTGGCCCTGGCGCGCGGCGTCGAGCAGCGTCGCCATCCGGGCGACACCCCCCGCCTGCACCGAGACCTGGTTCCCGGCGGCGTCGGTCTTGATGACCGAGCCGGCGGCGCCGGGCACTGCGTCGAGGTTGCCGTGGAGGTCGTTGACGGCGAGGATCTGCACCGCCGTGCGCCAGTTGGGCGCGGCGCTCGCGCTCGCCGGCTGCAGCACGGCGAAGGCCACGAGGGCCGCTCCCGTGGCGAGCAGCGGCCGGTTCATTCGGGAGAAAATCACCTGGGTGATATTACCTATTTGTCCATTAATCATGCTTGACCAGCACATTGTCGGTGTGCGTGCCGCCGTGTCCTAATAGGGCCTATGTGGCGTAGGCGCACCCGGCCCACGGGCATGTTCGCTTGTGAGCGGTGTGAATCGGGCTGGGTTGGGCAGTGTCGGACCGGTGTGATTACCTTGATCTCATGATCACCAGCGACCCCATCGACCTGCTCGCCCGTTCCCTCGACCAGGTGGCCGGGCTGCTCGCCGCCGTTCGCACCGACCAGGAATCGCTGCCCACCCCGTGCCGGTCCTGGACCGTTGCCCAGCTCGGCGACCATCTCATCGCCGACCTCGACAGATTCCTGGTCACCGCCCAGGGCGGTCGGCCGGACTGGTCGGCCGACGCGCCGGAGGTCCTGACCGACCGTGCCGCGGCCTTCCGCGACGGCGCCGCCGATCTGCTCGCGGCGTGGCGCCAGGCCGGTGACCTGACCGGCACCATCACCCTGCCCGGCCTCGGCGAGGTGCCGGCCCGCTTCCCTGTCGACCAGCAGGTCGCCGAGTTCGCGATGCACGCCTGGGACCTCGCCAGGGCGACCGGCCAGCCGGTCGCGCTCGATCCTGAGATCGGCCAGGCCTCGTTCGACTGGGTGAGTGCCACCCTCAAGCCGCAGTTCCGGGGCGACGAGGCGGACGGCAAGGCGTTCGGCCCCGAAACGCCGGTGGCGGTCGACGCCCCGATCTACGACCGGCTCGCCGGTGTCTCCGGCCGTGACCCGGCCTTCATGGCGTCTTAGCTGTTGGAGAGCACGATCAGGCGGTCGATGACGGGCATCGGGACGTCCTTGTCGGGGTTGAGGACCACGCCGTGCCCGTCGCCGGGCTCCGCGACCCGGTAGCCGATCGCCACCTCGCCCCGGCGGCGGGCCGCCTCGACGGCGGTGGCGAAGGTGAACCCGGGCGCCGGGCGCAGGTAGTAGTTGGCCGGCCGGATGTAGATCTCCGCGCCGTCCGGGTCGAAGAGGTCGACGAAGACCGACTCCAGGTGCCGGTTCTCCGAGATCTGCGTCATCAGCAGGCTGACGAGCTGCTCGCTGACGACGAAGTCGTCGGCCTTGGTGAGCTGGGCCAGCGCCCGGTCCCGGTCGTCGCGCATCTCGCTGACGATGGAGCCGGACCGCCCGCCCCCGGCGAGCAGGTCGCGCAGGTGCAGCAGGGTGACGAGGACCCGGGAGTCGGCGGTCATCGGGTCCAGCAGGTCGTCGGAGAGCACGATCACGTTGTGGTAAGACCCCACGTCGAGGGTCTCCAGCACGGTGCGGTCGCGCGTGTCGCCGCCCTTGGATCGGATCATCAGGCGGCGCAGGCGCGGGGCGAGCCGGACCACCATCGTGTCGGCGTCGGACCGGTCGGTCACGATGTCGACCGTCGAGCCCTCGGCGACATAGACGTCGAGCTGCTCGATGATCCGGGTGGCCCGGCCGTTCCAGCCCAGGATGAGCGTGCTCTCCGGGGCGGCGGGCCCGCGTACGGCGTGGACGATCGAGGCCTCGTCGATCGGGAAGACCCGACCGGCCAGCTTGATCATCGAGTCGTCCTCGGCGAGGATGACGATCTTGTCGCCGGTCCCGATCACCGTGGTCATCGGCGGGTTCAGTGTGGTCTTGCCGTCGGCGCTGAGCAGCCCGAGCGGGCAGCACTTGCGGTATGCCTGCAGTGCCTGCCCGAACTGCAGGCCGACGAGCTTGGGCTCGCTCACCATGTAGAGCTCGTCGCCGCCGAAGTCGAACAGGTCGGTGTAGACGACCGAGAGCTTCGACTGCCGCGCGGTCTGCACGATGAGGCGGGCGCTGATGTCGTCGCCGTCGATGACGACCGCGTCGCCGCCGGCCAGCTTCGCCACGGTCCGGTTGCGGCTGTCGCGGACGGACGCGACGACGTGGTGCGGGCGGCCCTGGAAAGCCGGGCCCTTGTTGATGGCGAGCAGCGTCTTGAGGACATAGGCGTCGGCGTCCTCGGCGGAGACGGCGTCCGGTGCCAGCACGATGATCGAGCGGGCCTCGTTGAGATTGACCATCTCCAGGTCGGTGAGGTCCAGCGGGCTGCCGGTACGGAAGATCAGCCGGGTCTTGCCGGTGCTGGGCAGGCGGTGGCGGACCCTGTCCTCCATCGTCACCTTGTCCTGGTCGGCGAGGATGGCGATCGCGGCACTGCGGCGGCTCTTGTTCGCCTCGGCGAGTTCGGCGATGACCGTGTAGATCTGGTCCGACCAGCCGAGGATCACCGAGTGGTCCCGCTCGAGCACCTGTGAACGCCCCTTGCGCAGCTGCTCCAGGCGCCGGTTGACGCCGCTGGTGAGCAGACCGACGAGGGCGCTGACGATGAAGATGCCGCCGACCCCGAGGACGAACCACAGCGCCAGCACCGGCACCGTACCCGTCTCCGGCGCACCGAGGCTGAAGGTGGAGACGAAGGTCTGCCAGAGAAGCTGGACGGGGTTGTCCTCGCCGGGCGGCTCGACCAGGGCCAGCGCGCCGGTGACGACCAGGACCATGACGATCGAGACCACCGCGAGCCAGCCGATCAGCCCCAGCGTGCCCCGCGACATCGTGTTGTCGAACCAGTACCGCAGCCGAGCGCGCCTGGTGATCCTTCTGCCCATCGTCTGGACTCCTCTCCGTCGGCGCCGCCGGGCGCGATCGCGCGGTTGGGACCCCGTTGCCGGACACACTGTAGTGATGACCCTGCGAACCCCAAAGCCGCCCTGCTGAAGGGATTCGCGCCGCCCGGCGGGGCGTGCCGGGCGTGCGCGGGGCGGCCGCCGGCGTCGCCGGCGCCCGATGATCCACCCATGTCGGGCCGGGTGGCTGAGCGAGCCCCGGGCTGCTTGGGGCACACTTGCCCGGTGCGTTATGGACAGGTCATCTCGGGGCGCTTCGTGCTGGAGGAGCGCCTGGGCCTCGGCGGCACGGGAGAGGTCTGGCGGGCGACGGACAACCGCCTGTCCCGGCCGGTCGCGATCAAGGTGGTCCGGACGGGCGCCTTCGACGACGAGCTGATCCCCGCCGCCGTCGACCGGTTCGTCGGCGAGGTCGAGACCGCCAGCGCCGTCGCGCACCCCAACGTGGTGACCCTCTTCGATGTCGGCGAGCACGACGGCAGCCACTACCTGGTCCAGGAGCTCGTCGCCGGGGACTCCCTCGCGCACGAACTGCAGCGGCGCCTGGCCGCGGGGGACGGCCCGCTGCCCGTCGCCGACGCGGTCGACGTCGCCCGGCAGATCTGCGCCGGGCTCGCCGCCGCCCACCGGCTCGGGGTGCTCCACCGCGACCTGCGGCTGGGCAACGTCCTGCTCTCCACCGCCGGGGCCGTGAAGATCGTCGACTTCGGCATCGCCTGGGCGGTGTCGACCGGTGACCCGTCCCTCGCGCCGGAGCAGATCAGCGGCGGCGCCGTCGATGAGCGCGCCGACTTCTACGCCCTCGGCTGCATCCTGTTCGAGCTGCTCACCGGCCGCCCGGTCTTCCCCGGCAGCGGCAGCGACCTCCGCGAGCAGCACCGCACCGGCGTACCCGACTCGTTGCGCCGGCACCGCCCCGACGTGCCGGACCCCCTCGACGCCGTCGTGGAGGAGCTCCTGCAGAAGGAGCCGGCGCACCGGCCGGGCACCGCGGAGATCCTCGGCCGCAGGCTCAAGCACATCGCCCAGGCGCTCGCCGACGCCGGTGCGGGCGCCCCGGCCGCTGCGGCTGCCCCCGCCGTGGCGCCGCTGCGCACGCCGCCGTCCGCGTCGCAGATGGTCCTGCCGCCCGAGGTCGTCTACGGGCCCACGGTGGAGATCTCCGCGATCATCCCGAATTTCGCGTACGCGTCGAAGCCGCCCGCCGAGCCCGAAGGCGACCTGCCGGGCGAGGAGCCGGCGGAGTCCGCGGAGGTTCGCCGCCTCGCTCAGCCGACGCGCAGGTCCCTGATCGCCGCGGGCGTCACCGGCCTCGCCATCGTGGGCACCAGCACCGCCACGGCGATCGTCGTCGGCGCCCGCCGCAAGGTGATGCCGAAACGGACCACCGTGCCCGGCGGGATCCTGCCGTTCGGCGCGCTCGGGCGCGTCACCGAGTTCGGGGCACCGGTGACCTCGGTGGCGTTCAGCCAGGACGGCCGCAGCGTGTTCTGCGGCGGCGGCAAGGGCGAGGTGATGGCGTGGGATCTCGCCACCGACCGGGTCGTCGCCCGGGCGGCGATCCCCGGCGCGACAGCCGGCATCACCCGCACGGTCGTGCTGCGCGACGGCGTCACCGTCTACCTGCGCCCGCACACCGGCCTGCCGCACGTGTGGAACACCGAGACGCGGACGCTGAGTCCGCTGTCGAACCTGCCGGTGCTGATCGAGGACGACGAGCTCGACTTCAGCCCCAACGGCATGCTCTGCGCCTTCAGCCGCTCGATCCACGACAAGGGTGAGGGCGGCCTGCGCCTCTACAACATCGCCACCGGCGTCTACACCAGGGTCGACGCCAAGGACAAGGCCGGTCTCACCGAGTTCCTGGTGCTGCTGCGGTTCAGCCCCGACGGCACCAAGATCGCCGGGTACGCCCTGAGCGAGGCCGCGTGCGTCTGGACGGTGGCGGCGCCCCGACAGCTGCTGCGCGTGGACAACCCGGTCTCCACCGGCGGCACCGACCTGGCCTGGAGCGCCAACGGCGGCTTCCTCGCGGTCGCCTCCACCACCCGGGAGAACGGCTTCGTCACCAGCTGGGACACGGTCGCCGGGGTGCGGCGGGCCCGCGTGATGGGGGATGCGGCGGCCTCCGTCGCGCTGAGCCCCGACGGATCGCTCGCCGCCTTCGCCGGAGCCGACGGGGTCGTCGTCCTCGAGGCGCTCAGCGGCACCGAGGTCGTCCGCTACGACTACCCGCAGGGAGAGGTCGCGGTGGTGCGGTTCAGCCCGGACGGGCGGCTGCTCGCCTCCGCGGGCGGCGACGGGATGGTCATGCTGTGGCGGGTCCCCGGCGTCTCCTGACCCGGGGGTCGTCGCGGCCGCCGCCGACGCGGTCGGTTGACGACCTCAGCGCCGTCCGCCGAACTCCCAGTTGTGCACCTCGATCACCGCGTACCGGTCGGGATCAAGGATCGCGCGGGCTGCGGCCGGGTCGGCCGCGCGGACCAGCGCGGCGGTCCCCAGCCAGGTAGCGCCGTCGTCGGAGAGCAGCGGTCCGTAGGCGATCAGCGCCTCACGATCCGCCGGGACGGGGTCTCCGGCGTCCCCGGTGCCGAGGCCGATGACCAGGTAGGACGTGCCGTCGCGACCGCCCGGGAACTCCCACATGGTGCGGCCCAGCAGGTTGCGCCACCGGCGGATCAGCACGTCCCGGAACGCACCGGCCTGGTAGCAGGGCTCGTCGAACGCGAACGCGCGGGCGGCTGCCGGGTCGGGGAGGTCGACGATGTGCACGCTGCCGGTCGGGGTGTCGTCGTCGGTGAACGTCGGCCCGCGCGCGATCAGCTCCGCGGCGTACCGGTCCATGTAGGACCAGTGCTCCTCCGTCAGCGCTTCGCGCAGGTCGGCGGAGCCGTGCCGGTCGCGGTGGTAGCAGAAGAACTCCATGCCCGCAGTCTCGACCATTGACAATCATCACTGTATTCTGGCCTACCGAGCCCGTCCCCTTCCCCGTCCCGAGGAGACCTGATGATCCAGCCCGGCCAACCCTTACGGCGCAGACGACTCGCGACCGCCGCCACCTCGCTGGCGCTCGTGCTCGCCGGAATCTTCGTCGCGCCGACCGCGGCGCAGGCCGGGACCGCCTACGTCGACGTGTGGGCCGCCTGCGAGCAGCAGTACGGCCAGGTGCAGCAGGAGCCGGTCCTCGTCTCCTACAACGTCTACGGCTGGCGCTGCCAGGCCTACACCGGCACGACGCAGTACCTGGGGACGGTGAACCTCACCCCGTGGTGTGTCAGCCGCTACGGCTCCCACGCCTACGCCAACTACACCAACTACTCCCACCCGTACTCCTGGCTGTGCTATTTCTGGGATTGACCTGCCTGGAAGCGGCTGCGCCCCGGCTGCTTCCTATGGACTATTCATCCATACCGGTTACGATCGCGCTGATGATCGACAGCGACGGTTGCAACTTTCGCGTGCTCGGCCCGGTGGAGGTCGTCGCGAACGGGAAGCCGCTCCAGTTCGCCCGCCGCCAGCAGCTCGACCTCATCGCGTTCCTGATGCTGCGCGCCGACCGTGTGGTCGGGACGGCTGAGATCATCGAGGCGATGTGGGGCGGCGCGGCGCCCCGGACGGCGAACGTGCAGGTCCAGAACATGGTGTCGGCACTGCGGGCCGTCCTGCACCACGACGGCGACGAGCCGCTGGCCAGAGTGGACCGTCAGGCCGCCGGCTACGCCCTGCATGTCTCGTCCGGCCGGCTGGACCTGGCGGTCTTCACGGCCCTCGTCGCGCAGGCCCGTTCGGCACGAACGCCCGGCGCCGCCGTGGGCCTGCTCCGCGAGGCCCTCGGGCTGTGGCGGGGCACGCTGCCTTTAGCGGGGGTACGCGCACCGTTCGCCACCGCCGCCCGCGCCTACCTCAGCGAGCAGCGCGACGGGGCGCTGGAGCAGCTCTTCGACGCCGAGCTGCGGTGCGGCAACCACGCGGCGATCGTGCCGGCGCTGACCGACGCCGTCGCCGCCAACCCGGTCCGGCAGCGTTTCGTCGCCCAGCTGATGGTCGCCCTGCACCGCAGCGGCCGGATCACCGATGCCCTCAGTGCGTACCGCAGCGCACGGCAGACGCTCCACGGGGAGTACGGCCTGGACGCCGGCCACGAGCTGCAGGACCTGGAGCGGCGCATCCTGCTCGGCGACCGCACCCTCGATCCGCCGGTGGAGCCTGATCCGGCCGGCCCGGGCAGCACCCGCCCACCGCCGCCGATCACCATCCCGGTCCCGGCACAGCTGCCGCTGGACGTCCGGGGATTCGCCGGCCGCGGCACGGAGCTGGCCCACCTCGACGCGCTCGCCCCCGACTCCGATGCCGCGTCGACCGCCGCCACCGTGGTCGCCGTCGTCATGGGTACGGCGGGGGTTGGCAAGACGGCGCTCGCGGTGCACTGGGCGCAGCAGGCGGCGAACCGGTTCCCCGACGGCCAGCTCTACGTCAACCTGCGCGGGTTCCATCCGGGTGCCCGGCCGGTGGAGCCGGGGGAGGCGCTGCGGGGATTCCTCGACGCGTTCGGGGTGCCGCCGGAGCGGGTCCCGGCCGGTCTCGACGCGCAGGCCGCCCTCTACCGCAGCCTCGTGGCGGGGCGCCGGGTCCTGGTGCTGCTCGACAACGCGGTCGACGAGGAGCAGGTCCGGCCGCTGCTGCCGGGCGGGCGCGGCGGGATGGTCCTGATCACCAGCCGCGACCAGCTGATCGGCCTCGTCGCGCTGGAGGGCGCCCACCCGGTCTCCCTCGACGTCCTGTCCGGGACCGAGGCGCGGGAGTTCCTGGTCGGGCGGCTCGGCGCGCAGCGGGTCGCCGCCGACCCCCAGGCCGCCGACACGATCGCGGTCCAGTGCGCGCGGCTCCCGCTCGCGCTGGCGATGGTCGCCGCGCGCGCCGCCGTCCATCCGACCTTCCCGCTCGGGTCGCTCTCCGCGGAGCTCTCCGCCGTCCGGGAGCGGCTGCGGCCGCAGGGCGCCAACGACTTCACCACCGATGTGCAGGCGGCGTTCTCCTGGTCCTACCGGCGGTTGACGCCCTCGGTCTCCGCCCTGTTCCGGCTGCTCGGGCTGCATCCCGGGCAGGACATGGGCGTGGACGCCGCGGCCAGCCTCGCCGGTGTCGCGGCGGACGAGGTCCGGCCGCTGCTCGCCGAGCTGGTCCGCGCGCACCTGATCACCGAGCACGTCCCGGGCCGGTTCGCGCTGCACGACCTGCTGCGGGCCTACGCCGCGGAGCTGGCGCAGCGTACCGAGAGCGCGCCGGACCAGCACGCGGCGCTGCGCCGGCTGCTCTCCCACTACCTGCACAGCGCCTACGCCGCAGCGGTCCTGATGTACCCGCACCGCTACAAGCTGGACCTGGTGCCGCCCGACCGGGGCGCCGTGGTGGCGGAGTCCGCCGACGCGGAGCAGGCGTCGGCCTGGTTCGCGGCGGAGCACGCGGTGCTGCTCGCGGCGCTGAGCCGGGCCGCCGACTCCGACCTGGGCACCTACGCGTGGCAGCTCGCCTCGGCGCTGTCGACCTTCCTGGACCGGTCCGGGCACTGGCACGACTGGGTGGCGAGCCAGCGCACCGCGCTCTCCGTCGTGGAGCGGGTGGCCGACCGGATCGGCCAGGCGCACGCGCACGGCAGCCTGGGCCTGGCCTACAACCGCCTCAAGCGCTACGACGAGGCGCACGTCCACCTGCGCCGTGCCGACGACCTCTTCGGCGAGCTCGACGACCTGGTCGGGCAGGCGTACACCAGCCTGCGGATGAGCCTCGTCCACGAAGGACAGGGCGACCAGGGCGCCGCGCTGCTCGACGCCGAGCAGGCGCTGGACCGGTTCGAGTCGGCCGACCACGACATCGGCCGGGGGCAGGCCCTCAACAGCGTCGGCTGGCTCCACGCCCAGCTGGGCCAGTACAGCGACGCGGTCAAGTACTGCGAGCAGGCCGTCGACGTGCACCGGGAGCTCGCCGACCGGGAGGGGCTCGCGAACGCGCTGGACAGCCTCGGCTTCGCGCTCGCCAGCGACGGCGACCACCGGCAGGCGGTCGTCCACTACCGGGAGGCGCTGGTGGTGCTGCGCCAGCTCGCCGACCCGTACTACGAGACGATCACCCTGGCGCACCTCGGCGACGCCCACCACGCGGCGGGCGATCACCGGGCCGCCGCCGACGCCTGGCGGCAGGCGCTCGCCATGCTCGACGAGCTGGGCCATCCGGACGCCGCCGACCTGCGCGCGAAGCTGGCCGGTCTGGTCTAGTCGCGGTCCGTGTGAAGATCGGATGTGCTCCCGTGTGGGCCGATGCCGCACGATGAGAGCAGATTCATCCATCCGAATGTGAGAGGCCAGCGGCTCTCACGCCCACCCGCCGAAAGCTGCGCAGCAGGCCGTCTCGGTCTGCTCGGACGGCTGCGTGCCACGCGATCGGTGCCGAGCCTGCCAGACCACGTCACCAGCCACGTCCATGGATGCGATCGCCCTGGTCGCAGAAGGAGCGAGAATGAAGCAGGACGACGAGAGCAACTGCTGCGGCGGCGGCGAGCCCGTGCTCGTACCCGGCATGAGCCGGCGCACGCTGCTGCGGGCCACCGCCCTGGGCGCGGGCGCGCTCACCGTGGGTGCCGGGGCGCTGCTGCCCGCAGCCGCGTACGCCGCACCGGCGATCTACAACCCGTTCGCCGCCTACCCGATCACCGACACCTGGGAGGGCCACCTCGCCCGCGGGTCGCGCGGCGGCATCGACTTCGGCATGCCGGTCGGCACCCCGCTGCCCGCCTGCGGTGCCGGGACCGTGACGAACACCCCCTACAACGGCGCCGGCGGGCACACCGTGACGATCGCCCACGCTGACGGCTACCGCAGCCAGTACCTGCACCTGTCGCAGTTCAACCTCGCCAACGGGACCTATGTCGGCGCGGGCACGATCGTGGGACTGTCCGGCGGTGCCGCCGGTGCGCCCGGCTCGGGCAGCTCGACCGGGCCGCACGTGCACTGGCACATGATCGACCCGAACGGCAACTACATCAGCCCGCTGGTCTACATCGCACAGAACCCCGGCGGCGGCGCGCGGCAGGTCTACGAGGCGGCCAGCAACAACGGCTGGCGGGCGCTGCCGGTCTCCGGCCCCTCGGGCGCGGTGACGGGCGCGGCGGCGGCGGTGATCACGGTCGGCGGCACGAAGATCATCTACACCCTCAACGGCGGCCGGATCCTGGAGGCCGGCAGCGGTGCGGGCTGGAACAACCTGTGGACCGGCATCCAGGGAGCGCAGGGCACCGCCCTCGCGGCGCTGAACGTCGCCGACGTCAAGTACATCTACAGCGTGGTCGGCGGATACGTGCACGAGGCGCACAGCGCCAACGGCTGGCGCAACCTCAACACCGGCATCGCCGGCGTCTCCTCCGCCTCGATCGCGACGATCACACTCAGCGGTGTCAAGTACATCTACAGCATCGTCGGCGGTGTCGTGCACGAGGCGCACAGCGCCAACGGCTGGCGCAACCTGAGCACGGGCATCCCGGCCTCGGCGGTGGCGGCGATCACGGTCGGCACCACGAAGATCATCTACACGGTCGTCGGCGGCCGGGTCTACGAGGCGGCGAGCAACGCCGGCTGGCAGAACCTGTGGACCGGCATCACCGGGGTGTCGGACGGCTCGCTCGCCGCGATCAACAACGGCGGGGTCAAGAACATCTACACCACCGCCGGCGGCTACGTGCACGAGGCGGCGAGCAACAACGGCTGGCGGAACCTCAACTCCGGTGTCCGCGGCACCTCGGCGGCCGCACTGGCGCTCGGCGGGGTCAAGCACATCTACAGCCTCTGAACAACCGCGGGGACCCCTGGCGACGGGGGTCCCCGCGGTCCCCGGGAGCCGGAGTCACCCGAAAGCTTTATGACGATATTTGTTGATTCGGCGTAAATTTCAGTTCATGACGACGCCGGGCTGCTGCCTGCTGGTCACCACGGAGTTCCAGGCCTCTCCCGACGAGGCGGCCCTCCTGCTGCAGTCCCACGCGCGCCGCCTGGCCGACCTCGGCGCGAATCTCCAGCCGACGGGCACCCACTCCTACCACCTCACGCTTGCCGGCGGCGGCAGCGCGACGCTCGCCATGACCGGACCCGCCGACGCCAGGAGCCGCCCGGCCGCCACCCGCAACCTGGTGCTGCTCGTCGAGGATCGCGGCGGCACCACGCCTGAGCTGCTCGCATCCGTGATCAGAACCGCGGAGGAGGTCGGGTTCACCGGGACCGAATCGGCGGCGCTGCACGCCCAGCTGCCGCTCACCCTCGGCCTCGCCGCCGACTACCGCGCAGCCCGCCCGCTGGCCGGCATCGCGCTGATCATCACCGGGCACTTCGTCACCGACCTGATCCCGATGGTCGACGCGGCGATCGACCTCGGCGTCCCCGCCGACGCGATCACGGTCCTGCGCAAGGAGTACGCCTACCGCATGCGCCGCCGCATCGACGCCTCGCTCGCCGACCGCGGCGTCGCCGTGTTCCCGGTCGGCAAAACCATCGAGGGGGTACGCGACCACGCCCGCCGCGCAGCCGCGAAAGGCCTGCGCTGCCTCGCCGTCGACGACGGCGGCTACGTGCTGCCCGCCCTGCTCACCGACGCCGCCGAGGTACTGGCCGCCTACATCGGCGTGGTGGAGCAGACGATGTCGGGCATCTTCAAGCTCGAACCGTTCCCCGAGCTGCCGCTGCCCGTCCTGACCGTGGCCCAGTCCCGGCTCAAGGGCACCATCGAGTCGAACTGGATCGCCGACGCCGCGATCTTCAACATCATGGACCTCCTGCCCGACGAGAAGGTCGAGGGCCAGCCCGCCCTCGTCATCGGATACGGCAACATCGGCGCCGCGATCGCCGCGATCCTGCGCGACCGGGGCATGCGCGTCGCCGTCCACGACCGCGACCTCGTCCGGCTGATCGCCGCGCACGAGACCGGCTTCACGACCGGGCAGCACCTGCCCGCACTCCTCGCCGACCACGCTCCGCTGCTGGTCATCGGCACGACCGGGCGGACCAGCATGACTGCACCCCACTTCCTGGCGCTGCGCCGAGACTGCTTCCTGGCCAGCGTCAGCAGCCGGGACACCGAGTTCGACCTGCCGCGGCTCGCCGCGGCCGCCGTGTCCGTGGTGGACCTGGGCAACATCGGCTACCGCTACGAGCTGCCCGACCAGGTCGACGTCACCGTGCTCGCCGACGGCTACCCCGTCAACTTCCACCAGGCCGACAGCGTCACCAAATCGCACTCGGACCTCATCTGCGCCGCCCTCATGCTCGGCGCGTGCGTGCTCGCCCACCCCCGCCACGGCTTCGCGGACGGGCACAACGTGACGCGTACCGATCATGTGCTCGAAGCCAGCGGGCTGCTGGCCCACTACTACGACCTCTACGGGCCGCACAGCACCTCGCCGGCGATCGGGCGCTCGCTCAACCCGGCCCGATACCGGCCCCGACCGCTCGGCCTTCCCCTGCCCGAGATCCTCGTGGAGGCGTCACCATGACCGTCGGCAACCGTCCCGTACTCGCCGAAGTGCTTGGTTTGGAACCCCACCCCGAAGGCGGCTGGTTCGCCGAGACCTGGACCACCGCGCAGACCCTCCACCCCGACGGCTACCCAGGACCCCGGGCCGCGGCGAGCGCGATCTACTTCCTGCTGTGCCCGGGGGAGCGGTCGCTGTGGCACACCGTGCGGTCCGACGAGGTGTGGCTGTGGCATCGCGGCGGCCCGCTGGACCTCCTGCTCGGCGGCGACGGCGAGCAGCCCAGCGCGACCCCGACCGTCATCCGGGTCGGCCCGGCCGTCGAGAACGGCGAGCAACCCCAGGTGCTCGTCCCGGGCGGGGTCTGGCAGGCCGCCCGGCCCGCGGGCGACGTGGAGGTCCTCGTCAGCTGCGTCGTGGCACCCGGCTTCGACTATGCGGACTTCCGCCTATCGTCCGATGTGGAGGAATGACATCCACGTGCTCGGACGGGACCGGTCCCGGTCCCGGAGCTCCCGGACGGCGGCGTGCAGGGCGACGGCGCTGCGGCCGGGGTCCAGCACCCCGTCGGCGTCGCGCAGCTCCCGGTAGAAGGCCGTCGTCACCTGGAGGATGTGGGTGTCCAAAACGGTCCACAGCGTACCGACGACGTCGCGCCAGCCGGAGAAGTACAGCGCCGCCGCGAGACTGACGGCCTCATCGGGGACGCGCAGCCCGCCGGTCGCCGTCATGCAGGCGGCGAGGAAGGCGAGCTCGCCGGAGCTGCGCAGCGAGCCGAGCTCGGTGACGGTGAGCATCCCGTCGTGCAGCATGATGCCGCCCTCCGACGGCAGGCCGAGGACCTGGACGCCGTGGCAGCTCAGGTGCATGACGTCGAAGTCCGGCAGTTCCTCGCGGACCCGCCGGCGCGTCGCGTCCGCGCCCGTGTGCGCCACCACCGTTCCGGCGGGCAGGAGCGCGGTGAGTGCGGCCTGCTCGCGGCCGACGTTGAGCAGCCGCGGCATGCCCTCCGTCTCGGGCACGCCGACGAACAGCACCTGCTCGCCGCGCCGGGCACGCGGCCGCGGCAGCCGCGAGCGGATCAGCGCCGACAGGGTGGGGGTGGAGGACGAGACGACCCGGTCGACGACCGCGCGCCCGTCGTCCGCGCCGTGGTACCCCGCTGCCTGGAGGGGGAGCAGCGTCAGCGGTCCGGTGGGGCACCACCACAGGCGCTGCGAGGGGCCGAGGGCGAGGCTGTCCAGCACCGGCTCGGCGATCACGTCCCACAGCCACTCGACGGTCCCGTTGAGCGTGGTCTCCAGCCGGTCCAGGGTCTGTGCCGTGAGGTCCGCCTCCTCGAATTCGCGCAGTGCGTCCAGGTAGGCGTTGGACCTGGCGTACACGTCGTGCTTGGTGAGGCCCGCCAGCGGCACGACCGCGAGCCCGTGCGGACCCACGATGAGCGCGTCGCACCGCCATCCGCTGACGTTGATGATGGCGACCGGCCCTTCGGCACCGGCGGCGAGCAGCTCGTCCACGCCCGGCGGGGCGAGGAACGAGGCGAAGCCGGGCAGCTCGCGGATGGTCGTGGTGAGCCGGTTCCACCGGTGCACCATCTCCACCCGGCCCTCGACCGCGGGATCCTGATGAGGGACGGCATGGCCCAGCATTCCCGCCGCCCACATGCCACCCGGCTGGCGGTCGATCGCCTCCCGAAGCTCACGCAGCTGCTCGGCGAGGTCGGGATGCGCGCCCGCCAGCTCGCCGAGGTCGGAGTCCGTGTCGATGAGCTGCTGCCAGAGCACCGCCCGCCCGTGCTCCAGCACCTGCAGCGCCAGCCGCTCGTCCCCGGCCTGGAGCGCGCAGGCGGCCGCGTCGGCGGCGAGGGTCGGCCACGCGGCGAGGGCACGCTCGCCGTCGTGGCGGGGCATGCCGACCATGGCGACGAGGGGCAGCAGCGCTACGCATCGCGCGTAGACCTGCGCCGCCTCGGACCACCGTCCCGCCCGGGCGAGGGCCTCGCCGAGTTCGGCTCCCGCTCTCATTCGCATGTGGGCCGGTACGAGTTCGTCGGCGAGGGTGTCGGCGGCGAGTCGGTTGCTCTCCTCGATCCGCGCGTCCCCGGCAGGCAGGAGGCGGAGCGCGGTGGCGAGGTTGCCAACGCGCCGCCCGTGCTCGATGTGGTCTGCCGGGGTGAGGGCGAGGCAGCGCCGGAGGGCGTCGACGACGAGCTCGAGGTCCTCGGCCGAACCGGTCCGCCGCCAGCGGAGATGCAGCGTGGATCCGAGGTTGGCGTAGAGGACCGACGCGGTCTCGACAGTCGTGTGGTTGCTGGCGGCAAGGCGCCCGGTGTGCTCGATCGCTCGGTCGAGGACGGCCGGGTCCTCGTCGGCCTTGGCCGCGCGCAGCATGGCGAAGGTGAGGGCGACATCGGCGGTGTGATGCCTCAGATGCGACGGCGGATAGGCGTCCCGCGCGTCCGTCAGCGCCTGGACCGCCGCACGGAGGTCGTCGGGGTCCTCGGTGATCTCGTGCCGCGCGATCAGGCTCTTGCCGAGGCTCTCCAGCGCCGGCCCGGTGTCCGGGGGGAGCGTTGCGCCATCGAGGGCGAGTCGGCACAGCGCGATGCTTTCTTCGAGGTCCTGAGCGGCGCCGCTGTGCTCGAACCGGGACCGCAGGGCGATGGAGAAGTTGGTCAGCTCGCGGCACAGGTCCGCGGTCCAGGGCTGCTCCTTGGCGAGGTCCGCCCTGCGGTAGGTGTCGATGGCGGCGTTGATGTCCGCGATGTCCCCGAACGCCTGGAACCTCGTGCAGTACGCCCCGGCGAGGTCCAGCCGGAGCTGGAGGTTGCCGGGGACGACCGCGAGGGCCGCCGCGCCGAGCTGGACCGCCTCGGTCAGGTCGGGTGGTCCTCCGCGGGCGAGGTAGCGCAGCTTCAGCGACTCCATCATGCTGATGGCGACGAGGTCCTGGCGTGGGGAGCGGGGTCCGAGCAGGGCCCGGGCGCGCTGCCCGAGCTCGATGCTCCGATCGAGGTCGGCGATGTCTCGGAAGTGCTCGAACCGCAAGGCGAGCACGCCCATGACGGTCGCGGCCCGCACGGCGAAGTCGTCGACGTCGGTGATCGCCGCGTCGCAGGAGAGTTCCCCAACGGTGATGGCGTCGTCGAGGTGGGTGCGGTCCCCGCTCTCTGTGTAGCGCAGCCGCAGGGCCCAGCACAGGCCCGAATACACCTCGGCCAGGTCGTCGTGGTCAGGTTTGCGGACCGCCTCGATCGCCTCCCGCAGGATCGTCACGGCGTCGTCCAGGTCGGTTGCGTCGCCGGTCGCCTCGTACCGCAGGGTTCTCATCGCACCGGCCGCCCGGGCCGAGAACATGAGCATCGACTGGGCCCACTCGCGTGCGTAATCCAGCGCCTCGTCTGCGGCGCGGCCCGCCTCGGCCAGGTCCTCGGGGGTGCCGGGTCCGACCTGGTAGCGCACCGCGACGCAGGCCGACAGCACACCCCTGGCCTGGGCGCCCAGATAGGTGTCGGAGCACGTGACGGCGCAGGCCACCCGTGCCAGATCCACCGACCGGTCGATCGTCGCCCGACTGAGCTGATCCTCCTGCATGAACAGGTGCCGGGCGTGCAGCGCGAGGTTCATCCAGGGCCGTACGCCCACACTCGCCGCGAGCACGGCGACCAGGTCGATCAGGTCCGGGGGTACGCCCGCCGGGTCGCGCCGGTGGACCAGCGCGTAGAGGGCCATCGCCCGGTACGGGTCGAGCGGGTCCGCGACCGTCCCCCGGCGCCGGTAGAACTCGGCGAGGACGGCGCGAACTCCGTGCACCCGGCGACCGCCGAACCGCCGCCGCAGGATCCGGTCCCACCGTCGCGATGCCGTCATCGGCCGGAGGGCCGCGAAGAGCTGATCCGCCGCTGCCCGGGCCTCCCCGGACAGCAGATGATCGATGTTCCCGTCGTCGCTGTGGCGATCCAGGCTGCTCTGGACGGCGGCGGTGAGCTGCCGGTACTCGCCACGCTTCATCCATCGCCCCGATCAGCTTGGGATCCGCTCATCGTAGCCACTCGATGCACCGGGTCCCGCGCGGCACAGCCGAAGGGCGGCGCTCACCCCGTAGATGCGCGCCGCCCAGTCGTTGGCCTATCAGTTATTCGGTCGATCCTCAGCTGTGGGCGAACTGCGCGTTCTTGCTGGCGCCCAGCAGCGTGCCCGAACCCGACTGCTTCCAGGTGCAGGGCGAGATGTAGTAGCCCTTGTACCAGGAGATCTGGTATCCGTGCGAGCCCATCTCGATCCAGCCGGTGCTCTGGTTCGACGGGACGGTCCAGGTGTAGCCGATCGTCGTGGTGACCTGCGAGGACAGGCCGACGGTGACGCCGACCGACGTGCCGACCTTCGCGAACACGACGCCCGCGTCAGCGCTGACGGTGGTCTGCAGCGAGCCGCTGACCGTGGTCGACTGGCCCTGGGAGATGCTCAGGGTGCCGCCGGCCTGGCCGTAGACGCGGGTGTTCGGGTTGCCGATGTAGCGGTCGGTGTGGGACTCGTAGTAGAACGTCCCGGTCTCGCAGACCCGGGCAACGGCGCCGTCGCTGGCCGAGGCGGACGATGCCGTCGCGGCGTTCATGCCGGCGATTCCTGCGACCAGGGCTACCGCGGCCATGGTCTTCTTCAGAGTGAACAAAGCGGTCATCCTTCTCAAGGGGGTTGTATCAGGGGGTTGTCGTCGGGAGGGGTTTGGCTGCGGTGAGCCCGTACAACGTCACGAAGTACTTCGTGTTCGCCGGCGCCGTGACATGCACGGTGACCGGCGGCGACGAGCGATCGATCGCCGGTGATTCGTAAGTGTTGATGTTCGGGCCGCCGCAGGAGTCGCCTTCGGTCCAGATCTGATCGGGATCGACGGCCGAACCCAGCTCGACGCGGTAGTGCGTGGCGGCATTGCAGGTGATCACCACAATGACCTTGTCGTACTTCCCGGTGCCGACCACCGGCCAGGACTGATCGCCCTCGCCTTTCTGGTCGAACAGCACCTGGGCGCGGCGAACGCTGTCAGGGGCGAGGTCCGGATGCCGGACCCACCAGCTGGCCGCGCTCACCGGCTCGGCTGCTCCGAACGCGCTGTCGGAGCTTCCGGGCGTTGCTGCCGTCGAGGGAGAAGCAGCGGTCGGCGATGGAACCGCTTTGTCGGAGTTCACGGAACACCCAGCCAACAACGCACTTCCGACAAGTGCAATCGTCACGCTGAGTGACATCAAATGCCGTCGCATGGTAAAGCCTCCCCGCTCGTCAGCGGCCTGCTCGGGCCGCTTGGCTCGATGAAGTTATGTGCGGGGAAAATATTTGGCAACACCCCGAGTGAGCCACTCGGGTACCTCTAGCTGGCAAAACAATCCGAAGGGATGTTGCTTGATCGTCTAAGTTGCCCTAGGATCGCGTGCACGGTCACGCCTGGGCGGTGTCGTGGGTGACCGAGGCATTGCACTCGATATGGCGATTACGGAGAGTTCGATATCTGCCCGGGGCTATGTCGATGAGTCGACGACGCCGGAGCCCGCCGAAAGCCGCCGCCGACCACCGGCGTCCACTCAGGACCTGTTCGTCAGTCCACAAGGGCGGGTCGCGTACCAGCCCAGACGCCGGACACCGGCGGATCCGGACCCCTGGACGCGGCCTTGCGCGGGCCGACTATCGTCCATTTTCACCGGTGAGATCACTCGGATAGGGAGCCCTCGTTGCGTTCACCAGCCCGTTCGGTCCGTCGCGCCGCCGCCGCGATCGTCGTGGCGCTCCTCGCCGTCGGCTGCACACCGACGGAGCCCCCCTCGGGCGATCTGCCGTCGACGGCTCCGTCGGCGCCGGCGGTCGACCGAGTGCCCCTACCCGCCTCCTGGTCGCCGAAGACGCCGCCGGGCACCTACGCGGTGGGCTACTACGCCGGCTCGGTCACGCTGAGCTCGACGCCGTTCGTGTCGCTCAGCTGGCGCTTCGACACCGCGCACCCGGACCAGAGGTCGGAGCTGCTGCAGGCCGCCCGCGACCGGGCCGAGGAACACGGATCCACCGTCACCGAGCAGCGCTGGGCGAACGGGTTCGGCATCACCGTCGACGACCCCGGTACGTACCGGTTCTCCGACCTCAGCCGGACCCATGTGGTCGTCAACGGCGCGCTGACCTGGGTTCTGACCGCCAGCCGAGAGAACCGTGAGGAGGGTGTGGCAGTCATCGATCGGCTCGTCCAGCTCGCCACCCCTCGGGTCGGCCAGCTGAGCGGCGAGTGGCCGGGGTCCGTCCTGACCCCGGGCCTGCCCGTGGAGCTGCACGGCGCCTTTTCCCGTGAACCGGCCATCATCAACACCTACATCGTCGATCTGCGGTGGAACGGCGGCGGTGCGAGCAGCCGGGTCGAGCTGCGCCACGACCTCAACGGCCTGTCGCAGACCCAGCACGAGAACAACATCGAGCATGCCCGCCAGGACGGTCTGCGGATGGAGAGCATCCAGATCGCCGCGTCGACCGAGGCGGTCTGCGGGCAGCCGCTCACCGGCCCCTTCAGCCAGGGCTTCGCGTTCACGAAGGGCGATCCGGCACGCCCGGCCGCGCTGGGCATCGTCGCGGTGGGTCGTACCTGGAACGTGCGCTTCGCGACGACCGTTCCCGCCGGTGCCGACCGCCGCAGCGCGCCGTGGCAGGCGGCCCTGGCCGCGCCAAGCGACATCTGCAACACCTGGCACTGGTTGCCGACAGCCTGACCGCGCGGCGGGCGGTCCGGTCAGTCCAGCACTTCCACGGTGTCGCCGACGCTGACCGTGCGGCCGTCGGGGGAGGGCTCGCCCGCCTCGTCCCGCACCGTCAGCTGGAGCCCGAAGAGGAGCTCCTGACCGGCCTTCCGGTGGGTGGCGAGCGTCCGAAGCGGCTCCCGTCCCCGCTCCCCGGTCTCCTGGTCGATCGTCGCGACCACGCAGCGGGCACACTCGCCGACGCCGTGGAACTCGGCACCGCCGATCCTGATCCACCGGCCGACCCAGTCGGCCTCGGCCCACGGCTCGGCACCGCTGACCACCACATTGGGCCGGAACCGGGCCATCGGCAGCGGTCCCTCGTCGCTGCCCGACTCCAGCAGCCAGCCGTTGAACGCGTCCAGCGACGCGGTGGTGGTCAGCAGCAGCGGGGTGCCGTCGGCGAAGCTGATCTCGGCGCTGGAGCCGTCGGGAACCCGCCACGGAACGACGCTGCCCGCCGGCTCGCCGAGCCAGACCAGCCGGGCGGTGCTCCCCAGCAGCTGAGCGAGCCAGTCATCCGCCTCGGGGCCCGCGGCGCGGACCGGTGCAGGCGGCCGATCCCGGTAGACCCTGGCCTCGATCGCCTCGCCGTCGATCGGTTCGGCGAGGTCGAGCGTGGACAGCCCGGGCGCGTCCAGGGTCAGCCCGCCGGGCCGGGAGACCGCCCGCATCGTCACCAGCTCCGGGTGCTGGTGCTGGGACAGCCCGAGGCCGTGCTCGTCCACGATCAGCCAGCGCCGGTCGCCCTCCAGGCCCCACGGTTCGACCCGCGCCGTGTCGCGGTCCATCCGGTGGCACCCCTTCACGGGATACGTATGTATCGATGCAACCCGCATCCAGCCAGGATGACACGACCCAGCGGGACGCGGCTAGCCTCGCTGGTCATTTGTCCTTGAGGGCGGAGTCGAGGTACCGCTGAACAGGTTCGAAGAGCGGATACGGCACATACTCAGTCAGGAGGGCCGTCGTGCACCAGGCGACCGCGTCCAGTTCCTCTTCGTCGGCGACGTGCGCGTTGCCGGCGACCGCTTCGCAGGCGATGTAGGCCATGGTGCGCCCCGTGGTGGGGTGGACCCGGTCGCCGATGTATCCGACGGCCCGCACGGTCAATCCGGTCTCCTCGGCGGTCTCGCGGACGGCAGCCTGCTCATCCGACTCGCCGTCCTCGACCTGGCCTGCGGGGAACTGCCAGGACAGGCTGCCTTCCGTCACCCGGCGACGCACCATGAGCACCCGGCCGTCGTGGACGATGACGGCGGCTGCGATCGCCGGGCGGGAGTCAGGCGGCTGCTCGGTCATGGGACTTCTCCAGGGCTTCGATGATCGGCCGATGGATGGTATCCGCGGGAACGAACTTGGCCAGCTTGGTTATCGGAACCCAGGTCACACTGACGTTCTCGATCATGTCGTTGTTCTCTGCGACACCGGCGAGGTACTCGCAGAGGAAGTACTCGCAGTACACGCTGGTGACAGGGTGCAGCCGAGCCCCGAGGCTGCGTGAGACCGCGCAGTGAACGCCCGTCTCCGACAGGGTTTCCCTCACTGCCACCGTGCTCGACAATGCTCCCGGCTTGACGACCCCTGCGGGGAACTGCCAGGCGATGCCCTTTCCGTCGTCCCCACGTCGGCAGACCAGCAGGACGGCATCTTCGTGGATCACGATCGCTATCGCCACGGTGAGGGCTTCGGCTCCGGTCCATGCCATTCCGATCTGACTGATCGATTCGAACCGTTGGCGGGCGGCACCGGGAGCCCGTTCCAGGGCGACGTCGAGCACCTCCTGATAGTCCTTGCTGGGTTTCATCTCCGGACGGCTGCTCCACTCGGCGACGGCGCGTCGGCTCACTCCCAGGTGCGAGGCGAATGCCTCTTGGGTCATGCGTAGCGCCTCTTGAAGGGCGTGTGCGCTTCGTCCTGTCCACTCATTGACAACGCTCACGGAGACTCCACCCGATCGTCCGAGGTCCCGATTCTAGGCGACTGGTGGGACGGTCGATTGCCCGCATCATCGATGTCCCGCCGGTGCATTCCGCAGGCGGTTGCCTGCACAGTCGCTGCACCGTGGGTGCATGGGTTGTCGAGTCCATCGACGAGATGCTTCCTGCAGATCTTCGACCATTCGCGTCAAGCATTCCACCGGAGGAACCTGATGTCCGACCTGATCAATGCGGCGATCACAGCCGTGCCCCGCGACCACTACACCGACAGCCCGCCACCCAGTTCCATGTCGCCCTCCGTCGCGGTGCAGTCCACGTTCGAACACGAGCTACTCCGGGCTGAGCTCCGCCGGGGGATGCGGGTTCTGGAGGTCGGTACCGGTACGGGCTACACCGGCGCGCTTCTCGCTGAAATCGTCGGGCCATCCGGTCACGTCGTGTCGATCGATGCCGACTCCGGCCGGACAGAGCGGGCGGGCAGACGCACGCGACACGGGATGTACTGAATCTGACCCTCGTCACCGGTGACGCCACGCTGGGCACGTCGGGGCATGGTCTCTTCGACGTAGTGGTCAGTTGGAATGCTGCGACTCACCTGCCCGCGTCGTGGGTCGTGCAGACTCGTCCCGGCGGCAGGATCGCGACACCTGTATACCTGGCGCCGGTGGCCCACTCCATCAGCCACGTCACCCTGACCGTCGACGGTCAAGGTCAACCGACAAACCCTGTCCTGGGTACGGCATCTCACCTCGACATGAGCACCGAACTCGACACCCGTACTGGGATGCCGCAGTTCTACGTCGACGCTCACGCAGGCAAGGAACGTGCGTGGATCTCGGCAGCCTGGCGAGGCACGGAGGATCTCGCCCACCCGGCTGCCGCACTGGCTCTGCTCCGTCACCCGAACTTCACCGCCGAGCACGCCTTCTCCATCGACGACGCCGAGCAGGCCGAGCTCTGGAAGAACTTCCGCGCCTACTGCGTCGCCCTCGACAGCGGACCGCAATCGAGCCTGACCGCGTTCGGAACCGGCGGCCCCAGATGGATCACTGCTATCGGATTCAGCAGCGCCCGTAACGCTGCCGTCCTCACCTCGGACGGATGGCTGCTCGGCAACCGCGAGGACTCCTCCGCCGTCATGAAACTCCGCGACTTCCTCGCCGGCTGGGAAGACGCCAAGCGCCCGGGCCCGGAAGTATTCACGGCCCAGCTGGAACAGCACACGGCTGGATGGTCAGTCGTGGCGACGGTCTAGGCGGCGATCGCTGACGGATATTCGTGCCCCCAGAGCAGCCGCAGTGCGGGTGACCTGGCCGGTGTCGAGCCCCACCTGGTCGAGAGTGCCGCAAACTGGCAACGACATCGGCAATGCGCGTCGATCAGGTGGGCTTATCTGGACTGGTCAGGCGGGCAACCGCCACACTTGAGCTGCCGCGCCCGTGCAGTCGCGGATCTCCAGGCGGGTCCCGTCGGCCGTCGCGCCGCCGGTCGGGTTCAGGCACCGCCCCGACTGCGGGTTCCGCAGCGCTCCACCGGCCTGCGCCTGCCACACCTGCGCACCGGTGCCGTTGCAGTCCCAGAGCTGGATCTTCACCCCGTTCGCCGTACCCGAGCTGGTGATGTCGAGGCACTTCCCCAGCGCGCGGAGCGTTCCGTCCGTGCCCACCGACCAGATCTGCGCATTGCTCGTGTTGCAGGTCCAGAGCTGGATCGCGGTGCCGTTGGCGGTCGCGCCCGCCGCGACGTCGACGCACTTGTTCGCGATGCCCGCGATGGGCCCGGTCCGCCCGACGCCCGCGGCGAGCAGGGCGCTCAGGGCACTGGCCTGGGTACGCCAGTCGCGCACATTGGGCGCCTCACCGCTCCAGTGCTGGCCGAGCTGGTTGAGGCTGTCCCGGCTCGCCGACCAGATCGTGTTGGCCTGCGTGCGGATGAAGGGCAGGTAGGCCCCGGACGTCACCTCGTTGAGCTCGGAGAGGTAGCGCAGCATGACGCCCTTGAACTGCTTGGCGTTGTCGTCGCAGGTCTGTCCGGGCAGGTCGCAGCGCTCGGTGAGCACGCCGCCGCGCACGAGGTCGGCGGAGGTGGTGCCCGCGTCGGCGAGCCGCCGCGCGGTGGTGAGCAGGGCGGCGTTGCCGGTGGCCCGCCACAGCTCGACGGCGGCGCCGATCGCGAGGCCCTGGTTGTAGGTCCAGACGGGCTGGCCGTTGTTGGCGCAGCCCTGGGTGAGGCCGTCGTTGACGAGCCCGGCGGCGTTGATCATGCCGCTGGCGGCGAACCAGTTCCACGCCGTGTTCGCCTTCGCCAGCCACGCGGTGTCGCCGCCGATCCGGTTGTGCAGGGCGGCGGTGAGCCGGATGTAGAGGCCGTTGGTGACGGCGTTCTTGTAGGTGCGCTCGCGGTTCCACCACACGCCGCCGCCGCAGCTGCCCGGGTCCCAGAACCCGGCGACGTAGTTGGCGATGATGACGGCCTCGTTGAGGTAGGCGGTGTCGCCGGTGAGGTCGTAGGCGCGCACCCAGGTCAGGCCCCACCAGGCGACGTCGTCGATGGCGCGGCTGATGAAGTGGCCCTCGATCGCGTCGGAGGAGCGGACCCCGGCCGGGAACGCGACCCGGTTGACCTCGAAGGTGCGCGCCACGATCCAGAGGTGGTCGCGGCGCCCGGTCTGCTTCATCCAGTCGGTGACGGTCGCGAGCGCGACGGCGGAGTTCCACCAGCTCGACGGCCACCAGGCGGTGTCGGCGGCGTAGGACCACATCAGCGCGTCGGCCGCGGCTGCGGCCCGGTCCGCGCCGGGCCGCGCCCAGGCGGTGCAGGCACCGCCGGATCCGGAGACCGCGCGGCCGCAGGCTCGCACCGCTCCGCCGTAGAGCTTCTGCGCCGGGTCACCGACATTGAATTTCCGGGTACGCGTCCCGCTGCCGCCCGCCGCGACACCGACCCTGCCGAGCGACGACCCGCCCGGCCAGCTGGCCCCGGCGTCGAAGGACCGATCCAGCCACACCTCGTCGCCGGCCGCCCCGGTGTCGATGCTGCCCCAGGCCAGGCCCCGGTCGTCGAAGTGCAGGACGACGCGGCGCCCGGAGATCGTGGCCGCCGCGACGGGCTGGCTGTCGCCGGTGCCAAGCGCCGGATCGGAGCTGTCGCAGGCGACGGCGCAGATCGCGGGGTAGGCCCAGTCGGTGCAGACGACCCCGGCGCCGTCGCCGCAGGCGCGCAGTTGGCCGCGCCGGTGGTGCACGGGATCGGAGAGGTTGAACATGAGGGTGCGGGTGCCGGTCCAGGTGCCCGGGATCGTCGCCTTGCCGAGCAGCCCCTCCCAGGTGGCGCCGCCGTCGAAGGAGCGGTCCAGCCACACGCCGTCGCCGGGCAGTCCGGCGTCGATGCTGGCCCAGGCCATGGCGTCGGCGTCGGAGACGTGCAGGACGACCCGGCGGCCGTTGACCTGCTTCTCCGGGACGGGGAAGGTCTCCTGCCGGGCAAGCGACGGGTCGCGGGTGTCGCAGTGGACGGCGCAGACCGTCGCGGCGAGCTGTGTGCTCGCCGCCGTCGCGGGTTCGGCGGGCGGGGCCGGGACGAGCGTCCCCGCCAGGATGAGCGTGGCCATGGCCCGTGCCGCGAAGCTGCTCATCGCCGAGGTCCTCTCGGAAGCCCTTTAACGTTAAAGCAGCGTATTGTTCGAGAAATGCAAATGTAAACAAAGTTTCGTGCCGACCTCGTGCCGCCGCCCCGGTGCGAGCGTTCAGGTGCAGAAATGGGTGCTGATGCCGGGCCGGGACATCCCTAGCATCGAAGCATGACGATTAAAAAACTGGGGGCTCGCCGGTGGAGCCTCCTCCTCGCGGCGGTGCTCTCCGCCAACGCCCTGTCGATCGTGGCCCCGGCCGCACCCGCCCAGGCCGCGGCCTTCTGCGAGTGCGTGAAGTACGTCAAGACCCGGTACACGCTGACCCACGTCGGCGACGCCTACCAGTGGGAGGGCTTCCTTCCGCTGGAGGGCTGGACCAAGATGACCGTCGGCACCGCCCGCGTCGGCGACATCGTGGTCTGGGACCAGTGGGAGATGCCGCAGTGGGGCCACATCGCCATCGTGCAGGCGATCTACGGCAGCAGCCAGGGACTGTCCATGGTGTTCCGGGGCTCCAACCAGGCGGGCACGAAGTTCACCCAGAACAACTGCAACAACGTCAGCGACTGGAGCTCCACCACCGCCTGGGGCAACGCCTCGTTCTTCCACAAATAGTGCGAACAGGCGCGGTGGGGAGTCAGCTCCTCACCGCACCTCGGCGGGTGCGGCGATGCGGCACTGCGGGTCGATGCGGACCTGCGGGCGTACCTGCCGGCCGCTCGCGCTGAGCAGCGAGTCCTCGACGTGGTAGGTCCGGACCCGGGTGGTGAAGGCGGGGATCTCTCGCGCCGTCCCGCACAGCACGGTCGACACGACGTCGCCGATCGGGACGTAGCGTACGCCCCCGTGCTCCTGCAGGATGACCAGGTGCGCGTCGTTCGCGGTGATCACATATCCGCGGATGAACTCCGGCGGCGCCTCGGGCTCGGCGCTCGCCTCGGCCTGGACCTGGGTCTTCGTCACCGTCAGCGGCAGGATCGGGGTCCTGATCGCCGAGTCGGCGGTCGTCGCGACCACGCCGAGCAGGGCCACCAGCGCGATCGTGGCGAAGGCACGGGCGAACCGCTCCGGCACCGGCCCGGCGACCCCCAGCGCGACCAGCGGTGGCAGCGCCAGCAGCACGGCGACGAGGTGCTCCCGGGCCGCCCAGGCGTCGAGCACGGCGGGGCCGACGAGCCAGGCGTACCCGGCGAGAGCAGCGAGGGTCAGCGCGGTCGCCGCCTGCCACCGGCCGTGGATGCGCCACGGCGGGCGCTGCACCACGGCGACGGCCGCCGGGACGAGCAGCGGCAGGTAGAGGATCTTCCAGGTGAGCAGCGCCAGGACGAAGGCGACGACCACGATCGATCCCGGTGCGGAGAGCGCGAGCCGCAGCACCAGCGGCGGGAATTCGCGCAACCGGCTCTCCGGCGGGGCCGCGTCGAGCGCCGCCCAGAGGATGCCGCCGATCGCGAAGAGCGCGATCAGCACCACCGTGACGAGCTGCGTCACGGTGGCGAAGAGCGCGGCGGCGAGGTTGGCGGGGCCGACGTTGGAGACGAGCAGCAGGGTGATCTGCAGCTCGCCGCCGGACTCCACCCACAGCCGCAGCACCGAGAACGCGGCGGGCAGGCCGACCACGAGGGTCCAGAACGCCTCCCGGTGCTTCACGCGGCCGGAGGAGGTGGCGCCGCTCGTCATCGCGGCGCCGCCTTGGAGTCGTAGTCGGCGAGATCCGGCGCACCGGTGATGGTCGGCTGCGCCCGGTAGCGGCCGTCCAGATAAGGCCCGATCGTGCGGTCGTAAGCGCGCAGCCAGGGGCTGTTCAGCTTGTTCTTCTGCCATTGGCTCAGGAAGTAGTTGATCAGCCCGCGGAGCGCTTCGTCGCCGTTGGGGGTCGCGACACCGATCCGCTCGCTCGTATCGGCTATCTCCAGCGGCAGGATCTCCCACCGCTCGGAGTCCTCGGCCTTGAAACTCGCCAGGATCTGCAGGTCGGTGCTGTAGGCGTCGTACTTGCCGGACTTCATGCCGTCCTTGCACTGGGTGTCGTCATTGACCGGCTCCGGGCGGATCTCCTTCGAGACCAGCGCCCTCTCCGAGGTCGACCCGGTGCCGGTGCAGACCCGTACCCCAGGCGCCCGCAGGTCGGCGATCGTGTCCAGCGCCTTGGTGCGCACTTTGCTGACGAGGACGGCCTGGGGGACCAGCAGGTAGGGGCCAGCGAAGTCGAAGAGCTTCTCTCGCTCCTCGGTGATGGAGAAGCTCGCTACGACCATGTCGGCGGATCCGCTCTGCAGCACCTGCTGGCGGCTCTGCAGCGTCGACACCGTTACCCAGTCGATCTCAGTCTCGGCGTAGCCCAGCTCCTTGGCGAGATCCCTGGCGATCTCGATCTCGAAGCCGCTGTACTTGCCGGACTTCGGGTCCCGGTAGCTGAGGAAGGGCAGCGTGGTGCGTACCCCTATGCGCAGGGTTGGTCTGTCCTTGAGCGTGGTGGACTTCTCCCGCAGCGATTCGACGGTCTCCTTGGGCGGGGTGTCCTGCGCGCATTTGGCGGCGCCGACCAGCAGCAGCATCGTGATGACGCTGACGACGGTGAGCATGCTGCGCCAGCGGCCGGCCCGTCGGCGGGTGGTGGCAGGACTCGGCACTGAGTCGGTTCCGATCTCGTCCATCGGCGTCCCCTTCACGCTGAGAGATCACGGCAGCGCAGTCCTCGATCGATGAGCAACCGCATCGACACGAAGGGTAGTTGAGCATGGAAATAGACGACTACGGTACGAGCGGGTATTGCTGCGGATCCGACGCTGTCGTACCGGCTTCCTATGATCGTCCACCATGACCCGCACCACGCCGCCGCGACCGCTGGACATCGAGGGGCTCTTTCCCGAGCTGGGGGAGCACTCCGCGACGGCGACGCGGCTGCATCCCCGGCCGGGCGCGCCGACGGCCGCGGACAGCTCGGTGGGCGGCCCGCTGCTGTGGCCGGCGGGTGAGAGCTGGCCGGTCTGCACCGACGGCGCGGACCACTACATCTCGGAGCTCCGGACCCCGGCGTCGGTCCGCCGCGACCGGGAGATCTTCGCCGCGGCTGCAGCGCGGGCGGCGAGCGGCGACCGCTACGACCTGACCGACGCCGAGCGCGCCGAGGTGCCGGACTACGACTTCTCCGAGCCGGACGACCTGGTGGAGCAGCCGATCCCGCTGGTCGCGGTGGCGCAGCTCTACCGCCGCGACGTGCCCGACTTCGCCGGCCCCGACGGCACCGACCTGCTGCAGGTGCTGTGGTGCCCACTGGACCACCCGGAGGAGGGCTACAACCCCCGCGTCCGGCTCTACTGGCGGCGCAGCGGCGACGTGGTCGATCCGCTGGAGCGGGCGCCGGAGCCGCCGGTGGTCAACGACGCCTACCTGCCCACCCCGTGCGTGGTCTTCCCCGAGCAGGTCCGCGAGTACCGGTACGCCGCGCTGCTGCCCGCGGAGCTCGAGACCCGGATCAGGGCGTGGGAGGGCGGCGGGCTCAGCTACCAGTCCGACCTGTCGCTGGCTCCTGGTTGGAAGGTGGGCGGGTTCGCCGGCTGGTCGCTGACCGATCCGCTGCCGATGGACTGCGCCGAGTGCGGCGCCGCGATGACGCTGCTGTTCACCGCCGCCTCGGGGGAGTGGGACGGCGGCAACGGCAGCTGGCGGCCGGTGGAGGAGCCGGAGACGGCGTCCTGCGATCCCACCGGGGTCACGATCGGCCGGGGCTACTCGCTGCACGTCTTCCGCTGCCCGGCGTCCTTCGAGCATCCGCACAGCACCGCCATGCAGTGATGCTGCGGATCTTGTAATAGTTGATGATGGATGCGTAGGATACGACGAATTTAGTGATGATCAAAGGTTTATGTCGCATATTCGGCGCCACGGTTCCCAGCTGATTGACGCATCGACAAACATGTGAACTATGCGGAAACTCCCGATGATTGCAGTGGCAGGGCTGGTGGTCGCCATGACGGCGGGACCTGCCCGAGCCCAGTCCAGCAGCTCGTTCGAGGCGTTCATCGCTTCCACCGCGGCTGCGCACGCCACCTCCGGTGCCGACATCGACAAGCAGTCCTACATCCTCGACCTCTACCGGGGTGTGAAGGTCGACAAGACCTACGTCGAGGACGGCAACTACTTCGACTGCGTGCGGACCGAGACACAGCCGTCGCTGCGCGGCAGGGCACCGGCGACGCCGCCGGAGGCCACGACGATGGGGAAGGGGACCGACGACGTCCCGGCCGGCGTGGTCGGTGCGTCCCAGGTCGTGCACTGCGCGGCGGGGACCATCCCGATGCAGCGGGTC
This sequence comes from Allocatelliglobosispora scoriae, assembly GCF_014204945.1. Classification (NCBI taxonomy): domain Bacteria; kingdom Bacillati; phylum Actinomycetota; class Actinomycetes; order Micromonosporales; family Micromonosporaceae; genus Allocatelliglobosispora; species Allocatelliglobosispora scoriae. The sequence goes on from NZ_JACHMN010000001.1 coordinate 243,964, forward strand.
ACCCTGGAGCGGATGGCGAAGTTCGCGACGGTCAAGGACTACCTGGCGAAGAAGCCGGGCGGGGCCGCGACCCAGGCCGCGCACCGCTACGCCTACGGCGCTCAGAACGTCACCAACTACGGCGGGAACTCCTGGATCAACCTGTGGAACCCGTCGGGCGAGTTCACCCTCACCCAGCACTGGTATACGGCGTACCCGACGCAGGGCACGCAGAGCGTCGAGGGCGGCTGGGTGCACTATCCCGGCAAGTTCGGTAACAACGCGGTGCTGTTCATCTTCTACACCCCCGACAGCTACGCGCACGGCTGCTACAACCTGGAGTGCAGCGGCTTCGTGCAGACGAACACCAACTGGAGCCTCGGCGGCGCGTGGTCGTCCTACAGCACCTACGGCGGCACCCAGTACGGCTTCCAGCAGCAGTGGAAGTACTACGCGGGCAACTGGTGGCTCTGGCTGCGCGGATCCGGTGCCAACCTGGAGCCCGTCGGCTACTACCCGGGCACGCTCTACGGCGCGGGCACGATGAGCTCCAACGCGACCTGGTCGAAGTTCGGCGGGGAGACCTGCTGCGCGTCGCCGTGGCCGCAGATGGGCAGCGGCAAGCTCCCGAGTACGGGCTTCGGGCAGGCCGCCTACCAGAACACGATCTTCTACATCTCCAGCAGCGCCAGCGGCGGCACCGGCGTGTGGTCGTCGCTGACGACCTCGGAGACCCATCCGGCCTGCTACAAGATCGCTTACACGCCGGCGTCGAGCGGCGGCAGTTGGGGCACCTATTTCTATTATGGTGGACCTGGCGGTTCCTGCTGAGGATCGGAGGTGGGATCGTGCGCAAGCTGCTGACATCGCTGACCCTGCTGGTGCTGACGGCCGGGTGCGGGCAGTCCGCCGGCGCCGGCCCCACCCCCTCACCGCCGCCCTCCTTCGACTCCTTCCTCGCCTCGGTCCGTGCGGCGGAGTACAGCGACTACGCCGGCACCGCGGTCGCGGGCGCGCCGGAGTTCGAACAGATGCGGCAGTACCTGCTCGACCGCTACCAGGCCGTGCGGGTGACGAAGACCGTTCAGGACGGCGACGCCGCTGTCGACTGCACGGCCGGCCCGGCCGCGAGCGGGGAGGCGGGGCTGTGTCCGGCCGGTTCCGTGCCGATCCGCCGCACGACGCTCACCGATCTGACCCGCTTCGCCCGGCTCGAGGACTTCCTGGCCAAGGCGCCCGGCGGCGGCCAGGAACCACCGAATCCGAGCAGCACCTGACCGGAAGCGGTGCGGTCCCGCGTCGTCGGGCCGGTCGGCTGTCAGGACCGCCGAGCGGCCGGGAGCTCCGGCCGCCGCTGTGCCGGCGGGCTGCGCAGAGCTGCAGTGGCGGCCATCGCGGCCCGCCGCAGCTGCTCCAGCACGAGCGGATCGGAGGGTTCCGCGTGCCAGGTGACGGTGATGGCGCCGATCGGCCGGGGTGAGCATCCGTGCACGAGCACGGCGCTGTCCCAGGTCCCGTAGAGCCCGACGGCGATCGCCCCTGTCCGGTCTCGGGGCGCGAGTGGCCGTGACGGGCCGCCGGCAGGAGAACCTCGACGAGGCCGCGCGGACGGCACTGGACCTGCACGGCGCGACACTGCTGCCGATCGTGGCGCACACCGGTGACGGCGACGCGCGCGGCCGCGCCGTGGACACGGTGCTGGCCGAGCCCGGCCGCCTCGACATCCTCGTCTTCAACACCGGCATCAACCCGGTCCGCAACGCCTCGCTCATGCAGACGCCGCTGTCGGCGTTCCAGCGAATGCTGGAGACCAACGTGATCGCCGCCCTCGGTTACGCCCAGCTGGTCTGGCAGGCGTGGATGGCCGACCACGGCGGATCCATCGTGCTGATGAGCACCGTCGGTGCGAGCGGTTCGTTCCGGCTCGGCGCCTACAGCGCCACCAAGGCAGCCCTGGCCAAGCTGACGACCGACCTCGCCGATCAACTCGCCCCGGGGGTACGGGTCAACGCCGTCGCGCCCGCGTTCAGCGACACCGCGTTCGCCGACGCCGTGATCAGCATACCCAGGGATCAGGTGGCGGCCTCGTACCCGATGGCGCGGATGGGCATGCCCGGCGATGTCGCGGCGGAGGTCGCCTACCTGGTCTCCCCGTCGGCGGGATGGATAACCGGAGTGACCCTGCCCGTCGACGGCGGAAAGTCCATCGCCACCGTCACCCATGACCGGCCACACCCCGCCGTGGGCCAGCAGGTCCACTGACCAGGTGCGTCGGGCGCGGGACGGACGTGGCCGCCCGCAACATCTGGACCGCCCCTCCGACAACTTTCGTAGGCCCTGAACTGTTGCGGTTGCCGCCGAGCCGGCCTCATACGGTCGATGAAGGCAGCCATCGGGGCTGCCGGTGACGTTGGAGGCGCCATGGATGTCGGTGACATCGAGAAGACTGTCCGCGCCGTATACGAGGCGTTCAACACCGCCGACGGCGCTCGGCTCGACGAGCTGTTCGCCGACGAGGTGGTGATGGTCGTGCCGGGCGCCACCGCGGTGTCGGGCACTTTCGAGGGCAAGGCGGCGGTCTTCGCCGCGTTCGCGCTGATGGGTGAGCTGACGGGCGGAACGACGCGCGCGGAGATCACCCGGATCCTCACCGACGCGAGCGGCGCGGTGGTCATCGCCGTGGACCACGCGACCCGCCACGGCCGGGACGTCATGGCGGGGTACGCCGACGTGTTCGACATCGAGGACGGCCGGGTGCGCCGCCTCCAGGTCTATCCCGCGGATCCCGCTGCCATGGCCGACTTCTGGCGCTGATCGATCGGCGTCGACCCAGCCGGACTGGAAGACCTTTCTCTCAGCCGGTTCGGTCCGCCCATTCTGGAGGAATCTGTGACCCCCGACCTACACCACGGTGTCGGTGCGGACCAGCGTGACCTGGCTGACGCCGTTCATGCGTGGAACCGCACCGATGCCGCCTACCCCCGCGAGCTGACGATCGATGTGCTGCTCGATGACGTGGCGGCGGCGCACGCCGACCACCTCGCCGTCTGCTGGGACGGCGGTAGCTGGACCTACGCGGAGTTCGTCGAGCTCTCGGACCGGATAGCGGGCGGCCTGATCGCAGCCGGTGTCACGGCCGACACGGTCGTGGCGCTGATCGGGCCGCGATCGGCGCAGGCGTGTGCCGCGATGGTGGCGGTCCTGAAGACCGGCGCCGCCTACCTGCCGCTCGACGAGTCCCTGCCCGAGGCCCGGCTCCACCTGATGGTCGAGATCGCCAGGCCGGTGGTCGGCATCCGGCTTCCGGGCGCGGGTGAGGCGACCGCAGGCCTGCTGCCGATCGCGGACTTCGCCGATCTCGCCGCGCACGCACCCGCGGCACCGGACCGGAAGGGCGCCGATCCCGGTTCGGCCGCGTATGTCATGTTCACCTCCGGTACCACGGGCCGCCCGAAAGCGGTCGTGGTCACCCACCGCGGGGTGGTGCGCCTGTCGGTCAACAACGGCTTCTTCCGCCTGCGGCCCCAGGACCGGGTGATGCACGCGGCGAGCATCTCGTTCGACGCCGCGACGCTGGAGCTGTGGCCGACCCTGCTCAACGGCGCCACCGTCCTCATCGCCGAGACGGAGCTGCTGCTCGCCGCGGCGGCACTGCGGACCTGGATCGACCAGCGCAAGCCGACCGCGTTGTTCGTCACGACGAGCGTATTCCACCGGCTGGCGCTGGACCGCCCGGATGTCTTCGCCGGAATCGGCCAGGTTCTGACCGGCGGCGAGGCGATGAACCCGCACCTGGCCCGGCAGGTTCTGCGGCACGGCCCGCCGGGGCGGCTGGTGAACTGCTACGGCCCGACCGAGAACACCGTGGTCGCCACCGCCCACGACGTCACCGAAGTGTCGCTGGGCGACGCCGACGTGCCGATCGGCCGACCGATCGCCAACACCACCTGCTATGTCATGACCGCCGACGGGGCCCTCGCCCCGCCCGGAGCCGAAGGCGAGCTGTATGTGGGAGGCGACGGGCTCGCCACCGGGTACCTGGACGATCCGGCGGAGACCGCCGCGCGCTTCGTCACCGCCGCCCCCACGGGGCGACCGCTGCGGCTCTACCGCACCGGGGACATCGTGACGTGGTCGGACGACGGCGTCCTGCACTACCGGGGGCGCAACGACCAGCAGGCGAAGGTACGCGGTGTCCGCCTGAACCTCGACGAGATCAGCACCGCGCTGTCCCAGTGCGACGGTGTCGGCAACGCCGCCGTCGTGACGGTGGACGACGAGGTGAGCCGTACCCTGGTCGCCTTCTACACCGCGGCCGACGCGGTGAGCGCGCCCACGAGGACGGTGCTGCGGCGGCAGCTCGCGGGCATCCTGCCGGCGGTGGCCGTCCCTGCGGGATTCCACCTGCTGCCGCAGATCCCGCTGCAGCCCAGCGGGAAGGTCGACGAGGCTGCCCTGCGCCGGTTGGCGGTCGAGTCGTCCGCGCCCGTCGACCGGACGGGTGCGGAACTGCCGGACCGGGTCGCGAGCCTGTGGCGCGAGGTGCTGCGGCTCGGCGGCACGGCCGTCGGCGCCGACTTCTTCGACGACGGGGGAGACTCGCTGCGGGCGGCGCAGCTGACCAACCAGGTCATCGTCTCGCTGGGCCTCGACCCGGCGTACGGGCGGTACCTGATCGACTCCCTGCTGCGGCAGCCGAGCCTGGACGGGTTCACCGACGCGGTCGCCCGGGCGGCCGGCGGCATCGCCGCCGTCGACGGCGGCGCCGAGGACGACGCGCGCTGGCTCGCCGACATCCACCTGCACGCCGCTGGGGCGACGGCGGACCGGGAGGCACCGCAGTGGCGCAACCCCGAGCACCTCCTGCTCACCGGCGGGACCGGGTTCTTCGGCTCCTACCTGCTGCGCAGCCTGCTGGACCGGACCGGGTCCCAGATCCACTGCCTGGTCCGGGCCCGCGACGACGCTCACGCCCTGGCCCGCCTGCAGCAGGCCCAGCAGCGGTACGGCCACCGCGGCGGCCTGCCTCTCGACCGCGTCCGTGCCGTGGCGGGCGACCTGCGTACGCGCCGGTTCGGGTGGGACGACCAGCGGTGGCAGGAGTTCACCACCCGCATCGACGTCGTCCACCACAGCGGTGCGCACGTCAACTTCATCTATCCCTACGAGGCCCTGCGTCCCACGAATGTGGACGGCGTACGCAACCTCATCGAGTTCGCCCGCACTGGACGCGGCATCCCGGTGCACTACATCTCGACGATCGCGGTGCTCGCCGGGAGCGGCTCCGCAGGGATCGGGCAGGTCACCGAGGACACCCCGCTCGGTCACGTCCAGCGACTGTCGATGGGGTACCCGGAGAGCAAGTGGGTCGCCGAACAGCTTCTCCGCACCGCGTACGCGGAAGGGCTGCCCGTGGTGATCCACCGCCCCTACGAGATCTCCGGCAACACCGTCGACGGCACCTGGAACACCGAGGCGGCGATCTGCGCCTTCTTCAAAGCCATCGCCGAGATGGGCAGCGCCCCGGACATCGACCTGCCGCTGGACTTCGTCCCCGCCGACTACCTCGCCGACGCCGTCGCCCACCTCGCCACCACCCGCGCGCCGGCCGGGCAGACGTACCACCTGACCAACCCGCAATTCGCGTCGCTGGACGCGATGGTGCGGCGTCTGCGCGCGCACGGCTACCCGGTCGCGGTCCAGCCCTACCGGCAGTGGGTCGGCGCGCTCACCGAGTTCGCGGCCGACCATCCCGAACACCCCATCGTCGCGTTCGTGCCGATCTTCACCAACCACGCCGCGGCACGCGACATCACGGTCAAGGAGCTCTACGTCGAGGGGACCTTCCCGGCGTTCACCCGTACCCACGCCGACCGGGACCTCGCCGACGCCGGCCTGACCTGCCCGCCCGTGGACGCGGACATGCTCGACGGCTACATCGCGTACTTCCAGCGGTGCGGCTTCCTCGCCCCCGCGACCGCCGGCCTGAAGCACTGACACCCGGCTGGCGGAACGGTTTCGCGCGCGCCCTGCCCACGTCTCGACGTGGGCAGGGCGCCGCCCGTTGACCCGGTAGGGCATCCTGGCAGGAGACTGCGGCAATCTGCGGACATCGAATGGAAGCGCCGAAGGCGGGATCACGTGCCGGACCAACCTGAGCACACGCGCGGTCCTTTCGCCGCGCCCCGGCCCGGGAGCCTGCCCGTGACCAAGGTGGACGAGCGGGTCCCGGTCCAGCTCGACGCCACCCGCGTCGAGTACGGCGCCGCGTCGCCCAGCCCGGCGGAGCTGCCCGAACCGGTCCTCGCCCGGTTCCAGGCCGTCAGCTACCTCGGCGACGGCGGCGAGACCCAGGGCGTCTGGCTGGTCACCGACCGCTCCTCCGGCCAGCACCGGGTGGTCAAGGTATACAAGGAGTCGGTACGCCCGAACGACGAACTGCTGCAGCTGCTGCGCGTACCGCCGGATGGTGCCCTGTCGCCGCACCTGGTGGGCCTCTACGAATGGGGTGTGCACACCAACGCCTGGGGCGCGACCCGGTGCTGGGAGGTCCAGGAGTTCGCCGCACACGGCTCCCTGCTCCAGCTCGCCCAGACCGAGGGCCCGAAGCTGCCCGAGGCGCTGGTCCGCACGGTGCTGATGCAGGTCACCGAGGCGCTCACGTACCTGCACACGCAGATCAGGACCGGCCGCGGCACCGGTCTCGCGCACCGCGACATCAAGCCGGACAACATCCTCGTCCGCCGGCGCGAGCCGCTGCGCCTGGTCCTGGGCGACTTCGGGCTGGTGACCGCAGTGCGCGCCACCCGCATCTCCAACGGCACCGGCGGCAGCCCGCTCTACCAGGCGCCGGAGACGTTCCACCGGATGAGCGAAGGGCTGCAACAGGACTGGTGGTCGCTCGGCATCATGCTGGTCGAGCTGCTGACCGGCCGCAACCCCAACTACGGTGCCGGTGCCGGCAACGATCCGCGCGCCCTCTACGAGCACCTGACCTCCTATGACGTCGACCTGAGCCGGGTCACCGACCCGCGCTGGCACCTGCTCTGCCGCGGGCTGCTCACTCGCGAGCCGACCCTGCGGTGGGGCGCGGCGGAGGTCCGGGAGTGGCTGGCGGGGCAGTCGCCGACGGTGCACGCGACCAAGGGCCGGATCGTCCGGCCGTTCCTCGTCGCCGGGACCCCGTGCGCCACCCCGGCCCAGCTCGCCGCGACGATGTCGGCGCACTGGAGTTCGGCGACCGCGCACGTCCGCGACCCGGGGTGGCTGGCGGGCCTGCGCCAGTGGCTGGAGCAGGAGCACCCCGACACGCGGCTGCCGCAGAGCCTGCTCGCGGCGGCAGTCACCACCGAGGCGCAGGCCGATCTGCGGATAGCGCAGATCATCGCGGTGATCGACCCGAAGCTGCCGCCGGTCTTCCGCGGCCACCCCGCCGACGCGGCGGGCCTCGCCAGGCTCGCCCAGGCCGCGCAGCGCCACGACCAGGCGGCCGTCGCGGTGATCGGGGCGATCGGCCGGGACCTGCTCGCCGCGCTCGCCCAGCACCGGTGCACGGGCCGCCACCCCGGCTGCACGGGTCCGCTCGGCTGCCGGGTGCTGGCCGAGGCGGCGCGGGAGCTGCCCGACGCGCGGTCGGCGCTGGCGCAGCGCACCGCGGCCCTCCTGGTGCACGTCGGGTCGCTCCCCGAGCTGGCGCCCGCGCAGGCGGTGCTGTTCCGGGCGCTCGTCGACCCGGACTTCCGGGCGAAGCTCGCCAAGGCGCTGCGGCGCGGGCCGTCGACGGTCCCGTGGTGGGCGGCGCTGGCCGCCGAGTCCAAGAACGCTCTGACAGCCGGCGGACGGATCGCCGCCGCGGTGCTGGCGAGCCTGCTGGTCGATTTGGCCTCGGCGCAGGCGGCGCGGCTGCAGGGCACTCCCGCGCCGGGCGGTGCCGCCCCCTGGCAGGTCCAGCGGCCGGCCGGGTGGAACGTGGTCGTGGCGGGGCTGCGCGCAGCCGTCGCTGATCTGGTCAACATCGCCATGATGGTCGCGCTGCTGTACCTGACGACCTTCACCGTCCACCTCGGCTACCGGCTCGTCGACACCGACTTCGACTGGGGGAGGACGACCGCGCTGGCCGGGCAGTTCGGTGCAGTGCAGGCCGTGGTGCTGCCGCCGATCGCGCTGGTGATGGCGCTGCTGCTGATCCGGCCCGCCGATCCGCGGGCGGTCACGGGCAGGCTGCGGCTCCTCATCCTCCTCGTCGCCGCGGGGATCGTCACGGCGATCCACTTCCACCGGGAGGAGTGGCTGCGGTTCCCCGTGGTCATCGCGCCGCAGAACTTCGCGTGGCTGGCGGACTTCCACGCCTTTCTCGGCTCGGGCACGATCCCGGTGATCGGCGCCGTCTATCTGCCGGTGATCGTGGTGCTGCTCGTACAGCTCGGGTCGCGCGGCAGGCGCACTCCGTCGGGCGGCCGGTACCGGGTGATGACGGCGGTCCGGACGCTGACCGCCCTCGCCGTCGTGACCCTGTTCGTGCTCGGGGCCGTCGGATGGGCCCCGGTCACGCAATTCGCCGAGAACCCGCTGCTGCTGTGGGAGTGACCGAGCCGCGGTGAGGTCATGCGCCGTGGTCGTGCCGCTCGCGACCGCGGGTGCCGACCGTGCCCCCGGCGCTTGCTGCGCAGGACGACACGCTTCGAACACTCATATATCCAGTAAGATCGATGCTGACGTGTGCCGGGTCTGCCGTCGCAGCGTCGCAAGGGGGTGAGCGTGCAGTCTCCCACCCATCCGGGCCAGCGAATCCTGCTGCGGCGGCAGAGTCTTGGCCTGTCCAGACAGGTGCTCGCGGGTCTCGTCGGACGAAGCTCGGAGTGGTTGCGCCGCATCGAGAACGGGTCGCGAGAGTTGGACAGCATCAGCGTCACGCTGCAGCTCGCGAGCATCCTGAAGTTCGAACACCTCGATGAGCTGCTCGACCTCGGCCACGAGACCGTGCAGTGGGGCCGCCCCCGTACCGGTCTCAGCGCCGAGCTGCGCATCGAACTGGCCCTGCCGGTGTGGCTCGGCCACCACCGTGCGTATCAGGACACCGCCGCAGACCTCGACCGGCTGCGCCAGCTGTGGTGGTACGCGCCCCACCGGATATCCGAGCTCGACCGGGGCCTGGTCGAGTTGATCCCCACCTCCCGCGCGAACCGGCAGCTTCGTCCCGGCGATCCGGGTTGCGCCGGGGACGAGGTCGACGTCCTCAACCTCGCCCGGTCCTACCTGACCTTCGTCGGCGAACGCGGACTGGCGCTGATGCTCGCCGAACGAGCGATGGTGATCTCCGAGGCCTCGTCGGACACGGCGGCTGCGGTCGCGCTCCGCGGACTGGCCCTGGCGCACCTGCAGAACCGGCAGTTCGTGGCGGCGCTCGCGCTCGCCACCGCCGGGGCGGAGCGCATCGGCAGCGGCTCCCCGATCGCCCAGGGGTCGCTGCTGGGGATCGGTGCGAAAGCCGCCGCGCAGCTCGCCGACCATGCCCAGGCGGCGCGCCTGATCGACCGGGCCCGGCTGGCCGCCGCCGCGGTCGGTCCGGACCGGCAGGAGCGGGGAGTCTGGTTCGGGCCGGGCGATGTGGCCCTCACCGAGATGACGCTCGCCTGGATCGCCGGTGAGCACGACAAGATCGTGGCGATCGCCGAACACTGGTCGGTCCAGGGAGCGCACCTGCCGCCCCACATCCGCATCCCGTTCCACGCGCTCATCGCCGCGGTCTACGCCCGCAGCGGTGAGGTGGGTACGGCGATGACGCAGCTGCACCACATCGAGCAGCTGTCGCCGGAGGCCCTGGTCCACAACACGATGGTGCACATCGCATTGCGCAGCCTCACCACGACGCACCACCCGATCTTCACCAGGGAGATCCAGCGGATGACCGCGGCCGTCCGGGCGTGGCGGGCCCGTTGAGCACACCGTCCGGATTCCGGCGTTACGGCTTCGTGCCGGGGCTGCGCAGTGCCGTGAAGAGCACGTGGCGGCGGAGCTCGAAGCCCATGGACAGGTAGAGCCGGATCGCGTTGGCGTTGTCCGCCGAGGCGTGCATGAACGGCGTCTCGCCGCGCTCGCGGATGTGGTGGGCGACCGCGCGGACCAGTGTCGTGGCCAGGCCCCGACCCCGATGGGCGGGGTCCGTGCAGACGGCGCTGATCTCGGTCCAGCCCGGTGGGTGCAGGCGTTCGCCGGCCATCGCGACCAGGGCGCCGCCGTCGCGGACGCCGAGATAGGTGCCGAGTTGACAGGTCCGGGGCTCGAACGGCCCAGGCTGCGTGCGGGCCACCAGGTCCAGCATCTCCGGCACGTCCGCGGCGCCGAGCGTCACCAGATCGTCGGACGGCTCCGACTTCAGCGCCTCGGTCGCGACCAGTTGCACGCCGTCGCCCTGCATCTCGATCTGCCAGTCGGCGGGCACCGCGGGCAGCGCGCCCGACAGGAATACCAGACCGCCCGGTCCGACCAGCGTGTGCAGGTCCGCCCAGACGCGCTCGTCCGCCGACGGGGAGATCGCCATGATGGGCGAGACGTCACCGGGGTATCTCAGTGCCTGCCCTGTGCCCTGGGCGAAGTGCGCGTGGGGGCCGGTCAGCGAGGCCCACGCGGCGTGGTCGAGCGGGTGGTTCTCCACCTCGGCAGTGCTCACGGTTGCTCCCGGCTCCAGTTGCCCCCGCCGGGTCCACTCCTCGGCCAGCAGCCGTTAGGGAGCCTACCCGGTCGGGCGGTGATGGCGTTGTCACCTTTGCCGAGCGGAGGCGACTCGTTCATCGGGCGAAGGCGAACCGGCGGTCCGGGCGGGTGCCGTCGAGGGCGAGGTCGGCGAGGACCCGGCCGGTCGCGGGGACGAACTTGAATCCGTGGCCGGAGAAGCCGGTGGCCACGATCACGGGACCGCGGCGGTCCAGCACGAAGTTCGAGTCGGGAGTGGTGGTGTATGTGCAGCTCATCGGTACGACCACGTCGGCGTCGACGCCGGGCAGCCACTGGCGGGCGTATTCGCGCAGCGCCGCCAGCCGGCCGGGTTCGGGTGTGAGGTCGCGGCGGTCGGGATCCACCTCGGGACCGGCGCCGTGGAAGCCGACCTTGATGCCCTGTCCCGGCGTGGCCAGGCCGTAGATTCCGCGATGGAACGCGTCGGCCGCCGCCGAGCCCTCGACGAACCGGTGCACGAAACTCGGCCAGGTGGTAGGCGGCGCTGAGGCCGTGCACACCGGCACCGACGATCCCGACATCGAAGGAGTCCACCGTTTGACGATAGGGGCGCGGGACATGAAAAGTCTACTAAGCCCATAGGAGTAGCTGGAATATAGTGGGTTGCAAATCGCAACTTTCGATATAGCATCTGTCTATGTCCGAACTCCTCACTGTGCTGGGTGCCGAGACCGCACGCTTCGCAAAGCTGGTCGGCAGCACCACCGGTGAGGACCTGAGCCGCCCCGTGCCCGGTCTCGACTGGAACGTCGCGCAGGTCGCGACGCATATGCTCAGCGTCTACGGCTTCTTCGCCGCCGCGATCCGAGGAGAGGACCTGGCGGGCATCTTCAGCGGGGTGGGAGCGTGGCCGACCATGCCGCAGCAGCTGGCGGCGGCGAACGCCCACATCCTGGCGATGGCGACCTTCGACGCTCCCGCCCAGGCGGGGGCGATGCTCGCCGACGCGGCCGCTGAGGTCCTGGCGGCACTGGCCGGGGCCGATTTCGAGCAGAGCGTCCCGACGCCGTGGTACGGGCCGTCCGTGACCCGCACGATCGGGACCCTCGCCGGACTGGTCGGCACCGAGACCCTGGTGCACCGCCGCGACATCGAGGTCGCGATGGGCCGCCGCGGCAGGCTCGATCCGGACACCACCGCGCTGGTCATGCCGGTCGTGATGAGCCAGATGCTGCCGCTGCTGGTCAATCGGGAGACCGTGCGCGGGGTGAAGGTCGGTTTCGAGATCCGCCTGCGCGGTGCCGGCCGCTTCCGGATCGACATCGCCGAGGGCAGCGCCGTCAGCGGCCCGGCCGTCGGCCCGGTCGACTGCGTGCTCTCGCTGACCCCGGCGGCGGCGCTGCTGTCGAGCTTCGCACGCGTACCGCTGTGGCGGTTGATCCTCGCCGGGCAGATAGTGCCCTTCGGTCGCAAACCCTGGCTCGGGACGCGGTTCTACGACTACTTCCTGCGAGCCTGACGTCGGCGGGCCCGCCACTCGAGTGGCGGGCCCGCCGACGTCAGGCATCCGTCATCGCCCGAGGACCGCCTTGGCCAGGCCGGTGAAGAAGCGCTCCATCTCCGACCCGAACGGGTTGTCGTGCACCATGTATGTCCACGTGGCGCTCGGGCGCTTCAGCCCCGCCTCGGCGGGCGTCCAGTCCGGGCTCTCGATCCGCGCGGCCATGAAGGTCTCGATGGTCTGAGCGTCGGTCGTGGCGAGCAGCTTGTTGAACGCGGGGATCGCCAGCCGGTGGAACTCGTCGAGGGGATCCTGGCGGCCCAGCGAGCGCAGGTGCACGCCCTCGCGGACGTCGGCGAGCATGCTGAGGTGGTCGGCCCAGCCCCGGTCGAGGTGGTGCAGCGCGATCTGCCGGGCGACCTCCTCGGCGGCGTCCTCGCCGATGACGGCCACGACCTCGTTGTACCGCTGCGAGACGGTGATCATCTCCGGCTTGACATCGGTGTCCGCGTCGGAGTCGGTGTCCGTGTCGGCCGCCGCCACGGCGTCCGGGTCGGCGGGGAACTCGGCCTGGCTGCCGAAGAGCAGGTCCGCCGCGGCCTCGGTGGTCAGCAGCTCCCGGCGCCGCAGCGCGAGCGCCTGGCGCTGCCGCTCGACGAGTACGCCGTACCGCCAGGTGTTGCGGTGGATCTCGAAGTCGATGCCTTCGGCGACGCGCTGAGCGTGCCCGACGGCGTAGTGCACGTCCGGACCGGTCACCCGACCGTCGCGGGCGGTGGCACCGTCGATCTCGTCGCCGTGCCGCACGATCAGCGCGTCCTCGCGGCTGACGAAGAAGACCGATCCGCCCTGGTCGCCCTGCCGGCCGGCCCGGCCGCGCAGCTGGTCGTCGACGCGGCGGCTGTCGTGGCGCCCGGCACCGATGACGTAGAGGCCGCCGAGCTCGGCGACCTTGTCCCGGTCCTTCTCGTCAGCGCCGCCGAGGCGGATGTCGGTGCCCCGGCCGGCCATCTGGGTGGAGACGGTGACCGCGCCCAACCGGCCGGCCTCGGCGATGACGGCGGCCTCGTGTGCGTCGTTCTTCGCGTTGAGCACGGCGCAGTCGACGCCGTGGTTGCGCACGGCCGCGGCGAGCCGCTCGGACTCGGCCACGTCCAGCGTGCCGATCAGCACCGGGCGGCCGGTCTCGTGCGCTGCGGCGACCTCGACCAGCAGCGCGTCCTCCTTCTCCTCCATCGTCGCGTACACCCGGTCGGGCTCGTCGGCCCGGATGTTGGGGGTGTTCGGCGGGATGACCGCGACCTCGAGGCGGTAGAACTCGCGCAGCTCGTCGCCGATCGTGGAGGCGGTGCCCGTCATCCCGGCGACGGTGGGGTAGAGGGCGACGAACGCCTGCACGGTGATGGTGGCGAGGATCTCGCCCTCGTCGGTCGTCTTGAGGCCCTCCTTGGCCTCGACAGCCGCCTGCAGGCCGTCGGGCCAGCGCCGGCGGCGGGCGACCCGGCCGCGGAACTCGTCGACCAGGGCGATGCGGCCGTCCTTGACGATGTAGTCCACATCCAGTGTGAGCAGCGCCCGCGCGTGCAGGGCCAGGTTGACCGCGGTGAGCCGGTCCAGGTGCTCCGGCGCGTAGAGGCTGATCTCCTCGTCACGCTCGACCTTCAACGCACCGGCCTCGGTGAGCTGCACGTTGCGCCCGTCGTCGAACACCTCGAAGTCGTGGCCCGGCGTCATCGCCGCGACGAGCTGCGCGGCTGCGCTGGAGTCGGAGATCGCATCGTCGAGACTGCCGGCGACCACCAGCGGCACCCGGGCCTCGTCGATCAGGACCGAGTCCGCCTCGTCGATGATCACGGTATACAGGCCGGGCATGACGGCGTCGTCCGCGCTCAGCACCAGCTGGTCGCGCAGGAAGTCGAAGCCCGCCTCGCTGACGGAGACGTAGGTGACGTCGCAGCTGTAGGCTGCCGCGCGGTCATCGTGGGTGGATGCCTCGCCGACCGCCGAGACGGTCAGGCCCAGCAGCCGGTAGACCGGCGCCATCCAGGTCGCGTCCCGGTCGGCGAGGTAGTCGTTGACGGTCAGCACCTGCACCCGGGAGCCGCGCACGACGTAGCCGAAGGCGGCGATCACCGCGGCCAGCGTCTTGCCCTCGCCGGTCGCCATCTCCACGACGTTGCCCTGCAGCATCGCCATCGCGCCGAGCAGCTGCACGTCGAAGGCGCGCTCGTCGAGGGCGCGCCGGCCCGCCTCGCGGCCCAGCGCGCAGATCTCCACCAGGTGGCTGTCGTCGACGGCCACCGGCTTCGCCAGGGTCACCACCGGCCCGTCGTCGTCAGGCCCGCTCACGGTGTTGCGCAGGGCCGTCGCCCGCTCCGTGAGCTCATCGTCGGTCAATGCCTTGAGCTCATCCTCCACATCCAGAATCCTCGGCAGAAGCACCTCAAAAGGGGCAAGACTGACCGTCGTGCCCGGGCGTTCCGTAAACGTTCGTAGCTTCTGTCGCAACCGATCAGCCAAACCCATGGCATAAAGGTACGTCGTCGGCGGGACCATCGGCGCCCGCCGGGATCACACGGTGCCGCCGGATTGCGGAGTACGGCGTACCCGCCGATCGTGGATTTTGTGATCTGGCTGGTCACGGCATTCATGCCGGGGTGGAGCGGATCTTTTCCGCCTGGCGGAACGCGGCCTCGACGGCCGGATCCGCGTACCAGAACACTGGCGGTTTCAGCAGCGACCCACGGCTAGGGGATGTAATGACATCTAGAGTGTGTCTGGTGACCGGTGCCGGGCGTGGCATCGGCCGAGCCGTCGCCGTCAAGCTGGCGGGACAGGGCCACCGGGTGGTGCTCGTCGCCCGCAGCCGTTCCGAGCTGATCGAGACCGGGAGGCTCTGCCGGACCGAGACCCGGATCCATGTCGGCGATGTGACGGAACCCGGCGCGGCGGAGGAGATGTTTTCGCTGGTGGAGCGGGAGTGGGGACCGGTGGAGGTCTTCGTGTCGAGTGCCGGCCGCAACCGTTCCGCTCGGCTCGCCGACATCGACGACGAGCACTGGCAGGAGATGCTGGACCTGAACCTGACTGCGGTGTTTCGCGGTGGCCGGCGTGCTATCGGTCCGATGGTGTCGGCCGGCTGGGGGCGCATCATCGTGATCTCCTCGGTGGCCGGGAAGTCGGGCTTCAAGTACCTGGGTGCCTATGCCGCGGCGAAGCACGGTGTCGTGGGTCTGGTCCGGTCGGCCGCGCTGGAGCTCGCACCCGACGGCGTCACCGTCAACGCGGTCTGCCCGTCCTTCGTCGATACCCCCCTCACCCGGCGGACCATCGCGGCGATCGTCGACCAGGCGGGCTGGGATCCGGCGCGGGCGACCGAGCACGTGGGCTCGCTGCAGCCGATCGGCCGGATGGTCACCGCCGAGGAGGTCGCGGAAGCGGTCTGGGCGCTCGTCGTCAACGGAGCGGTCACCGGGCAGAGCGTGCATGTCGACGGTGGCCTGCTGCATGCCTGACCGGGAGCATGAGGGCTATCTGCGGGTCCTCGGCGCGGTCGCCCAGGCGGCCTGCGGCTGCGGCTGGGTCGGTGGGACCGACTACCCGAGGTGTCCTGCGGCCGGCGAACTCGCCGAGCAGGAGTGGCTCCACCTGCACGCCCTCGCGGTGGCGGTCGATCGCTGCCCGGTAATGGCCTTCCGCGTGGTGGAAGCAACCGTTGTCGGCGCCGCCCGCGACGGCTGACACTACGGGGTACAAATCGCCCTGCCGGCTCAGCGCCGACACCGGCGATCACCCCAAACGTGAGCGGAGGCCGTTCCCATGGCAACTCGTATCCGGGCCGGGGGACTGGCGCTCGCTGCGGCGTGCGTACTGCTCTCCACCTGTCCGCGGCCGGCGGTGGCAGCGCAAACGGCGCCGGGCGCCGTCGCCTGCCCCGTCGGGGTGGCGACGCAGTCCTTCACACCGGCGGTCACGACGAGCCCGCAAACCGTCCAGGTCATGATCAGGTCGCATTACGGGTCATGTCTCTCCGGCGTGCCCGGCCTCACCTCCGGCGACTCCGAGCAGCCGTACGAGGCTCCGGGTTTCAGCTGTCTGACCCTGCTGACCCCCAATGCCGCCGGCACCGAGACGATCGTCTGGAACACCGGCCAGACCACCACGCTGGCCTACACCGCACAGGTGCTCTCCCTGTTCGGCCAGGTGATCATCACTGCCACGGGCACGGTGACATCGGGACTGTTCCTCGGTGCCGCCACCGTCCGCACCGTGGTCTACGCCCAGGCCGACCTGCTGAGCAACGGCTGCCTCGCACCAAGCGGCCTGTCCGGCAACTCGGGGCCGCTGGCACTCACCGCGACGGGCGGATAGCCGCACGGCCCGCTGCCGGTTCCGAGGCGCCGATATGCGTCGCCGCCGCCTTCGGGTCTTGTAAGATGTCACGTTGACGGACATCCTAATATGCCGTTTCATAGATGCAACCTCTGAGCGGATCCGGCATGCAGATCAGTCGCGCGAAAGCCACCCCGGCCCGGTCCGGACTGCTGGCGCAGTCCGAGCGACTGGCGTGCGTCGCCGTCCTCGCGGCGGGTCCCGCAGACGCCTTCGACCCCTTCGCGCGCATCGTCGCCAAGGTTCTCGACGCCCCGATCGCCCTGATCTCGCTCGTCCACACCGATCACCAGACGTTCCTGGGCATGGTCGGCCTGCCCGAGCCGTGGGCCACGACCAGGTCGTCGCCGGTGGACTACTCCTTCTGCCAGCACGTCGTCACCCACGGCCTGCGCAGCTACGGCGACGCGCGCACCGACGTCCAGGTGCGCGACAGCCCAGCGGTCGGTGAGATCGGGATCCTCGCGTACGCCGGGGTGGCGCTGCACGACCGGGCGGGCCACGTGCTCGGCGCGGTGTGCGCGATCGACACCATGCCGCGGATGTGGAGCCGGCTCGACATGGCCGGGCTCGCCGATGTCGCCGTCGCCTGCTCGGCGGAGGTCGCCCTGCGATTGCGCGGCGGCTGCTGACCCTGGCCAGGCCCGTGGGCGATCTTCACCCGAATGGGCGGACGCGGATGAATGAGTCGCCGAGGTAAGGAATTCCCGTTCCGGGCTGGCTAGGTTTGATTCCCCACGTTCGGACGAGGTCCTGGGTTTTGCACATTGCTCGAAGGTGAGTGGAGCCGCAATGACGCGACGGGCAACTCCTGACGAGCCGGACACGCCCTCGATCGTCGGGCCCCGCAAACCCGAGAAGGCCACCTCCACGTTCCTGCAGCGGATCGTCGCTGTGCTGGAGACCATCGCCGCCCAGCGACACGGGATGTCGCTGTCCGCCATCGCCCGGTCGACATCGCTGGCGCCCAGCACCGCACACCGGCTGCTGGGCGACCTGGCCGCCCTGCAGATGGTGGAGCTCACCCCGTCGGGCTACGTGCTCGGCGAGCGGGCCCGGTTCCTCGCCGCGTCCATCGTGGAGCCGCTCGCCGGGGTGACCCGGCAGGCGATCGTTCCGCACCTGGTGCGCCTGCACCGCAGCACCGGGCTCGTCGTCACCCTGGGGGTGCCGGACGCGGGCCATGTGCTCGTCTCGGACGTGATCTTCAGCCCGGGGCAGGAGCGGCTGGCCCGCGCCTATGGCGAGGTGCTGTCGATCTCCACCACGGCGTTGGGGCTGATACTCCTCGCCTACCATCCGCAGCTCGGCGCCGACCGCAGCGGAGTGCCCCCTCCTCGGCGCGCGGTCCGGCAGCCGGTGCCGGATGTCCGGCAGGTCCTCACCGCGGGCTCGGCCTGCCTGCCGCGGACCGACCTGCCCGGCTGCGTCGAGTGCGCCGTGACGATCTCCGGTCGCGGCAGCCGGCCGATCGGCGCCATCTCGCTGAGCTGGCAGACGGCGAACCCGGATCCACTGTGGATCGAAGAGCTGCGCCGGGCGGCCTTCGCGGCGACCACCGCCCTGCGCCACGAACTTCGGCCACCGCGCTGACGATCGGCTGTTCCGCCCGGTGGAACGCTGCTTTGACCGGCATCCGGAGCTCATGGTCGTCTGAGGACTCCGCCGTCGAAGGAGTCCACATGCGTCACAGGAGATCCATCATCGTCCGTCTGGTGGCGATGGCCGCCCTGCTCGTGCCGACATCGATCGTTCTCGGAGCGAGCCCGGCCGCCGCCGACACGGTCGACCTGTCGTGTACGGGTACCCAGTCCGCGTCCTACTCACCCGGACTGACGCTCACGTCCCGTACCGTGACGGCCTCGGGCTCCGGCTCCTTCTCCTGCCCGGTCTCCGCGGACCCGACGCTGACCGGGGGAGCGTTCACCATCAGCCCGTTCACCTACACCGGCACGTGCGGCCTCACCGCCAACTCCAACGCCACCTTCACCTACGCCTGGAACAACGGCCGGACCTCGACGGTGCAGGTGAACGTCTACGTCTACTCCACGCTCGGCGTGGTGGTGGCGACCTCGGTCGGGCCGGTCATCGCGGGGGAGTTCCTCGGCGACACCTTCGCCTTCACCTGGACGGCGATGAGCCCGAGCCCGGCCGATTGCCTGACGGCGACCGGCGTCACCCAGTACGCCGGGCCGATCACCCTCACCATGACCTCGCTGTGACGGCGCCATTCCGTGGGGCGGAATGAACCGTTGCTGGATATGGGCCCCATTTGTCAATGTGGTCGGGCCTGGCCAGGCGCTCCGAGTCGACGGCGATCCGTGTCGTGCGACGGTTTCCTGCCTGAGGAGAGTCCATGCAGCTCAGCGTCCCCCCTCGAATACGCCTTTCCGCGATCGTGCGGATCGCGGCGGTCGGCCTGCTGGCCGCCGCGGCCGGTGCGGTCGGGTTGTCAGCCGCTCCGGCCCAGGCCGCCGCCGGTGACTACGGCTATGTCGGGGACTTCTTCCGCAACAACGTCTATGTCTTCGATCCGGTGACGAATACGCAGGTGAAGCGGATCGAGCTGCCGGCGGGGAGCGGTCCTCGGACGGCGGCCATCGCGCCGAACGCCGGCGCGGTCTACCTCGCCAACAACAACGGCACCGTCTCGGTGATCGACACGGCGACCGACACGCTCAGCGCGACCATCCCGGTCGGGGCGGGTCTCCAGGGTGTCGACGTGTCGCCCGACAGCAGCAGGGTCTACGTGGCCAGCAGCACTGCCGACACCGTTTCGGTGATCGACGCCGCGGCCAGGGCGGTCATCGCCACGATCCCGATCGATTCGGCGTTCGGGGTGGCCGCGTCGCCCGACGGCAGCGTCGTCTATGTCACGCGCGTCGGTGCGGGCAAGGTCGCGGTGGTGGATACGGCCACCGCCGCCGTCGTCGGTGAGATCACGGTGGGGCCGGCGCCCTTCGCCGTCGGGTTCGCCCCGGACAGCGGCCGTGCCTACGTCGCGAACTACGGGTCGAGCACGCTGTCGGTCGTCGACACCGGCACCCGTACCGTGGTCGCCACCGTCCCCGTCTCCAACGGGCCCCAGGCGCTGGCGGTGTCGCCCGACGGCGCGACCGTCTACGTTCCCGGCAACAGCGACGACGGACTCACGGTCGTCGACACCGCCACCAACACGGTCGAAGCGACCGTCCCCGTCGGCTCCCAGCCGGTCGGCGTCACGGTGTCGGCCGACAGCGGCACGGTCTACGTCGCCAACATGAGCTCCGAAGACGTCAGCATCATCGATGCCGCGACGAACACGGTGACGGCCGCCTACCACGCCGTCCCGGACCCGCCCTTCACCCCGTCCTACCCGACGACGGTCTCGGTCGGACCCGGCACGGTCGACCTCGTCACCACGATCAGCGACGCACCCGACCCGGTGACCGTCGGCGCGGGGAACGTGACCTACACGGTGACGGTCACCAACAGCGGCAACCGGTCCGCGGCCGGCACCGGCATCACGACCACCCTCTCCGGCGCGGCGGCGACCATCGTCTCGGCGACGGCGACCCGGGGATCCTGCACCGTCTCGGCGCCCACGGTCACCTGCAGCCCGGGCAGCATCCCCGTCGGCGGCACCGTCACGGCCACCATCACGGTCACCCCCACCGCCGCGGGCGTGGTCACCGCGACCGCGGCGGCCACCTCGGCACGAGCCGACGCGAAACCCGCCGACAACACCGCCACGGCGACGACCACGGTCAACGACCCCGCTCCCGACCTGGCCGTGTCGGTGACCGATGCTCCGGACCCGGTCAACCTGGGCGCCGGGAACGTCACCTACACCGTGGTGGCGAAGAACGAGGGTGCGAGCACGGCGACCGGCGTCTCGGTGGCGACCACCGTCACCGGTGCGGGCGTCGGCATCGTCGCCGCGACCACGACGCAGGGCTCCTGCGCGGTGGCCGGATCCACGGTGACCTGTCCCGTCGGCCCCCTGGCCGGCGGTGCCAGCGCCACGATCACGATCACCGCGTCCCCGTCCGCGGCCGGCACGATCACCGCGACGGCGAAGGGGACCCTGGCGGAGACCGATTCCGACCCCGCCGACAACACCGCCACCGCGACGACGACCGTCGCCAACGGCCTGGGCTGCACGATCATCGGCACCAACAGCAGCAACACCCTGGTCGGAACCCCGGGCAACGACGTGATCTGCGGCCTCGGCGGCAACGACACCATCGTCGCCGGTGCCGGTGACGACACCGTCTACGGCGGTGCGGGCAACGACACGATCGGCGGCGGCGTCGGCAACGACACGATCAACGGCGACGACGGCATCGACACCGTCGACGGCGGCGACGGCAACGACACCGTCAACGGCGGCGGTGGCAACGACATCCTCAACGGCGCTGCCGGGGCCGACACCATCCGGGGCGACGCGGGCGACGACACGGCGTCGGGCGGTGCGGGCAACGACACCATCGTGGACCGCGACGGCACCGATGTCGCGGGCGGCGGTGACGGCACGGACTCCATCGATGTGCTGGACGGGTCGGGCGGTGACCGGGCCGACGGTGGTGCGGGCACCGATGTCATCAAGGCCGACACCGGCGACCTGGTCGCCAACGCCTGACACCGCGGCGCCGTCCTCGGGGCACCGTGCCCCCGAGGACGGCACCGCCCGTGGCCCGACGGATACCGGGACGAGCGGTCAGGAGCGCAGCAGGATCGCGGTCATGTGACAGCCCGTCCCCATCGCCACCACGACCACGTGGTCGGCGGTGATCCGGTCCCGGTGGTGGGCGAGGTTCACCGGGTAGGAGGCGTTGGTCATGTTGCCGAACTCGGCCAGTGTCTCCAGGTGCTGGGCGGGTCCGATCGCCTCGCGCCAGTGGTCCAGCAGGCTCCGGGAGGCCTGGTGCGTGATGAGGTCGATATCCGCCCCGGTCAGCCCGTGCCGGTCGAGGAGCTCCTTGACGAGGTCGGGGAATCCGTCCCACGCGATGTCGCGGAGGAACACGACCCCGTTCTCGGGATGCATGTCGTAGGTCGGCATCGGCAGGCCGTCCGGCCCTATCGGCAGCCCCGACCAGCCGTCGGCGGTGCGCGGCCGCACCGACATGGTCATCGTCTCGTAGTGGTCGCTGTAGGTCCTCGTCGCGACATCGACGAGGACGAGGTGCTCGCTCGGGCCGATCACCGCCGCCCCGGCGGCGTCGCTGACCGCGGTGGCATAGCCCCTGGAGTAGTCCAGATGCCGGCTCCAGTTCGAGCCCGTCACGACGAGCGCGTGCCCAGCCGATCCGGCCCGGACCGCCTCGACGGCGTTCACCACGCCGACGAGGAAGTTGCTGTACTCGCAGTTGATCGGCACGACGAGCGTCCGGCGGGGGAGGCCGAGTTCGCGGTGGATCCGGTAGAGGGAGTTCGGGGTCTGGTAGCGCGCCGCCGAGGCATACCCGTAGAGGCGGTCCACCCCGGCGGCTTCCAGCCCGGCGCCGAGCATCGCCTGCCGCGCCGCGTCCACCATCAGGGTCTCAACCGCCTCGCCGTCGGCGAGCACCCGGCGGCGTTGCTCCCCCACGAACAGGTCGACCTCGACGCGACCGTCGGCGTTCGGCCGCCGGTCCAGCCGACGGTAATCCTCGTCGCCGATGGTCAGCTCGGTGGCGGGCAGGGCGTAGCCCATCGCGACGATGCCCACCCCGGCGGCGGTCACGGCGCGGTGATGAGGGCGTAGTTGACGGCGTCCTGGACGGCACGCCAGGACGCCGTGATCGGGTCCTCGCCGACGTTCGTCGTCGTCCAGGTGCGAACGCCGTCGGTCACCTCCACCTGCGCCCGCGACCGCAGCCCGCCCGCGAGGGCGTACTGGCGGCGGCTCACCGCGGTGAGCGTCGGGAACCGGGGTTGGACCTGCCGCACCGCCTGCTGCAACGCGGCCTCCAGCGCCGCGGTCGGGGAGCCGCCGGGCGCGGTCACGCACGCCTCGCCCTCGCCGAGAGCCACGTCCACGGTGGCGACCGCGCCGTCACCGGAGGTGAGGGTGTACTGCCAGGCGCGCACGCGCAGCGGCAGCCGACCCGCCGTGAACTCGTGCAGGAGCAGCTCGAAGGAGGCGTCGGCGGACTCGAAGGAGTGCCCCTCGGCCTCCAGCTCCTTGACCCTGGCGACGATCCGGCCCACCGTGTCCGGGTCGGGCATCGGGCGGCCCAACTCCTTGACCTTCATCTCCACGGAGCTGCGCCCGGCCATCTCCGAGATCAGGATCCGGGTGCCGTTGCCGACCGCCGCGGGGTCGATGTGCTGGTAGAGAGCCGGATCGGCCTTCATCGCGGAGGTGTGCAGCCCTGCCTTGTGGGCGAAGGCGTTGGACCCGACATAGGGCTGCCTCGGCGCCGGCGGGATGCCGGTGACGGCACCGATCGCATGGGCGGTCCCGGTCAGGTGCTCGATCGCGCCGGGCGGCAGCACCGGGCGGTGCCGCTTCAGCTCCAGCGCCGCGATCACACTGAACAGGTTGGCGTTGCCGGTGCGCTCGCCGTACCCGTTGGCGGTGCCCTGCACGTGGGTCACACCGGCCGCCACCGCCGCGAGCGAGTTGGCGACGGCGCAGCCCGTGTCGTCGTGGCAGTGGATGCCCAGCCGCGCCGAGGTGCGGGCGGCGACCGCCGACACCATCTCGGTGATCTGATCGGGCAGCATCCCGCCGTTGGTGTCGCAGAGCACGACCACCTCGGCTCCGGCGTCGGCCGCGGTCAGGACGCAGTCCAGGGCAAAAGAAGCATTCGCCTGGTACGCGTCGAAGAAGTGCTCGGCGGCGAGGAAGACGGCGATGCCCTCGGCGGTGAGGTGCGCGACGGTGTCCCGGATCATGGCGAGGTTCTCGGCCGGCGTGGTCCGCAGCGCGAGGTGGACGTGCCGGTCGTGGCTCTTGGCGACGATGGTGGCCGCCCGGACGCCGGAGTCGCGAAGCGCCCCGAGCATCGGGTCGTCGGCCGCCCTGCCGCCGGGCGACCGGGTGGCGCCGAACCCGGCCAGCAGTGACTGTCGCAGGTGGAGTTCGGTGGCGGCCCGGCGGAAGAACTCGGTGTCCTTGGGGACGGCTCCGGGCCAG
The DNA here is from genome assembly GCF_014204945.1 of Allocatelliglobosispora scoriae. Classification (NCBI taxonomy): domain Bacteria; kingdom Bacillati; phylum Actinomycetota; class Actinomycetes; order Micromonosporales; family Micromonosporaceae; genus Allocatelliglobosispora; species Allocatelliglobosispora scoriae. The sequence goes on from NZ_JACHMN010000001.1 coordinate 267,615, forward strand.
CCGCCCTCGATGTAGGTCACGCCGAGGTCGTCGAGGTGCCGGGCGATGGCGAGCTTGTCCGCGACCGAGAGGGTGAGGCCCTCCTGCTGGGATCCGTCGCGCAGCGTCGTGTCGTAGATGTCGAAACCGTCGATGGTCATCGGGATGCCTTTCAGGATGCGGTCCGGGCCGGTCGGGTGAAGTCGTTGCGGAGAACCTCCGACCGCCCTCGCAGCGCCCAGGGGATCTCGTCGCCGTCCACCCGTACGTCGATGAGCCAGGGCGCTTCGTCGCTGAGCGCCTGGGCCAGTGCCGCGTCGAGTTCGCGCAGCGTGTCGACCCGGGCCGCTTGCGCACCGAGCCCGCGGGCGATCACGGCGGCGTCGATCGCCACGGTGTAGAGCGAGCCGGGCGCCCGGCCGAAGAGCAGGTGCTGGACGTTGGCGACCATCGCGTTGCCACTGTTGTTCAGGACGATCCAGATCACCGGGGTGCCGTACTCCACGGCGGTGTGGATCTCCATCGCGCCCATCGCGAAGGCCGCGTCGCCGACGACCGCGATCACCGGCCGGTGCGGTGACGCGATCTTGGCACCGATCGCCGCCGCGATCGAGAAGCCCATCGACGCGACGTTGAGCGAGCAGTGGAGTTCGGACGGAACGCGACTGACGAAGTGCTCGCCGATCCAGCACAGCGCGTTGCCGTTGTCGACGAGCAGCGTCGTGTCGGCGGGCACGGTCTCGCTCAGCCGGGCCGCGACGGCCGAGGCCCGCAGCACCGGATGGCGGCCCTGCAGGCCCGCAGCGGTCGGAGCCGCCCGGCGGGGCGGCAGCGGACGGTCGGCGGTGGCGGGGAGGATCTCCAGCAGACCGCCGACGACGGTCCGCACGTCACCGGCGATGCCGTGGTGCACCGGGAAGACCCGCCCCAGCTGCAGCGGGTCGAGGTCGACCTGGCCGACGACGCGGTCGGTGACGAGCCCGGGGTCCCACCCGAAGGTGGACACCTCGCCGAGGCTGCTGCCCAGCACCAGCAGCAGGTCGACGTCGGTCGACAGCAGCGGCCCGTGCGTCGCGGGGCTCCCGCCGTAGCTCCCGAAGACGCCCAGCGCGAGGGGATGGTCCTCGGGGAAGACCCCCTTGCCCTTCATCGTGGTCGCCACCCGCATCCCGGTCCGCTCGGCGAGCGCGACCAGCTCCGACCCGGCCCGGCTGCGCTTGGCGCCCTGCCCGGCCAGGAGCACCGGGTTGCGGGCTGCGGCGATGGCCGTGGCGAGTTCGGCGAGCGCCTTCATCGGGGGCAGGGAGTGGTCCCGCGGTGGCGGGACGGGTCGGCGGGTGGCCGGGGCGGGACGGCTGAGCACATTGCTGGGCAGGCTCAGGTGCACCGCGCCGGGCAGGCCGGTGAGGGCCGTGCGGATCGCGCGGTTGAGCAGGTAGGGGACCTGCGTCGGGTCGCCGGCCGCCACGGACAGCTTCGTCGCCGAGCGGAACATCTCGACCGTGTCCAGGCTCCAGTTGCCGCCGCTGGAGTCCTGCAGCGCGCCGAGGCCGAAGGAGGAGGTCGCGACCTGGCCGCTGAGCACGAGCAGCGGTGCCCAGTCGCTGGTCGCGCTCGCCGCCGCGGTCAACGCATGGGTGGCGCCGGGACCAGCGGTGACGCAGGCGACGCCGAGCCGTCCGGTCGACAGGGCGAAGCCCTCGGCCATGAAGACGGCGCCTTCCTCATGCTTGGCAAGGACGAAGTCGATGTCGCGCCGATCGCTCAGCACGTCCAGCAGCGGCAGGAGCGGGCCGCCGGGCACGCCGAAGACGTGGGTGACACCGACCTCGGCCAGCATGTCGCACACCAGATCCGCAACGGACTCGACATGGGGAGGGCTCATCGTTCGACTATTGGCGGCCGGCCATCGCCTGTATACGTGTTGTTCCGCCCGGCGGAAAGCCGTCGGGCGGAACTGAGGCTTCCAGCGGAGGCTACGGCTTCCAGAACGGGTCGCGGCCGATGAATCCGATCAGCTTCGCCTGGTCGTCGGCGTCGGTCGGCACCTCGACCCGGGGACCGTACTGCCCGGAGGACCGCAGCAGCTCGTCCATCGGCTCCATGCTGGCCAGCAGGGCGCTGCAGAAGTCAGGATCGAGGCGGTCGTCCTGGCCGGTCGCGCGGGCCAGGTCCCAGGTGTGCAGGAAGACATCGGTCGTGTAGAACTGGTCGATCGCGCGGTCCAGCGGCAGCTCGCCGATGTGCGGGTTGGACAGGCTCAGGTCCGCCGTCGCCGGGTCGTCCAGCAGCGCCTGGACCGCGTCGACATGGGTTCGCCAGGCGCCCACCGGATCGTCGTCCACCGACGGGCCGCTCGGCAACCGGACCGTCGACCCGGCCGCGAGGAACGACGGCAGCCACTCCGTCAGATGCCGGACCACATCGCGGGCGGTCCAATCGGGAACGGGGGAGGGCGCGTCCCAGTCACCGGTCCCCGCGACCTTCTCGGTGAAGTCGCCGCCGATCCGGCGGTGTCGCTCGGCGGGCTGTTCGGGCAGTGCCATACGGATCCTCCTCGCATCGGCTCGACCCGGCCTGGATCGGCCCTCAATGTACGCCGCCGGGCGCGCAACCCGCTGCGATGGTACGAAGAAGTCGTGATCCCTTTTCGGCTGGATGTGCCCGAGGCGGAGCTGGAGCGGCTCCGCGAACGGCTGCGCACGACGCGGTGGCCGGAGGCGGAGACCGTCGCGGACTGGTCCCAGGGCGTGCCGCTGGCGTTCGTCCGCGAACTCTGCGCCTACTGGGCGGACGGCTACGACTGGCGGGCGACCGAGGCGCGCCTCAACGCGGTGCCCCAGTTCCACACCCGCGTCGACGGTCTGGACATCCATTTCCTGCACGCCCGTTCGCCTCACGACGCCGCGCTGCCGCTGGTGCTCACGCATGGCTGGCCCGGGTCGGTGGTGGAGTTCCTCGACGTGATCGGGCCGCTGACCGACCCGCCCGCGTTCGGCGGTGACGCGGCCGACGCCTTCCACGTGGTCTGCCCGTCGCTGCCGGGGTACGGCTTCAGCGCCAAGCCGACGCGAACGGGATGGGGCATCGAGCGGATCGCCGACGCCTGGGCGACCCTGATGTCCGAGCTCGGCCACCGGCGCTACGGTGCCGCCGGACACGACTGGGGCACCAGCGTCAGCACCCTGCTCGGAGTGCGCGACGCCGACCACGTGGCGGGCATCCACCTGATCCCGCCGCTGGCGCCGCCCGACCCGGCGACGTTCGACGACCTCACCGACGCGGAGCGTAGGGCCCTGCTGGAGCTGGACCGGGCCGCCGCCGACGGCGACGGCTACTCCTTCGAGCAGCGCACCCGGCCGCAGACGATCGGCTACGGCCTCGTCGACTCGCCGGCCGCCCTGTGCGCGTGGATCGTCGAGAAGTTCCACGCCTGGTCCGACCGCGCCATCGATCGCGACCGGCTCCTGGACAACCTCATGCTCTACTGGCTGCCCGGCACGGGGGCGTCGGCGGCCCGGCTGTACTGGGAGAGTTTCGCGACGGTCCAGCAGTGGTTCACCGCGGCGCTCCCGGAACCCGTCCCGGTGCCCGCCGGATGCTCGATCTTCGCCCGGGAGCTGCCCCGGCCCTCGCGCCGGTGGGCCGAGCGCCGCTTCACCGACATCCGCTACTGGAACGAACTCGACCGCGGCGGCCACTTCGCCGCTCTGGAGGAGCCGGCGGCGTTCGTCGACGAGCTGCGCTCCTTCTTCCGCCTCGTCCGCCGCCCGTGAACGAGCGGGTGGTGTTCGCTGGTCAGAGCCGGCGTGTGCGGCGTGCCGAGGCGGTCTCGGTGTTCCCGCACGACCCTGCGGTCGGCGCGCAGGGCTTCGAACTCGACCCCGACATCGCCGACGACATCGGGTTCGGCCGTGCTGATCCCGCCGCCCGTCCTCGACGGCGCGATCGGCTTCGGAGCCCGATCACGCCGCCGATGCCGTGGCGGGATCCCCACCCGGGCCGCCGTGCTCAGAAGCAGGTGACCAGGACGATGGAGATGACGTTGCAGGTGGAGACTGCCTTGTCGTTGGCCGGGTGGGGGTCGTCCGGTGTCGACGCCGTCCGGACCGAGGTGACCTTCACCGGTCCGAGCCCGAGGATCGACAGCGGCATCCGGAAGGTCCGGTCGGCCGTGGCGCCCTTCGCGATCGCCGCGAAGGTACAGGTGATCTTGTTGCCGGCCTGGACGCAGCCGGGCGACAGGTTGATCGCGGTCTTGCCGGCCGGGAGGGTCGTGGTGACCACGGCGCTGGTGACATCGAAGGGCCCGCGGTTCTTCGCGGAGACGGTGTAGCGGATCGCGGGTACGAGGACCCCGATCTCGGGATGGGCGTCGATGTCGACGTCGATGTCGGCGCCGACCAGCTCGCAGCTGATCTCGGTCTCGGCGTCGCACACGTCGGTGCCGGCGCTGCCGTCGGCCGAATCGGTGCCGTCGTCGCCGATCAGCGTGTCGTTGCCGGCTTCGCCGATCAGGGTGTCGTCGCCCTCGTCGCCGTTCGCGGTGTCGTCGCCGTTGCCGCCGTAGATCGTGTCGTTGCCGGACTCGCCGTGGAACTCGTCGTTGTCGTTGCCGCCGTAGAGGATGTCGTCTCCGTCGTCGTAGCCGCCGTAGATGATGTCCGAGCCGTCCTCGCCGTAGAGGACGTTGCTGCCCTCGTCGCCGCTGAGCAGGTCGTCGCCCGGTCCGCCGTAGAGCTGGGTGTCGTTGTCCTGCCCGCCGAAGATCTGGTCGTCGCCGATCGCGCCGTAGATCGCGTCCACGCCCTCGCTGCCGCGCAGGATGTCGTTGCCGTCCTGCCCGCGTACCTCGTCGTCGCCGGAGTTGCCGTCGGTGTCGTCGTTGCCGGGGCCGCCGTTGATGAGGTCGTTGCCGGGGCCGCCGCCGATCGTGTCGTCGCCGTCGCCGCCGTTGAGGGTCTCGTCGCCGTCGCCGCCCAGCAGCCGGTCGTCGCCGACGCCTCCGTTCAGGATATTGACGCCGGTGTCGCCGAAGATCAGATCGTTGCCGGCATCCCCGTCGGCGATGTCGTCGCCGCTGTCGCCGCGCATCTGGTCGTCACCGTCGCCGCCGTGGACCTGGTCGTCGCCGTCGCCGCCGAAGATCTGGTCATTGTCGGCCTCGCCGTAGACGGCGTCGCCCTCCTCGTCACCGCGCATGTTGTCGGTGCCGGTGCCGCCGTGCATCTCGTCGCCGCCCGCACCGCCGTTGACATCGTCGTCGCCCGCGCCGCCGGAGAAGGTGTCGTTGCCGTCGCCGCCGTTGAGGTTGTCGTTGCCGTCGCCGCCGTCGACGGTGTCGGCCCCCGCCGGCGCCGCGGAGCTTGTCGTCGCCGTTCTCGCCGAACAGCTGATCGGCGGTGGTGTCGGTGCCGTCGTCCGCGTCGCTGCAGACCAGGTCGTCTCCGTCGCCTGCGTGTACGACGTCCGCCCCGCCCAGGCCGACGATGACGTCGCGGTCGGCCGTGCCGTTGAGGGCGTCGTCGCCGGGCGTGCCGACGATGGTGGCCACCTCGCCGTCGCAGAGATAGTCCACGGCGTGTGCCGGTGCGGCCACCGCGAAGGATGCTGCTGCGCTCACCATGGACAGCACCGCGATGCGTATGCCCATCCGAGTCCGGATGCCTCGTCGTTGAAGCATGAAATCCTCCATGGCTCCTGGGGATGAAGCCACACAGTGAAACGACCGCACCATGAGCACCAGCGACTGTTCCGCGAGACGGAACGACCGCCGGCTTGACCACCCGGACGCCGGACCCGTGCGGGCGTCCGGCGAGCGCAGTAGGGTTCAGCCCGTCGGCCGGGCTGACCGGCGGTCGGGGAAGGACGTGGCGGGGGATGGGCGAGTCGGAGCTGTGGGGCATGGTCCATGCGGAGCGGGCGGCACTGGCGGAGGGTCTGGCCGGGCTGCATGACGCGCAGTGGAGCGCCGGATCGCTGTGCACCGCGTTCACGGTCCGCGAGGTCGTCGCCCACCTGACGGCGGGGGCCCGTCTCGGCCCGGTGCGCTGGATGGCGGGTGTGATCCGGCACCGGTTCGACTTCGACGCGCAGAACGCGTACCGGCTCGCGCAGCAGCTCGGGACCGACCACGGCGAGACGCTCGCACGGTTTCGCCGCTCGATCACCAGTACGACCAAGCCGCCGGTGCCCGTCGCCGCGATTCTGGGCGAGGTGGTCGTGCACGGCGAGGACATCCGCCGCCCGCTGGGGATCCGGCGCGACTACCCGATCGCGACCCTGACCCGGGTCGCCGAGTATTACCACCGCTCCAACATGACGGTGCCGAGCGAGCGGCGGACGCGTGGGCTGCGGCTCTCGGCGACCGACGGGCCGTTCTCCGGCGGCGCGCCGGACGGTGCGCTGGTCAGCGGAGGCACGCTCGCCCTGATCATGGCGATGGCGGGACGGCCGGGCTACGGCGCGGAGCTGACGGGTGCGGGCGCGGGGGCCATCGCAGCCTCGGCGTGAATCGGCGCCCTGGTCACGGGCCCCCGGCCAGGACGTGGCGAAGGTGTGGGGGCGACGTCTCCGCCGCTCCCACACCGGCCACTGAAGATCAACACCACGGGATCGGCGGGTACGCAGCCACCCCCGGCGACGTGCGGTCAGGCAGCGTCGAGGGCGGCGGTGATCTTGCGTGTCATGGCTGCCAACGCGGGTCCGGGCTGACCCCGGTGACCACGGGTTGCCGTTTCGACGGCCACGAGCACGGCGCTGCGGAAGTTGTCGGCTTCTGCCGGGTCCTGGTGTTTGAGCACGCCCATGGCGGTCGTGAGGGCCGGCAGCACCTGGTCGGCGATGGCCGCCACCGACGTGCTGTCCAGCCTCATGTCCCGCGGATACTCGGCGAGCACGTGCCCGACCAGCCCGGTGGCGGAGGCCAGTGCGATGGAGCCCTCGGCGGCTGCCTTGTGCGGCTCGCCGGTGGCGTCGGCGGCGGAGATCAGCGTGACGGCGCCGTACGCGGCGGTGCGGAGGATGTTCTTGTCCTGGTCGGTAAGGGTGACAGGCATGGTGATGCGCTCCTCGGAATCAGTTCGGGAAGGGGGAGGGTCCGGCCCTCGTGGGCCGACCGCTGGGTGTCAGACGTCGGCGGCCTGGTAGAGCGTGGTCCAGAAGTCGTGGATCAGTCGCGCCGGTTCGGGGACGGACAGCCCGACCTGGGTGAGCAGGATCCCGGTGATCCGGTGGTGCGGGTCGGCGTATGCCGTGGTGCCGGCACCGCCGTCCCAGCCGAACTGGCCGATGGGCGCGTAGTCGCCGCGGTAGGTGCGTACCGCGGTCCCGAAGCCCCAGCCGCCGTGCTGCCCCTGACCGAACGACACGTGGACGTTGCCGGTGGCCATGGCGTGCCGGGCGGCCTGCTGCTCGGGCGTGAGGCGGTTGGTGGTGATCAGCTCGACGGCCGCCCGGGACAGGATCCGCTCGGTCCCGTGCATACCGTGGTTGAGCAGCATCTGGAAGTAGGCGTGGTAGTCGTCGACGGTGGAGGACAGCCCGCCGCCCCCGCCCTGGAACGCCGGGGGCCGGCTGTGGCGTCCCCCCTGAGCCTCGTCCCACACGTGGAACTGCCCGGTCTGCGGGTCGGGGGCGTAGAGGGGAGGCAGCCGGTCGATCTTGCCGGCGGGTACGTGGAAACCGGTGTCGTTCATGCCCAGGGGGCCGAAGACGCGTTCTCGGAGGAACGCCTCGAACGACTGGCCGCTGACCCGCGCCACGAGTACGCCGAGCAGGTCGCTGCTGATGTGGTACTGCCAGCGCTCGCCGGGCTGGTGCATCAGCGGAAGCGAGCCCAGGCGGCGCATCCACTCGTCCGGCTCGGGCATCGGCTCCGGCAGATCGGGCGTGAGCCCCTGCTGGAAGACCGCTCCCATGATCGGCGTGCCCAGCGCCGTCATGTCCATGCCGAGCCCGAACGTCGAGGTCAGCAGGTCCCGTACGGTGATCGGCCGCCGGGCCGGCACGGTGTCCTCCAGCGGTCCGTCGATCCGCTGGAGGACCCGTCGGTCGGCGAGCTCCGGCAGCCACGGCTCCACAGGGTCGTCCAGTCGCAGCCGGCACTCGTCCAGCAGCACCATCGCCGCCGCGACCGACACCGGCTTGGACGTCGATGCCATCCGGAAGATCGTGTCCCGGCGCATCGGCGGACCTCCGTCATGGCGCATCGTCCCGATCGCCTCGACGTGCGCCCGACCACCCCTGCTGACCAGCGCGACCAGCCCGGGAATCCGCCCGGACTCCACATGCCGTGCCAGCACCTCGCGCACCCTGCGCAGCCCCGCCTCGGAAAAGCCTTGTTCCATCATGAATCTCCTCGCCAACAGTGTTCGATCTCCCGAGACCGCTCCGGCGCGGGCCGCATCCGCCCGGATCGCGGCGGCTGGACGCGGAGTCCGCCGGTGGTCTCGCGGTGCCTTCACAGCGTCCCGCCGCCGCAGGTTGTCGATCAACGACAGCCTCGGCAACGCACTGTTTAGCCAGAGTTGATAATCGGCGGGTGGAGCTGCGCGACATCGAGATCTTCCTGACCCTCGCCGAGGAGCTGCACTTCGGCCGCACGGCCGAGCGGCTGCACCTCACCACCGCCCGCGTCAGTCAGTCGATCAAGAAGCAGGAGCGGGTCATTGGCGGGCCGCTGTTCGACCGCACCTCCCGCGCGGTCAGCCTCACCTCGCTCGGCAAACTCCTCCGCGACGACCTGCTGCCCGCTCACCGGCAGATCCAGCGGGCCGTCGACCGGGCAGCGGCCGAGGCGCGCGGCATCACCGGCACGGTGCGTGTCGGCTACACCACCCCCTGGTGCGCCGACCTGGCCCTTCAGGCAGGCCGGGCGTTCAGCGACAGGTACGCCGGGTGCACCGTCCTGGTGCAGGAGGTCCAATTCAAGGACATGCTCGGGCCACTGCGCCGCGGTGAACTGGACCTCCAGCTCAGCGAGCTTCCCGCGCGATCTCCCGGCATCGCCGACGGTCCGGTGCTGTTCCGCGAACCCCGGGCGCTGATGGTCCCGGCCGGCCATCTCCTGGCCCGCCGCGACAGCGTGTCGCTGGAGGACCTGGCCGGGGTGCCGCTGATCAGGTCGGACGGAGGGCTGCCGGAGTCGCTCATCGACCTCCACATACCCGTCCGCACCCCGATGGGCCTGCCCATCCCCGACGGGCCGGCCTACACCTTCTGGCCCGAGATTCCGGCCCTGGTCGCTGCAGGTCTCGGTGCCTCGATCGTGGCCGCCCGCGCTGCCCGGTACCACGCCCGGCCAGGCATCGCGTTCGTGCCCTTCCGGGACGGTCCCACCCTCGACTACGGCGTGCTGCGGCTCGCCTCCGGGCAGACGCCGCCGGCCGCGGCATTCGTCGAGCTGCTCGCCGACCTCGCTTCCTGACCCCGTCCGAGGGGCTGCGCCTCCGCCGCCAGGAGCCGTCGGGCCGGTCTCCGGCGGTGCCATGATCGCTCGGGGGAGTCCGACCAGCCGACCGGTAGGATCGCCCGTGTGGATCTAGAGGAAATCGCTGCCCGGCTCGGCGTACCCGTCGCAGAGGTCGACCGCGTGCACCGGCTCGCCGGGGACCGGCCATCGGCTCCGCTGCCCGCCAAGGCCGACGCGCCCGCGATCCTGGACCGGCTGGGCGTGCGGTCCGACGACGCCGCCGAGATCATGGCGGGCTGGCCCGACCCCGACTCGCCACTGTGGACGCCGGAGCTGCGCTGGCTGCTGGACCGCTCGATCGCCCTGGTCCGCGCCGATCTCGGGGGTCACGACTGGCTGCCGCCCGGCCCGGAGCTGCAGCGCGACCACGGACCGGCCTGGCGGCACCTCTACGTGTACGCGTTCCTGGCCCTCGTCGACACCGTCAGGGGATACCACCGCGATCACGGCATCGCCGACGAGGTGTCGTGGTCGACCCTGGCGGACCTGGGCCGCAACCTCGCGGTCGACCGGCGGATGCGCGGCGAGGGCTGGCCGGTCATGCAGAGCTGGCTGACGCTGCACGCGCGCGGCGGCCTCTACGAGCTGGGCCGCCTGCAGCACCAGCGCGGCACCACCATCGGCCTGCACATCCCCGACGCGGGACCGCTGACCCCGGCGGCGGTCGAGGCGTCGCTCGACGAGGCCCGCGCGTTCTTCCCGCGCCACTTCCCCGACGAGCACTACGCGGAGTTCTCCTGCGGCTCGTGGCTGCTCGACCCGCAGCTGCTGGAGTACCTGCCGGCGGACTCCAACATCGTCCGGTTCCAGCGCAGGTTCGAGCTGGACGCATACGAGGAGCCGGAAGGAATAGACGCCGACGTCGAGGTGCTGCGGTTCGTGTTCCGCAGCCTGACCACGCCGCTCGACCAGCTGCAGTGCCGCACCGTGCTCCAGCGCGCGATCGTCGACCACCTGCAGGCGGGCCGTCACTGGCGCTGGCGCCGCGGCACCTTCCCGGTCTGACCGGACCCGCGGCGCTGCGCGTTCACGCCTGGCCGTTTCGCGCCTGGTCGAGCGTGCCGAGGAAGGCCTCTGCGGCGGCCCGGACCCGGTCCCGGTGGCGAGCAAGCTGTCGGCGAGCAGGGCGTCGCCATCCGCGCCGTCGCCGAGACCCTCGCCGCACAGCTTGGGATGGGAGCCGACCGGTCCGGGACTGATCGCCGACCTCGAGCAGGGCGACTACTTCGCCTGAGCGTGCGGCACTACGATGAAACCGGTGACGCCCGAAGAGATGATCGGTGCCGCGCTGGCGGTCGCCGAAGCCGGCCTCGCCGCCGGAGAGCAGCCGATCGGTGCGGTGGTGGTCCTGGGCGACGAGGTCGTCGCGCAGGCATACACCCAGGAGAAGGCGTCCGGGCGCCGACTGGTCCATGCCGATCTGCTGGCGATGACCGCCGCGGACCACCTGCTGGGCTGGCGCCGCATGCCCCATCCCCTGCGGCTCGCGGTGAATCTCGAACCCTGCGTGATGTGTCTCGGCGCCGCGATGGCCCTCGGCGTCGGCGAGGTCTATTTCGCGCTGGAGTCCCCGGCGGACGGTGCGGCGCGTGTCGCTGCCGAGTGGCCGTCGCATCCGGACGCGCCCTGGTTCACGGCCCCTGCCGTGATCGGTGGCATCCGTCGTGAGGAGAGCCGTGAGCTCTTCCGGCGGTACTGCGACTCCGTGCCGGATTCACCGATGCGCCGCTGGGCGCAGACACTGGTGAACCTGCCGCAGTAACCGCCCAGCGGGTTTCGCAATGCAACAGATCTTGGTTGTTGAGGTGCCTGAGTGTCCATTTGAGAATGGGGAGATGAGCATCCCGGGGCGCCCTCGGCGCCGGGGCGCGCCGGGTGCAGCTCGACTTCACCGAAGGCCGACTCGCCCTCAAGCTCGACCCGTCCGGCGGGTCCTCGCCTCATCGACCATGCGAAATTCGGTGTTGCTGCCGTTCAGAGCCGGGTATACACGGCAGATGAGCGAAGAGGCCCTGCCCGGCGGCAACACCACGGGCGCCGTGTTGATCGACGGTGTCGTGCACAAGCGGGCCTCGCCGTGGACGGCGACGGTGCACGCGGTGCTGCGGCATCTCGAGGACGCCGGGTTCGATGCCGCTCCCCGCGCGCTCGGCTTCGACGAGCAGGGCCGCGAGATGCTCACCTACCTGCCGGGAGAGACGTTCGGCGACCGGAGATCGTGGCCCGGCTGGGCGTCGGCGGACTCGATGCTGGCCCAGGTCGGCCAGTGGTTGCGCCGGGTACACGACCTGACGGCCGACTTCACCCCGCCGCGGGACGAGCACTGGTTCATCGGCGGCGCGATGGGGCCCGGTTTGATCGTCGGGCACCAGGACGCGTCTCCCTTCAACGCGGTGGTGGACGGCGACCGGCTGGTCGGGTTCTGCGACTGGGACATCGCCGGTCCGTCGTCGCGGGAATGGGATCTGGCGTTCTCCGCACTGACCTGGGTGCCGCTCGCGTCGCCCCGAGACGGCATGCCGCTGCGCGACGACGACCTGCGGGAGCGGTCCCGCCGCCTGCATCTTCTGCTCGACTCCTACGGCTTCGACGGCGATCGAGGCGACTTCGCGAGCGCGGTGCCGCAGCGGGCCCGGCGGCAGGCCGAGGTGATCCGCACCATGGCCGACGCCGGGGACGCCGCGTCGACCGCGCTGCTGCCCATCGCGGAGCTCCTCGAACGGTCCGCGACCGACGTCGAGGCGCTAGCGGGCACCTTCTGGACGCGCCCGTCACGGTGATCCCCCATTCCGGGCGGGCAGGACGCGGCACGATGGACAGGCGAGGTTCCGGTGTGGCGCACCTTCGCCGAAGCTGTCGACCAGCACATCATCCTTACCGAACACTGGCCACCTCCGGCATGAGCGAGCTGCCGATGACCGCCGCACCGGGGCGCGGCATCAGCCCGTACGCCGAATTGATGCTCAGCTTGCCGGCCGACTGGCCGCTGCCGTAGACGCTCGGCCGACACGACGACCCTACAGCCTGGCCTGTGCACCTTCTCAAAACCGTCGCTCGGTTTCCCTACGAGGACGGGACCTGGATCGGCGAATGACACTCCATGCCGGAACGGCGACCCGGCGCAGCCCTATGCCGCCGACACACCATTCGCCGGGGTCGTCGTCGCGCCGATGCTGCGGGTGATGCCTGAAGCCCGCACCATCGATGTCCATGACGGCGTCAGCATCGCGTTGCTCGAGCTGATCCCACTGCACCCAGCTGAACTGGCGGTCAAGATCGATAGCGGTGTCGATGCGCTGATCGGAGTGCTCGACCGTGGCCGCATCACCGAGCTGCTCGACCCGCACCGGCCCTCCTACGCATAGCACCTCGATCGCGTGTTCATCCCTCAACGGACGGCGGCCAGCGGTATTCGCGCCACTCGTCCCAGGTCGCGAATCCAGCCGGTGGGTCGTCGACGGGTTCACTGCCGTCGAGTTCGCCACGCGTCGGGATCTCGATGGCGGCAGCCCACCCCGCGAGCTCCTCGTCGGACATGGGCCACGTCGTGTGCGGCGCTTCGGCTTGGCGCCGGTCACGCCGTGTCCGCTGCTCGGCCGGGGTGAGTTCGAAGTACAGCAGCTCCACCGCCGCGCCTCGGTCCGCCGCAGCCTGGCGTAGGGCGGAGCGCTCGTCCCGACCCCAGAGGCCGTAGTCGATCACGACGTTGTTGCCCAGCTCAAGAGCTCGCAGCCCGATCTGGATGAGCCGTCCTTCGATCACGTCGCTCGCCGAGGTCGGATTTTCGTGCCCGTAGAGCGCCTTGACCCATTCATCCTTCGTGAGACGAAGTGCCTCTTCCTCGACTTCGATGCGCCGAGCGGCAGTGGTCTTCCCTGTGCAGGGGAGTCCCACCGTCAGGAACAGCTTTGGCCGCTTCATCATCACCCGCTTCCCGGCCGGACCGAACGCCTCATCATCGCCGACATCCGCTCGCCGCTGTCAGTCCCCGCGCTCACCCCGATGACCGGATGTGATGACCTCTATTCTGCGCCTGCGTCCGGAGGAACCTCATGGCACTCAGCGAGTCGCTTGAAATTGAGCAACTGCCGTCTGGCCATGACAAGGTCTCCCAGGGAAAGGCCGACAGCGGCCCACCGGTTCGTCTCCGCGACGACCTTGAGCAGCAAACGCGTCGTGCAGCCCGCTTGGGGTGCCAGCACGTAGGACATGAAGCCGCCCATGATGGTGCCGGTCAGGTGTTCGCCGGGCACCACCGAGACGATCCTGCCCAGCTTCCGGCCCCCCGCGCTGGTGAAGGCTTCGCCGACGCGGGGCTCGGTAAGCCTCACCAGATGCTGCGGAGAGCGGCGACCGAAGTTGTCGATCCAGTCGTAGGAGTACGGCGCAAGCCGGACTTGGCAGACCCATGGCCACAGCACGGCCGAAGACGCCTGCACCTCTACGCCTCGCCATGCCTGCAGCGCAGGTGCGGTGACGAACGCATCGCATGGATAGGAGCGCAGTACCTCGCTGTCGGTTACGCCCCATCGGTCACCGATCATGTGTCCATCCTCCGCCAGACACCCGCCGCGATCGTCATCGGTGTTCCTTCGAGGGTCCGGCGACAATCGCTGCTCTCAGCCGTGCGGTGGTGTGCCGGTCGAGGACCCGGAGGAGGCGCGCCGCGTTGGCGAGGGTGGAGCGAGGCCCCTGGTCGCAGGAGACCTCGCTCGTTGGGTGTCAGCACCTCGGACAGGGCTCGTGACGTACGCTCCAGGTGAAGCTCGTATATCCCGAGAGGCCGACGCCCCCGACGGCCGTGACCGTCACCGAGTAGGTCCCGATCGTGGTGGCCGGACCCGTGATGAGACCGGTGGACGGGTTGATGCTCATTCCGGTGGGCAGGCCGGACGCCGACCAGTTATACGTTCCGCTGCCGCCGGTGGCTTTCATCTGGAGGTAGGCGGGGTCCCGGTAGTAGCTTGACTGGCTGCCCGGGTTGGTGACCGTGATCGCTCCGGTCGGAGGCGGTGGTGGTGGCGGCGGCGTGCTGCCGCAACCGACCGGCAGCGGCACGCTGTTGACGTGCAGGTAGGCCGATGGCGGCGTGTAGCCGCTGCGGCGCATGAACGCGGTGGCGACTCCCCAGTAGATGCCGTACTGACAGGACGTCTCCCTGGCACTGCCGTAAAGCGTGTAGCTGACCGGGAGGGCCACCGTGCTGCTGCCGACCAGGCTGACGTCGCGCCGGAGTTGGACGAAGAGCGACAGGAAATCCATCCAGTCGGTGCACTGGAGGGCGGAGTCGACCTGGACGCTCGAGCCTGGTGAGCCCCCGCCGAACGGCGGGCTGATCGTGAGAACGCAGGTGATGACGGCCGAGGTGCCGGCGCCGGCGTTCAGGGTCAACAGCTTCCCGTTGCCCCGCGCAGCGATGGCCTGGATCTCCTCGAGCGTCGCCTTGGTTACGGTCGCCGGACGGCCGGCGACCACCCCGGTGGGCGCGGCGGCGGTGGCCGTTGTCGCCCGAGCGGGCAGCGCGGACCCGAACACGACAGCGCTCAGGACGAGCGCGGCCGCCGTGGCGGATCGGTACCATCGAATTCTCGACATGACAGTCGATTCCTCCCTCGAATCTCTCCGTGGCGCGACGCGCCGGGAAGCCACAAGTGTCGACGAATCGATTGGAATTCGACTGGACCGCATTCATGCCGAAGACTGGCCCCGGCCGCGTCACCATGATCCCCCGGGCACTGCCCTTCGGCTAAGGTGTGGCCATGAGCTCTGGTGATGAAGCGAGCCTGGCTCTGCCCGACGGTCGGCTGATCGACTATTTCGATGGCGGCGATCCGTCCGGCCGACCGATCTTCTTTCAGCCGGGAAGCCCCAACACCCGGATCATGGGGAAACTGTGGCACCAGACGGCCCAGGCGGCCGAGGTCAGGATCATCAGCGTGAGTAGGCCGGGCTACGGCGGGTCGACCGCGATCACCGATCGGCCGACCCTTTCGGCGGCGGGCCGCGACCTTGCTGACCTCGCCGACTCGCTCGGGCTGGACCAATACGCCGTGGTTGGATCATCGGGTGGCGGACCTTTCGCCGTCGCGGCTGCCGCCGCCGATCCCCAGCGGGTACGAGCACTCGGTGTGGTCGCCGGCGCCGGACCGTGGCGGGAGATCGCCGACCCGTCGGCCGAACCGGAGGAGAGGGCGTGCCTGGCCCTCCTGGACGAAGGCGACCTCGCCGGTGCCCGGGTCGGCATGCGCCACCTCGTCGAGAACGTCTGGCAGGCGGACCTGCGCAAACTCGACGATGCCGCCCGTCTCGACGCGTGGCTGGGCGAAGATCCGCTCGCCGGAGACGAGGCCTACCGGGCGATCATGGCAGACGCCATGCGCGCGATTCTGGAGGGCACCGAAGGCGCGGTGTTCGACGCGCTCGCCATCGGCGCAGGCTGGGACCTCGACCTGCGCGCAGTTCAAGCACCAACCCTGCTCTGGTACGGCGAGGCGGACGAAGTCTGCACCGTGGAGTACGGGCGCTGGTATGCCGAACGGATCGCCGACGCGGAACTCATCGTCCTCCCCGGCGAGGACCACCTGACCGTGGGCGACTCACACCGGCCCGAGGTGTTGGCGGCTCTGCTCAAGGCATGGCAGTAACTCTGACATCCCGAATCCGGCATGCCCACCGGAGTATCGCGGTCAGCCGGCGGCGCCTTTCCAGACTATGAAGTCCGCGACCAATACCGGGTTACTGCCGCGCGGGGCCTCTATCACGAAAGCCATCGCATAACGGCCGAGCTCCGTCTTGATGCAGATCAGATCTCCGACCTCGACGGGTCGCACCTCGTCGTCGTATGCGGCCGACGACCGGCAGGCACGATAACTCGGAAGGCCGCCTATCTTCGCGATCCCCTTGCCGGTGTCGTCCTCCAGGTAACTGCCTTCGCTCGCATTGTTCAGGTAGATGTCGTATAGGACCGGCCCAGCCGTACTCCGGCTGCTGGGCTTCCCGAACTGCGGCCCCGACGTATCCAGATCAATGGCATCTCCGTGCCTGATCGTCAATCGCGTACATGAGTGCAGACGCTGAGGATCACCGGATTGGGGCTTCACATCGGCGCATGGCGTCGTGACACCCGCAGGCCTCGCCGACGGGGTTGCTACCGGACTCGCGGGAAGCGGCGAGGACGGCGCGCCGGTCCCGGGTGCGGTCGGCGACGATGTCTCGGCCGATGCGGATGCGGTGGGGGAAGGAGGTGCCACCATCGTCGCCTTCTCTCCGGCGGAGACGCGGTCCAGCCATGTCATGCCGACCGAACCCGCCACGACCGCGATGACCGTCGTGACGGCGAGCGGCCACCGGGCGCGCCCATCGGTGTCGCTCGGGTCCTGTTGCGGTGGTGCGGGGCTCCCCCCGATCGCGGTTATCACCGCGAGGACGACGGCAACGACCATTCCGTACACCGATGTGACCTGATCGAGTTGCTCCCTGGCGTTATTACCGAGGAGGAGGGCTGTCACCCATGCGGCGATCACGGCCGCTATCAGCGGAACGCCTACTACCACAGTCCAATAACGCCCGGCGTTCTTCGGATTCACCGGCCCAGTGTGCACAAGCACATCAAGCCTCCAGAAGTCGATCACGAGGCTACCGGGGGTGGTGAGCTTTCGCCCTCCACGAATTCACCTCATCGGGTTCGTCCGATCGATGGATGATCACTGCCAGGGCGGCGCCTGATCGTCACCGAACCGGTAGTCGATAGGGTTGGTGTCGCATTCTCGTGAGCGCTCAACTGACGGATAGGATCCGAATCTCGCCGCCGGGCTGTAGTGGTATCCGGGTGTGCGGAATGATTCGGTATTCCGTCCTATTCGGATCTTGCCCTCGGTCGACCGGTGCCCAGAGCGGTATCGGGGAAGGAGTTTGGATTGGGCGATTCGGCCGTAATCGGTGGGGAGGCTGGACGGTCGGCTGGTGGCTGGCCTGGTGTGGTAATTGCGAGGTGGGGCGAGGTGCATCGGTTGGCGGTAGCAGGTCGGGAGCCGGAGATTGCTCGTCATGCCGGGCGTCGGGTGGCGAGGGTGTGGCTGGGCTGGTCGCGGTTTGCCGACGTCGAGACAGTGGCGCAGGCGACCCTGACGTTAGGGCCGGACGCTGGCGCGCTGTACGACCTGCGCTGGGCGCTGACGGCTACCGGCCGCCCTCGGCAGGCGCTGGCCTCTTACGAGCAGGCGTTATCGATCCTGCTGGAAGTTGGTGACCGGGCCGGTGAAGCGGCCACGCTGAGCAACATCGGCATGGCGTATGCAGGGTTGGGTGATCGGCGGCGGGCGTTGGTCTATTACGAGCAGGCGTTGCCGATCCGGCGGGAGGTCGGCGATCGGGCTGGTGAAGCGGTCACGTTGAGCAACATCGGCGGTGTTCGGTTCGGACAGGGTGATTTCGTCGGGGCAAAGACTGCGCTGGATGGAGTGCTCCACGTCGACCGGGCTGTGGGAGATCGCAGTTCTGAGGCACTGACGTGTTTCAATATGGCCGTCTTGCTGTCACGGATGGGGCGGCCGGGTGAGGCTATCGAGTTTCTGGGACGAGCGATCGTCTTAACGGAGCAGACCGAGCATCCGGCATTGGATCGGATGCGAGCGTTCCTCGTTGAGCTGCAACAGTTGGTGAAGGAGTAGTCGATGGGTTCTGCCACCGTTGAGGTGTCGGGAGTGGACGCTGCGCATTGGGCCGCGGAACTGCATGCCACGCTGACGGCGAATATGCCGCCGGGCGACAGGGTGTCGCCGGTGGAGCTGCAGCGCTCGGCCGAGATGGTCGTCGCGGTCATCGGGCTGGTCTTCGCCGGAGTCGGGACGGCCAAGACGATCTGGGACTGGTGGCAGTCACGCCGACCGGAGGGCGTCACCGTGAAAATCCTGCTGGGTGACGGCACCCAGGTCAACGTATCCACGACCGACCAGGCCGAGCTGGAGATCGTTTTCCAGCGGGCCGATTCGCAGCACTGAGGCGGGGCAGTCCAGATGAGCCAGATGAACGTGTTCGACGTAGGGATCTTCGAGCAGGCTTCCGGAGTGTGGGAACTCCGCCTGTCCACGGGCGGTGCCCGGCCGAAGACCAGGGTGGTGGAGAAGGCTGCCATCGACGACCTGATCGCGTTGGTGGAGCAGGACTATGGTCAGCACACGATCGCTCAGCGGGTGTTCGGCTCGTCGCGGCTGGCGGAGCTCGGCCGGAAGCTGTTCGCGTTCCTCGACGGGGAGGAGCGCTGGCTGACTCCGATCCTGGACCAGCGGCAGGGCGCGGTTCTGCGGATCGCCGCTGAGCAGCGGTTGCGGCATCTGCCGTGGGAGCTGCTGGCCGACGAGGGCAATTTCCTGGTGGTGTCCGGTCGTGCGCCGCTGCTGCCGGTCCGGGCGATCGGCGGCGGTGATCCGGTGTCGGCGGCGGTCGGGAACCGGCCGTTGCGGGTGCTGTTCATGGCCACGTCGCCGGAGGGTGTGGAGCCGGTCCTCGGCTACGAGGCGGAGGAGGCGGCGATCCTGGAGGCGACGTCGCGTACCGGCACGGAGCTGGTGGTGGAGGAGAGCGGGACCCTGGAGGGCCTGCGTTTCCTGTTCCGCGACTACGGCGAGGGCTACTTCGACGTGCTGCACCTGAGCGGGCACGCCACCGTCGACCCGGCTGGGCGGCCGCGGTTCCTGGCCGAGGACGAGTACGGCGGGCTCGAAGCGGTGACGACGGACCTGATCGAGGATGCGATGTTCGGGCACTGGCCGCGGCTGGTGTTCCTGTCCGGGTGCCTGACCGGGAGTGCTCCTGATCGGGGTGCGTTCCCGTCGATGAGTGAGAGCCTGGTCCGGGCGGGTGCTCCGGCGGTGCTGGGTTGGGCGTTGCCGGTCGGCGATGTCTCCGCGACCGACTTCGCCGCCCACCTCTACCGCGCCCTCGCCGACGGGCAGCCCCTCGACCGGGCCGTCGTCGAAGCCCGCAGGCAGCTCTACTCCGCCGAGAGCAGCAACTGGCACCTGCTGCGCGCCTATGCCGACCCGTCCCCCTTGACGCCGATGGTCACCCCCCTGAATACCCGGGGCCGCGCTCGTATCGCCGTTCGGGCCGCCGATCAGGAGTTCCTGGACCCGCAGACCCATCGGTCGCGGGTGGCGTCGCGGGCCGGGTTCGTCGGTCGGCGCCGCGTCATCCAACGCTGCCTGCGCACGCTGCGGCAGCCCAACAACGACGACGGTGCCGTCGAGGCGCTGGTCCTGCACGGCATGGGCGGCCTGGGCAAGAGCAGCCTCGCCTCCCGGCTCCTGGAACGCATGCCGACCCACCAGCGTGTCGTCTGGTACGGCCGGGTCGACCTGATCAAATTCCGGGAACTCACCACCAACATCGCGTTCCCCTCCGTCGAGCGGCAGGAGGAAGCGGCCCGGCTGCTCGACAACGACCAAACCCCCCTCCTGGTACGCCTGCGCCACCTGCTGCATCCCGACGGGCCCCTCGGCCAGACTCCGTGCCTGTTCGTGTTCGACGACTTCGAGGCCGGCAACCTCGACCAGCGCGACGGCACCTACGTGCTCTCCGCCGAGATGGCCGAGATCCTCCCGGCGCTGCTGCGCGCCATCCGCGAGACCAACAGCCCCAGCCGCGTCATCATCACCAGCCGCTACCGGTTCCCCGCCCCCGCCGGCACCCGCATCGGCGTGGAGTCCCTGGAAACCCTCACCAGCGTCGAACAGGCCAAAAAGGTCGCCAACCTCGTCAACCTGCGCCACGGCTCATCCGTCGACCGCACCATCCGGCAGCGGGCCGTCGCGGCGGCGGCCGGCAACCCCCGGCTGCTCGACTGGCTCGACCTCATCGTCGCCGACTCCGCCCTCGACATCGACGGCCTGCTCACCGCCATCGAGAACGAAGCCGACCGGTTCCGCCGCGAAACCATCCTCGCCACCAACCTCCTCAGCTCGCAGGCGATCGAGCTGCAGAAGATGCTCGCCAAAATCAACGTGGTCGAACTGCCCATCCCCGAAGCGGCCGTCCACGCCATCCACGACCACCCCGATGCCCGGGTTCACGTCATCCGCGCCGTCCAGCTCGGCCTCCTTGAAGAAGGCACCGACCCCGACACCCGCCAATCCCGCTACTACGTCTCCAACGTCCTGCGGCCCCTCATCCGCCCCCTGCTCACCGACGACGAATACACCGAGGCCTGTGCCGCCGCCGCTCGATCCCTCTACGAACTCTGGGTCACCGGCCCCATCCCGGCCGAGCCCACCCCATGACCACCATCAACCACTGGGCCGAAGTGCACCGACTCGCGGTAGCAGGCCGGGAACCGGAGATCGCCCGGAAGGTCGGGCGTCGGGTGGCCAATGTGTGGCTGGGCTGGTCGCGGTTCGCTGACGTGGAGGCAGTGGCTCAGGCGACGCTGACGTTGGGCCCGGCTGCCGACGCCCTGTACGACCTGGGTTGGGCACTATCGTCCACCGGCCGCCCCCTACAGGCGCTGAGCTGCTACGAACAGGCGCTGTCCATCTTGAGAAAGGTCGGCGACCGGACCGGCGAAGCGGCCACGATGAATAACATCGGCATGGTGTACCACCGGCTGGGTGACCTAAAGCAGGCGTTTACCTACTACGAGCATTCTCTGCCGATCGCGCGGGAGGTCGACGACCGGGCAGGAGAGGCGGCCACGCTGACCAACATCGGCGGCGTGTATAACGTGCTGGGCGACCGACGGCAGGCGCTGGTCTACTACGGACAGGCGTTGTCTATTCGGCGGGAGGTTGGCGACCGGGCCGGAGAGGCGGCCACGCTGAACAACATTGGCGCCGTGCACGACGAGCTGGGTGATCGGCAGCAGGCGCTGGTCTACTACGAGCAGGCGCTGCCGGTCCGGCGGGAGGTAGGCGACCGAGTCGGCGAAGCGATCACGCTGAACAACATCGGCATGGTGTTCGACGGGTTGGGTGATCGGCAGCAGGCGCTGGCCTACTACGAGCAGGCGCTGCCGATCCTGCGGGAGGTAGGCGACCGAGTCGGCGAAGCGACTGCGCTGAACAACATCGGCATGGTGTTCGACGGGTTGGGTGATCGGCAGCAGGCGCTGGCCTACTACGAGCAGGCGCTGCCGATCCTGCGGGAAGTCGGTGACCGGGCTGTCGAAGCAGCTGCGCTGAACAACATCGGCATGGTGCACGCGAGGTCAGGTGATCGGCAGGAGGCATTGGCCTACTGTGAGCGAGGGTTGCATATCATGCAGGAGGTCGGCGACCGGGCCAGCGAAGCCGTCGCCCGTTACAACATCGCGATGATCCACCGGGCGGGCGGCCACCTCGACCAGGCCATCAGCGAACTCGAAATCGTCGTCGAGCTCGACCGCCAAACCGAACACCCAGACCTCGCGGCCGACATGGCCCTCCTCGAACAACTACGCAATCAACGAGCACAACTCCATGGCAGGAGCTGAACCAGCACACCCGCCGAAGTCACCACTGGTGAACGGGTATGGAACGCGAATCGCGTTCCATACCCGTTGATCAATCAGCGGTCAGCGCGGCCTGAGCCGGGAAACGTCACCAGCGCTGCCAGGGGCTGTAGTTGTCGTAGATCCAGCTCCCCGAGCTGTTGCGGAAGATGACGTGGGTGCGGCCGCAGTTGGCGCCGGCAGGCTTCGTCGTGCTGTAGACCGGTGAGTGGCCGGTCCAGACCGGCGCGACCGTTCCCTTGAAGCTGGAGTTGGTCCCGTTGATGGAGGTGCAGGGACCGGAGCTGTAGGTGTAGACGAGGTACACGTCGGCGGAGTATTCGCCGAGGCTCGTGCTGGAGAGGTAGTAGTCGGACTTCAGCGGATTGGTCGTGCCGGACGTGACGCTGATGCAGACCGAGGAGTTCGACCCCGATGCGCAGCCTCCGCCGGTGTCCGCCTGGGCGGGTGCGGTCCAGAGAGCCGTCGATGCCAGGACGGCGATGACCAGCGTTCCAACTCGTTTCACAGTGCTTCTCCCCGTGGAGTAGTGAATGCGAATATCGGCGATCGTAAGTCGATCGATGAAGACGTGTCAAGATCGGTTGGCGGTTCGAGCACCGAGCGGCACTACGATCTATGCCATGGCGGTCCGGTTACTCGGTCCGGTCGAGCTCACCGGGCCCAGCGGCAACGCGGTGCTCAGCGGCGTACGCCAGCGGGCACTGGTGGGTGCGCTCGCGTTCAACGCGGGCAGGTCCGTTCCGTCGGCGCGGCTGGTCGACGCGTTGTGGGGCGCCGAGCCGCCGCGGACGGCGTTCAAGACACTGCACGGCCATGTGGCGAGGCTGCGCCGCGTGCTGCACGCGTGCGGCTCACCGGATCTGCTGGTGACGTCGGGCTCCGGATACCTGCTGGCGGCGAGCCGCGACGACGTCGACGGCCTGCGGTTCGAGGACATCGTCGCCGCGGCGCGGGCGGACCTGGCGGAGAACCGGCTGGCCCGCGCCGTCGAACGGTTCCGGGACGGGCTGGCGCTGTGGCGCGGCGATCCGGTGCAGGACGGGGAGCTGTTCGGCTGGGGCGAGGCGGAGGTCCATCGGCTGCAGGAGGTACGCCTGACCGCCGTGGAGGACCTGTGCGACGCCGAGCTCCGCCTCGGTCGCCACGGCTCGGTCGTGGCCGAGGCCGAACGGGTGCTGGTCGACCACCCGTTGCGGGAGCGGATGGTGGAGCTGCTGATGCAGGCCTGCTATCGGTCCGGTCGGCCGGCCGAGGCGCTGGGGGCCTACCGGCGGTTGCGGGTGCGGCTCGCCGACGAGCTGGGCGCCGATCCGTCGGCGGATCTCCAGCGGCTGCACACGGCGATCCTGCGCCAGGACGTGGCCGTGGAGGACGCGGCCCGCGAGGATGCGCCACGGCCGCAGATGCCGCGTCCGGCCCAGCTCCCGCCCCGGGTCGGGCACTTCACCGGGCGGCGCGAGCAGATGCGGGCCCTCGACGAGGCGCTCGACGGTGCTTCCGATGCGCCGATCGTGGTCGTCAGCGGCGCGGGCGGGATGGGCAAGACCGCCGTCGTGGTGCAGTGGGCGCACACCGTGCGGGACCGGTTCCCCGACGGCCAGCTCTTCCTGGACCTGCGCGGCCACGACGACCGCCTGGCCATGACCCCGGCGGCGGCGATCGTCCACGCGCTGCGGTCGCTGGGCGTGCCGGAGAGCTGGCTGCCGGGCGACCGGGAGGAGCAGATGGGCCTGCTGCGGTCGCATCTGGACGGACGGTCGGTGCTGATCGTGCTCGACAACGCCGCCAGCAGCGACCAGGTGCTGCCGTTCGTTCCGGCGTCACCGACGAGCGCGCTGGTGGTGACGAGCCGGCGGGCGATGGCCGCCCTGACGACCTATCACTCGGTCTGCGCCGTCCAGCTCGGCGCGATGTCTGGCGAGGAGTCCCTGGCGCTGCTGCGGGCGGTGGTCGGCGCCCCGCGGATCGACCGGGAGCGCAGCGACGCGGCCACCGTGGCGAGGCTCTGCGCCGGGCTGCCGCTGGCGCTGCGCATCGTCGCGGCGAAGCTGTTGCACCGGCCGGAACTCACGTTCGGCGAGCTGGCGGCCGAGTTGTCCGGTGTGGACCGGCTCGGCGTTCTCGACATCGAGGGCGACGCACGCGGGGTCCGGGCCGTCCTCGCCAGCGCGTACCGGACGCTCTCCGAGCCTGCCGCGGCGCTGTTCCGGCGGCTCGGCGTACAACCGGAGCTTGGTTTTGATCCGCACCTGGCCGCAGCCGTCGGCGGCGGCGACCAGACGGAGGCGCTCGCGGAGCTGGTGGGCGCGCACCTGATCGCCGCCGTCGGCGGCGGCCGCTACCGCTTTCACGATCTGATCGGTGTGTACGCCAGGGAGTGCGTCGACGACAGCCGGGACGAGACGGTGACACGGCTGCTGGACTGGTACCTCGGCATCGCCGACGCGGCCAACCGCTCGCAGCCCTCGACCTACGACCGGGTGACGCCGGAGCTGACCTATCCACCCGCGCAGCTGCCGTTCGGCGGTGCGGGCCCTGCTGGCCTATCTCGACGCCGAGCGGCCCAACCTGCTGCCGGTGACCCGTTTCGCCGTGGACGAGGGGCGCGATGTCGCCGCCTGGCAGCTGGTCTACCTGCTCAGCGGCTTCTACAGCACGCGCGGGCAGTGGACGGACCGCATCGAGCTGTGCCGCCTCGGCCTGACGGCGGCGCAGCGGGCCGGTGACGCCCTGGCCGAGGGCGTGATGGGCGGCGCGCTGGGGCTGGCCTACCTGCGGATGCTGCGGTTCACCGAGGCGCTGGACTGCCTGTATCCGGCGATGGAGCGCGCGCGGGCCGCCGGGGACGATCTCGGCGCCGGGCGCATCCGCAACAGCATCGGCACCGCCTACGCCCGGCTGCGGCGCTTCGACGAGGCGGTCGAGATCTACCAGCAGGCGCTCGCCGCGCAACTCGCCGTCGGCGACCGGATCGGTGTCGCGGTCGCCCTCCACAACATCGGCCTCGGCCGGGTCCGCCAGGGGCGGCCGGACCTGGGCCGACCGGACCTGGCCGAGGCGCTGCGGCTGACCCGGGACGCGGGCGACCAGCGCATGGAGGCGATGGTGCTGATCGGCCTGGGCGAGGCCTGCCTGGCGCAGGGCGGCCGGGAGGCGGCGCTGGACAGCTACCGCCAGGCGCTCAAGCTGCAGCAGGCCATCGACGACCGGCAGCACCAGGTCGACAGCCTGCTCCGCATCGGCACCGTGCTGCTCGAAGCGGGCGAGCGGGGTTCAGCCTTCGACCACGTCGGGGAGGCGCTGGAGCTGGGCCGCGAACTCGGTGATCAGCACCAGATCTCGGTGTGCCTCACGGCGATGGCGCGGGTGCAGCTGCGCGACGGCGAGCTGGCTGCCGCCGGGGAGTGCCTGCGGCAGGCGCTCGCCCTGCGGGCGGCGGTGCCCGACGCGTACGAGGAGGCCGCGATCCATCGCGCGCTGGCCGAGCTGGCCCGTCGCGGCGGGCAGGACGCCGTCGCCGACGAGCACCGCCAGCGGGCGGTGTGGCTCTACCGGAGGGCGAACGCGCCCGCCGAGGCGGATGAGTTGATCCGGGCTACCTGACGGTCTGCCGGTGGACCACCGTGCCGTCGACCTTCAGCTGAACGTCGATGCTCGTCACGGCCGCGGACGGCCGGAACGCCAGGGTCGTGACGGCCTGGCCGGACTCGAAGACGACCTGGCCCGTGAAGACCTCCGGGTCGTGCGCGGCGGTGTGCGCGCGCAGGTCGTAGTCGAGGGCGAGCCGCCGGCAGTCCCCGCATCCGTTGCGCAGGACCCACAGGCCGCAGTCGCTGCCCCCGGCGCAGATGAAACCGCTGCCGCCGATGCACGTCTTGGGCGGGCAGAGCAGGCCCGTCTCGTAACCCACCCCGGCCGCCGCCGGAGTGGGCGACGGTGCGGCTGCTGCCGGGGACAGACCGATGACGGTGACTGCGGCCAGGACCGCTGCCGCCACGAGGGCACCCGCACGCATGGACTTCACAGGGCTGAACATCATGCCCGCAGCCTGCCCCATGGCGGTGGTGATCCGGTGGTGATCTTGCGGGTGCGGTCACCACCGCGGCGTTGCCGGTGCCGGCGTAGACATGGCGCTCACCCCAACCCCGATGGAAAGGGAGCCCGATGCGCTTCTGGAAGAAAACGATCATCACGCTCGCCGCGTCGACGGCGCTGCTGCTCGGCCTGGCAAGCTCGGCACACGCCTACCCCGGTCCGGCCGACGACCGGGTGAAGTCCGTCGCCACCTCGTGGTGGACATACGACAACGTGGACAGCGCGTGGACCACCAACTTCCTCGTCTCGAACAACGCGCGGATCACCGACCTGCGGGTCGTGACCTCCTCGCCGCTGCGCTTCCGGTGGACCGCGGTCCGCAACACCGGCGCCTACGCGACCGGGTCGTGGTGGTACCCGAGTGTCACGATGGCGCAGGTCAACACCCTGCTCACGCAGAACAGCGCGCGCCTGATCACCGCGGTGAAGCACTCCTCGACCCTCTACGCCGTGGTGATGGTCTCCAACACCGGCGCCAACGCCAAGACGTGGGGATGGTGCGACACCGACTTCGCCGGGGTCGGCGCCTGCCTGGGCAGCACCAACCGGCTGACCAACATCGTGAGCTACGCCCAGAACCGGTTCGTCGTGATCTTCGTCCGCAACGACGAGGGCTACGGCTGGTGCTGGTACGCGGGCATCACCCGGTCGCAGATCAACACCCTCTGCAGCGGACAGAGCGTGCTCGACATCAGCACCAACCCCGACAACACGTTCAACGTCGTCAAGGTGGCCTATGACAACGACGGCCGGCCGATGGACTTCAGCACGCTCGGTGCCCTGGTCACCTACGCCGTGACCACGCCGCAGGACCGCCCGCTGCTCGCGGTGCCCTACAACACCGGCGGCACCGTCCGCTGGATCACCTCGTTGCGCCACAACTGATCAGCGCCCCGGGGCCGGTCCAGCGTTCGTGCCGGACCGGCCCCGGGGTCCGTGGGGACTCAGCGTTTGAGCGTGTAGGTGAAGTCGCCGGAGAGCTTGCCGCTCAGCCGGACCGCCGAGACGAGCTTCCCCTCGGTGATGAGCCGCTCGACCTCGCCCCGCGACAGGGCGAAGCCTTCGGCGATCAGCCGCGCCGGTCGGACGGGGATCCGCGCCCCGAACCGGACCGAGACATCGACCACCTCGCGGTCCAGATGGTCCGATCCGCCGGTGTCGAGACGCCAGGCGTCGTCCCAGTCGAGGGCGATGCGGTTGCGGTGCTGCACGACCGGGTCCTGGAGCAGTTCGGCTGCGAGGCCGAGGTCGTTGTCGTGCAGTCGGTCCAGCAGTTCGGGAGGGATGGAGCGCACATTGGTCCGCTCCAGAACCGTGAGCTTGGCGGTGTCCCCGCACGAGGTGCAGAGCACGAGGAGCCAGACATCGAGGAGCTTGTGGTTGGCGTTGACGCGGAATTTGCCGTTCGCCCGGAAGGTCTCGGACGCGCACGCGTGGCAGCGGCGCAGGACGAGGGGCATGCGGGTGGGCACGACGGCCCAGGATATGAGCACAGTGATACACCGGTTTCAGTGAGAAGTCCGCAGCAAAAAGGAGCGCGGCGCACAGGGCGCGACGCGCGACGAATCAGCGTTCGGCAGGTCTCACAGGGCGTACAACGGAACGTCCTCGGCTCGGCGGCATGGCTCGGCAGAACGGTAAGCGCGCCCGGCGGTGCCGGTCCACCGGTTTTCGCTGGTTTCCGCGCACCACTCAACAAACGGTTGCTTGTGAAAACAGTTGTTTGCGTTAGGGTGATGCCATGCCCGCCCCACTCGCGGCTCCCGGCCCGGGACTCGACGCCGCCTTCGCCGCCCTCGGCGACCCGGTCCGCCGCGCCCTGGTGACCCGCCTGGCTCGCGGCGACGCCACGGTGGGCGAGCTCGCCGAGCCGTTCGACATGACCCAGCAGGCCATCTCTCACCACATCGGCGTGCTGCGGCGATGCGGCCTGGTGGAGCAGCGGCGTGAGGGCACGCGGCGACCGTGCCGGCTGCGAGTCGACCGGCTGTCTCAGCTCGGCACCTGGATCGACGACCAGCGCCGGGCATGGGACGACCGGCTCAGCGCCCTCGAAGCGCACCTCACCGACGGAGCGGCCCTGTGACCGGCGCGGAACTGCACGGCGACGAGCTGATCGCCCGGCGCCGCCTGTCGGCGGCACCCGCGCGGGTCTGGACCGCGTTCACGTCACCGGCGAGCATCGCGGCGTTCTGGGGCGGTTCGCACGCGACCGTTACCCCTGAGTCCGTGACCGTCGACCTCCGGCCCGGCGGAGAGTTCGCACTGGACACCCGGGCACCGAGCGGCGCGACCACCCGGCTCCGATTCGTGTATGTGAGCGTCGCCGCCCCGCACGAGCTCGTCTTCGACGAGCCGGTCACCGGGCTCCGCACGACCGTGACCCTCCACGCCGTCGGCGACGGCACGGATCTGACGGTCCACCAGCGCCGGCTTCCCCCGGAGCTCCGGACGGCACAGGCGGCCGACGGGCTCGCGTCGATCCTCGACTCCCTCGCCGCACACCTGCGGCACTGATCCACCGCACCAGGACGGAGACCACGATGGACCGGACCACGCAGCGCCACCTCGTCGAGGAGTATTTCGGCGGGTTCCGCACGAGCGACCACCCGCGCATCCTCGCGACCCTCACCGACGACGTCGAGTGGGTCATCCACGGCCATCGGACCACCCGCGGCAAGGCCGAGTTCGACGGCGAGATCGAGAATCCGGCCTTCACCGGCAGCCCCGAGCTCGACGTCCAGCGCGTCTACGAGGACGGACCGGTCGTCGTCACCACGGGCGAGGGCCGAGGTGTCAGCCTCGACCACGGGCCGTTCCGCTTCGCCTTCAACGACCTCTTCACCTTCCGCGACGGACTCATCGCCCGTGTCGACTCCTACGTCGTGCCGCTGCCGCAGGACCAGGCTCTCCGCTAGCCGATGTCCAGTACCGGCAGGAGGACCGAGCGGAGCGCCGCGCGTTCGGTCGCCAGATCGGTGGCGCGGCCGGTGAGTTCGCGGAGCAGCTCCGCCAGCGGCCATCGGGCGAGGTGGCCGTACCGGGCTGCGTAGACGGCGACGGAGTCCAGGGCGTACTCGTCGGCGAAGTCGAGCAGCGCGTACCCGAGCAGCTGGTAGAGCGTCGAACCGTCGAGGCCGAGGCGGCGGGTGCCGTCGGCGCGTTTGCCGCCGAGCCCGGACTTCATCTCGACGAGGAGCCCGCCGGCGATGAAGTCGGCGTCGGCCGCCATGAGCCGGGAACCCTCGAAGGCCGGCCCGAGCGCCCACACGCCGGTGCGCTGCGCGATCGGCGCGACCAGCGCCGTGGCGGCGAGGTCGGCGAGCTGCCCGAGCTCGTCCACCGCGGCGGTCGGGGCGATGGCCAGCAGGTCGTCGGCGTCGATCCGGCCCCCGCCGTCGAGGGCGGCGAGAGCGGATTGCGGATGGACCCCGCCGATCCGGAAGACCTCGGTGAGCAGGGCCAGTGCCCAGCAGCCACGCAACAGCAGCTCCCGATCGGCGGTCGACCCGGCCGCCGGGCCGGTGAAGGTCGCGACTCCGGCGGCACCGTCGTCGTCGACGGCGATGCCCAGCCGCAGGATCAGGTCCATGGCCGCGTCCGCCAGGGCGGGGGACCGCCGCCACACCCCCGCGAGCGCGAGATCGGGGCTGGGGAACGGGTGCAGCTGGAACCGCACCGCCCAGTCGAACGCCGTACCCAGCGTCCCCGGATGCGCTCCCGCACTGCCGATCAGGATCGGCCCGGCCGAGTCGCGATAGCGATGCTGGACGGCTTTGGCGTACGGGTAGCGGGTGGTGAAGTGGACCGCGACCGGTGACGCGGCCCGGCCGAGCTCATAGGTGAGCGGGCCCCAGCCGGGCACCAGGGGAGTGGAGGGGGAGGTCATGGCGGTCAACATATGACCCTCCACAGCGGACGCCGGAAGGCGGTCGGCGCGGTGTCAGCCCTTGGCGGCGGCCTTGCGGGCGCGGTAGGCGGTGACCGCCGCACGGTTGCCGCAGGTGGTGTCGCAGAAGCGCTTGGAGCGGTTCTTCGTCAGGTCGACCATGACGCTGCCGCAGTCCGGGATGTCGCAGGTCCGCAGCCGGCTCAGCTCGCCGAAGCGGACGACGTCGACGAAGGCCATTGCCGCCTCCACGGCCATCCGCGCGGCCAGCGGCGCGTCGGCCGGGGTCGCGTGCAGGTGGTACGCCCACTCGTCGTGCCGGACCAGCTGCGGCAACGCGTTGAACTCGCGCAGGAGGGTGTTGGTGATCTCGACGATCTCGTCCTCGTCGGCGGACCAGATCCGGCGCAGGCGGGGGCGCAGGTCCCGGACCGCCTGGAGCTCGGCGAGGGTGCGGTCCCGCTGACCGGTCCAGCCGTTGGCCCGGACGAACTCGTCGAGCGCGGCCAGGTCGGCCAGCCCTTCCTCGTCCCCGTCGGTGTTGACCAGGGCGGCGGCGGCGACCAGCGAAACCTCGGTGTCATGGGCAAAAACCATCTTGACTCCTGTCACACGCTCGCATACTGTCATGAGCATAGACGTGTTTTGCTCATGACGACAGTTGCCCACGGCACTGACGGCGATCGGAGAAGCTCATGCGCCCCACCGCCAGGTTCGGCCTCGGTCTGGCGCTGCTGTCCGCGGTCACCTTCGGCACGTCCGGCACGTTCGCCCGGTCGCTGATCGACGCGGGCTGGTCGGCACCGGCCGCCATCATCGCCCGCATCGGCATCGCGTCACTGGTCCTCGCCGTCCCCGCCGCCTTCGCGCTGCGCGGCCGGTGGCACGTCCTGCGCCGCAACCTCGGGACCGTCGGCGTCTTCGGGCTGCTCGCGGTCGCGGGCGCCCAGGTCGCCTTCTTCAACGCAGTGCGCTACCTGCCGATCGGGGTCGCGCTGCTCCTGGAGTATCTCGGCATCATCCTCGTCGTCGGCTGGATGTGGGTCGCCCACGGCCAGCGGCCGCGCCGCCTCACGGTCGCCGGCTCCGTCGCCGCCATGCTGGGCCTGGCCTTCGTCCTCGATCTGACCGGCGGCGACCGCATCGACCCGGTCGGCGTGGTGTGGGGCCTGAGCGCCGCCATCGGCCTGGCCGTCTACTTCGTCCTGTCGGCCAGGATCGACCCCGAGTTGCCGTCGATGGCGGTCGCGAGCGGCGGCATGGCCGTCGGCACCGGCGCGCTGGTGCTCCTCGGCGCCGTCGGCATCCTGCCGCTGCACGCCACCTTCGGCGATGTGCAGTTCGCCGGCAGCACGATGAGCTGGCTGGTGCCGATCCTCGGGTTGTCGCTGGTCGCCGCCGTCGTCGCCTACATCTCCGGCATCGGCGCGGCGCGGATCCTCGGCGCCCGGCTCTCGTCGTTCGTCGGGCTGACCGAGGTGCTCTTCGCGGTCCTCATCGCCTGGCTGGTCCTCGACGAGCTGCCGACGCCCGTGCAGATGCTCGGCGGCGGGCTGATCGTGGCCGGTGTGGTGCTGGTGCGCATCGACGAACTCCGTCCGGAGCGAGCCGGGATCGACCAGGACATCCGCACGCCCGCACTGGTGGACGCGTAGCGCGATTCGTAGATCTGGTGCGTTTCCGTCATCATGACGACCGAAAACGCACCAGATCTACGAACTAGATGTCGACGGTCAACTGGACCGCGACCGTGTCGCCCACGTCGAGGTCCTCGGCCTTGCGCACCGCCGCCTTGACCGGCACGACGTAGCCGCCGTCCTTCGGGAACAGCGACGTCGTGCAGTCGGTCTCCCCGATGCGGGCCGCGACCGGGATCATGCCCCAGCCGTATGTCACCGCCGACGAGGCGGCGGCCAGCGCAGCGCACTCCGCCTCCGGGACGGTGATGAAGTGCCACGGCGCAGGGCCCTTCCAGAACCACACCTCGCCGCTGAATTCCAGGTTCATGCGCCCAGGATAGGGCGCCGCTGGGACAGCGGCCGTCGCCGCCGACCCGCCGCCGGAGGCCGTGCCGCGACGGAGGGCTCGCTACCGGTCGGGGTGGGTGTCCGCCCCGTCGATGCCGGTGATGATCGCCTGGGTGACGCTGTCGATGGGTTCGGCACCGTCGACGGTGACGACCGTCGCACGCTCGGCGTAGTAGTCCAGCAGGGGTGCGGTGAGGTCGTCGAACACCTGCAGCCGGTGCTCGGCGACGGCGGCGGTGTCGTCGGTGCGGCCCGACTTCGCGCCCCGGCCGAGCAGCCGCCGCACCAGGTCGGGCCTGGGTACGCGCAGGTAGACGGCGATCCGGATGGCGAGTCCGAGCGGCTCGGCGACGGCGTGCGCGGCGCGGGCCTGGTCGACGGTGCGGGGGAAGCCGTCGAGGATGTAACCGCCGCGCCCGCCGGCCTCGGCGACGGGCCCGCGCAGCACGTCCATCACGATCTCGTCGGGGACGAGGTCGCCGCGGTTGAGATAGCCGGCGACGGTCTGCCCGATGCCGGTGTGGGCCGTGACGTGCTCGCGCAGCAGGTCCCCGCTGGAGATGTGCTCGATGCCGTAGTGGGCGGCGACCCGGGTGGCCTGGGTCCCCTTGCCACTGCCCGGGGCACCGATCATCAGCAGTCTCATCGCGGGCTCCGTCGTTGTCGGGAAGATCGGTCAGCCGTCGAGGTAATGCAGGATCGCCAGCACCCGGCGGCTGTAGCCGGGCGTCTGGGGCAGTTCCAGCTTTTCCATGATCGAGTTTACGTGCTTCTCGACCGTACTCAGGGAGACATGCAGCCGGTCGGCGATCGCCCCGTTGACCATGCCCGCCGCCAGATGGCGCAAAACCTGCGACTCGCGCTCGCTCAGCCGGAGCAGCCGGTCGGCGTGCGAGGTACGGGCGAGCAGCTGCCGGACCACCTCGGGGTCGAAGACGGCCTCCCCGGCACGGACGCGCTCGA
This sequence comes from Allocatelliglobosispora scoriae, assembly GCF_014204945.1. Classification (NCBI taxonomy): domain Bacteria; kingdom Bacillati; phylum Actinomycetota; class Actinomycetes; order Micromonosporales; family Micromonosporaceae; genus Allocatelliglobosispora; species Allocatelliglobosispora scoriae. Next base: position 300,524 of record NZ_JACHMN010000001.1, read on the forward strand.
TCGAGCCGAGGAAGTCGCCCACCTCCGACACCCGGTCCTTGAGCAGGTACCCCAGGCCGCCACCGCCGACCCCGGCGAGCAGCGTGGCGGCGTAGGTCTTCTCGACATACTGCGACAGCACCAGCACGCCCGTACCCGGATGGCGCTCGCGGATCTCCAGCGCCGCCCGCAGCCCCTCGTCGGTGTGGGTGGGCGGCATCCGCACGTCGATGACGGCGAGGTCGGGCCGGTGCGCCTCGACCGCGGCGAGCAGCGCGGGCGCGTCGCCGACCGCGGCGACGACCTCGTGGCCGGCGTCCTCGAGCAGCCTGCTCAGACCCTCGCGCAGCAGCACCGAGTCGTCGGCGAGGATCAGTCGCACGGTGCCGCCCGGGGCAGGGTCGCGGTGACGGTCGTCGGCCCGCCGACCGGGCTGTCGACCGTGAGGTCGCCGTCGAGGGCGCGGCACCGCCGTGCCAGGCCGGCCAGGCCGCTGCCGGACGGGTCAGCGCCGCCGCTGCCGTCGTCGGAGATCACCACGCGCACCGCCTGATCGTCGCAGGTGAGGATGACCAGGATGTCATGGGCGCCCGCGTGCTTGACGGCGTTGGTGATCGCCTCGCGGGCCACGAAGTAGAGCGCGGTCTCCACGGCGGAGACGGGCCGCTCGGTGAGCCCGTCGTGCACGGTCACCGGCACCGGGGACCGCTCGGCGACCCCGGCGAGCGCCGCGCGCAGGCCGAGCTCGTCCAGCGCGGTCGGGTAGATCCGCCAGGCGACGCTGCGCAGCTCGTCGAGGAGGTGCCGCGACTCGGCGTAGGCCTGGTCCAGCAGCGCGGCCGTGGTCGTCGCATCGGTGGCGTGCCGGGCGCGTCCCAGCAGCACCGCGAGGGCGACACCGCGCTGCTGCACCCCGTCGTGCAGGTCGCGCTCGATGCGCCGCCGCTCGTCGTCGACGGCCCGGACGATGCCGGACCGGGTGGCGGTCAGCTCGGCGATGCGCCGCCGCATCGTCTCCCGCCCGTCGGGGTTGAGGAACCGGTCGGCGAGCCGCCGCTCGGCAGCCCCGACCGCGAGGAGCAGGAGCACCGCCACCGCGGCGAGCAGCGCCGCGAGGGCCAGTCCGAGGGCCCAGCTGCTGGTGGCGAGCTTGACCCCGGGCAGCTCCACCGGCACGGGGGAGGAGCGGCCCGAGATCACTTCCCACAGCGCGCCGCCGAGGAAGAGGGCGCTGAGGAACGCGACGGGTGCGCTCGCGGCCGCGGCGGCGATGCCGAGGGCGGCGCGGACGGCGAGGTAGCCCGGCCCGCCGGTGCGGGTCGTGCCGTGGTCGAACCAGGCCGCGAGCCGGGCCCGTTCCAGCGCGATCAGCCGCGCGACGGCCCGGTCGACGCTGGTCCGGGCCGCCCCGATGAGCCGCAGCGGCGTGCCGACGGTGACGAGGGCGAGCTCCACCACGGCGAGCGGCATGCCGAGAAGCACGCCGACGAGGGTACGGATCGTGCGTCCACCGGGCACGGGAACGAAGTCTAGGGGCATACACCGGTCCCGTGATCAGTTCGAGCGTTGACAGTTAGAGTTCGAACAGTTAGAGTTCTAATTATGGACGCACCGGAACTCACAGGCACTCTCGGACTGGTCCGCTGGATCGGATGGGCGCAGCGAAAGGCGGGCGAGGACTGGATCCGAGCCCGTGAGCTCACCCATGAGCAGGCCTTCGTGCTCGGCTACCTGGTCCAGAACCCCGGTGCCATCCAGCGCGACATCGCCGAGGTGAGCCGCACGAGCGCGGCGAGCGTCTCGAGCCTGCTGCAAGGGCTGGAGCGCCGCGGCCTCGTCGAGCGCCGCACGGAGAGCGGCAACGAGCGCAGCAAGCGCGTCTACGCGACGCCGGTCGGAGTCGAGCTCATCGCCGGGTTCGACACCGCGATGGCCGCCGCCGACGACACGATCCTCGCCCCGCTGGACCAGGCCGAGCGGGCCGCCCTGCACGCCCTGCTCACGAAGATCACCGCGGAACTGCCGCAGCCGACCCGCTAACGACCGCAGCCGCGCGGCAGGGCCGCGCACCACCACCTCACCGTGCCGGCGCCCGCCGGCGCGCGATCCACCCTGCCCGGAAAAGGAGCAGTCATGACAACCACCGCGAACCTCGAAACCCCGGCGCAGGCCGCCGTCGGCACCAACCGCTGGTACCTCTCGGCCGCGCCGATCGTCCGCGCCCTCATCCACCTCTGCGTGCCGATGGCCGCCGCGATGATCGTCGGCGCCGTCTACAACCTCATCAACGCCGGCTTCATCGGCTCGCTGCACGACACCTCGCTGCTCGCCGCGATCACCTTCGGCGCGCCGGTGCTGGGCCTGGTCATGGCGATCGGCAACGTGTTCGGCGTCGGCGGCGGGGCCCTGGTCTCGCGCCTGCTCGGCGCCGCGGAGCACGAACCCGCCAAGGCCGGCGAGATCAGGCGGGTGTCGTCCTTCGCCGTCTGGGGCTCCGTGATCGTCGGCGCCGTGCTCGGCGGCATCGGGCTGCTCGCGCTGCACCCGCTCGTGTCGGCCCTCGGCGCGGACACCGCCGCCGCACCTGCGACGCGAGCCTTCGTCGCCGTCATGCTCGCCTTCGTCCCCGTCCTCGCCGCTGCGGTCTGCCTCGAACAACTCGTCCGGGCGGAGGGCGCCGCACGGCAGGTGATGATCGGGCTGATCGCCTCCGCCGTCGCCAACGTCGTCTTCGACGTCCTGTTCATCCTGGTGCTGCACTGGGGCGTCGCCGGTGCGGCGCTCGGCATGGGACTGGCGAACCTCGTGGTCGTCGGCTACTTCGCCGTCTGGCTGGCCCGCCACAGCGAGCACATGAGCCTCGCACCGCGCTGGTTCACGCTCGCGCCGGCCGTGCTGAAGCCCGTCCTCGGCGTGGGCGTCGGCACCCTGCTCCAGTCCGCCTTCCTCATCGTCACCTCGCTGGTGCTCAACAACCTGGCAGCCGCCTACGGCGACGACCCGCTCGCGGCGATGGGCGTCGCGGTCCGCATCGCGCAGGTGCCGGAGTTCCTGGTCATGGGCGTGACGTTCGGAGTGCTGCCGCTGCTCGCCTACTCCTACGGCAAGGGCGACCGCGCCCGCCTCACCTCGGCCCTGCGCGCCTCCGCCATCACGGTCGGCGGCATCGCCCTGGTCTTCTCGACGGCCGTGTTCATCCTCCGCGAGCAGGTGTTCTCCGCATTCGTGGCGGACCACTCGGTCCTGGCGATCGGTGTCACGATCCTCACCGCGCAGCTCGTGGCGATGATCGCGAACGGGTTCACCGGCCTGCTCACCTCGCTGTTCCAGGCCACCGGGCGGGTGCTCGCGGCGACCGTGATGTCGGTGACGCAGGGCGTCCTGTTCATCCCGATCGTGATCCTCGGCAACCTCTGGTTCGGGCTGGCCGGCATCATCTGGGCGCTGACCGTCACCGAGGGCATCGTGCTGCTCGCCGGGGTCGTGATGTGGCTCGCGTCCCGCCGCGCGATCGACCGCGGCCTCGCCGAGGGCAGCCCCGAGCGCGCCGAAGAGGCGCTCGAGCACGCCGAGGGCTGATCCTCTGCCCACGACCGGCTACGCGTCGCGCCGGCGCAGCGCGGCGTAGCCGACGCCCATCGCGAGCGCGGCCCAGCCCACCAGCCAGCCCAGGCCCTCGGCGGCGGGGTAGGGCATCGGGCCGCCGGTCAGGGCGTCGTCGCTGCCCATGAAGGCCAGCCCGGCGAAGAGCGGCAGGCGCATCGCCACCGCCAGCGCCGCCTCGCTCCCGGTCATCACCAGCATCATCGGGAATCCGACCAGCGCCAGGAACACCACCGTCAGCGTCCCCGCCGCACTGCGCAGCGCCGTGCCGGCCCCGAGGGCGAACAGGCCGACGAGGGCGAGGAAGGCCCCGACCCGGGCGAGGTCGACCGCGGTCCGCCCGGGCGGCAGCGTCGCATAGCCGCCGAACAGCTCCGTCGAGAGCACCGCGTAGGTCGCTCCCGCCGCCACCGCACCCGACACGATCCCGGCGACGAAGATCACCGGTACGATGACGAGCGCCTTCGCCGCGAGCAGCCGCCCCCGGACCGGCGTGGCCTGCAGGGTGGTGCGGATGCCGCCGCCGGCGTACTCGGCGGTGATGGCGAGCATCGCCAGGGTGATCAGCGTGAACTGGACGAAGACCGCCGCGGAGATTACCGGCTGGGTGGCGGCGAACGGGGTGCCCGGGCCGGCGGCGTTGAGCATGTCGGTCGCCCTGGCGCCGCCGAGGGTGAACGCGCTGAGCACCATCAGCGCGACCGTGCCCGCAAGGCACCACCAGGTCGACCGGACCGACCACAGCTTGGTCCACTCCGAACCCATGACCTGCCGCACTTCGCGCATCATGCCTCTGCTCCCGTCGTCTGCGCGCCGAACTCGACGCTGTCCGCCGTCAACCGCTGGTAGGCCTGCTCCAGCGACGCGCTGCGGACGCTGAGCTCGTGCAACCGGATGCCCGCGTCGAAGGCGGCGTCGCCGACCCGGTCCAGGGCCGCTCCCGTCACCTCCAGCTCGTTCTCGGCGACCCGCCGGACCGCCATCCCCGCCGCACGCAGCCGCCCGGCGAGGTCACCGGCGTACGGGCTGCGCACCACCACGCTCGCCAGGGTGCCGCCGTCGATCACGTCCGCCAGCGGCGCGTCCGCGAGCAGGCGCCCCTTGCCGATGACGACGAGGTGGTCGGCGGTGAGCTGCATCTCGCTCATCAGGTGGCTGGAGACGAAGACGGTGCGGCCCTGCGCCGCGAGCTCGCGCATCAGGTGCCGGACCCAGCGCACACCGTCGGGGTCGAGCCCGTTGACCGGCTCGTCGAAGATCAGCACCGCGGGGTTGCCGAGCAGTGCGCCGGCGATGCCCAGCCGCTGGCTCATGCCCAGCGACAGGGTCCCGGCCCGCTTGCGTGCCGCACCGCCCAGGCCGACGGTCTCCAGCACCTGGCCCACCCGGCGGGCCCCGATGCCGTTGCTGCGCGCCAGGGCCAGCAGGTGCGCCTCCCCGCTGCGCCCGGGGTGCACGGCGCGGGCGTCGAGGAGCGCCCCGACCGTACACAGCGGATTCTTGATCTGGTGGTAAGGGCGACCGCCGATGAGCGCGACGCCCGCGGTCGGGCGGTCGAGGCCGAGGATCATGCGCATCGTGGTCGACTTGCCCGCGCCGTTGGGTCCGAGGAAACCGGTCACCGTGCCCGGCCGGAGTGCCAGGGACAGGCCGTCGACGGCGAGGCGCTCGCCGTAGCGCTTCGTCAAGCCTTGCAGACTGATCATGCCTCGACGCTAGGCAGTGGCGGTGCTGCGGACCATGGGGCCAATCCGGCGGATCCGATGGCGGAAAACCGTAACCGGCGAACGTCCCGGCACCGAGATCCGCCGCACGGCCGACCGGTTGCGTGTGTAACCTGCGATTGTGCCGCGCCGCATCGGGTATGAGCGAGCACATGGGTATCGAGGGGGAGTCGGAGTGGGGCTGACGATCGACGTGTCGCAGGCCGATCCCGGCCCGGTCCGGGTGGCGATAGCGGGGGACGTCGACCTCGCCACCGTGCCGGAGCTGTCGGCGGCGCTCACCGCGGCGGTGAGCGGGCGCCCGCAGGCGATCGTCGTCGACCTCGGCGGTGTCACGTTCCTGGACTCCAGCGGGATCGCCGCCCTGATCACCGGCTACCAGCTCGCCGAGGAGCACGGTGTCGGCTTCGCCGTCACCAACCCCCGTGAACGCATCCGGTGGGTGCTCGACCTCGCCGGCGTCTGGCCCTACCTCTCCGGTGAGGAGATCGAGGCGGGCACCTGACCACCACGAGACCAGACGGCTGGCGGTGTTTCGCGGCGGCGACGCCGGGGTAGGCATGATCCGAGCCCGGATCGGGCAGAAAAGCAGGTACCAAAATGGCTGAGCCGAACGCGGTGTACCTGGAGTTCACGCTGAACGGGCTGGCCTTGGTCCGCGGGCTGGTACGGGACGCGGCAGCGGAGGCCGGTTGCGGCAGCCGCAGCGACGACCTGGTCCTGGCCGTGAGCGAGCTCGCCACCAACGCCATCCGCCACGGTGGCGGGCGCGGTCGGCTCACCGTCGAGCGCACCGCCGACGGCCTCGTGGTCGAGGTGCAGGACTGGGGACCCGGCCTGCACCGCGACCTGGCCCGGGACCGCCCGCAACCGACCACGCAGGGCGGGCGCGGGCTGTGGATCACCCGGAAGCTGTTCCCGGATCTCGCCATGATCAACCGATCGGACGGCCTCACCGCACGGCTCTTCCTGCGTCCCGCGTGACCCGGGCGCGGCCGAGGCGTCAGGCCGACCGACGTACGGCGAGCAGGGCGATGTCGTCGTCGGCGTCGGTGCCACCAGCGTCGAGCAGCGCGTCCACGGCCGTACCCAGGTCGGTCAGGTCGAGCTCCGCGACCCGGCGCAACAGCTTGTCGAGCGAGTCGCGGGGCTGCTCGGTCCGGCGCTCGACCAGGCCGTCGGTGTAGAGCAGCAGCATCGAACCGGGCGCCAGGACGACGTCGGTGTCGCGATAGCGGGTGCCGGACCGCACCCCCAGGGGCAGCGAGGCGGGTACGGCCACCTCGCCCACGCCGTCCGGGGAGCGGACGATGGGCAGCGGGTGCCCGGCGTTGACCATCGTGGTGTGCCCGGTCGCCGGATCGATGAACGCGATGACCATGGTGGCGAGCCTCGTGGCCCCGGCGGCCGGCAGCAGGCGGTTGACCGTCGAGCACAGCTCGGCCGGGCCGGCGCTGTCGGCCGCCAGAGCCCGCAGCAGCAGCCGGATCTGGTTCATGGCGATCGCCGCGGTGAGGTCGTGTCCGATGACATCGCCGACCGTGACCATCAGCCTGCCGTCGGGGAGCATCAGCGCGTCGTACCAGTCGCCGCCGACATCGACCGCGGCGACCGCGGGCCGGTAGCGCGCGACGATCTCGGCCGAGGCGAGCCGGGGGAGCGAGGTGGGCAGGAGGCTGCGCTGCAGGGCGTGGGAGATACCCCGCTCGCGGCGGTAGTCGAGCAGGTTCTCGATGCGCCGGCTCGCGACCAGGGCGAGCTGCTCGACGAGGCGGAGGTCCTCCTCGCCCAGCTCCGCTCCCGGCCGCGGATCCAGGTCGATGGAGCCGAGCGCCGACCCGTCGTCGGCGGTGAGCGGGATCCGCACGGACCCGGCGCCCGGCTCCCCGGGCTCCGGCCAGGTGGTGGCGGGCCGGACCAGCGTCACCGAGCAGGCCCCCGCGCTGGTCCTGTCGCGCACGAACTCCCGCGCCGCGGCGGCGATGTCGTCCAGGGTGTCCGCGGAGATGATCTGGATCGCGACGCCCGCGAGCGCCTCCAGCTGGGCGGCGTGGCGCAGCGCCCGCGCGCCCACCTCGCGCCGCACACCCGCCAGGTGCAGGTTCGACCGGACCCGGCTGACCAGCTCCCGGGCGGTGAACGGCTTGACGAGGTAGTCGTCCGCACCGGCCCGCAGGCCCTCCAGCGTCGCCTCCTCGCCCGCTCGCGCCGAGAGCAGCAGCACCGGCACCCCGGCCGTCGCCGGATCCGCGCGGACCGCCGCGAGCAGGTCCAGGCCGCTGGCGCCGGGCAGCATCACGTCGCTGAGGATGAGGTCCGGCAGCGCCCCGGCGAGTGCGTCGAGGGCCGGTTCGGCGGCGGCGAAGGCGACGACATCCCAGGCGGGGCGCAGCAGATTGGTCAGATAGTCGCGCATGTCGGTGCTGTCGTCCACGACCCAGATCGTCGCCTCGCCGCCCTCGGCCCGCACCGCCGAGGCGGCCAGCGGATGCGGGTCCGGCCGGTGGGCGCCGTGCTCGCCGAGGTCCTCGACGACGTCGGCGGGCGACGCGGACAGGGCGCGCGGCGCCACCACCTGCCCCGTCGCCACCTGCGCCGGGTCCAGGTGCCCGGTGCCGAACGGGACCGTCACCACGAACGTCGATCCGACGCCGGGCGTACTCCGCGCGGTGACGCGGCCGCCGTGCCGGTCGACGAGCTCGCGGACGAGCGCCAGCCCCAACCCGCTGCCGGCCCGGGTCGTCGCGGGGCCGGTCTCGGCCCGCCGGAACCGATCGAACACGAACGGCAGGTCAGCGGCGGCGATGCCGATGCCGGTATCGGCGACCTCCAGCCGGGCGGCGTCCCCGGCCCGGGTGAGCCGCACCGTGACCGTGCCCCGGTCGGTGAACTTCACCGCGTTCGCGCACAGGTTCGTGACGATCTGCTCCCACATCTCCCGGTCGACGTGGACGGCTTCGCCGAGCGGCTCGCAGTCGATGACGAGGTCGAGCCCCGCCGACTCCGCTGCACCGCGGAAGATGCTGGTCAGGTCGGCGGTGAGCGCCGACAGGTTCGTGGGCTGGTAGGTCGCGGCGACCCGGCCGGCCTCCAGCCGGGAGATGTCGAGCAGGCTGTTGACGAGCGTGAGGACCCGGCGGCCGTTGCGCTGCGCCATCGTCATCGACGCGCGCAGGTCGGCGGGGAGCCGGTCGTCGTCGGCGGCGGCGGCGAGCGGTCCCAGCAGCAGGGTCAGCGGGGTACGGAACTCGTGGCTGATGTTGCTCAGGAACGCCGTCTTCGCCTGGTCCAGCTCCTCCAGCGCCCGAGCACGCCGGGCGGCTGCCTCGAACCCCTCCGCCACCGCGAGCGCCGCGCCGATCACCGCCGCCACCTGCGCGACGAAGTCGCCGTAGGGGAGGTCGAACGGGATCCGCGGGTTCACGTCCATGACGAGCACGGCGGCCGGTCCGGGGGAGCCGAGGCGGGCGACCGGAGCGGCGACCACCACGGGCCGGCCCAGCTGATAGGGCGCCGACGGCACGGCGGCGTTCTCCACGACGACCCGCCCGGCTGCCGTTGCGGCCGCCACCAGCCGGTCGACCTCCGCCGGGCCGACGCCGCCGCGTGCCGGGTCGCCGCCGCCCCAGGAGAGGGTCTGCGGCGGTGTGCCGTCGAGGATCCGCAGGTGTCCGGAGAGGACATCGTCGCGGTGGCGGCCCAGGACCGCGACGGCGGTGTCGAACACCTCCCCGGCGCTGGGCAGCGCGGCGAGCGACGAGGCCAGGTCGCGCAGCAGCACCGAGCGCCGCTCGGCGATCACCTGCGCGGTGGTCTCCAGCGCCACGCAGAAGACGCCCTCGATCGGGTCGATGCCGACCGGGCTGAACGTGTAGACGAAGTAGCACTCCTCGGCGAACCCGGCCCGGTCCAGGAAGAGCCGCTGGTCCTGCTCCCAGGTCGCCGCGCCGGTCGTCAGCACACCGTGCAGCATCGGGCCGATGACATCCCAGATCTCCGGGAAGCACTCCTGCGCGGTCTGGCCCAGCGCGGCGGGATGCTTCGCGCCGATCAGCGGCGCGTAGCCGTCGTTGTAAACCTGGACCAGGTCGCGGCCCCAGAAGACGATCGCCGGGATCCGGGCGCCGAGGACCAGCCCCACGGTCGTCTTGAGCGCGTCGGACCAGCCGTCGACGCTCCCCAGCGCGGTCGCCGCCCAGTCGGTGGCAAGAACAAGATCACGGAGGGTACGCGGCGGCGGGCTCGCGGGATCCATCCGGAGAGTCTCGCACAGCACCACCGGCGGAACTCCGTGATCGCCACAGCCGGGTCAGCGCCCGGGGCGCGCCGGGTTCCTCGCCGGGCCGCGTCGGCGGTTCAGCAGCCACCACGCGGTCACCAGGTCCTCGGTGCGTTTGAGGTCGAGGCCGGTGAGCTGCTGGAACCGCTGCACCCGGTACCGGACGGTGTTCGGGTGCACGCCGAGCCGCTGCGAGACCTCGCGTACCCGCTGGTTGCACTCGAGGTAGACCCGGGTGGTCTCCTCGATGTCGTGGTTCGCCCGGACCGGGCCGTCGAAGGCCTGCAGGTGCCGGTCGGACAGGCGGGCGGCGCTACTACGGCCTCGACCTGGCCGACGCCGGGCGATCGGCGACCTCGTCATCGGTGTCATCGGGCTGCTGGTCGGCGGCCGGGGGGCTGAACCGGGCCGCGGCGAAGTCGACATCCGCCCGGGTCGTCGTGGCGGCGGTCTGCTTGGCCGCGGCCGCGGTCCGCCTTCGCCGGGCTCGCCGCCGGGCAGCAGGCGCTGTGGCAGCTCGTGGTGTTCCTGAGCGTGAGCTACCTGCTGGGGATCATCTACCTGGCGGCAGCGGTCCGGGGCGATCGGCCTCATGGCGGCGATCGGCTACCTGCTCGCCGGCGCCGGCGACCGGATCGGGGTCGGTCTCCTGTCCGACGCCCTCGCCCCGGACTCGACCGGGTCCGTCGACGGCGCCGCGCAGGGACTGCAGCAGGCGATGATGCTCGCCGTTCCGGTGGCGTTCGCGGTCGCGGCTTTCGGCATGATCCTCGCCGCCCGGTTCGTCAAGGCCGACCGCGCCGCCATGCTCGCGCCCGAGCCCGCACTCTGACCGGCCGTCGGAGCGCATTCCCTATTCCTTGAGTAGGAGAAGCGAGACCATGGTGCAGGTCGGCGACCTCACGCTGGACATCACCGAGCAGAACCGGGCCGTGGAACGCGTCCTGGCCACGATCGACAACCCGCGCCACCGCTACCTCCTGCAGGTCTACCTGCGCCACCGGTAGCTGGACAAGGAGGTCGACCTGAGGTTCGTGGTCGGCTAGACGCCGCTCGAATTCAGCGACACCCTGCGGATGCTCGCCGACGGCAAGGTCGACCCGGCGGGGCTGATCACCGGCACGGTCGGCCTCGACGGCGTACCGGCCGCCTTCGAGGCGCTCGCCCGGCCCGACGACCACGCCAAGATAATCATCGATCCCGGTCGAACAGCCGCCCCAGCGCCCGGCGGGCGTTGAGCGTGTAGGGATCGCGGCCGGTCTCCAGCCCGAAGGCGAGATCCTCCACTGTGGTGCACCGGGCGTAGAACAGCACCCGCTCCCGGGTCCGGTGGTCCAGCCCGGGGCGGAGCTCGTCCAGGGCGGGCAGGCCCAGGTCGCGGACGAGCCGGCCGAGGTCGGCGGCCGGGTCGGCGACGGCGCAGTCGGTCCAGTCGATGACGCCGGTGATCTCGCCGCCGACGGTCAGGATGTGCTCGGCACCGAGGTCGTTGTGCGTGAAGACCAGGTCGTCGGCCGGCGCCGGCGGATCCGTGTCGAGGAACTCCGCGACCAACCGCCGGACCTCGTCGGGCAGCCGTCCGGCGAGCTCCCGGGTCTCGTCCAGCCACTCGCGCGGCGGGGTGTCGTCCACACCGGCCAGCTCGCCCAGCAGGTCCGCCGGTGCTGCGTGCAGGCGGGCGAGGAAGGCGCCCAGCGTGTCGGCGTAGCCGCTGCGGTCGGGGCGTTCCAGCAGCGCAACGCCGGGCAGCAGGCGGTAGACGAGCAGGCCGTGCTCGGGGCGGACCAGCACCGGTTGCGGGGTGGGCAGCGTCGCGTGGCCGGGCAGCGCGGCCAGGATCGCCGCGTCCCGCTGCACCGCTTCGGCGGCGTCGGGCCCGTCGGCCACGCGGGCCACCAGGTCGCCGTTGATCGCGTACGCCCGGTGGTCCAGCCCGCTGCCCAGCGGCGCGACCGAGCGGACCGGCAGCCACTCCGCGAGCAGAAGGCGGACATCATGCGGCGTCACGCCCACAAGATAACCCTCGGTGAGTGGCGATGGTCGATCCAGATGCGGCCGGCGGGCGGATCGCCTTTACTGGAGTCGACACGTCGGGCGAGTGGGGGAGAGATCATGCGGAAGATCACGGCAGGCCTTTTCATCTCACTCGACGGGGTCGTCGAAGCGCCGGACCAGTGGCATTTTCCGTACTTCAACGACGAGATGGGCGCCTCGGTCGACGCCACCCTCGGTGCCGCCGACACCATGCTGCTCGGGCGCAAGACCTACGACAGCTTCGCCGGTGCCTGGCCCGATCGGGAGGCGGCCGGCGGCGAGGACGCCCACTTCGCGGCGAAGCTCGGCGATGCGCGCAAGATCGTCGTGTCGAACCAGCGGCTCGACTTCACCTGGCGCAACTCCGAGCAGCTCCGGGGCGACTTCGTGGAGGCGGTCACGGCGCTGAAGAACGAACCCGGTGACAGCGCCATCGCCATGAGCGGGTCGGTCTCGATCGTCCGCCAGCTGCTCGCCGCCGGGCTGCTCGACGAGCTGCACCTGCTGGTGCACCCGATCGCCGTTCGCAAGGGCGAGCGGCTGTTCGACGACGGCGAGCCGTCGATCCCGCTGACCCTGATCTCGTCGCAGACGTTCAAGACCGGCGTGCTGAGCCTGCTCTACGCACCGGCCGGGACGGTCGGCACCGGCGGCTACGAGGAAGCCAGGACCCACCTGCCGCAGGACTAGGGGGCGGCCTGGTCCAGAACCCGAGTGAGCAGCCGGATCAGGGTCGCGCGCTCGTCCGGCGACAGCGGGGCCAGCAGCTGATCCTGCACCCCGGTCAGAACCTCGTCGAGGTGGTCCAGGCGCGCGGTGCCCGCGCCGGTGATCGTGACGGTGTTGCGGCGCCGGTCGTCCGGATCGGGGGAGCGCTCGATCAGGGCCTGGTCGGCGAGCTCGTTGAGGGCGGCCACGACGTCGCTGCGGTCGATGCCGGTCCGCCGTCCCAGCACGGCCTGGCTGGCCGGGCCGCCGTCGGCGAGCGCGGCGAGCAGCCGGTAGTGGTAGCCCCGGGAGCCTTGGGCGGCGAAGGTGTCCGCGACCAGCCGGTGGGCGTGCGCCGCGGTCTGGGTGAGCAGCCAGCTCGGCAGCGCGGCCAGCCGCGGGGGTGTCATGACCCGACCGTATCAGATCGTTGGTGCTGCCAACGATCTGATACCGTGTTCTCGCAACCGTTGGTGTTGCCAACGACTATGGACGGAGTCACCATGACGCTCACCCCTCAGATCGTCGGCCAGGCGGAGAACGCGCACCTGCCGGTGCTCGCGCGGATCCTGGCCCGCACCGGCACCACGAAGAACCAGTGGGTGGCGCTCACCCTCACCGCCGCCGCGGGCGGCTCGTTCGACCGGGACCAGCTCGCCGGCCGCCTCCATGCCGCCCTGAAGATCGACGACGCTGCGGCCGCCACTGCCATCGCCGAGCTGGTGGACGCACGCCTGCTGGTCGGAGCGGGCACCACGGTCGCCCTCACCGAACAGGGCGCGGCGCTACACCGGCAGATCAGGTCCGCCGTCGACGAGGTGGTCGCGCGGGCCTACGGCGGCCTGCCGGCCGAGGATCTCGCCACGGCGGCCCGCGTCCTGGCCGTCATCACCGAACGCCTCAACGCCGAGACCGCCGAGACCGCGGCCGCCGCCCGTTAGACCGGTCGGCGGGCGAAGACGACGGCGCCCGGGTGGCTCTCGTCCGGGTCGAGCAGGATCTGGGCTTCGATCACGAACCCGGCCTCGCGCAGCCAGCCGCTGACCAGCTCCGGTGTCCGCCGGTGGACGTACACCCTCATCGGGTGCCCGCCGTAGCCCTCGGTCTTCAGCCGCGACCCCTCGCCGACATGGAAGCCGACCAGCAGCGGGCTGCCGGGGCGCAGCACCCGCCGGAAGTGCCGGAAGACGACGGGAACCTCGGCCTCCGGGATGTGGATCAGCGACCAGAAGGCGAGCAATCCCGCCACCGAGGCGTCGGCGAGCTCCAGCTCCGTCATCGAACCCACCTCGAACCGCAGACGGGGATGGTCCCCCCGGGCCACCTCGATCATCGCCGGGGAGAGGTCGATGCCGAAGGTGTCGAGGCCCAGCCCGTGCAGGTGGGCGGTGACGTGTCCCGGCCCGCAGCCCACGTCCGCCACCGGCCCGTCGCCCGCGGCACGGACCAGGTCGGCGAACAGGGCCAGAACCCCCAGCAGGTACGGCTCACCGGTCAACACCTCGCGCACCTGATCGGCGTAGCTGGCCGCGACCGTGTCGTAGGAGGTGCGGGTGTCAGCCAACCAGGTGTCCGCCGTCATGCCGACACGCTATCGGTGACGGGAATCCCAGCGGGGCGGGGGTTTGCCGGGAGCCGGGCACGGAGATAGCCCTGATATGACAGTTGTCGGAGGTGCGCAGCGCCACGCCCGTCGAGCCAGGCGCAGTGTGATATTGAAGCGGCTCACCCAGGTCGGATTCGTCGGCTACGGGCTGCTGCATCTCGCTCTCGGCTGGCTCTGCCTGCAGATCCTGCTGGGCCGGGGTGCCGCCGACGACGGGCAGACCGGTGCGTTCCGGACCATCGCCGCGCAGCCGCTGGGCCGGTTCGTCCTCATCGTGACGGCGATCGGCCTGATCGCGATGGCGGTCTGGCAGCTGCTGCTCGCCGCGGTCGGCCACCAGGACGAGCAGGGCTGGAAGCGGGCGGCCGAGCGGCTGGCGTCGCTGAGCCGCGTCGTGATCTACGCCGCGCTGGCGTTCACCGCGTGGAAGGTGGTCCGCGGGACGGCGACCCCGAGCGCCCGGCAGCAGCAGGACTTCACCGCCGACCTGCTGCGGCACGGCGCCGGCCAGGCGATCGTGGTGGTGGCCGGGATCGCGGTGGTGGGGCTCGGCATCGGCCTGGCCGTCTACGGGCTGCTGAAGAAGTTCGTCCGGCACCTGCGGACCGGCGAGATGAGCCCCGCCGTACGCACCGCGTCCGTGCGCCTCGGCCAGCTGGGCTACCTCGCCAAGGGGTTCGCGTACGTCGTCGTCGGGGTGCTGGTCGCGCTCGCCGGGATCCGCTACGAGCCGAGCAGGTCCGGCGGGCTGGACGCGGCGCTCAAGACCTTGCCGCAGCAGCCGTTCGGTCCGCTGCTTCTGGCCGTGGTGGCGGCCGGGCTGGCGGCGTTCGGCGCCTACTGTTTCGTGCAGGCGCGCTACCGCGACGTGTGACCCGACCGCCGTACCCCGTGACCCGGCCCGGGTAGGTCTACGAGGTCACCTTGCCCACGCCCGCACCCGCGGGGACGAGGGTCGGCACGCTCGCCGGCGGATCCACGGTGTAGCCGTAGAAGCCGGCCGGGTCGGGCACACTGCCGCGTACCTCGATGGGGTGGTTGCACTCGACCAGGATGTTGTTGCGCTCCACCATCCGGCCCAGCGGCCCGCTGAACTCCACCCGGCCGGGGTTGTTGACGCTGAAGAAGTAGTTGCCCTCCACGAAGAGCCCGGACTCGTTGGTCGAGGCGATGCCGTAGCTGTTGTCGAAGTAGTAGTTGTTGTAGACGTGCACCAGCGGCGAGAAGCGCACCCGGGGGTTGCGCTGGTCGGAGCGGTCGAAGAAGTTGTGGTGGTAGGTCACCCGCAGCCGCCCGGTGTCCTGGGCCCCGTTGGCGTCGTCGTGCCCGACCAGGGTGGTCTTGTAGTGGTCGTGGAACCTGTTCCAGGAGACCGTGAGCAGGTCGGACCCGCGCTTGATGTCGACCGCGCCGTCACCGCCGCGGGACAGGTCGTTGTGGTCGATCCAGACGTGGTGGGAGAACATCTGCACGTTGATGAGGTCGTCGGTGGAGTTGTCGATCGTCAGGTTGCGGATGATGACGTTGTGCACGGCGTCGGCCGGGGGAGTGGTGACGGCGTCGCTGACCGGGATGCCGACGTTGAGCCCGCCGCCGGTGAGCCGGCCGGTCGACCCGAGGCCGACGATCGTCTTGTCCGACGAGACGCTGTGCATGCCGTCGGTGGTCCCGGTGGGCAGTGTGATCGTGCCCGCGACCTGGATCGTGTAGGGGCCGGGGCGCGCGATGTAGTCGAGGAACGCCGCCGTCGTCGAGACGGTCACCGTCGGACCGCCCGCGCCGCCCGTGGTGGTGGCGGTGCCGTAGCCCGCGACCGTGGCGAAGCCGTCGGGGCCGCCGGGCAGCGGTGGGATCGGCGGCCCGCTCGGGCTGGGGCTCGCGCTCGGACTCCGGCTCGCCGAGGGCGAGGCCGAAGGGGCGGCCGAGGAGGAAGGGCTGGGGCTCGGCGACGACGGCGCACCCGACGTGACCAGGACGTTGTCGATGTTGGCGGCGGCGTTGAAGGTCGCCACCCCGATCTGGCCGGACGCGAACTGCGCGTCGGTGGCGGTCACCAGGCTGACGCCGTCGACCGTGCCGCGCAGGCTGGTGCCGGCGACCTCCAGCGCCAGGGTGTGCCAGGTGCCGAGGGCGAAGGCCGCCGGGGCGCTCGCGAGCGTCGTCGAGGAGCCGCCGACCAGCTTCTTGAGCTCGACGGTGCTGTTGCTGCGCAGGGCGAGGTAGTAGTAGTTGGTGTTCGACTGCGCCCTGGCCAGCAGTGCCACGAAGCGGTTGCCGCCGTTGACGGCGGTGGGCTTGATCCGCGCCGTGACGGCGTAGTCGGTCCAGCTCGCGGAGCCGGCCCGGGACCGAGCGTCGGAGCTGGTGCCGCTCTGCCGGAGCACCGGTGAGCCGTCGGTCACGACCGACCAGGTGCCGCCCGTGGACGACCAGCCCGCCGAGTCGCCGTCGGCGAAGTCATCGCTGAAGAGGGTGGCGGCCGAGGCCGGAGCGGACAGGCCCACCGCGATCACGGTCAGGGCTGCGACGGAGGCGGCGAGGGCGGTCGCCGCGAGCCGTCCGGGAAGTGTCCACATGGGATCGCTCCTTCTGTCGATGCGGGACGAGATCGAAACATGCGGGTAAGGTGATGGAAATCAGAGTATGGAAAGCGCTTTCCGTTGGACAAGCGATCGCGTGTGCAGGTTTGTTGCATTTCGGGGCGGGAGTGAGGTGGATCGGCGCGAATCCTGCGAATGAACGGGTCCGGGGTACGACCGCGAATCCGGCAATATCCCCCATACCGCAGCCGACCGACGGGTCGGCTATTCGTGATTGTCCTGATTGGATGCAACAAAACTGCAAATGGTAGCCATTGACTAGTTTAAGCCCATCTTCCTATGTTGGCGGCAAGGCCCATTCCAACGTCGGGAGGTCCCACAATGTATGAGAACCAACGCCGGCTGAGCAGGCGTACCCGCAGCGCCCTGGTCGCCGGTGCCAGCACCGTGATCGTGGCGCTGGCACTGACCATGGGTGCGGCGGCCAACGCGGCCACGCTCTTCTCGGACGATTTCAGCGACGGCAACTCCACCGGCTGGAGTACCTCCGGCGGCACCTGGTCGGTGGCGTCCGGTGCCTATGCCCAGTCGAGCAGCAGCGCCAGCGCCAAGGCCCTCGCCGGATCCACCTCGTGGTCCACCGCCACCGTCTCGGCCAAGGTGCGGGCCACCACGTTCGGCAGCTCGGCCTCGCGCGGGATAGGCATCGCCGCCCGGGCGCAGAGCACGTCGAACTTCTACGCGCTCGTCCTCACCGCCACCGCGGTGCAGATCCGCAAGGGAGCGACGACGACCCTCGCCACCGCGCCGTTCTCGGCGTCCGCCGGCACGACCTACACGCTGTCGCTGAGCGCGACCGGCAGCTCCCTGGTCGGCTCGGTCAACGGCAGCCAGGTCGTGTCGGTCTCGGACGGTTCCTACGCCACCGGGCGCGCCGGGCTCGTCGCCAACTACGTCGCGGGCACCTTCGACGATGTCCTCGTCACCGACGCGGCGGGCCCGAGCCCGTCCGCCTCGCCGTCGGTCTCACCGCCGAGTTCGCCGTCCCCGTCGCCGTCGACCTCGACCAGCCCGCCCCCGCCGCCCGGCGGGATCGTCGGCTGGGCGACCCAGGGCGGCGGCACCACCGGCGGTGCGGGCGGTGCCACGGTCACCGTGAGCACCTTCGCCGACTTCAAGACGCAGGCGCAGGCCGCGGGGACCCGGACCATCCTGGTCAACGGCATGCTCAGCGGCTCGGGCACCGTCGAGATCAGCGCCAACAAGACGATCCAGGGTGTCGGCGCGAGCTCGGGGATCTCCGGCAGCACGCTCAACATCGAGGACATGCATCCCGCCAACGTGATCATCCAGAACCTGAACATCCGCGGCGTCCTGGGCAACGACGCGATCCAGATCGAGAACGCCACCCACATCTGGATCGACCACAACACCATGACCAGCACGATCGCGAGCAACCCCGATGTATACGACGGGATGATCGACATCACCCATGCCGGCGACTACATCACGGTGTCGTGGAACATCATCCGCGACCACTGGAAGACCTCGCTCGTCGGCCACTCCGACGGCAACGCCGGTGAGGATGTCGGCCACCTGCGGGTCACCTACCACCACAACTGGTTCGACCACACCTTCGAGCGCAGCCCCCGGGTGCGCTTCGGCGAGACGGTGCACGTCTTCAACAACTACTACACCAACGTCAACAACAACGCCGACTCCTACGCCATCGCCTCGGTGATGAACGCCGGGGTGCTCGTCGAGGGCAACGTCTTCGAGAACGTGCAGCAGGCGTGCTGGTCGGCGAGCGGCTACGCCGACTCCGACCCCGGCCGCCTGGTGGCCCGCAACAACTCGCTCACCAACTCCGGGCCGTGCGAGACCAACGGCACGGTCGCCGCGCTGCCCTACGGCTACACCGCCGCCGATGTCGGCACGGTCAAGTCGTCGGTCACCGCGGGCGCGGGGGCGGGCAAGCTCTAACCCCTTGAACCCAGGTGGGTACGCGTGGAGCCCGCCGACCGGCACCGGTGTCGGCTCGGCGGGCTTCACCCGTACCGGCCGAGGTGGGGGGTTGTCGGCGTTGCAGCCCGCTCGCGCAGGACCGGGCCGTCCGTTCGTCAAGCATCCGGGTTCCGGGTGAGTGTTGACGGCACTTCACCCGCATACGGAATCCAGGAGAACCCGTCGGCGAATGCGGTGAACCCGGGGCTCGTCGCGACGAGGTCGGTCAGCTCATTGGAGACGACCAGCCCATCGAGTCGCTTCTCGGCCAGTTCTGCCCGAAGTTCACGGCGAGCATGAAGACGATCGCCACGGGGCCCCCGATCAGTCGACTGGAAGATGGGTCGCGGTCGGCACCTGCTCCGCTACACGCCGGCGGAAGAGGATGCTGCGAACGCGGCATCGACCTGCGCCGCGAACGCCGGGGCGGGGTGGCGCACCTCGACGAACTCGCCGTCCCGGGTGACGCTGGCCCGGGCGACGACCTCCCCGGCGGAGATCCGCAGGACCACGTAGCCGGCGATGACGAGCAGCAGACAGACGAGACCGAGCCAGCCGAAGCGCGAGGTGGCCTCGGCGAAGGCGACGATCGCGATGCCGCTGGCCACGCCGCCGACCAGCAGAGCCAGGCCGGTGACGAGGCGGTTGCGGCGCGTGACCAGGCAGTCGCGGCAGAAGCCCCAGCTCGGTGCGGTGACGGACCTGCGCAGGGCGGCACGCAGGATGAAGAAGACGAGCAGTCCCAGGGGGAGCGTCGCCCATACCCAGCCGGGCGGGGAGGACTCGATCCTCGTCTCCATGCGCACCGTCGCCGGATTGCCGTGCGCCGCGCAGACATCGGGCAGGCCGTTCTCGGCGACGACCCGGTGGGCGGGAATGCGGACGGTCACGGCTGGCTCCTCGGGATTGGGGGTGTCAGCGTATGAGCCGGTGGCAAGCGGATCCCGGGCAGGGCCCCTCAGCCGGTGCTGCGCAGTGCGGCCTCGACCATCGCCGCGATCCGCTGCGGGAAGTCGGGTGTGTGCGGCGTCCGGGTCACGGCGAGGTGCCAGTAGACCGGCCCGATGATGAGGTCCGCGGCGAGGACCGGATCGGTGTCGGCGGCGAGGTCGCCCCGCTGGACCGCGCGGCCGATCAGCAGACGGCCGATCTCCTGCTGGTTGGCGCGCAGCGCCTCCTGCAGGGTCTGCGCTAGCTCGGGGTTGCGGGCCGCTTCGGCCAGCAGGTCCGGCACGACCGTGGAGAAGAGCGGGTGGCGCAGCGCCAGCATGAGGATCGCCGTCAGCGCCTCGATGTCGCCACGCAGGGTGCCGGTGTCGGGCAGGGGCAGCCGCTGGGCGGCGACCTCGGCGACGATCTCCAGCACCATCGCCGACTTCGAGCTCCACCGGCGGTAGACGGCCGTCTTGCCGACCCCGGCCCGGCGTGCCACCGCCTCGATCGAGAGTCGCCCGTAGCCCACCGAGGCGAGCTCCTCGATCACCGCCTGCTGGAGCGCGCTGGTGATCCCCTCGCGCAGGACGGCGGCTCCGGCGGGGGCGCGGCGGGGTTCGGCGGTCATGGGGGAAGTCTACGTGGCGACGATACGGTTGCGTCGCGACGCTGGTCCGGGCTAGTGTCGGCGTGACGACGATACGGTAACGTCCCGTCGTCGACGGTGGGAACAACCACGACCCGATCGGAGGCAGCATGGCCGAGGTCCTGTTGGCCGAGCCGGCGCCGCTCCGCACCCCCGCCGAGCTCGCCGCCCGGCACCGGCTCCGCGTGGCGGGCGTGACGCCGAGCCTCGCCGCATACACCCGCGAGCTCTGGCGCTACCGGCACTTCATCGCCGCCTTCGGCAGTGCCAAGAACGCGGCGGTCTTCGCCACCGCCCGGCTGGGCCAGATCTGGCAGGTCCTGACACCGCTGAGCAACGCGGTCGTCTACTACCTGATCTTCGGCGTGGTGCTGAAAACGAGCCACGGCATCGACAACTTCACCGCCTACCTCTGCGCGGGCGTCTTCCTCTTCGGATACACCCAGCAGGTGGTGCTCGCCGCCGTGCGGAGCATCCCGGACCATCTCGGCCTGATCCGAGCGCTGCAGTTCCCCCGGGCGAGCCTGCCGGTGGCGACCACCTTCAGCCAGCTGCAGCAGATGGGCGCCTCGGTCGCGGTGCTGCTCGCGATCATCCTCATCACCGGCGAACCGGTGACGGCGGCGTGGCTGCTGCTCCTCCCGGTGCTCGCGCTGCAGACCGTCTTCAACACCGGGCTGGCACTCGCCATCGCCCGGCTCGGGGCGAAGGCCACCGACCTGCGGCAGCTGATGCCGTTCGTCCTGCGGACCTGGCTCTACGCCTCGGGGGTCTTCTACAGCGTCGACCTGCTCGACACCCACCTGCCGACCGCCGTCACGGTCACGCTCCAGGCGAATCCGATGCTCGCCTACATCGAGCTCGCCCGGTA
The DNA here is from genome assembly GCF_014204945.1 of Allocatelliglobosispora scoriae. Taxonomy (NCBI): domain Bacteria; kingdom Bacillati; phylum Actinomycetota; class Actinomycetes; order Micromonosporales; family Micromonosporaceae; genus Allocatelliglobosispora; species Allocatelliglobosispora scoriae. The sequence goes on from NZ_JACHMN010000001.1 coordinate 321,451, forward strand.
CGCGCTGCTGGAGACACCGCCACCGCCCGGTCAGCCGCTATGGCTGACGTGGACGGTCGCCACCGCGTGGTCGGTCGGAGTGGGCCTGGGCGGATATCTCTGGTTCTGGCGCGGCGAGCAGGAGTACGGACGTGGCTGACGACAGGGTCCCCACCGTCGTCGTCGACGACGTGCACATCGTCTACCGGGTCCTCGGCGGCGGGGCGGGCGGCAGTTCGGCGCTGTCGACGCTCAAACGCATCGCCACGCGGGCCCCGTCGACGGCGATCCGTGAGGTCCACGCCGTGAAGGGGGTCTCGTTCACCGCCTACCAGGGCGAGGCGATCGGGCTCATCGGCAGCAACGGCTCCGGCAAGTCCACGCTGCTGCGTGCCGTCGCCGGGCTGCTCCCGGCCGAGCGGGGCCGGATCTACACCCGGGGCCAGCCGTCGCTGCTCGGTGTCAACGCCGCACTGATGAACGATCTCTCCGGCGAGCGCAACGTCGTGCTCGGCTGCCTCGCCATGGGGATGAGCCCGGCCGAGGTCCGGGCCCGTACCCAGGAGATCATCGACTTCTCGGGGATCGACGAGCGCGGTGCGTTCAGCTCGCTGCCGATGAGCGCCTACTCCAGCGGCATGGCGGCCCGGCTCCGCTTCGCCATCGCCGCGGTGAAGAAGCACGAGGTGCTGCTGATCGACGAGGCCCTCGCCACCGGAGACGCGACCTTCCGGGCGAAGAGCGAGAACCGGGTCCGGGAACTGCGGGCCCAGGCCGGGACGGTCTTCCTCGTCAGCCACTCCCTCGAGTCGATCCGGGACACCTGCGACCGGACCCTGTGGCTGGAGGCCGGGGTGCTGCGGATGGACGGCCCGACCGACGAGGTGCTCAGGGCGTACGAGGGGTTCGCGACATCTGATCGATAGGTGTGGATCAGGCGATCTTCGGGCGGTCTAGGTATAGGATGTCGCGAATATCGGTGGCCTTGCCGGGCGTCAACGACGCATCCGGTGCCGGTCAGGAAGGCTCCGGGGATCGCGGTTGTTCGGCGGCCGCCTCCACCGCCGCGACGTCCACCTCGTCTGCGGGTGGCTGGTCGGCGCCTCGGGCCTGACGGTCCTGCCACAGCTGCCTGGCCCGGCCGCTGAGGTGGCGTGCCCGCTCGGCCCCGGCCGCGCCCAGCGCCTGTGCCTGCTGAGCCGGCCGGGAGCTCAGCGCCTGCTGGACAGGGGTACTGCGTGCGAGCCGCTCCGCACCTTCTCTGGCCGACTGCGCTGCGGCGGCCGCGGCGTCGGTGGTCTTGGCCACCGCCTGCTGGACGGGGACGCTGCGCGCGAGTCGCTCCGCGCTCTCGCGGGTCCGCTGCGCGGCGGCGGCCGCAGCCTCGCTCGTCCTGAGGGCCGCCTGCTGGACGGGGATGCTGCGGGCGACCTGCTCGACGTTGTCTCGGGTGACCTGCACGGCGGCCGCGGCCGCGTCGCTGATCTTGGCGACGGCCTGCTGGACGGGGACGCTGCGGGCGAGCTCCTCCGCGCTCTCGCGAGTCCGCTGCGCGGCGGCCGAGGCCGCCTCGACGCCGCGTTGGCCGACGGCGACCGCGGCCTCGGACGTCCGGCGGCTCGCGGTGGCGGCGGCTTGGGCGGTCCGACGAGTCGTGCCGACGGCTGCGTCGGACGTCCGACGACCGGCGGTGACGGCGACCTCGGAGGTCCTGCGGGCGGCACCGGTCACCATGGCGGCGGCATTCGCATAGTGCCTCGTGCGTACGACGCTGGTCCCGGCGATGTTGTCGATGATGGTGCGCCGGCGCGCGCCGAGGGCCGGTGCGAGGTTGCCCCAGAAGAAGGCGACCGCCACCAGCCAGAGCAACACCCCGAGAAAGAGGCTCTTGGACAGGAAGACCACCAGGGCGAGGCTGACCAGGCCGGTATCGACGAAGGTGGTGCAGGCCGCGCGGACGGCGGCGCGACGGCCGGTGAGCCTGGTCTCGCCAGGGGCCTGCGGTGCGACCTTCGTGTCCATGATCGCCTTGCCGATGGTGCGTCCGCGCCAGGCCAGCGCCACACCGAGATAGACGAACTGCAGGAAGGGAACGACGAGGATCGCGAGGATGACCGGCCCGATGACCGTGTTCCATGCGTCCGATGCCGAATCGCTGATGCCGCTGCTGCCGATCACGATTCCGGGGACCTGCGTCAACCCCGCACCCACGGCGGCCAGGGGATCGGTGGCGACTGCCACGATCGCGAAACCGACGAGCAAGATGCCGGGCACCATGACGAACGCATAGTCGATGAGCCAGCCGATCACCCGGCGCTTTACCGCCGGCACGGCGTGGTCTGTGCCTTGATCGAGGTTAGTCACATCGCCCTCCGTGAATTCATCACGACATCATAAGAGGACGGGTCGGCGCTTTCACCGGTGAACGGCGAAGTTCCACCATGGACGCATCGCCATGGCGGTCTCCGCCGGCGGGGGACGGCGACTCTCCGGGCCGACCCGGCGACGCCGTTCGGCGATAATCGTCGGATGGGGACCGTGGCGGAGCTGCTCAGATATCCGGTGAAGTCGATGCTCGGCGAGGCCCTGAGCGAGGGGATGGTGACCGCGCGGGGCCTCGACGGCGACCGGATCCACGCGGTCCTCGACGCGACCGGCGCCATCGGCAGCGCGAAGCACCCGCGCACATGGGGCGCGCTGCTGCGGTGCCGCAGCCGCCGGATCGGTCTCGCCACGGAGGTGGAGCTCCCCGACGGCACCCGGCTCGCGGCGGGCAGCTCCGAACTCGACACCCGGCTCGGCGAGCTGCTGGGCCGCCCGGTCACCCTCTCCGACCGCCCGCCGACCGGCGGTGCGCTGCAGCGGGTGGTCCCCGATTTCGACGGCGGGCTGCCCGACCTGCTGCGGGACGCCGTCACCGCCGACGAGACCGGGGCGCTGCTCACCACCGGAGGAGTCGCCGACGGCACCTTCTTCGACTTCGGTCGGCTCCACCTCGTGACGACGTCCGGTCTCGCCGCGCTGCGGGCCGGGATCGGGGATGCCCGGCGCTTCCGGCCCAACATCGTGGTGGACACCGGGTCGGCGGCGGGCTTCCCCGAGGACGACTGGGTCGGCTCCCGCCTGCGCATCGGGGAGGCCGTCGTCGAGGTCACGGTGCCGACTCCGCGGTGTGCCGTACCGACGCTGGCCCATGGCGGGCTGCCCGCCGACCCGGAGCTGATGCGGGTCGCGGCCCGGGTCCACCGCGTCCCGGTGCTCACCCTGGGCGCCCTCACCTGCGTCGGCGTCTACCTCGACGTGGTGCGGCCGGGACTGATCCGGCAGGGTGACGCGGTGGCGGTGGGCGAGTAGAAGGATGGCGTGGTCCCGAGGGGCACGCCATCACTCTGTTCGATCTCTCAGAAGATCAGGCAGTCGGCACCGTTGGAGGTCCAGCCGGTGGTGCTGGGCCACCACGCCCCGGTGTAGGTGCCGTTGTAGTTCTTGCACATGAGGGAGCCGTTGGACGCCCGCATGACGATCTCCAGGGCGGCACGGCCTGCCTGGGTATAGGTGCCCCAGTTGATGAAGTTCTGGGCGCTGCCGCCGAGGCTGGACCAGGCGGCGTAGCCGCAGTTGCCCTTGCAGGTCTGCCACGTGTGCCAGATGGCGTTGTCGGTGCCGACCACGAAGTAGTGGCGGCGCCCGTCGTACCAGGCCCACGCGTCGTTGGTCCCGCAGATCAGCCAGCCGCCGGGTACAGCGCGACCGTCCGCGTCGGTCGCGTCGGTGGGGCAGCTCGCCGCGTGCGCGGGCGCCGCCACGGCGGCCGGGGCCGCGATCGCGACCATGACCGCGACCAGCACCTGGGCGAGTCTTGTCTTGAGCAAAGCAACCTCCAGTGGCGTATGTCGATTGTTCGCCCAACATATTGGCGAAGGCCGCCTCGCGCCGTGTCCATTCCGGACGGAACTGGATCGGCAACACGTCCGCGACGACAAGCAGCCCTGTGCTATGCCGCCGCCCGGACCGACAGGTGTCAGACCGGGTGTCAGAACTTCGGTTCGGGCTGGTCGGACGGCCATTGCGCACCCGGCGGTGCCGCGCCCCAGATCCAGACGCCCGCGACCCACACGACCAGGTAGCCGACGAGTAGCAGGCCGACCTGGTTGAACACCAGCGATGACAGACCGATGGCGGCGACGCCGACGAACGCGAGCACCCGTCCGGTTGAGAAGAGCTTTCGCTCCGGCTGCGCCCGGAAATCGGACAACGTCGTCATCGGCGGCTCTAGCGCTCGCCAGGCACCCGCGGCCGGCCACAGCGTGCCACGGCCGGGAATGTCGATGACGAACATCGGCCGCAATCCAGGGCAGGGGCGGACCTGAGCCTGGTGGTCGGCTCCGCCGAGGGTGAGGAACAGGGGCGCATGGATGACCCGCTGACTCCACACCAGACCGTCGGCGGTGCGGATGCGGACGAAGCACCGGAACGTCTGGCTCGTACCGGTGTTGACGTTGTAGCCGGACGCCACCATCACCCGGACCATCGCCGCTGCCGGTGTCGCCCCGGCTGTTCGCCTCATCCGGATCAGCCGGAGCAGCCACAGCACCGGCATCCAGATCGTCAGCGCCGAAGCGGCAAGGGCCCAGATGGCGGCGTCGCGGCCGACACCGCCGTCGACCAGCGTCTGCACCGCCGAAGCGCCGAGAATGACGCCGTAGCCGACACCCGCGACGGCTATGATCGCCGGCCATCGAAGATCACGATCGAGCATTCGCCCATGCTAATGACGGTCGTCAACGTCGGCGGACCCTGCGCTGTGGTCAGGGGCACGACTCCGTCAGCTTCACCACGCCGAAATCGATCTTGCCCTCGTAGTCGGCGGCCTTGCCCCTGACCCGCGTCCCGGCCCTGGGCGACTGCGTGCACACCCGCCAGTTGGAGTCGATCAGCTGATTGCGGCTGCCGCGCAGGTCGTGCGACGTGGAGTAGAAGATGCCGAGCTCCTGGACCGCATCCTGGGCGTCCTGCAGGACCGAACCCTTGAAGTCGGGCATCGCGAAGTCGAGGGTGTCCTTCGCCGGTGCGGCGCTCGTCGCGCGCGGGCTCGGGGTGGGGCTGGGAGTGGGGTCGGCGGCGTCCGAGGGGCTCGGCTCGGCGCTCGGTTCATCGCTCGGCGAGGCGGCGGCGGACGCCACCGGCTCCGGGGACCCGGCGGCGGTCCCGTCCTTGCCCTTGCTGACGCATGCCGCCAGGACGGCGATCGCCGTGACGTACAGGACGACGCGGAGTGCCACTCGCATGGGGGGAATCGTAGCCCTGGCACGGTCCATGCCGGATGCGCAGTCGCGTTCCAGACTGCATCGACAGATGCAAATACAATTGGCTCTCCCATCTGTTGGCCCGGGAGGACGCATGAAGAGGATCATCACCGCCGTCGGTGCGGTCGTCGCGCTGTTGGCACTGGTCGCGGCACCTGGGCACGCCAGTCCCGGCGCAGTTCCCGCAGCCGGGGCCTCGCTGCCGACCGCCGTCCACGCGGCGGACGCGCGCGCCTCCGTCGAGGACGCCTTCACCGTCCAGGACGCCAGAACCGAAGCCGACGGCGTCCGGCATCTCCGATACCAGCGGACCTACCGAGGGCTGCGGGTCGCCGGTGGTGAGATAGTGGTGCACGGCCGCGCCGACGGCGGCTACGCCGGCACGTCCGTGGGCCTCATCGCGCCGCTGTCTCTCTCCACCGAGGCGATGACCACCGCCGCGCAGGCGGCACGGGCCGCCCGCGCCGCCTTCACCGGCGCCATCGCCGAGGTGGGCCGTCCGGAGAATTTCGTCGACGCCACCAGCGGCCGAGGCGTGCTGGCCTGGGAGACGGTGGTGGGCGGGTACCGTCCGGACGGCCAGACCCCCTCCCGGCTGCACGTGGTCACCGATGCGACGACGGGCTCCGTCATCCGGTCCTTCGACGAGATCTCCGTCGTGGCCTCGGCCGCCGCCGAGCCGATCGCCGCCGCCGCCGGATCCACGATCGCCGTCGCCGGGACCGGCCAGTCCTCTACTCGGGGACCGTCACCGTCGACACCACCCTCTCCGGCGCTTCTTACAGCATGATCGACCCGCTGCGCGGCAACAGCCGCACCTGCGACCTCACCTCCGGCACCTGCGCCACCCTCGTGGACCTCGACAACGTCTGGGGCAACGGCTCCACCACGAACAGGCAGTCGGTCGCCGTCGACGCGCACTACGCCGCCGCCAGGACCTTCGACTACTTCAAGAACGTGCACGGGCGCAACGGACTGTTCGGCAACGGTACGGGCACCGTCTCCCGGGTCCACTACGGCAACCAGTACCCGTACGCCTTCTGGGACGGCACGCAGATGACCTACGGCGACGGGCTCAGCAATGCCAAGCCGCTCGCCTCCCTCGACGTCGCCGCCCACGAGCTATCGCACGCGGTGAACGACTCCATCCTCCCGCCGATGACCACCGGTGAGGCGGGCGGCCTGCGGGAGGCGTCCAGCGACATCTTCGGCGCGATGGTGGAGTTCTACGCGGCCAACGCCACCGACCCGGGCGACTACCGGCCGGGCGATCGGACCGGGATCAACGGCGACGGCAGCCCGGTACGCCACATGTACAACCCGCCCCTCGACGGCGCGTCGCACGGCTGCTGGTCGTCCTCCACCAAGAGCCTCGACGTGCGCTACTCCTCCGGTGTCGGCAACCACTTCTTCTTCAACCTCGCCGAAGGCAGCGGTGCCACCGCCTACGGCACCAGCCCGCTCTGCGGCTCCGCGCCCGCGGTGACCGGGATCGGCCGTTTGAAGGCGGAGCGGATCTGGTACCGCGCCCTGGACGTCTACTTCCTCGCCGGCACGTCCTATGTCAACACGGCCAACCCCGCCAACACCGCCCGTGCCGGCACCCTGCACGCCACCGCGGACCTCTACGGCCTGTGCGGCGTCGAATACCGGGCGGTCCAGGCGGCGTGGACCTCGGTCGCCGTCGCCGGCAGCGACGCGCCCTGCTCACCCGGGAACAACTTCACCCTCACCGCCTCGCCCGCCTCCGGGTCGGTCCCCGTCGGCGGCACGCTGAGCACCGCCGTCGCCTCGGCGCTCGTCAGCGGCGTCGCCGAATCGGTCGCCCTCAGCGCGAGTTCGGCCACGGGGGTGACGGCGGCGCTCGTCCCGGCGACCATCACCTCGAACGGCGGCACGTCGACCCTGACGATCTCCACCGCCGCGGCGACGGCTCCCGGCAGCTACCCGGTGACCGTCACCGGTGTCTCGGCCTCCGTGACGAGAACCGTGACCTTCACCCTCACGGTCGGCAGCCCGCTGCCCGGCTGCAGCTTCACCTCCGGGACCGACGTCGCGATCGTGGATCTGTCGACGGTCGAGTCGTCCATCACCGTCACCGGCTGCCCCGGCTACGCCAACGGGTACAACCCGGTCGACGTACACATCCTGCACACGTATATCGGTGACCTGACCGTCACCCTCGTCGCGCCGGACGGCTCGCTGTACGTGCTGCACAATCGCACCGGCGGCGGTACCGACAACATCCATCAGAGTTACATCCTGAACCTCGCCACGGAGTTGGCGAACGGGGTGTGGAAGCTGCGCGTACAGGATTCGGCGGCGGGCGACGTCGGAAAGATCGACTCGTGGACGATCGCGCTCCAGTAGGGATCGACGGCGGTTGCCCGCGTCCGCCCGGCTGCCCGCAGGCCGGGCGGAAGCGGGCAACCGCCGTCATGCGTCGTGCCGCTGGAGCCGCCAGGCCGCCGCGCCGCCGACCACGACGAGGTAGCCGAGGAAGACCCCGAGCCCGGCCCACGGCGTGAGCTCGCCGGGGGCGGTCGTGACCGCGCTGATCGCGCTGCCGGCCTCGGACGGCAGGTAGCGCAGGGCATCGCTCCAGCTGTCGGGTAGCAGCAGCCCGGCGATCCCCTCCAGCAGGAACATGACGCCGAAGAAGGTGCTGATCGCGGCGGCCGTCGAGCGCAGCAGGGCACCGAGCGCGAGTCCGAGCAGCCCCGCGCCGGTGAGGTGGACGGCGGAGCCGACCACGGCCCGGATCACGCCGGGGTCCGACAGGGACGCGCCGTCGGTGCCGATGATCGCCTGCCCGCCGAGGAACGCGACGAAGGCCGCGATCAGGGTCAGCGCGGAGACGACGGCGGTGAAGACCGCGGCCTTGGCCCAGAGCATCGGGAGCCGTTTCGGTACGGCGGCCAGCGTGGACCGGATCATCCCGGTGGTGTATTCGCTCGCCATGAACAGGACGCCGAGGGTGCCCAGGACCAACTGCCCGAAGGTGACCCCGGCGAGGCTGATGGCGGTCGGGTCGCCGGGTCCGCCGCCCCGGGGGCCGAAACCGTCCCCGCCGCTGGTGATCGAGGCCGCCAGCAGCCCGATGCCGATGAAGACCACGGCTGCGGCGATCAGGCTGATGATGGTGGACCGGAGCGACCAGAACTTGATCCACTCAGAGTGGATCACCCGTCGCTGGGTGACCCGCAGGCCGTGCGTCGTGGCGGTCACCGGTCCGCCCTGCCCGCCGCCGCGAGCGGGGCGCTGGTCGCGCCGTGGTATTCGACGGCTTCGCGGGTCAGCTCCATGAACGCCTCCTCCAGGGACGGTTGCTGCGGGGACAGCTCGTGCAGGGCGATGCCGGCGGCGGCGGCACGGTCGCCGATCTGCTCGGCGCTGAGGCCGGCGACCTCGAACAGCCCGCGGTCCAGGCTCATGATCGTCACTTCGGGGCCGGCGAGCAGGTCGTGCAGTGCGGCGGCGTGCGGTGTGCGTACCCGGATGGTGTTTCTCGACGCCTGCGCGATGAACTCGTCGACGGAGACGTCGGCGATCAGGCGGCCGCGGCCGATGACGATGAGGTGCTCGGCGGTGAGCGCCATCTCGCTCATCAGGTGCGAGGAGACGAAGATCGTGCGGCCCTGCGCGGCGAGGCTCTGGATCAGGTTGCGGATCCAGAGGATCCCCTCCGGGTCCAGGCCGTTGACCGGCTCGTCGAGGATGAGCGTCCTGGGGTCGGCGAGCAGCGCCGACGCGATGCCGAGCCGCTGCCCCATGCCGAGGGAGAAGCCCCCGGCGCGTTTGCGGGCCACGTCGTGCAGGCCGACGATGTCGATCACCTCGTCGACCCGCGACCGGGGTACGCCGGTGGTGGCGGCCATCGCGGCGAGGTGGTGGTAGCCGGACCGGCCGGTGTGCACGGCCTTCGCCTCCAGCAGCGCGCCGACCTCGTGCAGCGGGGCGGTGTGCTGGTCATAGGGCCGGCCGTTGACCGTCGCGGTGCCGGAGGTCGGCCGGTCCAGCCCGAGGATCATGCGCATCGTGGTGGACTTCCCGGCGCCGTTGGGGCCGAGGAAGCCGGTGACGATGCCGGGCTTGACGGTGAACGACAGCCCGTCGACGGCGGTCTTGTCGCCGTACCGCTTGGTGAGCTCGTGTACCTCGATCATGTGCTCAACGATGGTCGGACCGGGTCCTCGTCGGCGTCGTCCCGCCGTCGTCAATCGCGGCTACCGCAGCCGTGGTAGCCGCCGCCCGCGGATGACCGCGTCCAGACGACGCGGGGCGGGTGCCGACCGGCGTACCGTGATCATCATGGTCGAGACGGGCAGGCGGTGGCTCCGCGCGTGGCGCGTCGCCGCCCGCCGCCCGCCGGTGGTCGACGCCGTGTTCGGCGCGGCGCTGGCGGCGTCCGTCCTGGTGGCGATGGTGACCGGTCCGGGCCGCGGTCACGGGCGCAGCCCCGGCACGGCCGACTTCGTCGCCGCCGGACTGATGTTCGTGCTGGTCGCGCTGCGGCGGCGCTGGCCGCTGCCGGTCCTGGCGGTCGCCACGTCGGCGACGGTCGTCGCCTTCGCCGCCGGCGGGATGCGCTCGGCGGTGATCGTGGCCACCGTGATCGCCGCCTACACGGTCGCCTCGATCTACCCCCGCCGAACCGCCTGGCTCGCCGGTGGTGCCGCCGCATTGATCATGTACGCCGCGAGTGTGCGCTGGTCGAACGAGGGCTGGGCGGAGCCGGAGAACATCGGCATCTTCGCCTGGACCGGCATGGCGACAGCGGTCGGCGACGCCACCCGTAGCCGCCGGGCCTATATCGCGGCGGTCGAGGAGCGCGCCCGCCGGGCCGAGCAGACCCGCGAGGAGGAGGCCCGGACCAGGGTGGTGCAGGAGCGGCTGCGCATCGCCCGCGAGCTGCACGACGTGGTGGCGCACAACATCGCCGTGATCAACGTCCAGGCCGGAGTCGCGGCGCACGTGTTGCGCGCCCGGCCCGACGCCGCCGAGCAGGCTCTCCAGCACATCCGGACGGCGGCCCGCAGCGTCCTCGACGAGCTCGGTACGGTGCTCGGCGTGCTGCGCCAGCCCGACGACGCCGAGGCAGCCACCGAACCCACCCCCGGGCTCGGACGCCTGGCCGAGCTGCTGGACTCGCTCGCCGCCGCAGGTCTGCGGGTCGAGTACCGGCTGACCGGCGAGGCGCGCCCGCTGTCGGCGGCGGTGGACCTGACGGCCTACCGGATCGCGCAGGAGGCCCTGACCAACGCGCACAAGCACGGCGCGGACGGCGTGGCGCACCTGCGGGTGGAGTACACGCCCGACGCGCTGACCCTGGAGGTGGGCAACGCCGTACCGCACCCGGCCCGGCCGGCCGGCGGCACCAGCCACGGCATCATCGGGATGAGCGAGCGGGCGGCGTCCGTGGGCGGAACCCTGAGCACCGGTATCGGCACGGACGGGCAGTTCCGGGTACGGGCGGTCCTGCCCACGCCGCGCTCCGGCGCATCCGACCGGCAGGAGGCGGTGGCGTGACGATCCGGGTGCTGCTCGCGGACGACCAGACGCTGATCCGCGCCGGGTTCCGCGTCCTCATCGACTCCGCACCCGACCTCGAGGTGGTCGGCGAGGCGACCAACGGCGCCGAAGCGGTCCGGCTCGCCCGCAGCACCCGGGCGGACGTGGTGCTGATGGACATCCGGATGCCCGAGATGGACGGGCTGGAGGCGACCCGCCTGATCACCGCGGACGACGACCTCGCCGGTGTCCGGGTGCTGATCCTCACCACCTTCGAGGTCGACGAGAACGTGCTGCGCGCCCTGCGTGCCGGTGCCAGCGGCTTCCTCAGCAAGGGAGTGGAGCCCGCCGACCTGCTGGAGGCGATCCGGGTGGTGGCGCGCGGCGACGCGCTGCTGTCGCCGAAGGCCACCCAGAGCCTGATCGCCCGCTTCCTCACCCAGCCCGAACCGGGTCCGGTGCCGTCACCGGCCCGGCTGGAGGGCCTCACCGACCGGGAACGCGAGGTCCTCGCCCTCGTCGCCACCGGGCTGTCCAATGACGACATCGCCGAGCAGCTCTACCTGTCGCCGCTGACCGCCAAGACCCACGTCAACCGGGCCATGACGAAGCTCGGCGCCCGCGACCGGGCCCAGCTGGTGGTCATCGCCTACCAGACGGGGCTGGTCCGGCCAGGCGACCTACCGCAGCCGCAGTAGCTCCGCCGTCGGCGTACCGCCGCTGCGGCAGGGCCAAGCACCCGCGTCTGGGAGATGCCGCGACGCGTACCAGGGACGATCATGGAACCATGACCACCCAGCTGGCGCTCGTGCTGTCGCTCGCCTCGGCCATCGGCTACGCCGGGGCCGCTGTGACGCAGCAGCGCCTCGCCGCCCGCCTGGACGCCCCGCTCGGCTGGTTCGCCGCGCTCGGCTACCCGAGCTGGTGGGCGGCGACGCTGCTGAACCTGGCGGCGGCGGCGCTGCACGTCGCCGCGCTGCGCTTCGGCCCGCTCACCCTGGTCCAGCCGCTCGGCATGCTCACCCTGGTGCTGGCGATGCCGCTCGGTGCCGCCGTCGCCCGCCGCCGGGTGACCGGCGCGCAGTGGCGCGGTGCCGGTGCGGCGATCGCCGGGCTCGCCGGACTCGTCGTGCTGACCTCGTCGTCGGCGGCGCTCCGCCCGCTGACCGTCGGTGAAGCGATCACCGCCACCGCGGTCACCGGGCTGGTGATCGCCGGGCTCGTCGTCCTCGCCATCCGGTCGGCCAACCCGGCCACCCGCAGCCTGTCCTACGCGGCGGGCTCCGGCATCGCCTTCGGTATCTCGTCCGCCCTGGCGCAGACCCTCACCATCGTCATGACCAGCGGCGGCATCGGCGCCAACGCGGCCGTCATGCTCGCAATCGCCGCCCTCGTCGCGGCAGCCGCCCTGCTCGCGCAGGCGTCCTACCGCTACGGGCTCGCCGCACCGCTGGCGACCGCGACACTCGCCAACCCCGTCGCCGCGGCCGCTGTCGGCATCGTCGTGCTCGGCGAGCGCGTCACCGGGGGACTGGCCGGCATTCCGCTCGCCCTCGCCGCCTTCGGACTGGCCGCTTACGGTGTCGCGGTCCTCACCGGACACGCCGCGGACAGCCCGGCGCATCCTCGCCCCGCCGCACCGGCGGCGGCTCGCGGCAGGGCTCCCCGGCCGAGGGGAGTCCGCCACGTCCGCCACCGCCGGGTCCGTCTCCACCGGGAACACGCCGCCGAGTACGCCGGAAGTTCCGCCTCGGAGAGCGCAGGGTAGGTGCTCGGGGTCTACTTGCCGCCGGTCTTGGTGTAAGCCTCGATGACCTTTTCCGGCACCCGGCCCCGCTCCTTGATCGCGTATCCGTTGGCGGTGGCCCAGGTGCGCACCCGGGAGTTGAACGCCCGCTGCTCGCTGGAGGCCTCGGCGCGGCGAACCGATACCGCCGCGATCCGGTGCGAAGGCCGGCGGCCGGTGACGGGGCCTCCCGTCTTGGTGGCGACCGCGATGAACGGGGCGAGTGCGGCGCGGAGCTGCTCCTGGTTGGCCGGTCCCAGGTCGACCTCGTAGTTGAGGCCGTCGAGTCCGAACTTGACGACCTCGACGCCCTCTTCCGTTCCGTCGAGGTCGTCCTTGTAGACCACAATTTCGTGCCGAGCCATTACCGCTCCTCTGTTTTCACTGCAATTGGGGGGTGCGATGCAATAGTGCGAGTCTGTGACAATCGCCGTGAGATTAGCGCATCCATACCGTCGGCACTAGTCGGGCCACGCTGATTCATCGCTATCTGTTGGTTAGTTTGGTCACTGCGGCCGGATCCGTTGTTCGCGGCTCGCGGAGTGCGAACGCCGCCCGTCGATCAGTCGGCAATCGGCGATTGCGAAAGTTCAGCTCAATAAATTGAATGGGCGGCGATAAGCGGCGGGGTGCGCTGCGGGTGCCGCTGCATCGATCACTGATCCGGCGACCGGCTGAGCGCCGGTTATCGCTCAATAAGGCGGGCTCGGGAACCGTTGCGAATGGCGCGAGCGGCGGGCGCTTGCGCCCGCCGCTCGCAGTCGGAGCCCTTCTCGGTACGTCGCCAGGGCGACAACGCCGCCATCGATAAACCAACCTGAGAAACAATCCGCATGGTTCGCGGAGTGGCGTGACTATGATCGCGCGGATCGTGTGGCGTCTCGTCGCCGCGCGATCCGCGCTGTCAGGTCGCCGAGCGGAAGGCGAGGGCCGTGTTCTGCCCTCCGAAGCCGAAGGAGTTGCTCACCGCGAGTTCGATCCGGTGCGGCCTCGCCGCTCCCGCTACGACGTCAAGGTCGCGGGTGTCGGGTCCGGGCCGCGTGAAGTTCGCCGTGGGCGGCACGAGTTGATGCTGTATGGCGAGGACGGTGAGCGCGGCTTCGATGGCTCCGGCTGCGCCCATGGTGTGTCCCAGGACGCCTTTGGCGGAGGTGACCGGCGGGTGCCGTCCGGCGAGTACCCGGCCGAGCACGGCTGCTTCGGCCGTGTCGTTCAACGCCGTACCGGTGCCGTGGGTGTTGACGTGGTCGATGTCTCGGGCGACGGCACCGGCCTGGTGGAGGGCTTGGCGCAGAGCACGTTCCGCTCCGCCGCCCCGGGGGTCGGGTCGGGTGGCGTGGTAGCCGTCGGCGGTCGCGGCGAATCCCGCCAGGAAGGCGCGGACCGGGGCGTGGCGGGCGATGGCGTCGGCGGCACGTTCGAGGATCAGGACCCCCGCGCCCTCGGCGAGGACGAAGCCGTCGCGGTCGGTGTCGAAGGGTCTCGACGCGGCGGCGGGGTCGGCGGCCCCGGTTGGACAGCGCGCCCATCCGGGCGAACGCGGCGGAGCACAGCCTGGTCACCATCGCGTCGGCACCGCCGGCTATGGCGAGGTCGCAGACTCCGCTGGTGAGCAGCCCTGCGGCGATGCCGATCGCCGTTGCGCCCGAGGCGCACGCGGTGGAGATGTTCAGTACGGGACCGGTCGCCCGCAGATCGATGGCGAACTGCCCGGCGATCATGTTGGGCAGGAACATCGGCAAGGTCAGCGGCGACAGGGCCGACGGACCGTGTTCGAGCATCCGCTGGTGCTGCGTCTCCAGCGTGCCGATGCCGCCGGCCGCCGACCCCAGGACGACGGCGACGCGTTCACGCGGCCATGTCTCGCAGTCGAGCCCCGCGTCGGCGACCGCCTGCCGCGCAGCGGCCAGCGCGAGGCGGGTAGCCCGGTCCAGGCGCCAGGACTGCGTACCTTGCGGGGGCGGCAACCCGTCGTCGGGCACCCGGCAGGAGAATGCTGCCGGCAGCCCGGCGAGCAGGGGGTCGGGTGCGGCGGTCGGCAACCCGGCGCAGACCCGTTCCCAGGTGCTGCTGGTGTCGGCTCCTGCCGGGGTGACCAGGCCCAGGCCGGTGACGGCGACCGCAGCCGACGCACTGGTCATTCCACGGCCGCCCGGTCGAGGAGGATCTGCACAGAGCGGGCGACGTCATCCACGGTGAGCTGGGCCGTGGTGCCGCTGTCGTCGAGGGGGATGTCCCAGTGCTCCTTCAGCGTCAGGTGCAGTTCGATGACGGCGAGGGAGTCCAGACCCAGCTCCTCCAACGTGGACTGGGGTTGGATCTCCTCCGCCGAGGCCTCGAACTTATCGGCGAGCACGGTGGCGAGGTGCTCATACACGCGGTCCATGAGTGCTTCCTTCCTAGGTGTGTGCGGGGGCCGGGATCGAGTGGCCCGGATGGGCGCGTGGTGTGACGGCAGGCCACGTGAGGGCGGCCGACGCCCAGGTCAGGCCTCCTCCGAATGCGGTGAGGAGGGTGCGTTCGCCGGGTGCGACCAGGCCGCTGCCGGCGGTTTCGGCCAGGGCCAGGGGGATGGAGGCGGCGGCGGTGTTGCCGACCTCGCCGATGTTGCCGAAGCAGTGCGGCGCGTCGATGGTCAGGCGTTCGGCGACCGCGTCGAGGATGCGCTGGTTGGCCTGGTGCCCGATGAAGGCGCCGACGGTTTCGGCGGGCCAGCCCGCTTTGTCGAGGACCGCGTATGCCGAATGGGTCATCCTGCGGACCGCGTGCGCGTAGACCTCCCTGCCGTGCATCTGGAAGTAGCGTCCAGGACTGTCGGGGTGCCGCGAACCGCCGCCGGTGATGCCGATGAGCGGGCTGCCGCTGCCGTCCGATCCCCAGTCGGTGGCGAGGATCGCGCCGGGGCTCTCCGGGGTGCCTGCCTGCAGCAGCACGGCACCGGCACCGTCGCCGAAGATCGCGGCGGTGTCCCGGTCGCGCGGGTTGATGATGGCCGAATAGGTGTCCGCGCCGATGACCAGCGGTGCCGTGCAGACTCCGCTGCGGATCAGCCCGGCGGCGGTGATGAGGGCGTAGAGGAACCCGGAGCATACGGCGGAGAGGTCGAAGGCGGCGATGGTGCCCAGCTCAAGTCGGTGCGCGACATCGGGGGCGGTGGCCGGGCAGCGATGGTCCGGTGTGCTCGTCGCCAGGATCAGCAGGTCCGGGCGGGTGTCGCCGCCGGAGTCCAGGGCCGCTCGGCCTGCCGCGACTGCCAGATCCCCGGTGCTGGTGCCCGGGACGACGCGGCGGCGGCGCCGGATGCCGGTACGGCTGCGGATCCACTCGTCGGTGGTCATCAGCTCACCGGCGGCGATGACGTCGTCATTGCCGAGGATGTGATCGGGGAGGCAGGTGCCGAGGCCCGTGATCACTGCGGCGACGTCGTCGGAGCGCGTTCCGGTCGTCTTCATGCGGGGGCGAACGGCGACGGCGGCTTCGGGGTGCCGGCCAGGCCGCCGTCGGCGATCGAGAGCCCGCCGTCGACGAGGAGCGCGTGCCCGGTGACGAAGGAGGCTGCCGGCGAGCAGAGGAAGAGCGCCACGGCGGCGATCTCCTTCGGGTCGGCCCATCGACCCATCGGGACGTGGCTGATCAGCCACTCTGACACGGGCGCCTGGTCGGCGGCGAAGGCGGTCATCTCGGTCCGGGTCCAGCCCGGGCAGAGGGCGTTGACGCGGATGCCCTGCCCGGCCCAGCTCACGGCGAGGCTGCGGGTGAGGGACAGTTGGGCGGCCTTGGTGACGGCGTAGGCGTCGAGCAGGGGAGTCCCCATGACTCCGGCACAGGAGGAGACGAGCAGCAGGCTGGCTCTGTCCGAGCCGAGGAGGTGGGGGTGGGCCGCACGGCATACGGCGGCGGTGGCGTTGAGGTTGACGTCGATGACGCGCGCCCACTGATCCGGCGGGAAGTCCTGGAACGGCAGGAGCACCGTCGTTCCGTCGTCGGACTGCGGCACGATCCCGGCACTGTGGACGATGATGTCGAGCCCGCCCAGCGCGGCGGCGGCCTGGTCGACGACTGCGGCCCCGGTCCCCGGCTCGGCCAGGTCGCCGGCGACGGCGACGGCTTTTCGTCCGCGCTCCTCGACGGCGCGGACGACGTCGTCGAGTGCGCCGAGGGTGCGTGCGGACACGACGACATCCGCACCGGCGTCGGCGAGTGTCTCAGCGACCTTGCGGCCGATGCCGCGAGAAGCACCGGTGATCAGCGCGCGGGCGCCGTCGAGCCGGGAGAGGTGGGCGATGGTCATGGCTGATGCCCTTCCGTTGAGGTGTTTCCCCAGGTCAGCAACGAGCTGCCCCAGGTCATGCCGGCGCCGAAGACGGCGAGCAGGACCCGGTCGCCTGGGCGCAGTGACTGGCGGGCGGCCTCGGCAAGTGCGAACGGGGCGCTGGCCGCGCCGATGTTGCCGACGCGGTCGCCCACGATGACCATGCGGTCGGCGGCGATGCCGAGCTGGTCGCCGAGTCGGCGCAGCACGACGGGGTTGGGCTGGTGGGCGACCACGCAGGCGATGTCTTCGATCCGCAGCCCGTTGCGGTCGACGGTGTCCTGGATGAGGCGGGGGAAGACCTCGGTGATGAAGCGGCTGACGGCCCGCCCGTCCATCCGGATGCGGTGTTCGCCCGCGGCGAGGGTGGCGGCGCTGGCCGGGCGGCGGCTGCCGCCGCCGGGGATCAGGACCCAGTCGGCGAGGGTGCCGTCGGAGCCGAAGGCGAAGTCGGCGAAGCCGTTCGGTGCTGAGACAGGACCCAGAATGGTGGCTGCGGCCCCGTCGGCGAAGAGGACCGAGGTTCCCCGGTCGGCCGGGTCGAGGAACTTCGAGTACGCCTCGACACCGACCGCCGCGGCGTAGCGTGCCCGGTCGTCGCCGAGCAGCCAGTCGTGAGCCACCTTGACCGCGAACAGCCAGCCGGAACAGGCAGCTCCGACGTCCAGCGCGACGGCGTGGGAGGCACCGACGAGGGCCTGGATCCGGCAGGCGGTGGACGGCCCGAGCTCGTCGGGGGTGGAGGTAGCGCACACCAGAAGGTCCAGGTCGCCCACGTCGATCCCGGCGGCGTCGGCCGCCGAGCGCACAGCGGCGGCGGCCAGGTCGGACGCGGCCTGGTCGGGTGCGGCGACATGGCGGCTGTGCACCCCCGTGCGTTCGCTGATCCACTCGGCGGACATCCCGGTGGTGCGGGCGACGTCGGCGTTCGTGCGGATCCGGAGCGGCAGGTAGGTGCCCGTCCCCAGGACCCCGATGGACGTGGTCGGCGGATGTGCGGTCATGCCGCTTCCCCGTGGTGCCATTCGAGGGTGTCGACCAGCGCCTGGTTGTAGTCGGCAGCCGCCAGCGGCACCCCGGCGACCTCGGCGGGGTAGCTGAACGCCTCCTCCAGCAGCGGCAGGTGGGGCAACAGCTCGTCACACAGCGCGTCGGCGATCTGCGACAGTCCGGCCAAGTCGGACGCGCGGAGGGTCTCGGCGGTGAGCAGCGAGCCGGCCCAGCGGCGTGCGGTCATGACACCGTGCAGGCTGGCCAGCCGGTCGAGGACGGTGCGCAGGTGCGGGTCGCGTACCGCTGCCAGCGTCCGGGCGACATCGTCGGCGGCCAGCCGCATGGCGCAGGTCTCCCCGAGTTCCCCGGCGCGCCCCAGCAGCGGGTTCCACGCCTGGAACGCGCTGGTCCCGGTCTCGGCGCCGCCGTCGCGCAGGCCACGGAGCCGCTCAGCCAGGCGCTGCTCATGCACCCGGATGACCGCCGGCCACCAGGTGGGTTCCGCCGGATTCGACGGGTACGGCGTACCCGCCGACTCGTCGTCGGCGTCGTCGGTCCGGGTGCGGCCCAGGTCGTACAGGATGAGTTGGCTGTCTCCGCCCGCGGCGTCGAACGACTGGAAGAACCCGTGGTAGGCGGAGAGGCGATTCACATCGAGGTGGCCGGGGAAGCCGCAGTGCCGCTGGCAGTCGGCGGTGACCCGGGCCGCTGTCCGGACCGCGAGCGCCTTGTAGGCGGAGAGCGGTCGGCTGACCGCCGTCCACGGGGAGAAGGTCATGGGGCTACCACCACCGGCCGCACCGTCTGTCGTGGACAGCGACTCTTCCCAGAGGACTCGGGCGCGGTCGGCCGAGCAGGTCAGCGCGAATGCTTCGGCCAGGCCGCCGAGGACCGCGTGCTGCTGTGTGCGGTAGTCCAGCAGCGGGGTTCCGGGCGCCAGCCGGCCCTGGGTCCGGCGCTGCCGGGCGTAGCGCAGCGACAGGACGGCGGATTGACGGCAGACGGCCGCCGCGGCGGCGGGCAGAGCACCCCACAGGCCCTGCCCGATGCACAGGGTGCGCTGCAGTCGCAGGTCCGCCGAGCCGAGCGGGTCTTCGAAAGCTCCCTCGTCGGTGATCTGCGCGCTGTCGCGGAGCCAGCGCGCATACGGCACGCGGTAGCGGTCGAAGCGGACCTGCGCGTAATCCAGCGGGAGCGTGCTCACCTCCAGACCGGTGGAGATCCTGATGCCGGGCAGCGGGCCGTTGTCGTCGGTGAGGTCCACCAGGAACGAGAACACGCCGCAGTCGACGCCCCCGACGACGAGCCGCGCCACCACCACCCCTGACGCCGGCCCGCCGCCCGCGGCCACGTTGGTGAACTTCGTCGCGACCGGATCGGGGGTCTGCAGGACGAACTCGCGGGTCTGCGGATCGAATTCCGCCTGGGTCCGGGTGGCGAGGTGGCTGTTGGACTGGCCGACCTCGGTGACCAGGTAGCAGCCCCGGACCTGCCCGGACTCCAGCGCGTCGAACTGGGCCTTGAGCGCTTCGTGGTCGGGGGACAGCCGCATCATCGAACCCAGACAGAGCAGGTTCTGGCCGATGACGGTCATGGACAGCGCGGGTTCGGCGATCGTCACCCAGGCCAGGACCGTTGCCATCAGGGCCGGGTCGGCGAGTAGCTCACGAACCGGAGGGAGTTCCCGGGCCAGGCTCTGCATCCGGCGCGGCAGCCGGTCGCCGCGGTCGGCGAGATCTGGCCTGGCCGGCATCTGATCGCTCGTCAGGGCCCGGCTCAGGGCGGACAGGAAGCCGGGATCACACGGCCCGTGCAGGAGGTCTTCGAGTTCGGCGAGGGCAGCGGATCCGGCAGGAGGTGTGGCGGGCAGGGGCATAACGCACTCCGGATGGGTCTCGTGGTCACCAGGGGAAATCGGACTGCACCAGCGGGGCCAGGATGGCAACTGGTTGGTCGGAAAGCACTCGGCGGGCGCTGCGGGACAACGCGCTGCCGGTGCCGGCCTCGAACAGCGCGGTCGGTCGCAGGTCGGCGATCTGATGTAGGACGCCCGGCAGCCGGACCGGTCGGATCAGGCAGTCGGCCAGGCCGGCGGCGAGGTCGTCGTCGGAGGTGTAGGCGCGACCGGCCACCGCCGAGTAGATCGGGAAGCGGGCGGCGCCCAGCGGATAGCTGCGCACTGCGCGCGCGAACTCCGCGGCCTGAGGCGTGAAGGACGGGTGGTGTGCTGCGAACGGGAGTCGCAGCCGCGCGGTATCCACCCCGTCCTTCTCGGCTTGGAGTTCGACGGCTGCCAACCCGGCGAGTGAACCGCTGACGATGCTCTCGCGGTCGTCGTTGACGCAGGCCACTGCCACGTCCCAGGCGTCTGCGGCAGCGATGAGCTTCTCGGCGGTCTTCTCGTCGCAGCTCAGCTGGGTCAGGGCGCCGGGGCATGCGGTGAGGATCCGCGCGAGGTCATGGGCGATGCGGGCACCGTCGCTGATCGACAGAATCCCGGCTGCGGTCATCGCGGCGATCTCCCCGAAGCTGACTCCGAGCACGGCCCGGGGGACGCCACGCACGTTGCACAGTGCCTGGTGGAGCAGCACCGCCACGCCGTACATCGCGAGCTGGGGCGTGCCGGCGGGGGCTGCGGCGAGGTCGCGGCCGGAGGGAGGGTCCGCGCTGAGCAGCCACGGCCCCAGTTCCGGCAGCTCCCGTTCGGTAGCGACCTGGTCGACCTGGTCGAAGACCGCCACGGCCGTTCGGCGCAGCGCATCACTCCGGCGGAGGCCGGCGGCGAGCGAGCTGACGGCGAAGTCGCCCTGTCCCGGGAACAGGTGGACCGTGCCAGCGGGGGCGGAGGTCCCCGGGACGGAGCCGACCGGCGACGGCCGACCGGGGGTCTCAGAAGAGCGCACGTAACTCTCACCGCCTCCGCTGCTGCCCCGTCATGCGGTGCAACCATCCGACCGGATCAGGCCGACCTGACAAGTTACGCATGGCCGCTTGCCCTGACGCATAGGTCGTGACGTGCGGGGATGTTGAAAATTCGGGCATGTTGCACGCGTCGGTCCTGATGGCAGCGATCTCGTAATTCAATCGAAAACTGCAATATTTAAATGCATGGTGTACTGCCGAACGTGATCGCCAGGAGTTCGAGTCGGCCGTGTGTTCACTCGCCGGAGGAAGTCACCCGTCGGAGGGATCGTCGTCATGCGGACCCCGCTGAATCCCAACACCCGACTTCGGGCACTGGTCCAGGAGGCCGGTTGGACCGGAGGCGCGTTCGCTCAAGCCGTCAATTCCTGCGGCAACGAGATCGGCCTGGTTCTGCGCTATGACCGGACCTCGGTCGCGCATTGGCTGGCCGGAGTCTGTCCCCGTGCTCCGGTTCCGGCACTGATCGCCGAGGCGCTCACCCGGCGGCTGGGCAGGGTCATCTCGCTGGACGCGACCGGGCTGACCCGCGGCGGATCGCGACTGGCCGACGAGGCGGACCGGGCGGCGAGCGCGGCAGGCAGCCTGCTCGCCCTCCATGCCGGCGGACCGGGACGGTCCGTCTTCGTCTACCGTGCGGCGTCGTCACCCGCCTCGACCACGGCGGGCACGGTGCCGGCCCCGCTCCGCCGAGCGGTCGCGACCGACGTATCGGCCGCCGACGTGAGGGCGGTCGAACTCATGGTCGAGGTGTTCGCCGACGCCGACGCTGCGTTCGGCGGTGGGCGCGCCCGCACGGCCCTCGCCGGTTACCTCGCCGCGCTCGCGCCCCTGCTGCACGCGCGGAGACCGGCTCGGGTACGGGACCGGCTGCTCGCCGTCACCGCCCAGTTGAGCTACCTGTGCGGCTTCATGCACTTCGACGACGGGCTGCACGGCGATGCCCAGAAGTACTACCAGACCGCCTGGGAGCTGGGCGGGCATGCGGGGCGCCCGGAACTGGCCGCCCTGTCGCTGCGCGCATTGAGCGTGCAGGCCCGAGCACTCGGCCACTACTCCCATGCGCTTCAGCTGGCCGAGAGCGCGCTCTCCACGGGCGGTTCGACGGTCCCGCCCGTGACCCGCGCGTTCCTCCACGGCCAGGTGGCAGTGGCGCAGGGGGCCACCGGCGACCGGCACGCCGCCTTCTCGCAGCTGCGCCTCGCCGAAGCGCACCTGGAGCGAGCCGCCGGCGACCTCCTCCTGGGCGGCTATCACCGTGCCGCGCTCGCCCACCAGGAGGCTGCCGTCCATGCCCACCTGGGCAAACGCGCCGCGGCCGCGGCGTCACTGGAGATCTCGCTTCGTTCTCGTCCCGACAGCGAGCGCCGGTCCCGAGCATTCCTGCTGTCCCGCCTCGCCGAGATCCACCTGGCCAACGGACACCTCGACCGCGCCGTCCAGACCTGGGACCTGTTCCTGGACGACTACCCGCATCTGGAATCCGGACGGGTCAATGGTGCGCTGGCGTCAATGCGGAGCAAGGTGCGCCCCTTCCAGCGGCACTCGCCGGCTGCGGCGTTGCTCCGTCGGGCGCAGCGGTTGCGCCGCTAGCGGTGTGCCCGACCGACGTCGAGATCGTCTGCCGGACGACGCTCAGCGGACCAAGACCACCCAGCACGGTGATGACCTCGTCGGCCAATGCGCGAGGGGCCGACACCGCGGTGAGGAGGCCGACGGTGGACGCGTCGAGCAGGGATTCCGCCCGGATCGAGGCGACCTCCGCGACTATCTCGGCGCGGCCGCCAGCAGCGGTCACCAGCCCGACCAGATCGGCGGTGTCCGGTGCCGACGGGTCGCCGCAGACCAGGACCACATCGGCGTGAGCGGCGAGGAAACGGGCGGACTGCGCCCGGTCGGTCGCCGCGTAGCACCACTGGTCGGGGTGCGGCCCGCGCAGCCGCGGAAACCGCACCCGCAGCGCGGTCAGCACGGGTGCCAGGTCCGACAGGTCCACTCCCGGCTGCACCACGTAGGACACGCCCGCGGGGTCCAGCGGCGGCAGTGCAGCCACGTCGGCCACCGTCTCCACCAGCCGGACCTCCGCTCCTGGAACCTGCGTCATCAGGCCCGGCAGTGCGGCATGACCGGACCGACCGGCCACCAGGACCACATCTCCGTCGGCGGCTCGCCGCCGAGATTCGTCACGCACCGACGAGACCAGGGGACAGGTGCCGTCGACGACACGCAGAAGCCGCGCAGCCGCCTGCTCCCGGACTGCCGCGGCGACTCCGGAGGCCGGCAGGACCAAGGTCGCCCCCGGCGGTACCTCCCGCGGGTCGACGATCGACAGCAACCCCCGCCTCGCCAGCGCGGTGCCGGACTCGGGATCGGTGGCGAACTCGCCGAGGGCGAACACCGGTCCGTCAGTCGTTGCCAGCGCGTGGTCCAGCAGGTCGGCTGCCCGCCAGGACCCGGCGCATCCCGGCCGGCGGTCGTCTACCAGGACCCTGCGGGTACGGAACACCTCCGACCACTCCGCCACCGCCGCTCGTACGGCCTGCAGCTGCGAACTGCCCGTCGCCGCTGCGGCAGCGACCCCGACTGCACGCCCGTCGTGCCCGATATAGGAGGTCATGGCTAGATCGAGATCGCCCGCTGATCCGGGTGAGACGGTCATGGCGCGGAGGCGAACGCGGATGCCCTGGCGACGCAGGCTCGCAGCCACGAGCGGTGCCGCCGCGCAGTCCACCACGCCGCGGTGGGGATGTTCCACGGCCGTGGCGACCAACACCTCACCGGCCCGGCCGTCACTCGGGACCGACCACTGCTCCGGGAGCTTGGATCTCTTCATTCGCACCCCTGTTCGTAGCCCAAGGTGATGTTATGTACGTTATATCCGATATAGCGTCACCTGGGCCAGGCCGCCAGCACCCACGGAGTGGGCACGGCTACGGGGAGGTGAGGGTGAGGGTGATCGGACCCGCGTACTCGGTGACGCCCGTCGTCGTCAGGCAGTCGGTCAGGCCTGGACTCGTCCCGGTCCAGGTGAAAGCGAAGGTGTCGCCGAGGAACTCGCCCGCGATGACCGGTCCGGTCGAGGTCGCCACCACCGCGCCGAGCGTGGAGTAGACGTAGACACCCACCTGCACGGTAGAGGTGCGGCCGTTGTTCCACGTGTAGGTGTAGGTGGCGTTGGAGTTGGCGGTGAGGCCGCACGTGCCGGTGTAGGCGAACGGGCCGATGGCGAACATTCCGCCGGTCAGCGTGGGGTCCGAGGAGACCGGGCAGGAGAACGAGCCGGATCCCGAGGCGGTGACGGTTCGAGATGTGAGTGTCAGGCCGGGTGAGTAGGCCGCAGTCTGGCTGCCGGTACACGACAGGTCGACCGCATCCGCGGCGGCGGGGCTCGCTCCGACGGCTGTCGACGCCGACACCAGCACGGCGGCGGTCATGACCAGTCGGCCGATAGTAGATCCTTTGCGATGCATTTCGACTCCTTCGAGAGTGAAGTCCTCAGGCGACCATGGCTCCGGAATGCTGGTCAAAACAGTGTTCCGCCGAGCGGAACGGCCGTTGTCAGTGCGGTGACCGGAGTTCGCGGCGTGGCGAGGCGTGCGCTCGCGCGCTGGAGGTCGGCGGTCCGGAACGGGCATCGAACCAGGCCTGGCATGGTCGACCAGCGGGTCGCAACCGCCTGGCTACGAGTGTGACGTAAACGATTGTTGACTCTGGCCTCCGGTGGCGGATACTGGAGTAAGTCAGCAAGCGTTTACATCTAGCTCCGAGGACTACCCATGCAAACCGCCACCCGCACCGTCAACAGCAAGCTCCTGGTGCTCTACCTGTCACTGGGAGGCCTGGCGTTCGCGGTGCTGCAGTCGCTGGTCGCGCCCGCGCTATCGACCATCGGGCACGAGTTGAAGGTCTCCACCGCCGACATCAGCTGGATCCTCACGGCATACCTGTTGGCCGCCTCCGTGCTGACGCCCATCCTCGGCCGCCTCGGCGACATGATCGGCAAGCGCAAGGTCCTGATCGGCGTCCTGGCCACCCTCGCCGTCGGCACCCTGCTCGCCGCGCTCGCCCCGAACCTGACCGTGCTGATCGTCGCCCGCGTGCTGCAGGGCGCGGCCGGCGCGATCCTGCCGCTGTCTATCGGCATCGTCCGCGACCAGCTGCCCCGGGAGAGGGTCAGCGTCACCGTCGGCCTGCTCTCGGCGATCTTCGGCGTCGGCGCCGGTGTCGGCATCGTGGCCGCCGGTCCGATCGTGGAGCACCTCTCCTGGCACTGGCTGTTCTGGCTGCCGCTGGTCCTGGTCGTCATCGCGCTGCTCGGCGCCATCTTCGGCATGCCGGAGTCGACGGTGCGCAAGCCCGGCCGACTCGACGTGCTCGGCGCCTCGATCCTGACCGTCTCGCTCATCTCGCTGCTGCTCGCCATCAGCAAGGGCCAGTCCTGGGGCTGGGGCGAGCCGAAGACCCTCGGCCTGCTGGCGCTCGGCGCGATCGCGCTGGTCGTCTTCGTGTTCGTGGAGCGCCGGGTCGCCGAGCCGCTCATCGACATGCGCCTGATCGCCATCCGCGGTGTCTGGGCGACCAACATCGTCGCCGTGATCCTCGGATTCGCGATGTTCGGGACCTTCGTCCTCGTCCCCACGCTGCTGCAGCTGCCCGCGATCACCGGCTACGGCTTCGGCAAGTCGGTCTCGCAGGCCGGCCTGTTCCTGCTGCCCACGGTCCTGATGATGATCGTCTTCGGCCCGCTCGCCGGGCTGCTGGACCGCCGTTACGGACCCAAGGTGCCGATGTTCCTCGGCGTCGTCTCCGTCACCGCCGCGTTCGTGCTGCCCGCCCTCGGGCACGGCGCGATCTGGCAGATCCTCGCCTCAGGACTGCTGACCGGTGCCGGCATCGGCCTGGCCTTCGCGGCGATGTCCAACGCCATCATCGAGAGCGTGCCCGCCGCGCAGACCGGTGAGGCGAGCAGCGTCAACACGATCGCCCGGACCATCGGCAGCAGCATCGGCACCGCCGTCATCGCCGCCGTGATCACCTCGCACAGCACGCCGCAGGGCCTGCCCACCGATACGGCGTTCACCGCCGGGTTCTGGGTCTGCGCCGCCGTCGCCGCCCTGGCGATCCTCGCCGCGCTCGCCCTGCCCTCGGCCCGCCGCCGCCACGAGCAGGCCGTCAGCGCCGGTGTCGAGGACCTGCCGCCGGAGCCCGAGGAGCTGCACCTGCCGCACCTGCGCCACCACGCGGACGAGAGCGTCCGCAGCTGACCCGACCTGCCCGCCGAACCCCGGCTCGCCTGCCGTCCTTCCACGACGGCAGGTGAGCCGGCCGTCGTACGGGCGGACTACCGTACCGGGGTGGAGATCACCGAACTGCTGGACCGGCTCGGTGCCGGGGCCCAACCGGTCCGCCAGGCTGCGGCGGCCGAGCTGATAGATCTTGGTGAGGACGCGGTTGCGGCGGTCGCGGCACTGATGCGTGCTGACGTGTCGACGGTGGCGACCGAGACTGCGGCCAGCGTGCTGTGGCGGATCGGGCTGCCCGCGCTCGGCCCCGTGGTCGAGATGCTGGACGGACATCCAGCCGAGATGGTCCGCTGGAAGGCGTCGCTCGCGTTGGGCTCCATCGCAGACAAGCTGACCGACCTGGCTCCTGTCGCACGGCTGCTGGCACACCCCAGCCCGCGGGTCCGCACCGCCGCCGCCTACACATTGCAGGGTCGCGGCGAGCGCGCCCTCCCGCATGCCGGAGAGCTGATCACGCTGCTGGACGATCCCGATCCGCAGGTGCGCGAGCGAGCCGGATGGGCCCTGCCGCACCTCGGCCCGGGAGTGGTGCCGGCCCTGCAGCGGATCCGCCGAGACGGCCCTGGCCGGCTGCGGGCCCGGGTCCTCACCGCCCTCGCCGACACCGACCCCGATGCCCTCGACCTCCGCGATAAGGCGGCGCTGCGGCGGTTGATCCGCGTCAAGCAGCTCACCGAGGTCCCCGCCCCGATGCACCTGTGCGGGTTATGGCTGGCCCTGCCCACCACCGACCAGGCCGCCGTGCTGGCGGCGCTGGATCTCAGCGACCCGTTCCCGGTGACGATGCGGCTGGGGGAGTCTGCCTGGAACCACGACAACCACAGCGGCGGCGTCCTCGACGATCACTCAGGGCACGCCCGCGCCTACGTCACACCCGCGCTGGACGGGTGGACGCTGGTCTTCGGCCGGACGCCGTCGCACGACCACGACCCCGACACCTGGGCGGAGCAGACCCAGCGGCAGTGCGCGGAGCTCAGCGGCGTCTTCGGTGCGGCGCACGGATACATCATGAGCTGCGGGGACGGGTTCACCTCATGGTGCATCGCCGAACATGGCGCGGTCATCAGGTTCTACGCCGTCGAGCACGACACGGAGATCGGGCCACCGCACCCCGCCGAGGCCGGATACCTCCTGCCCGACCAGCGACCAGCCCTGCCGGCCGACGCTTTCGACGGCGTCGACCTCCGAGACCAAGCGGCCGTCGGGGCGCGCTGGGATCAGCTGAAACTCGACCATGCGATTCCGGACACCTGTACCGCCACGACGATCGCCCGGCAGCTCTCCGTCGATCCCGCCGCCATGGGTCCGCACCTGCGTGTGGAGGGCGGCGGAGTCATCGCCCGTACGGCTTGTGGACGGGACCTACCCACCCCGCCGGGCGCCCTGGAGATCTAGAGCCAGGTCAGGCCAGGGTGACCGCGCTCCAGTCGAGGCCGTCGAGGTTGACGACGATCGCCTCCTGCGTGGTCCGGGCGATCACGACGACCGCCTCGGTCTCCGGGTCCGGGTTCTCCTCGCGGTGCGGCACATAGGGCGGCACGAAGATGTAGTCGCCCGGGCCGGTCTGGATCCGGGTCTCCACCGGCTCCTCGCCCTCCAGGTCAATGAAGACGAAGACCGGGGTGCCGGAGACGACGAAGATGGCGGTCTCGGACGCGCCATGGTGGTGGTCGGCCGACCTCGTCGCCCCCGGGACGTGCGTCTGGCCCATCCACAGGTTGCGGGCGCCGACGGTCTTGCCGCTGATCGCCTCCAGCCGCTGCATGCCCGGCGTCTGCGTCGTCTGCGCGACCAGCCCGTCCGACGCGATCCGGTGCAGTCGCCGGTGGAAGGGGTCGATGTCGGCGGGCAGCAGCACCCCGCTCGGCGTACGCACGACGTCGGCGGAGTCGGCGGGGACGTGCAGGATGCTCATCAGGCTCCTTGGAGGGCGAGAACGGGTGCGGCGGATCCCGCGTCGGTGCGGGCGAGCAGGCGGCGCAGCGCGTCGGCGGTGCCGGCGGCGAGTTCGGAGCGCAGCCCTCGGCGCGACCACACGGAGAGTGCGAGCGGCTGCGCCGCGGGCAGGTCGTCGCGGGCCACGAGACCCTGCGGCGTCTGCCCGAGGGTCGCCATCAGCCCGACACCGAGACCGGCCTGGACCGCCGCCTGGACCCCGGCGAGGTGTGCCGCCTCGCAGGCGACCTCGGCGGTGAGCCGGTGCGCCGCGAGCGTGTCCAGTGCCCGGGTCCGCAGTGCGCAGGGCGCGTCGAACGCGACGAGCGGGATCGGCTCGCGCCGTCGCGGCGGCTGCCAGGCGGGCGCCGAATACCACGTCAGCTCCAGCTCGCCGACGACCTGCGCGTCGGGGTGGTCGGCGGGGCCGAGCAGCAGCGCGACGTCGATGCGCCCATCGGCGAGCACCGAGCGCAGCTGCGCGCCGCGGTCGATGCGGAACCGCACCCGCCAGTCGGGGAACGTGTCGGTCAGGGCACCGGCCAGCTCCGGCAGCAGCTGCGCGGCGGCGTGCTCGGTCGAGCCGATCACCAGGGTCTGCTCCGGCTCGACGCCGAACTCGCAGAGCGTCTCGTCGTGCACGGCGAGGATGCGCCGGGCCTGGCGCAGCAGGATCTCGCCGTCGCCGGTGAACCGCGAACCGCGGCCCTGCCGCTCGACGAGCGGGCGGCCGATCGCGGTCTCCAGCCGGCGGACGTGCTGGCTGATGGCGCCCTGACTGAGATAGAGCGCCGCGGCTGCGCGTTGGAAACCGCCGCAGTCCGCGACCGCCACGAAGCTGCGCAGGGGGGCGATGTCCAGGATGCGGCTCATGAAGATCAGTTTAGGAACCAATAACAGACAGGCGGTGAACGAAGTTTCACGTGTTTCGAACATCCATCACGAATCGTGATGGGTCGCCATCACGATCCGTCGTTGGACATCCGCCCTGGTCACCCGTGAGACTTCAACCCATGAGCCCGAGAGTGGAACCGATGCTGACGCGTCGCCGCTGGCTCGACAACGCACGCAGCGGCGCAACGCTCTGTTGATCCCGCGGCGCCGGTCGAGTGAGCCGGCCGCCGTGTGCTTCGCACCCTGCCCGTCCGCACCGTCGCGGGCCGTCTGCCTCTGATCCGAGTCCCGTCCGCCTCCTGCGGGCCGATGACTCGCACCCTCCGTACGCATCCCGCCGCCCCGCCGCCTCCGTGCGGCGGTAGCGGCGTACCCCGAAGGGCTTCACCGTGACCGAACGCACCCTCAAACTCGGCGCCGTCCTGCTCGGCGTCGGCGGGCCGGGCCAGCACAACACCTGGCTCAGCCCCGAGATACCCGGCGACGCCAGCGTCGACGTCCGCTGGTACATCGCCCGCGCCCAGCAGGCCGAGGCGGCCGGCTTCGACCTGGTGTTCATCGTGGACAGCCAGTTCATCACCCCGGATTCGCCCCACCACTACCTCAACCGGCTCGAACCGCTCACGCTGCTCTCGGCGATCGCGGTGCACACCACCAACATCGGCCTCGTCGGCACGCTGACCACCTCCTACAACGACCCCTACAACCTGGCCCGGCGGCTCGCCTCGCTGGACGTGATCAGCGGCGGCCGGGCCGGGTGGAACGTCGTGGCGACCGGCGACGGCGGCACCGCCGGCAACTACGGCCGCGACGAGCACTACGACTACGCCGCCCGCTACGGCCGAGCCCTGGAGCACGTCCGGGTCGCGCAGGGCCTGTGGGACTCCTATGAGGACGACGCCTTCCCCCGGGACAAGGAGCGCGGCGTCTTCTTCGACCGCTCCCGGCAGCACGCGCTGAACCACGTGGGGGAGCACTTCTCGGTGGTGGGGCCGCTGAACATCCAGCGCTCGCCGCAGGGGCAGCCGGTGATCTTCCAAGCCGGCGATTCGGAGGAGGGCCGCGACCTCGGCGCCGCCGTCGGCGAGGCGATCTTCACCCACTCCCGCACGATCGAGCAGGGGCAGGCGTTCTCCCGCGACATCAAGGCGCGCGCCGCCGCGAAGGGCCGCAACCCCGACCACGTCATCATCTTCCCCGGCATCAGCCCGATCCTCGCCAACACCGACGAGCTGGCGCGGGAGAAGGAGCAGCAGATCCTCGGCGCGAAGAGCTTCGACCGCGCCCTCGCCGAGCTCGGCCGCCCCTTCGGCTGGCACGACTTCACGCAGTACGACCTCGACGCGCCCTTCCCGGACCTCGGCGATCTCGGCGACCGCAGCTTCAAGACCCACGCGGAGCGGATCAAGCAGCTCGCCAAGGAGAACGGCTTCACCCTGCGCCAGGTCGTGCAGCACCAGCTCGACTCGCAGCGCTCCCCGTTCGTCGGCTCGCCGCTGACCGTCGCGAACGAGATCGAGCGGTGGTTCCGGGCCGGCGCCTTCGACGGACTCAACATCACCATCACCGTGCCGAGCGAGTTCGCCCGGTTCACCGACGAGGTCCTGCCGATCCTGCGCGAGCGCGGCGTCGTGCGGACCGGCTACCGGTCGACCACGCTGCGCGGCAACCTCGGCCTGCCGATCCCCGAGAACGTCCACACCGCGGCCCGCAACGCCGAGCCGCAGGTCCCCGCCCCCGTCGCCGCTCCCGTCCCGAGCCTCGTGCCGTGACCGCGAACACCACCCCTCAGAAAGGCACCGCCATGACCACCACACGACGTAGGAGATGGCTCGTCGCAGCCGCCACCGCAGCGGCTCTGGCGCTGGGGGGTTGCGCCACCGGCACCGGCAGCTCCACCGCCGAGACCACCCTGCGGTGGGCGATCGCACTGCCCGCGCACTGGGACCCCGTGGTCAGCGGCAGCGGTGCGCAGTTCCGGATCCTCTCCCTGGCGTACGCGTCGCTGGTCGAGATCGACGAGAACGGCAAGGCGGTGCCGAGCCTGGCTGCGAGCTGGGACTACAACGCCACCGGGGACCAGGTCACCTTCCGCCTGCGGCCGAACCTGAAGTTCTCCGACGGCGAGCCGCTCGACGCGCAGGCCGTCAAGCTCTACCTCGAGCGCGCCAAGACCCAGAAGAACTCCGCGCTCTTCGGCGACCTCACCTCGATCAAGGAGATCACGGCCAAGGGCGACCTCGACGTCGTCATCAACCTGACCCAGGTCGACTACCAGATCCCGCTGCTGCTCGGCGAGCGCGTCGCGCAGATCACCAGCCCGAAGGCCGCGCAGGACCCGGCGAAGCTCGACCAGTCCCCGGTCGGCGCGGGACCCTTCGTCGTCACCGAGATCGTGCCGGGCTCGCACGTCTACCTGAAGAAGAACCCGGACTACTGGGACGCGGCGAACATCAAGATCGACCGGGTCGAGGTGCACGCCGCACCGGACTCCGCCACCATCGTCTCCAGCCTGCAGACCGGCGTCTACGACTTCGCCTCCCTCGACGCCACGCAGATCAAGGCGGCGAAGGCGGCCAAGCTGGACGTGGTCTTCCAACCGGGCTACAACGCCTCCAACATCAGCATCAACGTCAACAAGAAGCCGTTCGACAACCCGAAGGTCGTCGACGCGGTCCGCTACGCGGTCAACCGCCAGGAGTTCGTCGACAAGGTCACCTTCGGCTACGGCAAGGCGACCGACCAGGCGTTCCCGCCCGGGTACATCGCCTACGACGAGGAGTCGGCGAACAAGTACCCCTACGACGTGGCGAAGGCGAAGGCGCTGCTCGCCGAGGCCGGATACGCACCCGGTGACATCAAGATCGATTTTGTGATCCCGGCGCAGTCCACGGCGGCCGAGATCATCCAGTCGCAGCTCGCCGCGATCGGCATCACCACCACGATCAAGGTCAACCCGAACTGGTCCACCCCGTTCTTCGCCAAGGACCTCACCCTGTCGGTCTACGGCACCACCGGCCGCGAATCGCCGGTGCAGACCCTCACCGCCCACTTCGGCCCCAACGGTCCGCTGAACCTGAGCACGCCGTACCAGCCGGAGGGTTTCGAAGCCGCGGTGGCGCTGGCGCGCCAGACGCCGCTGGACTCGCCGGACTACGCCAAGAACCTGAAGGCGGCGACCCGCGTCGGGCTGCAGAGCCGGGCGCTGGTCTTCACCTACTCGTTCCCGAACGTCTTCGTGAAGAGCCCGCGGGTCTCCGCCATCACCCCCATCCCCGGCCAGATCCACTGGGCCGGCCTCACGGTGGCGTCGTCATGAGCGCGGCCCGCATTCGCCGGGCGGCGGGCCGCACCGCCGCCGTGGCAGCGCGATCGATCGGAATCTTCGTCCCGGTGTTCCTGGTGGCGACCTTCGTGACCTTCGCGCTGCGGTCGCTGAGCGGGCTCAGCCCGGCGCAGGTGCAGCTCGGCGAGTCGGCGACACCGGAGTCGATCGCCCGCATCGAGCACGAGTGGGGCCTGGACCGGCCCTTCCTCACCCAGTACGGCGACTGGTTCGGCAAGGTCCTCGCAGGCGACCTCGGAACCAGCTGGTACAACGGGGCCGACATCTCCCGGCTGCTCGCCGAGGGCGCGGTGATCAGCCTCTCGGTCGCTGGGCTGGCCCTGCTCATCGGCGTGGTGCTCGGGTTCGGCTTCGGCACCCTGGCGGCGCTGCGGCGGACCACCTGGATCGACCGCACCATCACCGGTGTCATGACCTTCATCTCGGTCATGCCGTCCTTCGTGGTGGGCATCGTCCTCGTGGCGGTCTTCGCGGTGTCGCTGGGCTGGCTCCCCTCCGCCGGGTACGTCCCGGCGGAGCGGGGGACCGGGCTCTGGCTGGCGCACATCATCCTGCCGGCGATCGCGCTCAGCTTCGACACCGTCTCCGACGTCGCCCGGCAACTCCGGGCCGGGCTGGTCGCGGCGGCGTCGGAGAACTACGTCACCGGCGCCGTCGTCCGCGGGCTCAGCCCGCGCCGGATCTTCTTCCGGCACATCCTGCGCAACGGCATCGGACCGGCGGTCACGGTGCTCGGCCTGAAATTCCCCAACCTGCTCGGCGGCGCCGTCGTCACCGAGTCGATCTTCGGGATGCCCGGGTTCGGGCAGTTCGCCGCGAGCTCGGCGCAGCGCGGCGACGTCCCGGCCGTCCAGGGCGTCCTGGTCGTCTCCATCGTCCTCGTCGTCGTCTTCAACGTCCTGGTCAACATCATCCTGACCCGGGTCACCCCGGCCTCGGCGAGAGGGGTCTGACATGGTCCGCCGTATCCTCAGCCTCCCGGCCGGCCGCACCGCCGCGGTCATCCTCGGCCTGATCGCGCTACTGGCACTGCTCGGCCCGGTGCTGGCGCCCTACGACCCGCTCGCGGGCAGCGACGACATGCTCGCCGGGCCCTCCTGGCAGCACCTGCTCGGCACGGATTACCTGGGCCGGGACGTCGGCAGCCGCCTGCTGGACGGCTCGCGGCTCAGCGTCCTGGGCGCCGTCCAGGTGACGCTGATGGCGCTCGTCGTCGGGGTGGTCCCCGGAATCCTGTCGGTCTACCTCGGCCGGGCCTTCGAGTGGGCGGCGCTGCGGCTCACCGACACCCTGATCGCGCTGCCGTTCCTGGTCTTCGCCGTCGCGGTGACGGCGCTGCTCGGCAACGGCATCACGCAGGCGATGTTCACCGTCGGCATCATGGTCTCGCCGCTGTTCTTCCGGGTGTCGCGGGCGTCGACGCTGCAGGTCGCCCGCTCCCCGTACGTCGAGGCGGCGATCATCTCCGGCGCGTCGGTCGGCTGGATCGTCCGAAAGCACGTCTGGACCAAGGTGCTGCCGTCGATCGCGATCGCCCTGGCGCAGACCGCCGGGGTGGGGTTCGTCGTCGTCTCCAGCCTGACCTTCCTCGGGATCGGCGTGCAGCCGCCGACCCCGACCTGGGGCGGGGTGCTCGCCTCGGACCTCGGATACCTGAGCTACCGGCCGTGGGCGCCGCTGGTCCCGACCGCGCTGATCATGGCGACGGTCTGGGCCTGCAACCTGCTCGCCGACACCATCCGCGATGTCAACGGCCAGGCCGGCAAGGCCCTGCTGAACACGAGGAAGCTCCGCGGCCGTCCGGCCGCTGTCGGAAGGGGTGCCTGATGGCTCTGCTACGCCTGCGCAACGTCCGCGTCCACGACGCCGTGGGCGACCGCGATGTCGTCCACAGCGTCTCCTTCGAGCTGGCACCGGGCAGGGTCGTGGGCATCGTCGGGGAGTCCGGCAGCGGCAAGACGCTGACCTGCCGAGCCGTCCTCGGCATCCTGCCCGAGCACTTCACCGTCGCGGGCGGCTCGATCGAGCTGGCCGGCCGCGACACCGCCACGCTCACCCCGCGCGAGTGGACCGACCTGCGCGGATCGGTGGTCAGCGCGGTGTTCCAGGACCCCGCGTCCTACCTCAACCCCTCGATTCGGGTCGGCGCCCAGATCGCCGAGGTGGTCCGCGTGAAGAAGGGCGCGGGCCGCCGGGAGGCGCGCCGCCGCGCGATCGAGCTCCTCGAGGCGGTACGCCTGCGCGACCCCGACGTCGTCTACCAGCAGTACCCGCACGAGCTCTCCGGCGGCATGCTGCAACGGGTCCTCATCGCCGCCGCGATCGCCGCCGACCCGCAGCTGCTCATCGCCGACGAGGCCACCACGGCGCTCGATGTCACGGTGCAGGCCGAGATCCTGGACCTCCTCACCGACCTGCGGGAACGCACCGGGCTCGCCCTCATCGTCGTCTCGCACGACCTCGCCGTCGTCGCGCAGCTCTGCGACGAGGTCCTGGTGATGCGGGCCGGGGAGGTCGTCGAGCAGGGCACCGCCGCCGACATCCTCTACGACCCGCAGCACGACTACACCAGGCTGCTCATCGCCGAGCACCGGCAGTACGGCCTGAACCGCTTCCTGCTGGAGGACGACCCGCGCGACGAGCTCGTGCCGTTGAAGGAGCTGAACCATGTCGGCTGACGTCCTGTCGGTGACCGATCTGGAGGTGCACTACCGCCGCCGCCACGGCCGCCTGCACGCGCTGCGCGGGGTGTCGCTGTCGGTGGCGCCCGGCGAGACCGTCGGGATCATCGGCGAGACCGGTTCCGGCAAGTCCACCCTCGCCCGCGCCGTCCTCGGCCTGGTCCGCCCGTCGGCGGGCCGGATCGTGGTCGCCGGGGAAGACATCACCGGCTACTCGTCCCGGCAGTGGCGAACGCTGCGCCGTCGAGGGGTCCTGCAGTACGTCTTCCAGGACCCGCTGCGCAGCCTCGACCCGGACCTCACGATCGAGGAGTCGCTGATCGAGCCGCTGCTCATCCAGGGCCGGTCGCGTACGGAGGCGGTCGAGCGGGCCCGGGCCTACATCGCCCGGGTGCACCTGGACGAGTCGCTGCTGACCCGGCTGCCCGGCGAGCTCTCCGGCGGCCAGCGGCAGCGCGTCGCCGTCGCCCGGGCGCTCGTCACCGACCCGGCGCTGGTCATCCTCGACGAGCCGGTGAGCGCCCTGGACTCCGCCAACCGGGTCCAGGCCCTGGAGTTCCTCAAGGAGCTGCGGGACTCCGGTGCCGCGCTCGTCTTCATCTCGCACGACCTCGGCTCGGTCGCCGGCATCGCCGACCGGATCGCCGTGCTCTACCAGGGCGAGATCGTCGAGGTGGGCACCGCGCGCGAGGTGATCACGGCGCCTCGGCACGCGTACACCCGACTGCTCGTCAGCTCGGCCCCGACGCTGCGCACCGCCGACGCGGACCGCGCGCGCCGCGATGCCCTGCGCGACCTGCTGCACATCTGACCGCACCATGGAGGCGAACACCCGATGACCCGCCAGATCAAGCTCGCCCTGCGCGCCTACGGCGTCGGCGGCCCCGGCCAGCACAGCCTGTGGAAGGACCCGCGTATCCCGAAGAACGCCAGCGTCGACATCGACTGGTACATCGCGCAGGCCACGGCGGCCGAGCACGCGAAGTTCGACGCGCTGTTCATCGTGGACAGCCAGTTCATCAACGCGACCTACCCCGCGCACTACCTCAACCGGCTCGAACCGCTCACCCTGCTCGCAGCCGTCGCGACCCACACCCGCAACATCGGGCTGGTCGGCACGCTGAGCTCCACCTACAACTCGCCGTTCAACGTCGCGCGCCGCTTCGCCTCGCTCGACCTGATCAGCCGCGGCCGGGCCGGGTGGAACGTCGTGACCAGCCTCGACGCGGGCACGTCGCGCAACTACGGGCTCGACGAGCACCTGGATTACGCCACGCGCTACGGTCGCGCTCTGGAGCATGTCCAGGTGGTACGCGGACTGTGGGACTCCTATGAGGACGACGCGTTCCCCGCCGACGTCGACCGCGGCGTCTTCCTCGACCCGGCGAAGCTGCACGCGCTGGACCACGACGGCGAGCACTTCAAGGTCGCGGGCCCGCTCAACATCCAGCGGTCGCCGCAGGGCCAGCCGGTCATCTTCCAGGCCGGCGTCTCCGACGAGGGCCGCAACCTCGCCGCCCACGTCGCCGAGGGCATCTACGCCCCCGGCGGCACCCTCGCCGACTCGCAGGCCTACTACGCCGACATCAAGCAGCGCACCGCCGCGCTCGGCCGCAACCCCGACCACGTGCTCATCCTGCTCGGCGCGCAGCCCGTCATCGCCCGGACCGACGCCGAGGCGCACCGCCTGTCCCGAGAGATCTTCGACGCCGACAACGACTTCGACCGCAAACTAGCCGCCTTCGGCCGGGGCTTCGGCGCACACGACTTCTCCCAGTACGACCTCGACGCGCCCTTCCCGGACGTCTCCGCGCTCGCCGAGCGGGGCGGGCGCACCCAGGCCGCCAAGATCGTCGACAGGGCCCGCGAGGGCAACCTGACCCTGCGCGAGACGGTGCTCGCCTTCACCGAGTACAAACCGTCCCCGTTCACCGGCGACCCGGTCACCGTCGCCGACACGATCGAGAAGTGGTACGCCGGGCGCGCCTTCGACGGCCTGAACCTGGGCCTGCGTACGCCCGAGGACCTGGACCGCTTCGTCGCCGACGTGGTGCCGCTGCTGCAGGAGCGCGGCCTGTTCCGCACCGACTACGAGGCCGACACCCTGCGGGGGAACCTCGGTCTGCCGATCCCCGCCAACCGCTGGACCGCCGAGCGGGAGCACCTCGACGCCAGGGAGGCCAGCCATGTCTGACGATCCGCACGCCGCCACCGGCGGCCGGGACATCCACACCGTCCGCTTCCCCGCCGCCGACCCGCCCGACCAGGTTGCGGTGCTCATCGTCGGCGCGGGCCCGGTCGGGCTCTCCGCCGCCGTCGAGCTCACCGCCCGGGGCGTGCCCGTCGCCGTGGTCGACGCCGCCCGTTCCGTCGTGCTCGTCCGGGCCGGCGCGATGGGGCACTCGCCCCGGACCGTGGAGCATTTCCGCCGGTGGGGACTGCTGCACCGGATCCGGGCCGCGTGGACCTTCCCGCCGGAGTGGAACCGCGGCATCCGCCTGGTCACCTCGCTCGCCGGGCACGACCTGGTCCCGGTCCGCCCGCTCGGCGACGGGCC
This sequence comes from Allocatelliglobosispora scoriae, assembly GCF_014204945.1. NCBI lineage: Bacteria > Bacillati > Actinomycetota > Actinomycetes > Micromonosporales > Micromonosporaceae > Allocatelliglobosispora > Allocatelliglobosispora scoriae. Next base: position 358,976 of record NZ_JACHMN010000001.1, read on the forward strand.
CGGCCGATTCTCCCTGGCCCGGCCGATCCGCCGCCCGCAGACCGCCCTCCAGCAGGTCTTCCTCGACCACCTCCGGCAGCGCGGCGTCACCGTCGCGGGCGGCTGGCGGGTCGAGCAGCTCGACGAGGTCGGCGACGGCGTACGGGTGACGGTCACCGAGACCACCACCGGCGCCACCCGGACCATCCGCTCCGACTACGTCATCGGCGCCGACGGCGGCAGCAGCACCGTCCGGCGCCTCGCCGGGATCGGCCGCGACGGCGAGCACGCCACCGAGAAGATGTTCCGGCTCGTCGTGCGTACCGCCGAGGGGGCGCTCGGACCGGCACCCAGCGGCACCAACATCGTCGTCAACCAGAAGGCGTCCGGGTTCCTCGCCGCGATCAGCACCCGCGAGTGGCGGGTCTACGCCGGCCCCTACGCCCTCGACGCCGAACCGGCCGAGAGCGAGCTGCTGGCGACCGCGCGGGCGGCGTTCGGCACCGACGTGGACCTCGAACTCGCCTCCGCCACCACCTTCTACCACGCCACCCGGATCGCGCAGACCTTCCGCCGTGGCCGGGTCCTGCTCGCCGGGGACGCCGCCCACGTCCGCACCCCCGGCGGCAACCTCGGCGAGGGCTTCGGCGACGTGGTCAACCTCGGCTGGAAGCTCGCCGCCGTCCACTCCGGACTCGCGCCCGAGGCGCTGCTCGACTCCTACGACGCCGAGCGCCGCCCGCACAACTGGCGCATCGCCGACCACGCCCTCGACCGGTCCCGCCGGTCCCGGGCCGTCCTCGCCGAGATCCGCGCGGGCGGCATCCCCGACGACGCGGACCTCAGCCCGGCGGCGGAGGCCCGCCGGGCCGAGATCGGCGAGCTGCTCACCGGCGACGGCGGCAACCGCGGCGAAGCCCCCGGCGTCACCTTCGACGAGCGCTACGACGCGTCCGGCGTCATCTGGCACGAGCCCGGCCAGCTCGCCGACGAGACACCCTGGGCCGCCGCCGTCTACGAGGACGACCCCCGGCCGGGGCACCGCGCCCCCGACCTCTACGTCGACCCCTGGGGCGACACCCTCTACGACCGGCTCGGCGACGACTTCGGCCTGCTCGTCCTCGGCGACGACCGGACCGTCGAGCACGCCCTCACCGCCGAGGCCGCCGCCCGGGGCCTGCGGCTCACCGTCGTGCACCTCACCGACGGCCCGTCCCGCTACCGCTACGGCACCGAGACCGGCAGCATCCTGATCCGCCCTGACCAGCACGTCGCCTGGCGCGGGGACACCCTGCCGCCCGGCGGTGCCGCCGCTGTCCTCGACCGCATCCTCGCCCTCCCGCACGCATCGAAAGGGACCACCACCATGGCCGACTACCTCGACTTCACCGCCCCGGTTGGGCTGCGGACCCGCGGGACGGTCCTCATCGTCCCCGGTCGCGGCGAGAGCACCGCGACCTACCGCCGGCTCGGCGCGCGCCTGGCCGCAGACTCCTATCGGGTACGCGTCGCGCCCGCCCCGATCATCGACGACACCGACGTTCCCGGCTCCCTGGACCGGTACGCGTCGCTGCTCGCCGACGCCGTCAAGGGAGTCGGCGAGGACGGCCCGGTGACCCCGCTGGTCCTCGTCGGCGCCGACACCGGAGCCGCCGTCGTCGCCGGGCTGGTCACCCGGCCCGCTCCCGACGCGGCGTGGTGGCCGGCGGCCGTGGTCCTCGCCGGGCTGCCCGGCGGGACCGCGTACCAGGCGGAGAACTGGGACGACGAGCTGGACGGGCGGACGCACTGCCCGGTCCACCGGGGCGTGCTCAGCGACGACCCGTCGGTCCGGCCGGGGTCGCTGACCGAGCCGATCCCTCCGCTGCTGCTGGAGACGGCGTACGCCGGCACGGCGGACCTGCCGCACCTGCTGCTCGCCGGTGCCGACGACCCCTACAGCGACCGCGAGCGGCTGGCCCGGCTGGCGGAGTCCCTGCCGCTGGCCCGGCTGGCGGTGGTCCACGGCGGGCACCACGACGTCCTCAACGACCTGCAGCACCGGACCGTGGCAGCGGAGATCGTCACGTTCCTGGAGGCGCTGCGGTCCGGTCCGCCGCTGGCACCGATCATCCAGACCGCCCACAGCGCCTGGTGATCACCCCGTCGAGGTCGTCGGGCGAGTCAGCGGCGGCGGGCAGAGGCCGAGCGGTTCACCGGGTTTGATCAGAGAGCAGTTGCGAAGTTCGACGCCGTCACGTCGTCAACAGGTTCGGATCGCCGCCCGAACCCTTCGGGTACACGAGATAGCCGATCGACGTCTCATCGATGAAACGTATCGATCCGTAGTTCCGAACCGGCCACGGTGCGACGGCCATTGCATCACGCCCGTCCCACACCGTGTCACGGAGCTCACCGCGCCGACCGCAGGGGGATGCCTGAGGAGATCCGCCACTACCATCGGCCCATGACCGACTACGCCACCGGCAGCGTCACCTCCGCCGACGGGACCACCATCGGCTACCGGCGCTTCGGTGCCGGACCGCCGGTGATCGTCGTCCACGGAGGAATGCAGGCCTCGCAGCACTTCACCGGTCTCGCCGCAGCCCTCGCCGACACGTACACCGTCTACGTGCCCGACCGGCGCGGGCGCGGCATGAGCGGGCCGCACGGCGACGACTTCGGGGTGGCCCGGGAGGTCGAGGACATCCAGGCACTCGTCGCCGCGACCGGTGCGGCCGGCGCCTTCGGGCTCAGCTCCGGCGGGCTCGTCGTCCTGCGGACGGCGCTCGCGACCCCGGCCCTGACCCGGATCGCGGTCTACGAACCGCCGCTGTCGGTCGACGGCTCCGTACCGGTGGCCTGGGTGCCCCGCTACGACCGCGAGCTCGCCGCGGGCGATGTGACGGGTGCGCTGGTGACGGCGTTGAAGGGGATCGGTGTCGCGCCCGTCCTCGGCCGGGTGCCCCGGCGGCTGCTCGCACCGGTGCTGCGTCTGGGGCTGGGCCGCGGCGGCCAGGCCGAGGACGAGGTGCCGATCCCGGAACTGGTGCCCACCCTCCGCTATGACCTGCGCGTGGTGGGCGAGATGGCGGACACGGCCGGCGACTACGCGGGTCTGCAGGCGCGGGTACTCCTGCTCGGCGGCACCCGGGGTCCGGACTATCTCCAGGTCGCGCTGGTGGCGCTCGCCGAGGTGCTGCCGGACGCGCGGCGCGTGACGCTCAAGGGCCTGGACCACTCGGGCCCCGACAACGACGGTGACCCGGTCCGGGTCGGCGATGTCCTGCGCGGCTTCTTCCTGCGCGAGTGACCCAGGATCCGGGGGAGAACATGGACGACGGCACCCGCCGTGAGCTGATCGGCCGCCTGGCCGACGAGGTCGGATCCGTCGCGACCGCGCACCCGGTCCGGGTCGCGGTCGACGGGCGGCCCGCCGCGGGCAAGACCACGCTCGCCGATGAGCTCGCCGCCGTGCTGCGCGAGCAGGGCCGCGAGGTCATCCGCGCGTCGATCGACGACTTCCTCCTTCCCGTGGCACAGCGCCACCGGCGTGGCGAGGACTCCGCCGAGGGCTGCTACCACGACTCCTTCGACTTCGACACGCTCTACCGCGCGCTGCTCGATCCGCTGGGCCCCGGCGGAGACCGACGGTTCCACCAGGTGGTCTACGACCGGGGCACGGACACCTCGATCGTCCAGCCGGTCACGACGGCTTCGGCCGACGCCGTGCTGCTCTTCGACGGCGTGTTCCTCATGCGGCCGGAACTGGTGCAGCGGTGGGAACTGCGCATCTTCGTGTCCGTCGCGTTCGAGGAGACGCTGCAGCGCGCCCGTACCCGAGACCTGGCCGTCTACGGCTCCGTCGAGCGGGTCGAGCGGCGTTTCCAGAGCCGCTACCGCCCGTCCCAGCAGCTCTACTTCGACACGGTCCGCCCGCTCGACCACGCCGACGTCGTCGTCCACAACGACGATCCGCAGCGGCCGTCGTGGGAGATCCGACCGCGCTGAATCGATGCCAGCCGGCTCCGGCCGTCACGCGGGCGAGCCGGTGCCCGCGGGAACGAGCAGCGCCTGCAACGCGTCGGCAGTCGCGACCACGATCGAGTCCAGGTCCTCGTCGGCGATCGTCGGTACGCGGACGACGCACCGCGCGACGATGATCCCCATCAGCATGGCGGAGGCGAGGCCCGCCCGCAGGCGCGTGTCGTGGTCGTCGCGCAGGTGTACGCCGGGCCGATGATGCCCCGGCTGCAGGAGTACATCCCCGCCAACAGCGGGCGGCACGTCATCCACACCGGCGGCGAGCACGCCTCCTGCCCGCAGCTCCCGGTCCAGAATCAGGAGTGATCAGACCACACCGACAGGCCACCGCCGGGCAGGCTGACGACGAGCAGCCCGCCCGGCGCCGACGCCGTCCACGCTTCGTAGTGCGGGTCCGGCTCGACCCGCAGCACATGGCCGCCGCTGAACACGAGCCGCAGGCTGCCGGACGTGGCCGCCACCGCCATCATGACCACCGTGTCGAACAGCACCAGGCCGGCCGCGACGTGCTGGTGCTCGGGGTCCAGCACCACCTGCTCCGACACGTCCGCCTCGGCCCGGCCCAGCGTCGCGGTGCTCTCGATCCGCACGTTGCCCTTCCCGTCGAGGACCAGCTCGAAGGCGGAGTCGACCCGGACCTGGGTGACGGTCAGACCCTGGAAGGGCAGAATCCAGTGGTCGTCGTGCTCTGCCAACATCGGCGGTGCCTCATCCACACCGCCGATTCTGCCCCCGGGGGATCAGGTCGACGGCCGGGTCAGAGGTCTTGGCCGCAGCCGGCCGCAGGGCGTAGCGTCCACGGCGGCAGATGTATTCGCGGCGCAGACGGGGGAAACCGCGTGGAGCAGGACGAACGGCACCGTCACAGCTCGTCGTTCGGTGCGGCGGCGGTCGCCTATGCCGAGCATCGCCCCGACTACGCCCGGTCCGCGGTGCGCTGGGCACTGGAGCACGCACCCGGCTCGCGGGTGCTCGACCTCGGTGCCGGGACCGGGAAGCTGACCGCCGCGCTGGTCGCCTCAGGCGCCGACGTCGTCGCGGTCGAGCCCGACCCGGCGATGCTGACCGAGCTGCGCCGGGAGCTGCCGGACGTCCGTGCGCTGGCGGGTGGCGCCGAGTCGATCCCGCTGCCGGACGCGTCGGTCGACGCCGCGCTGGCGGGCAACGCCATGCACTGGTTCGACATGGCCGTCGCAGGTCCGGAGATCGCGAGGGCCGTGGTGCCCGGCGGTGTCCTGGCCGGTCTGTGGAACGTCATGGACGACAGGGTCGACTGGGTCGCCGGACTCGAACGGGTCGGCGGAGATGCGGTCGTCGGCCCCCGCGACACGTTCAGCCGCTGGCGCGCGGCGACGGCAGGCCTGCACCTTCCGCCCGCCGGTCTGGCCGCCCGCTTCGGATCGCCGGAGCAGGCCGAGTTCCCGCACGGTCAGCTCCGCACCGCCGATTCCCTCGTCGCGACCTTGGCGACGCGTGCGGGGCTGCTGGTCCTGCCGGAGCGGGAACGGGAGGCCGTGCTCGACCGGATCCGCGCCTACCTCGCGAGCCGGCCCGAGACCGCGCACGGCGAGTTCACCCTGCCGATGCTGACCGGCGTACTGCGCGCCCGGCGGCTCTGAAAGCCGCCGACCGCCCAGCCCGCCGGTCCGGGTCGAGCTACTCGTCGCCGCCGAAGTCCTCGAAGGCGTCCTCGAGCATCTCCCCGGCGACATAGCCGCCCACGAGACCCACGGCGAGACCGCCGGCCGCGGCACCCATCCCGCCGCCGTGCCCGCCGTGGTGCGAACCGTGCGAGCCGTGCTGCGCGTACCCGTACCCGCCTCTGCTCTGATGGCGGGAGACCGCCTGCTGGAGCCAGCCCTCGACGACCGCGCGCAGGTCGGTCGGCGCGGCGAGGTGGTCGACGCTGAACTGCGTGATCGCGTCGTGGCCGCCGCTGAACATGCCGCCGCGCTTGGCGAACTCCAGCACCACGGTGACCCGGCGGGGGTCGGTGATGAAGGTGACCTCGACCTCGTTGACGGCGTGCGAATACTGAGGGGCCGGGTAGAACTCGATCTCCTGGTAGAACGGCAGGGTCTGCCCGGTGCCCGGGATGTGCCCGTGCTCCAGGTCGGCGCCCTTGAACCCGAAGCCCAGGTTGACGAACGCGTCCAGGATCGACTGCTGCGTGGGCAGGGCTTCGATGTGGACGGCGTCGAGGTCGGACTTGTCCCGCGCGCCCGCGATCTCGACCTCGGTGTGCACACCGACGACCATGCCGCGCAGGTGCTGGTGGAGGACCTGCGTCACCGGTGCCTCCCAGGGCACCGACAGGCTGAACGGGATGGCCTGCTGCTGTCCGGCGGGCAGGACGAGGCCCCCGGCGACCTGGACCTGGTGGAACTCGACGGTGGCCGCGTGCTCGTGCTCGCCGCTCTCCACCTCGACCCGGGTCACGAGGCTCAGGACGATGCGGTCGATCTTCGCGTCGTTCTTGCCACCGGTGAGGTTGACCTGCCCGTTGACGACGCCGCCGGGCCGGGTGTGGGCGTTGGTCAGGACCGTGTCGACGCTGGGGCCGCCTACGCCGAATGCGCCGAGCAATTTACCGAAGACCACCGCAGGTTCTCCTTCGAGCCGGGAACGAACGGGACCTACAGTAACACGTACGACTGTATGGTTTGGGCAGGCGTGAACGTCACACGTCGGGCATGGCGACGATGAGCTCCATCGCCGTGGTGATCAGCGTGTGCGCGCGGACGGTCAGCGCGTTGACGAGGGAGTGCGCCCCCGGTCCGGCGGTCTCGGCCAAGGTCCTCAGTGCGGTGAGGTCGGCGTCGAGCCGGGTCACCGTGGCGGCGAGGTCGGCGGGGGAGACGGCCTGGGTCAGGTCGGCGGCGATGTCGCTCAGCGCCATGCCGCTCGTCTCCAGCTGCCGGATCGTGGCGATCACCTCGACGGTGGCCTGGTCGTAGAGCCGGTATCCGCCGCCGGTCCGCTCGGCGGGCTGGATGAGGCCGAGGCTGGTGTAGAAGTCGATGGTGCGGGTGCTGACCCCGGCCGCCGCGGCCAGCTCGCCGATGCGCAGTAGCTCCGTCACGATCAGCACCTCCTTGACTAGACACATGATCGTGCATTTTCCGGGAAGTAGTCCCCTCAGAGCATGTGGGTAAGGCCTGCTTCCGGGAAGTAGCGCGATCTCGCTGAGGCCCCTGTAACCGTACAGTTCCACGTATCAGTGGTCATGAGCCCACCGCCATCACAATCAACCTAGGATGCTTTAGGGGATGTGACGCTACCGGCGATGCCACGGGCGATCTCACCGAGGCGAAGCTCCGGCAAATCAGGGCTGGAACAACCGCCACTGCCCCTCGGAGACGACCTCGACGATGCCGTCGACCACCTTGACGGCGGTCTCGTCGTCGATCGCGTACGTCGGCGCGGGGATCCGAGCCGCCCACCGCTCCGCGTTGGCCAGGGAGGCGTCCAGGTGGTGCGGGTGCTCCAGGTGCGGGATCACCGCGAAGTCGACGAGCCCCGCTCCCTGCCCCGTGACGAGGATCCTGTCGACGTCACCCTGGGGCGTGGCGAAGACGATCTCCTGCGACTGCAGGGGTCCGTCGATCCCGCGCGGCGGTTCGGTGTAGGTCTCGACGAAGGTGGCGGCGGCAGCGATGCTCCCGGCGCTGACCCCGACATAGACGGCCTCGGAGCGCAGCGTCGGCAGGAGGCCGGTCAAGCCGGAGCGCCGCATCCAGTTGGCGAGGAACAGGGGGTCGCCACCCCACACCAGCAGCGCGTCGGCGTCCCGGACCGTCGGCACCCACGCCGCCTCCTCGATGCTCGGCAGCGCCGTCAGCTCCAGGATCCCCAGCGATTTCCACCCCAGCTCGCACAGCGGCGATGAGGCCTTGCCGGAGATCGCCTGCCACGCCATGCCCGGCCCGCCGGGGAAGGGATAAACGGCGGTGGGGATGAAGAGGGCGTTGGACTCGGTGATCGGTTTGCCCAGCAGGTCGACCAGCGCGTCGTGGATGCTGTTGTTCTTGATCCCGGACGAGGTGAGGAGGGCTCTCATGGGCCTACCTTAGAGCGGCGAGCTGAGCCCGTACGCCGTCGGCCTGGCTCATCGACAGCTCCTCGAAGATGGCGAGCGCCTCCCGCCACGCGGCCCGTGCGCCGTCGGGGTCGCCGGCGTCCCGGCAGGTCTCGGCGAGGTTGTTGAGCACCTCCGCCTCGTGGTAGCGGTCGTTGAGGCTCCGCAGCAGCTCGGCGGCGTCCCGATAGCAGCCGACGGCGCGGTCCAGTGCCCCCTGCCGCCGGTGGATGTAGCCGAGGCTGTCCAGCGTGGCGGCCTCGGCCAGCGGGTAGCCGTGCGCCCGGACCAGCGCGAGCGCCGTCTCGCAGTGCCGCAGTGCCTCGCCGTCGTCGCCGAGCTGGGCGTAGATGTAGCCGACCCCGTTGTGGGCGTTCGCCTCCTCGGCGTGGTTTCCGGCGGTGCGGTGCAGGTCCAGCGCGAGCAGCGCGTGCTGCAACCCGTCGCGGGGCCGGCCGAGCGCCTCGTAGGCGGTGGTGAGGTTGTTGTGGGCGCGGGCCTGCCCGCCGAGGTCGTCGAGGTCGCGGCACAGGTCGAGGGCGTGGGCGTACTCGTCGCGGGCCTGCTCGAAACGGCCCAGGCGCATGTGGGCGTGGGCGATGGCGTTGTGGGTGCGGGACTGGGCGTCGCGGTCGCGCAGGCGGCGGGTGGCGGCGAGGGCGAGGGCCTGCACGGCGAGCTGCTCGGTCCAGTGGCCGTTGCGGTCGAGGTAGTCGGTGAGGGTCCAGGCGAGCTGCCAGGTGTGGGTGTCGGCCTCGGCGTCGCGGACGGCGGCGAGCAGCACGTGGTGCTCGGCGGTGAACCAGCCCAGGGCGTCGACCCGGTCGGCGAGGAGCTCCGGGGTGGTGCCGGGCGCCGGTTCGCCGACGATGATCGGGTTGCGCATGGGGGAGTAGAGCAGCGCGGCGCGCAGGCCCGTGTGCAGGTAGTGGTCGAGCAGCCGCTGCCGGGCGGCGCCCAGCTGCGGTGCGGACTCCTCCTCGTGGGCGCGCTGGTGGGCGTACCCCCGGAGAAGATCGTGGAAGCTGTAGCGGCCCGCGGACGTCTCCGCGACGAGGTGTGCGGCGGCGAGCTCGGCGAGCGGCGCCGCGGCCGGTGCGGCGGCGAGGCTGCTCGCGGCCGCGACCGTGACGTCGGGGCCAGGGTGCAGGCCGAGCAGCCGGAACAGCCGGGCCGCGGCCGGGGTCAGCGCCGTGTAGGACCAGGAGAAGACCGCGCCGAGGCTGGTCATCGGGTCCGGGCCGTCGAAGGCCGTGGTGACCTCGGCGGCGAGCGCGGTGAGGCGGAGCGCCGGGCGCGCGGCGGCGCGGGCGGCGGCGATGCGCAGCGCGAGCGGCAGCCGGGCGCAGCGCCGGATGAGGGTCGCGGCGGCGTCGGGTTCGGCGTCGACGCGCGCGCCGAGCAGGTTCCGCAGCAGGTCGAGGGCCTCGGCGGGGGAGAGCACGTCCAGTGCGACGGGCCGCGCGCCGTCGCGCGCGACGAGCCCGGTCAGCTCGTCGCGGCTCGTCACGACGACCGCGCAGCCGGCCGCGCCGGGTAGGAGCGGCCTGACCTGGTCGGCGGTGCGGGCATTGTCGAGGACGACCAGCACGCGTCGTCCCGAGAGAATCGTCCGGTACGCCGCCGCGCGCTCGTCGGCACCGGGAGGCACGTCAGCGGGTTCGACGCCGAGCGCCCGGAGGAACCCGGCGAGGGTGTCATGGGGGTCGACGGGGGCGTGCGGTGCGTAGCCGTGCAGGTCCGCGTAGAGCTGCCCGTCGCGGTACCGGCCGGCGACCCGGTGCGCCCAGTGCACCGCGAGCGCGGTCTTGCCGACCCCCGCGGTCCCGGAGACGGCGGAGATCACGACGGTGCCGGTGTCGGCGATCAGCTCGTCGAGCGCGGTGAGGGCGTCGGAGCGGCCGGTGAAGCCGGACACGTCCGCGGGGAGCTGTCGCGGCACGCCCCGGGCGGGTTCGGCGGGCCGCCGCCGGGCCTCGTCGACCCGGTCCCGAGCCGTGGCGAGCGCCCGCTGCTGGGCGGTGGTGGCGCCGAGGAGCTGGATGAGGACGTCGAACCGGTCCGTCGGCGCCACCGTCGTCCCGGTGAAGTATTCGCCGACGGCCGACAGCGACCAGCCGGTCTTGTGCGCGATCTCGCGGTAGGTGAGCTCCGAGCGGCCCTGCTCGCGGGCCTGCCGGCGGCGCAGATCGCGCAGCAGCGCGGCGAGCGCGTCGGCGGTCCGGGCTGCTGCGGCCAGCGCCGATAGATCATCCACAGTGGAACCCTTCGGGTCGCGGCATCGACAGGGCAGCGTACCCAACGGCACCGGTGTCCGCCGATTTCCGCCGCTGTCCGGAATCCGCCCCGGCGGCGCTCCCGGCTGGCGAGGATCGGCGCTTCACCACATCTGGGAGGTCTGTTGATGTTCCATGGAGGACGAACCCGGCGACGGGCGGCTCGCCTGCTCGCGGTGCTGGTCGCCGCGGTGCCGCTGGCGGTGCTGCCCGCCTCGGCGCAGGCGCACAACACGTGCGGCCAGCCGACGAACGTCGCCATCGCCACGTCACCCCAACGGGGGACGCTGTGGCTGGGCGGACCGCCGCTCGTGGTCCCGACGAACACCACGCTGATGTTCACCGCCGGATCCGTGCACGCGGGCACCCCCGTCCGGTGGGGGCTGTATGACCCGGTGACGCAGAAGCGGTTCTTCCACACCACGCAGCCGTCGCAGAACAACTGCGTCGTGCTGCAGGAGCCCGAGGCGGTGTCGGCGGCGACCATCGGGGTCGGCACCTACGAGGCGTGGGCGATCTACATCCGCTGGGAGAGCAACACCCCGCACGCCGAGACGTCGACGCTCATCGGCACCGTCGTCATCAACCAGGCCTAGGAGGACACCGTGATCCGTCGCCTCCGCGCGATCCTCGTCGTGGTCGCCGCCGTCCTGGTGACCACCCCGCTCCTGCCCGCCCTGCCGGCCGCCGCCGAGTCGGAGCTGGTCTGCCCCGGCACCGCCAACATTCCGGTCGGGTGGATCCACAGCGACTCGTTCTCCATCTACAACGTCTGCGGTGTCACCGGCCCGGTGCCGCATACCGTCATCACCCAGTGGGAGATCACCCGGCACACCGACCGCTACCGGGACGACACCCTGCAGATGTGCATCGACAGCGGGGTGGTGATCCCCGTCGGGTGGACCGAGATCGCCACCTCGGTGGTCTGGTACCGCTGCGGCCTGCAGACCCCCGCACCGGGCGCGGCACCCAACGTCCGCATCATCAAGTGCCTGAACTGCCCGGTCCGCCCGCCGGACCCGCCCACGCCGACGACGACGATCGGCGGGCTCGACGGCGTCGCCAACACCGGTGTCGTCGCGGGCTGGGCGCAGGACCCCGGCCGCCCCGGCACCTCCCTTACCGTGCACTACTACATCGACGGCCCCGCCGGGGTCGGTGTCTTCGCCGGTGCGTTCGTCGCCGACCAGCGGCGTACCGACATCCAGCCCGGCAACCACGGCATGCGATTCACCCTGCCCGCCGAGTGGTTCGACGCCCGGATGCACACGCTCTACGCCTACGGCATCGACGCCACCAACGACCCGCCGGTGCTGCTGAGCGGCTCACCGAAGCTGTTCATCCTGCCCAAGCGGCCCATCGGCTCGTTCGAGGGCATCGACACGGCGGGCAACGCTAACGGGTGGACCCTCGACCCGAGCCTGCTCGGCTACGCCAACCCCAACGCGGTCGACTTCTACATCGACGGGTTCTTCGTCGCCCGGGTCCCCGCCAACGGGCCCCGGCCCGACATCACCACCAGCCTCGGCTACCCCGGCGACCACGGGTTCCGCTGGCCGATCCCGCCGGACTACCGCGACGGTTCCGCCCACACGCTCGTGGCCCGGGGCACCGACCTCACCGGCGACGAGGGCCGGGAGCTGCCGGGTTCGCCCCGGACGTTCACCCTGCAGCGGCGAGCGGCCGCCGTGGACCTCGACGGCGACCACCGCAGCGACGTGACGGTCTGGCGACCCGGCGACGGCGTCTGGTGGTCGCTGCCCGCCGCCGGTCCCACCGCCGTCGCGTGGGGCATGGCCGGGGACAAGCCGGTCGCCGGCGACTACAACGGGGACGGCACCACGGACCGGGCCGTCTACCGGGCCGGACTCTGGTGCATCCTGATCACCGGTACGAACGAGAACCGGTTCGTGTCGTTCGGCCTCCCCGACGACAAGCCGGTCCCGGGTGACTACGACGGCGACGGCAAGACCGACCTCGCGGTGTTCCGTCCGTCGGACACCACCTGGTACGTCCTGCCGTCGGGCGGTGGCAGCTACTACGGTTTCGCTTACGGGCTCGCCACGGACCGGCCGGTGCCGGGTGATTACGACGGTGACGGCAAGACCGACGTGGCGGTGTACCGGCCGCTGGTCGGGGCGTGGATCGTGCACCAGTCGTCGGACAACACGGATTCCTACCTGCAGTTCGGGGTCTCCAGCGACAAGGTCGTCCCGGCGGATTACGACGGGGACGGCCGCACGGACCGCGCCGTGTTCCGGCCGTCGAACGGGACCTGGCACATCATGCAGAGCATCGACGGGCGTTACCGCAGCGAGGCGTACGGGATGAACGGAGACGTGGTCTCGCCAGCCGACTACGACGGTGACGGTCGGGTCGACCTCGGTGTGTTCCGGCCTGCCAACGGCACCTGGTACCTGCGCCAGAGCCGGGACGGCGACTACAGCGTCGGGTTCGGCTTAGGCACCGACCTACCGGTCGTCTACCCGAGCTGATCCACCGGCGGCGGGTTCGCCGTCGTCGCCAAGATCGCCGCAACTCTTGAAGAGTTGCTCCCTTGCGGCCCCTGCGGAGGGCGGGGAGCTGCATTAGACCAACTCTTGAAGAGTTGCGGCGATCTTGGCGGCATCAGCTCTCGCGGTACTCGTACTCGCCCGCGAACCGGCGGTGCACCCAGAGGTACCGCTCCCGCTCCTGGACCCGGTGCATCCCCGCGAACGACGGATCCCGTTCGCCGAGGATCTGATGCAGCGTGCGCAGCAGCGCCTGGTCCGGCTCGCCCGGCCCGGCATTCGGGCCGGACACCCGCTGCAGGTCCTGATCCCGACCGGCCTCGGGCCCGGTCTGCCCGACGATGTCGGTGGACGCCTCCAGCGCCTTCTCGGCGGATTTGAGGTGCTCCGCCAGTGACGTCCACCGGGCATCGCCGTCCAGCGCGATGTCCAGCTCGCCGATCGCCACCGGCAGCAGCGTCCGCAGCACGAACGAGGTCGCCCGCAGCCACGGGCGGGCATTGACCAGCCACTTGCGGGGCGTCTCGATGTCATAGACACCCGTGGTGCCGTTGCCGTCGAGGACGTGCAGCGGGAGCCGGGAGTGCTCGCACCACAGGGTGACGCGGATCGTGACGGTGGTGATCCGTCGCCTGAGCGCCCTCTGGCCGACCGGCGCGATCGTCATGAGCCGTGGCCCGTTGCGGGCAGGTTCGTCCAGGGAGCGGATCAGGCTGCGATAACCCACCTCAGCCTGGCTGATCGCCGCCCGTGTGGCATCCGCTTCCTCGCCGACCTTTGCGGCGATGGCGCTGCTGTGGCGGTTGATGGTGTCGGTGGCCTGCGCGAACTGCGGCTGAAGGATCTCGGCGACGGCTGCGGCGAATCTGTTGACGTTCGGGTCCATGCCCGCCGTCACACCGTGCATCAACTCGTCGACATTGCGTAGAGCGCTGCACGTCTGGCAGGGCGTCAGCGCAACTCCCTGGCGCTTGCTGTTGAGAACCGCCTGCGACTCGAACCGCCCATGTCCGGCCCGGTTGCCGGGGCAGTCGCCGCCACAGGTGAGGAAGACCTTCACCGCGAGGCCGCGCCAGAACGAGAGGTGGTCGCAGATGTCGCCGGTAAGCCGGTCCAGGAGATAGGACGGCCACGCCGCTCGGACGGCGATGGTGATCCGCTGGTCGGAGACGGTGATGAGCGCCCGGCCGTAGCGTCCGGCGTCGAGGACCATCCCGTTCTGCCAGTGCACGCTCGCCGTGTGGTCGTCGCGGCCCAGCGAATAGCGGTGGAAGCGGGCGATGAGCTGGTAGACGAAGCCCTCCGGGATGAACCGGTTGCCGGTGTCGGCCTCGACCACCTCGCAGTAGCGGGTCATCGTGGACAGCTCGGGTTCGTAGTCGGTCCACGCGGTCAGCGGTGGGCGGCGGCTCGGCACGAGCTGCGTGATGAGGACTTCCGGTTCCTGATGCGGGTTGCTCGGCGTGACCTGGTAGGAGATGTCGAACTTCTGCATCAGATGCCGGAACACCGGGTGCAGCGCCGGCGGGTAGACGTCCTCGTCCGGGCGCGGCGGGTGCGTCCAGGCATGGGAGAGCCGCTCGAGACTGATCAGCCCGTAATGCGCGTTGGCCTCGGGTGCTTCGAACGCCCTGCCGATGGCCTTGCTCAGCCAGTCCGGCTTGAAGATCACCAGGCTGTGTTCGTCGTCGGAGTCGTCGTGGATCCAGTAGCCCAGGGCATTGGCGTTGCGAGCCAGCGACCGCGCGCCGGTGGCCGTGAGCCCTTCGGCGATCGCCCGGACCTCGTAGTCGTGGTAGGTGAGGTATGCGTCCTTGCCTTCGCGAAATGCCTTCAACAGTCGAGACCAGGTACGAGGGTAGCGGCGCCTGGAGTGTGGCAGATCGTTGGCGGTGGCGGCGATGGCTGCCACCAACCCGTCGACTCCCTGTCCGGTGTGGCTGTCGATGTGGTGGAAACCGCAGATCATCGGTCCGAACCGGTCCGCCAGGGCATTCTCGTCGATCCACGGGCCGCGGTCGTCGTGCTCGGCATGGGTCGCCACCACGTGGATCCGCGCACTGTCGCCGACGCGGTTCTTGATCAGGTTGATCCAGTAGTCCACCTTGCTCACCTCGGGCCCCCGCCGCGGATTCCAGACCACGGCGTAGACGGCCGGTGCGGTGAAGTGGAGCTGATGGGTGGATCGGTACTGCGGCTGTCCGCCGAAGTCCCAGCCGTTGAGGACGAGTGGAACCTCGCCGTCATCCTGAACGGTGACGGACTTGATCTCGACACCGTGAGTGGAGGACCGGCCTTCGTTCCACTCCTCACGGCACATGGCGGCGAGCAGGCTGCTCTTGCCGACGTCCCCTTCGCCGACGAGTACCAGCTTCGCCTCCCGAATCACCGCGCCGTCATCCCGGAGCAGCTCCAGAAAGTCGCTGAGTTCGTTGGCGCCATCCAGGTATGCGGCTTGAATCTCGGGAGCCAGCGGATTGGCTCGGGCGTTCAGTCCCGCAGCCTGTCTCCGGGTCAATGTCACCGGCAGCGAGCTGAGGAGGTTGCGCCGAAGATTGAGGGTAACGAGCCGGGTGAGGTTGCCGATGGAGTCGGGTATCGCGGTGAGCTTGTTGTCGTGCAGGTGGAGTTCGGTGAGCCGGGTGAGGTTGCCGATGGACTCGGGTATCGCGGTGAGCCTGTTGTCATCCAGGTGGAGTTCGGTGAGCCGCGCCCGCTCACCCGCGTACCCCCGGAAAGGCGCGACCCCGCCGCGCAGAGTGCGCGGCGGGGTCGGTCGTGCGGTGACGGCGTCAGCGGGTCTGGAAGATCGCCCGCAGCAGTACGGCGGTGATGTCGTACTGGTCGCGGGACACGAACGGCGGCGGCGCGTCCGTGGCGGCCGAGATCTGCTGCAGGATCGACCCGTTCGCCTCCTGCCCGAGGGCGATCGTCACGACCTTCACCGGCCGCTTCGGGTCGGCGTCCTTGAGCCTCTTGGTGAGCTGGTCCAGCGTCAGGCCCTTGCCCTGGTCGTCATTGGCCCCATCCGTCAGGATGACCACCAGGTTCGTCGCGTCGGCCTGGTACTTCGACCGGACCGCGTCGTGCGCTGCGGCGATCGTGTCGTAGATGCCGGTGTTGCCGCCGGCCTTGAGGTTCTTGATCTCCTCGAGCACCTTCTCCGAACCCTTGACGCCGTCGGAGGTCTCGGCGCCGAGCTTGGTCAGCGGCACGAGCTCCCGGTAGGGCTTGCCGCCCTGGCTGGACGAGAACGACCACAGGCCCACGCTCGCCGAGTCGTCGAAGCGCTGCACGGCGAGGCGCGCGGCCTCCTTCGTCAGGTCGAGCTTGGTGCGCCCGAGACCGGGCACCTTCTCGCCCATCGAGCCGGAGACGTCGAGGACGAGCAGCATGTTGGTGGGCCGGGTCAGCGACGTCCAGGTGTTGAGGGTGGTGTTGACGGCGTCGGTGAGCAGCACGCCGCGGGGGAGCGAGGTGAGCTCGGCGAGGACGCCGTTCGCCTCGGTCACGGTCGCGCCGGCCTTGCGGTTGGGGTCGCGGAACCCGGCGGCCTGCAGGACGGCCTTCGCCTCGGGGCTGCGCAGGTAGGCGAGGAACCCGCCGGCGACGGCCTGGCGCTTGGCGTCGACCCACGGGGTGTCGTTGAGCGTCAGGTAGGGGTTGTCGGCCTCGGTGTTGTTCTTCGGGTAGACGGCGACGAGCTCGGCGTTGGGGTGCGCGATGTTGTAGGCGATGATCTCCTGCTCCAGCGCGGGGAAGGCCGAGACGTAGGTCAGGACGTTGGCGCCGCCCATGCCCTCGCTGTCGAACCCGCGCAGGATCTGCGCCGTGTTGGGCTCGTAGACCTTCATGACCTGCTTGAGCCGGAACAGCCGCTTGAGCTCGTCGTCGTCGATGTCCTCGTTGTCGTCGGCGTCGATGATCGCCGAGAGGGCGAGCAGGCCGGCGGTGGAGGTCGCCGGGTCGGTCATGCCGATCTTGAAGGCGCCCCAGTCCTTGCCGTAGGAGCCCCAGCCGTTCTTGAGACCGGCGAACCGGTCGATCAGGTCGGCCCAGTCGAGCTGGGTCTTGGGCCAGCCCAGTGCCTGGGCCATCGGCTTGGGCATGGCGATGACGACGGGGGACCGGGCGATGCTCGGCTGCAGGTCCGGCATCATCTTCTCGGTCTCGGCGTTGCCGGAGGCGGTGCGTACCCACGCGGTGGATTCGGGGACCCAGACGTCGGGGGCGTCGCCGACCCACTTGGTGCTCCAGGCGCTCTGCAGCGACTCGGCGACCTTCGACGACTCCATCGCGACGATCTTCACGGTGCCGCACGCGCCGTCGACCGAGGTACGGGTGGCGGTCCAGTCCCGGCCGAGGCGTTCGAGGAGCGGGGCGGTGGTCGGGCTCGCGATCACCGTGCTGGAGGCGGTGCCGGAGCAGGACTGCCGCGACAGCCAGAGGTAGCCGCCGACGAGTCCGCTGGCGACGAGCATCGTGGCGAGCGGGATGGTGATCGCCAGTGCGGTCTTCCGGCCGCGGCGTGCGCCGCCGCGACGGTGAGACCGGACGGAGGCGGGGCGGCCGTTCGGCATGGGGTTTCCTCCGTGGGGGTTGCCGGAGTAGTGGTGCCGGCGTGAGGTTGCCGGAGTGTTCGTCGGTGCTGGGGGGGTGAACCGGCACAGTCTAGGTGGTCACACGGGGATAACGGACGGGACGTAGACCATCTTGTGATGACCCATCGCTCTTGGTCGTGGATCAGTCACCGGCGGTGAGCGGAAGCACGATCAGCTCGGGGTGGGGGTGGCGCAGGTACTCGTGGTGCGAGATGTCCCAGCCGTACGCGCCGACGCGGGCGAAGACGAGCACGTCGCCGACGCGCAGCCGGTCCACGGCCTGGCCCCGGCAGAGCACGTCGCGGGGGGTGCAGAGCTCCCCGACCGCGTCGACCTCTCCGGTCACCTCGGGCCGGTCCCACGGGTAGGGCCACCGCTCGACGGGGAGCACCGTGAACGGGTGGTCGTAGCCCCAGGCGGCGGGCAGGCGCAGGTGGTGGGTGCCGCCCCGCACGACCGCGAACCAGCGGCCGTGGGTGTGTTTGAGGTCGAGGACCTCGGCGGCGTACCACCCGGCGTCGGCGGCGAGGTAGCGGCCGGGTTCGACCGCCAGCTCGATCCCCTGCGGCACCGGGTCCAGCGCGGCGGCGAGTGCGGTCAGGTCGAGGCGCTGCGGACCGGTGTAGGAGACCCCCAGACCGCCGCCGGCATTGACGTACTCCACGGGTATCCCCAGCGCCTGCCCGGCCGCCAGCGACCAGCTCACGGCTCCGTTGACATGGTCAGCGAACTCCGCCGCGTCGAGGCTGTTGCTCACCGCGTGCAGGTGGAAGCCGACGGGAGCGATCCCCAGCTCCCGCGCGGTCGCCACCACGTCCGCGAGCTGCGCCTCGTCGATGCCGAACGGCGTCGGCACCCCGGTCATCTGGTGGCTGCCGGTGACCGCGACCCCGGCCCGGTTGACCCGCAGCGCCACCCGGGCCGCCCGGCCGCCGACGTGGGCGAGGCGGCGCAGCTCTCCGACGGACTCGACGTGGACCGTCGCCCCGGCCGCGACGGCCGCCGCGAGCTCCGCGTCGGTCTTCGCCGGGCCGCCGAACGCGATCCGCCGCGCCCCGGCCGCGACCGCGACGGCGAGCTCGCCGCCGGAGGCGACCTCGATGCCGTCGGCGGCACCGGCGAGGGCCCGGACGACGTCGGGGTGTCCGTTGGCCTTCATGGCGTAGAGCAGCGTCGTGCCTGGCGGCAGTGCCGCACGGACCTCGGCGGCCCTGGCCACCAGGGCCGCCGTGTCGTAGACGTAGGCGCAGACGGGCTGCTGTGCGCCGCGCACGGCGGCCGCGATCCGGTCAGGCAGCATGCAGCGGGTTCCGCACCGGCACGTAGAGATCGCCCGTCCCGGCGAGCCGCATCCGGACCAGCGCCTTGTGCGGCACGGTCGGCGCGGTCAGGAACGCGTGGTCGCCCTTGGCGTGCTCGGAGTCGCCGAGGTCGTCGAAGACCTCGTCCACGATGAGCCGGACCCGGGTCCAGGCGGCGGCCTCGTCGAGCCCGGCCTCGGCCAGGCGCAGGATCACCTCGCCCAGATGCGCCTGGAACGCGGTGTAGGCCACCTTGGACAGCAGCACCTCGTCGTCGTCGGTCCCGACCACC
This sequence comes from Allocatelliglobosispora scoriae, assembly GCF_014204945.1. Lineage (NCBI taxonomy): Bacteria > Bacillati > Actinomycetota > Actinomycetes > Micromonosporales > Micromonosporaceae > Allocatelliglobosispora > Allocatelliglobosispora scoriae. The sequence goes on from NZ_JACHMN010000001.1 coordinate 378,039, forward strand.
GACCCCGGCCACAGCGCGAAGTCGTGCCCGCTCGCGGCGAGCCGCCCGGCGTGCAGGCGCAGCCCGGCGAGGTCGCGCAGGATCAGCCGGCTCGGCCGCCCCTCGACGAAGGTCATCACGCAGTTCTGCAGGTGCGCCTCCATGCCCACCCCGAACCGGGTCGACAGGCGCAGCACCGGCGGCAGCAGCAGCCGCGCGTACTCCTCGACGAAGTCCAGCGGCGCGAGCCCGGACCGGGCCGCGAGCAGCGCGATCAGCCGCTCGCCGGTGATCGGGCAGGCCGCGGCGAGGGCGCTGCCCGGCACCGGCAGCTCGCCGGGGCGCAGCTCGCCGATCGCCGACCGCACGATCACCGACAGGTCCCGCCCCGACCCCAGGGTCGACGCGCCGCCGGCCGGTTCGGCGAGCAGCAGCACCCGGTCGTCCTCGATCAGGTCCGGCAGCAGCCCTGACATGAGCGGCCCGTTGCGGGTCGACGCGATCGAGATCGTCCGCCGGGTCGAGGTGACCTGGATGTCGAGCGACAGCTTGAGATATTCGCCCAGCTCCGGCACCCACAGCGTGCGCAGGGCGGCGGTGGGGCTGCCCGCGAGCAGCCTGGGCAGCATCGGCAGCTCCTCGTAGCGGTCCACGACCAGCCCCAGCTGCCAGCCGTGCACGGGCACGGCGCGCATGCCGTCGGGTGCGGCCACGCCGAGGCGCTCACCCAGGTCGTCGCCGACATAATCCCCGACGGGTACGCCCACGAAGCCGATCGTCGTCGCCGGGGACTCCAGGTCGTGGGCCATCGCGTCGTGCATGGTCCAGCCGAGCCGGGTCCGCCCGCACGGGTGCAGGTTGTGGCCCTCGGTGCCGAGCTTCTCGAGGCGGACGACACAGTCGTCGGATCGCAACCCCGCGACCAGCGCGAAGATGTCCGCGGCGCCGGACTTGCGGGCTGCCCGGTCGTCGATGGCGCGCCGGGCGTAGGCGAGGGAGAGCTTCTCCACCGCGTCGGTGAGCTCGGCGGGCAGCGTGCCGCTCTCCAGCTCCGGCGGGAGCAGGTCGACCGGGTCGTCGACGCCGGCGTCGGCGACCTCGACCCGGTCGAACGCGTGCTCGACACCGCCGAACCGGCGCACGCCCTCCCGGTGCAGGGCACCGGCGAGCCGGGCGGCGACGGTGCTGCTCGCCTGGGTGTGGAACTGGGGTGCGGCCTCCACCGCGGCGTTGCCGGCGGGTGTCCTCATGCGGGCGCCTCCAGCGGGTTGGGCACGTCGGTCCAGATGTCGGTCAGGGGATCGGCGGCGAGGCGCATCGCCGTGGTCGCCTTCATCCGCCACGGCGCCTCGAGCAGCGCGGCGCGGTCCAGCGGGTCAGGCGCTTCGTCGACGCGCACGGCGACCATACGCCACAGGGAGTCGGGATCGGTGTCATATTCCCTGGCCAGAGTGGCGGCGAGTTCACTGAGGACGGTCGCGAACGCGCTCGCCACGACCTTGGCCCGCAGCGCGTCCTCGTCGGTGGTGAGCAGGTCGCCGCGCAGCTTCGGCGCCTCCAGGCCGATGCGCCGCAGCCGCCCGGCGTGCACGCGCAGCCCGCCGAAGTCGCGGTAGCCGAGGCCGGACGGGCGGCCGTAGGCCAGGCGCAGCAGCAGGTTCTGCCCGTGCGCCTCCAGCCCGACGCCGCGGCCGAGCAGCATCAGCAGCGGCGGGACGACCACGTTGACCAGGTCGCGCCAGAATGCGACGGGGTGCCCGCCGTAGCCCATGGTCACCGCCTCGACGAGCACCGGGCGGCCGTCGGTGTTGCGGGCGGTCAGCGCGGCGGGCGGCAGCCACACCTCGCCGGGGCCGGGCAGCGGCACCCGGCGCAGCGCGACCGCGAGCGACCCCAGCGGGGTGCCGTCGTGGACCACGCAGCCGGCGGCGGGTTCGGGGCAGACCGCCAGGCCCTGGTCGGCGCCGAGCTGGCCGAGCAGCGCGCCGACGCGGGGTCCGTTGTGCACGGCGGCGGGGGAGACCTGCCGGACCGCGCTGGTCATCTGCACCCCGATCGATGTCTTGTAGTGCCGCGATGGGTCGCTGAGGCTCGCCAGGGTGCGCAGCGACATCAGCGGTGCGACGGCGATCCGGTCGCCGGTGAGCTTCAGGTGGCCGAACTCCGCGAGCAGGTGCTCGGCCTGCCACGGGTGCACCGGCAGCCGGGGTGCGAGCCCGGCGCCGCTGGAGAGCCAGCGGTCGGCGGGGACCTCGTAGACCGGCAGGGTCATCGCCGGGTGGTGCTCCGGGCCGTAGGCGAGGACATCTGCCGTGGACATGCCGCTGCGGGTGCGGCAGCCCGGGTGCAGCGGGTGCCCGTCGACGACCGCCTGCTCCAGTGCGGCGAGCGCGCCGGGGCGCCCGGCCCACTCGGCGAGCAGCCCGGGGGTGCCGTCGGGGTGGAAGGGCTGGTCGGCGCGGCCGAGGGCGAGGTTGGCGACGCTGTTGGCGAGCTCCTTGGCGAACCGGTCGATCCGCTCGGCGGGCACCGGCACCGGCAGCGCCAGCGCCCGCAGCAGCACCGCCGGGTCGGTGTGGCGGGTCTCGCCGCCGCCGGGCCGCGACAGGGTGAGGTGCAGGTCGTCCGGGGGGATCGCGAAGGCCGCGGCGGCGGAGGCGGCACCGATGAGCCGCGCGCCGTCGGTGAAGGTGATCAGGGAGTCCGAGCCGACCGCGCGCCGCTCGGCGATGCCGGGTATGGGCTCCCGGTTGATCGCGCCCCACAGTCGGGCCAGGATCGCGGCCCTGGCGCCGGGCAGCCGGGCGTCGTAGCGGTTGATCAGGTCGGGTTGGTGGACGCGCAGCGCTTCGCGGGTCTGGCCGGGGTCGGGCATGGCGTCTGGGGTTCCCGTCACGATCACATTGTGCCTGCCGGGTATGACGGGCTCGCGAAGTGTGTCCCTTCGATTCACAACCTAGCGTCCTAGGACACCCTAGGCGGTGTGACGTGATGTCAGAGCCAGACCTTAGAAGGAAGTCGTGCCGCCCGCACGCGGGCGGCACGACGCTTTCACCGGAAAAGCGGGTCCCTGTTTTTGATCTTGATTTATCGGGTCCGGATTCCACCGGGGGAGAGCGTCTTGACCTCAAGCCCCCTTGAACCGGCATGATCACGCGGTGCTCCGCGACACCTACCTCGGCGTTCTGCGCCAACCCGGCTTCCGGCGGCTCCTGGCCGGCCTCGGTATCTCCTACCTCGGCGACGGCATGAGCGCCGTCGTCATCGCCTGGCTGGCCCTCACCCTCGCCGCACCGGGCCAGGAGGGTGCGGTCACGGCCGCCGCGCTCGCCGCCTACTCGCTGCCCGCGGTGATCGGCGCCCTCACCCTCAGCCGGTGGCTCGGCGGGCTCCCGTCGCGGCGCCTGGTGATCGGCAACGCCCTGCTCAGGGCAACCATGCTGGGTACGGCGGCCGCGCTGCACCTCGCCGGTGAGCTGCGACCGTGGAGCTACGTCGTCCTGCTCGCCCTGTCGTCGCTGCTCGCCGCCTGGGGACAGGCCGGGATCTACTCCCTCGTCGGTGCGCTCATCCCCGCCGAGGGACGCCTCGCCGCCAACTCGCTGGTCAACACGGCCCTCAACACCGCCATCGTGCTCGGCCCGCCCGCCGCCGGACTGCTCGTCGCCGCCGTGAACCCCGGTGTCGCGCTCGCCCTGGACGCCGTGAGCTTCCTGGCGCTGGCCCTGGCGGTGCGTGGCATCACCGTCACCGCCGTCGAGCCGAGCACCGAGGACGGCCGCCGATCCGGCCTGCGGCTGCTGGTCCGGCGGCCCGAACTGCTCGCCCTGGCCCTCGTCACCGCCGGGTTCTGGTTCCTCTACGGCCCGGTGGAGGTGGCGCTGCCGATCCACATCGACGCGGGCGGTGGTTCGGCGCGGCTGCTGGGGGCGTACTGGGCCGCCTTCGGCATCGGCGCGATCGTGGGCGGGCTGCTCGGCGGTCTCCTGCGTACGCAGCGGACGTGGCCCTTCGTGATCGCCGTCGTCATCGCGTGGGGCGGGATCCTGCTGCCCTTCGGGTTCGGCGCGCCGACCGGGCTGACGGTCGCGATGTTCGCCGTCGGCGGGCTCGTCTACGGGCCGTTCCCGGCGTTCATCACCACGGCGTTCCAGAACGCGACGCCGCCGGGGGAGCTGTCGACGGTGCTCGCGGCGAAGGGCGCGCTGACCGGTCCGGCGACTCCGCTGGGGATGATCGCGGGCGGCGTCATGGTGACCGCGTGGGGTGGTTCGTGGACGCTGTTCGCCTCCGGCGCCGCGACGATCGCCCTGGCCCTGGCGGTCGCGGCCTGGCGGATGCTGCCGCTGCGTCGCCCGGCCCCGGAGACCCAGCCCGCCTGAGCGGCCGAGCCCCACCGCGGCCGTCTGGCCGGGCCGACCCCAAGCAAGATCGCCGCAACTCTTCAAGAGTTGGCCCTACAAACCCGTTAGGGCCAACTTTTGAAGAGTTGCGGCGATCTTGGTCAGGAGTGCCACTGGTCCCAGGAGAGGCGGGCGACGAGCGCGAGCACGACGACGAGCAGGACGATGCGGACGAAGCCGGCGCCGCGTTTGAGGGCCATCCGGGCGCCGAACTGGGCGCCGACGATGTTGCAGCAGGCGAGGATGGCGCCGAGGGTCCAGTTGACGTGGCCGAGCAGGCCGAAGACGACGAGCGCGCCGAAGTTCGTACCGACGTTGATGAGCTTCGCCATCGCCGAGCCGCGCAGGAAGTCGGCGCCGATGATGGCGGTGAAGCCGAGGACGAGGAAGGTGCCGGTGCCGGGGCCGATGGCGCCGTCGTAGAAGGCGATGACGCCGCCGCCGAGCGCGATCATGACCGCCATCCGGGTGGTGGTGCGTTTGGCGGGGTCGCCGGTGAGTCCCATGCTGGGGCGGAAGGTGAGGAAGAGGGCGACGGCGGCGAGGACGCCGAGGATGACGGGCCGGTAGGCGGAGGGTGGTACGGATCCGGCGACGAGGGCTCCGGCGCCGGCGAAGACGACGGCGAGGCCTGCGGCGGGTCCGGCGACGGGCCAGTCGATGGGGGTACGCCGGGCGTAGGTGATCGCGGCCGAGGTGGTGCCGGCGATGGCGGTCAGCTTGTTGGTGCCGAGGATGGTGGGCAGGGGTAGCCCGGAGCTGAGCAGCATGGTGGGCAGGAGCAGGAGTCCGCCGCCGCCGACGACGGCGTCGACCCAGCCTGCTCCGGTGGCGGCGACCATGAGGATGGCCAGGCCGGTGCCGTCGATGAACTCCACGAAGGGTCAGCGGCTGCCCGGACCGTTGCCCCGGCTGTTGCGCTGTCTCGCGAAGTAGGCGCCGGCGGCGCCGACGGCGATGAAGAAGAGCGCGAAGCAGACGAGGGTCTTGAACATGACGGCCAGCGTAGCTCCCGTCGCCGTCTGCTCTCCGAGCCTCCTCCCTGAATTTTAATGCTGGACACGCCGGGGATCCTGCAATAAAAGTCAGGATCGATTCGCGTGGAATCGATCCTGACTTTTATTGCTATTGGTGCGGCGTGTCCAGCATTAAAATTCAGGGAGGTTAGAAGTCGCCGCCGAAATCCCCGCCGCCGAAGTCGCCGCCGCCGAAGTCGCCGCCGCCGAAGTCGCCGCCGCCGAAATCTCCCGCGCCGAAGTCTTCGGCTCCGCTGGCGTAGTCGCCGCCGCCGTAGTCGCCGCCGCCGTAGTCGCCGCCGCTGTCGGCGCCGCCCATCTCGGTGTATCCGCCGTCTCCGCCGTCGGCGAAGTTGCTGGCGTCGGCGCCGTCGGGGGAGAAGGCGTCGCCGATCATGTCGCCGATGACCATGCCGCCGAGGAAGCCGAGTGCTGCGCCGCCGACGCCGGCTGCTACTGCTCCGCCGACTCCCATGCCGGGTTTGCGGTGGTAGGCGTAGGGCTGCTGGTGGCCGCCGTAGCCGGGGCGCCCGTACTGCTGCTGGCCGTAGCCTTGCTGGCCGCCCATGAATCCGCCCTGGTTGGGGGCGGGTTGGGGCTTGCTGAAGGCTTGCCGGAGCCAGGAGTCGACGATCTCGACCCAGTCGGTGCGCTCGGCGTCGGCGTGGGCGACGCTGTGGCGGTCGCCGCTGGTGCGGCCGGTCTCGACGGTGACGTGGAGGGCCTGGCCGTCGGCGGCGAAGGTGAAGCTGATCTGGGGGATCTGCGGGGTGGGGCGGCCTTCGAAGGGCGGGAGGAACACGACGCGCTGCACGTAGGGGACGGGTACGCCGACGTGGCCGCCGGGGCGCAGGTCGGTGCGGATGTAGCGGCAGCCGATGGTGCCGAGCGCGTCGAGGATCTGCTGCTGGGCGCGCATGGGTTCGACGACGACGGGGTCGAGGTCGGTCTTGTCGGAGGATTTCGCGACGGAGAGTTCGGTACGCAGGCCCATGGTCATGCCGGGCAGCAGGTTGCCGTAGACGGCGTTGAAGGGTGTCGTCGGGGGCAGTTCGATGCTGAACGGGATGGCGTGGGTGCTGTCGGAGGCGAGGGGGAACCGGCCGGCGACGGGTACGCGCAGGAGTTCGACGCCGCCGCCGGAGTGGAAGCCGCCGGCGACGTTGGCCTGCACGGAGAGGATCAGGGTGACGTATTCGATCTCGACGTCGCGGCCGCCGCCGCGGACGTGGACGTTTCCGGTGAGCCTGCCCGCGGGCTGGGTGGACGGCGAGGTGAGGACGGTGTCGACGGTGGGTCCGCCGATGCCGAGACTTCCCAGCAGCTTCTTGAAGACCATGTGGTCATGATGACCGAAGTGGTCAAGATCGCCCACTCACGGCGCCGTGTTGACAGCCAAGACTCAGGAAATTCACATGATCGGCGCAACTCTTGAAGAGTTGCGCCGATCATGTCGAGCGGGGTCGGTGCGAGGGCCGGTGGGGGTTCAGAAGCGGCCGATGGCGACGAAGAGGGACAGGGCGAGCAGGACGATGTTGACGACGATGCCCTGGTATTCCTTCTTGCGGGCGTGGTAGGCGGCGGCGAGGACCATGGTGAGGGCGAGGCCGCTGGCGGCGAGCGGGGTGAGGATGGGGGCGATGTCGAGGGCCCAGGGGAGGATGAGGCCGATGCCGCCGAGGAGTTCGGCGATGCCGACGAATTTGACGGTGGCGGCGGAGAAGTCGTTGACCCAGGGGAGTTTGGGGGCGAGCTTCTCTTTGGGGGAGGTGGCTTTCATGGCGCCGGCGGCGATGAAGGCGACGGCGAGCAGGATCTGGACGATCCAGAGGGCGATGTTCACGGGGTTGCCTCTCGGGGTAAGTGAAGGGTTGGCTCCGGTTCGGGGGTACGGTAGCACCAACTGGAGGGGTCCCTCCAGTTATTCCGGCGTTAGGCTGAACCCATGACCCCCAGTGCCGACGACGCGGTGACCCTGCGCGCCGACGCGGAGCGCAATCGCGCCAAGCTGCTGTGCGCGGCGCGGTCGGTCTTCGCCGAGCAGGGCCTGGAGGCGCCGCTGGAGGAGATCGCGCGCCGGGCGGGGGTGGGTATCGCCACGCTCTACCGCCGGTTCCCGACGAGGGAGTCGCTGGTGGTGGCGACGTCGATCGAGCGGATGGCGGGCTACGCGGAGGCGGCCCGGGAGGCGTTGGCGCTGCCGTCGGCGTGGGAGGGTTTCGCGTCCTACCTGCGGCGGTGGTGTGAGCTGCAGGTGGCTGATCGGGGTCTGGCGGATGTGATGACGCTGCGGTTCCCGGAGGACCGGGAGTTCGAGGCGCGGCGGACCGAGGCGCAGGCGGGGTTCTGGGCGCTGATCGAGCGGGCGCAGGCGGAGGGGACGCTGCGGGCGGATTTCGTACCCGAGGACTTCATCATGATCATGATGGCGAACACGGGGATCATCCACTCCGGTGGCGATGCGGCACCGCAGCTGTCGGCGCGGCTGCTGGGCTACCTGCTGCAGAGCTTCCGGGCGGGTGCGGCGAGCGGTCCGCTGCCGCCGCCGGTGCGCCCGGACGAGATGAACGCCGCGATGTGCCGCTGAGCCGGCGTCCCGGTTCAGCGGCGGGGGCTCAGCGGGCCGGCCGGCCGAACCAGCGGGCGAGGTGGCCGTCGAGGTCGGGCTGGTCGTCGCCGATCCAGGCGACGTGGCCGTCGGGGCGCAGCAGCACGCACGGGGCGTCCAGTGCCGCGGCCGGGTCGGTGAGCTGGTCGACGCGGTCCGACCAGCCGCCGACCGCCAGGTGTCCGGTGCGGTCCAGCAGCAGGCCGCGGCCGCGGTGCAGCAGGCCGTAGAGGCGGCCCGGTGCCGCGTCGAGGTCGGGCAGGCGGCGGCCGAGCAGGTCGGGACCCGGGCCGAGGTCGTATCGGACGTCGATAGCGGTGATCTTCTCGATGAGGTGGCGGTTCACGTCGTCGAAGCCCATCAGCTCGGTGAGGAGCCTGCGTACGGCCTGCGGTCCGGGTTCGGTGGAGAGCAGGAGCTGCTGGGCGCGGGTGTTGTCGAGCACGGCGGCGGCGACGGGGTGCCGTTCGGCGTGGTAGGTGTCGAGGAGCCCGTCGGGTGCCCAGCCGTCGACCTGGGCGGCGAGTTTCCAGCCGAGGTTGACCGCGTCCTGGATGCCGAGGTTGAGGCCCTGTCCGCCGATGGGCGGGTGGATGTGCGCGGCGTCGCCGGCGAGCAGGACCCGCCCGACCCGGTACCGGTCGGCCTGGCGGGTGCCGTCGCCGAAGCGGGACAGCCAGCGCGGGGAGTGGACACCGAAGTCGGTGCCGGCGACGGCGCGCAGCTGCCGCTGGAAGTCCTCGAGGGTCGGCGGGTGCGCCCGGTCGCTGACCCCGGCGGCGGGGACGACGACGCTGTAGACCCCGGTGCCTGCGGGCCGGAGCCAGAACGGCCGGCGGGTGCGGCTGATCTCGGCGACCGCGGCGGCGATCTCGTCGGGCGGTGCGGTCGCCGCCATCTCGCCCATCAGGGTCTCGGTCCGTGCGGGTTCGCCGGGGAAGGCGACGCCGAGGAGTTTGCGTACGGTGCTGCGGGCGCCGTCGCAGCCGACGAGGTAGCGCGTGCGCAGCCGGTGCCCGTCGGCCAGTTCGACGGTCACGCCGTCGTCGTCCTGCTCGAGTCCGGTGACCGCGTGACCGCGCCGGACCTGCGCGCCCTGGTCGACCGCGTGGGTTTCGAGCAGGTGCTCGACGACCGGTTGCGGGATGCCGAGCAGGTAGGCGTATGGGGAGTCCAGGTCCTCGGGGGCGGGTGCGGGGATGGCGGCGAAGATGCCGCCGACCGGGCGGCGCCGTCCGTGTGCGGCGAGGCGGTCCAGGAGGCCGCGCATCGCCATCAGTTCGAGGCTGCGGATGTGCAGGCTGACGATGCGGACGGACGACGCGGGTTCGGTCTCCTTCTCCACGACGAGGACCGTGACGCCGTGGAGGCGGAGTTCGGCGGCGAGCATGGCGCCGGTGGGTCCGCATCCGGCGATGACCACGTCGAAGGCGGGGGTGGGCTGTGGCGAGTGCATGGGTGTCGCCTTTCGGGAGTGCCTGGTGGGCGGCGCTCCCGGCGACGGCTACGTCAGTCGCCCGCCCGTGACGGCAGGGGGAGCACCCAGGTCGGTGCAGCGTTCATGGGTCTCACCTCCTCGGGCGGTGTCACGGTCGCCTGCACGTTACTCCTGGCGCGGTGCGCCGAACCAGCGGGGCAGGGCGGCGAGGAGTTCCCGCTGGTCGTCGCCGACCCAGGCGATGTGGCCGTCGGGGCGCAGCAGGGCGGCGGGGACGTCGAGCTCCTCGCTGACGTCGACGACGTGGTCGACCCGGTCCGCCCAGCCGTCGGCGGAGAGCCGGCCGGTCTGGTCGAGCAGCAGCCCGCGGCCGGTGCGCGTGAGCTCGTAGAGGCGCGCGTGCTTGAGCTGCACGTCGCGCAGCCGCCGGCCGAGCAGCGGGTGGGCGTCGCCGAGGTCGTAGCGGATCCCGATGGCGATGATCTTCTCGGTGAGGTGGCGGTTGACCTCGTCGAAGTCCATCAGCTCCGCGACGAGGCGCCGGGCGGCCTGCGGGCCGGGGGCGGTCGACATCAGCTCCATCTGGGCGCGGGTGTTGTCGAGCACGTCGGCGGCGACGGGGTGCCGTTCGGTCTGGTAGGTGTCGAGCAGCCCTGCGGGCGCCCAGCCGTTGATGTCGGCGGCGAGTTTCCAGCCGAGGTTGAACGCGTCCTGGATGCCGAGGTTGAGGCCCTGCCCGCCCAGCGGCGGGTGGGTGTGCGCGGCGTCGCCGGCGAGCAGGACCCGCCCGACCCGGTAGCGTTCGGCCTGGCGGGTGCCGTCGCCGAAGCGGGACAGCCAGCGCGGGGAGTGCACGCCGAAGTCGGTGCCGGCGGTCGCCCGCAGCTGCTGCTGGAACTCCTCGAACGACGGCGGGACGGCGCGGTCCTCGGCGACCCCGGCGGCGGGGACGACGATGCGGTAGAGGCCGTCGTCGCCGACGGGTCCGGCGCCGAACCGCAGCTGGGTCTTGCGGACCTCGGTCATGACGGCGGTCACCTCGTCCTGGGGCGCGGTCAGCTCCATCTCGCCGAGCAGCGTGTCGACCCGCGACGGTTCGCCGGGGAAGGCGACGCCGAGGAGTTTGCGGACGGTGCTGCGGCCGCCGTCGCAGCCGACGAGCCAGCGGGTACGCAGGGTGGTGCCGTCGGCGAGCTCGACGGTGACGGCGTCGTCGTCCTGGCGGAGCCCGACGAGTTCGGTGCCGCGCCGCAGTTCGGCGCCGAGTTCGAGCGCGTGTTCGGTGAGCAGGCGGTCGGTGACGGGCTGCATGATGCCCAGGACGTACGGGTGGGCGGTGTCGAGGCGTTGCGGTGCCGGTTTGCGGATCCCGGCGAAGAACCCGCCGATCGGGTAGCGGGTGCCGAGGGCGAGGAACCGGTCGAGCAGGCCCCGCTGGTCCATGATCTCGATGCTGCGCGCGTGCAGGCCCAGGGACCGGACGACCGGGGTCGGTGCGGTGTCGCGTTCCAGGACGAGGACCTGCACGCCGTGCAGCCGCAGTTCGGCGGCGAGCATGACGCCGGTCGGCCCGCCACCGGCGATGACCACATCAATCATGAGAATTCCCCCAAAAGCCCTGGTACTGGCGACGTCTGGAGATTCTGCCCCACGACCGGGGTCTTGCGGCAAGACCGGGGGTCCGGTATACGTTGAAGTGGGAGGAAGATCAGCGGACGCGGGCGGCCCAGACGGTGTAGGCGGGGTCGCGGTCCAGGTTGTGGCGGTCCCGGTCGTAGCGGCGCGTGGTCCGCGGGTCCGCGTGGCCCATCGCGTCCTGCACATCCTCCAGGGGTACGCCCTCCGCGCGCGCCGTCGTGGCGAACGCGTGCCGCAGCGAGTGCGGCGACAGGTGCTCCCAGGACGAGATGCCGGCGTTCTTGGCGTACCGCCGCAGCAGCCGGAACACCGCGTGGCGGTCCAGGCGCGACCCGGTCTCCGTCGCGAACAGCGGCCCGGGTTTGGACCCGCGCAGGGCGAGCCACGCGTCGACCGCCTCGGCGCAGCCGGGGGTCAGGACGCGGCGGCGGAGCTTGGCGCCCTTGGCGGTGAACCGGACGGTGCGGTGGCCGCGTTCGACGCCGAGGTCGTCGAGGTCGAGGTTGACGACCTCGCTGACGCGCAGCCCCAGGTCGGCCAGGAGCACCATGAGGGCGTGGTTGCGGGCGCCGACGGCGCCGCGGGCCGACGCGGTCTCGGCGAGCAGGGCGCGGACCTCGGCGGGGGTGAGGCCGACGGTGCCGGAGTGGTCGCGGTTGACCGACGGCCGGTCGGCGGCGGCGACCGGGTTGTTCTGAAGGGCGCCGAGCTTGGCGAGGAAGTCGAAGAAGCTGTGCAGCGCCGACAGTTTGCGGGCGACGGTGGCCTGGCTGAGGATCCGCCCGGTGCGCGGGTCGGCGGTCGCCTCCAGGTCGCGGGCGTAGGCGTTGACGTGCAGGAAGTTCACGTGCAGCGGGTCCAGTCCGGCGGCTGCGGCCCAGGCGAGGAACCCGGCGACGTCGCGGCGGTAGGCGGCGCGGGTGTGGTCGGAGAACCGCCGGTTGGCCAGCCACGCCTCGGTGAACTCCATCGTCGCCGCGGGCACGGCCAGGGCCGCCGGGCCCGGCTGGGCGGGGATGAGCGCGGCGGTGCGCGCGGGCTCGGTCATGGGCGCGGGGCGGCGTTGGCGAGGCGGATGCCGCTGAACCCGACGGTACTGGCGGTGACCCGGTCCCAGAACGGCCACACGTTGTCGAGCAGGCGCAGCTCGATCCCGGCGGCACGGTGCAGTTCGAGCAGGTCCCCGACGGGCTCCGGCGGGCCGAGGGGGCGCACGGGTACGCGGGCGGCGTGGGCGTGCGGGACGGGGTCGCCGATCGGGGCGAACGGGGCCGCGGGCAGGCGGTAGGCGTAGAGGCGCACCGACTGCAGCCGCGGCAGCCAGGTGTACTCGACGGCGTGGACGCGATCGGCCGCGCCGAGGATCCGGTCGGCGTCGGCGGCGGTCGTCTGCGGCTCCCGCCAGGCCATGGCGCGGGGGCACCGGCGGGGGAACCAGTAGTCGGGGCTGCGCGGTGCGTCGACGGCCCAGACCAGCGCGTCGGGCTGCCGGGCGGTGGCGGCGACGTGCGGGGTGAAGACGGTGATCGTCGGGTCCTCCGAGAAGTGGAGCACCTCACCCGGACCTGGTCTCATCAGGACACTGTAACCGCGGGTCACAGGTCCGGTTTGACCGCCACGACGTGGAACAGGCGGGCGGTGAGCTTGTAGGGCAGCCGGTCGGCCAGCGCCAGCTCCAGGCTCTCCAGCTCGGCGTAGAAACTCGCGTCGTATTTGCGGTCGTCGTCGGCCATGTAGTCGCACACCGACCGGATGCCGTAGTGGCCGAGCACCGACGCACCGAGGTCGCGCAGCTGGTCGATGGTCTCCTCGGCCGTGCGCGGGGTGAGTTTCGCACCGAAGGTCTTCGTCGTGCGTACCCCCGTGAGGACGGCCTCGAGCGCCGCGGCCGGGTCCTGGTCGCGGACCGCGATGCGCAGCACGTCGGAGTGGGCGTTGACGGCGATCACGGAGAGCAGCCCGCCGGGGCGCAGCGCCGTCAGGCACGTGTCGAGGGTCGCGGCGACGTTCTCGACGTAGGGCAGCAGGTTGTGGCACAGGACCAGGTCGAAGTCGCCGGCCTCGACGTGGTCGCCGAGCTTGGCGATGTCGGCCTCGATGATCGTGACCCGGTCCGCGACACCGGCCTTGAGGGCCAGGTCGCGGGCGCCGCGCAGCATCTGCCCCGAGTAGTCGACCAGGGTGACCCGGTGCCCGGCGGTGGCGAGCCGGACCGCTTCGACACCGTTGCCGCCGGCGGCGTCGAGGACCCGCATCGGCTGGTCGTCGAGGTGGCGGCGCAGGTTGGCGTCGGCGAGGGTGTAGCGCAGCCGGCCCCACGGCGCGTCCTGCCACTGGCGGAACGAGGCCACCGCGTCGTCGAAGGTACCGCTCGTCACGTATGCCATACGGTGACGCTAATCGCCGAAGATCAGGCGAACAACCCCGCCACGCGTCGATCCGGAGATCAGCCGAGTTCGCCGGTGCGGTGGTGGCGGCGGCACAGCACCTGGTAGCGGACCTCGGCGGGGTCGTGGTGCGGGGAGTCGGTGTCGCCGATGACGACCTGGGCGCCCTCGCGGGCCACGGCGCCGTCGACGACGCGGGCGTTGAGCTGGCCGGTGCGGCCGCACCAGCACAGCACCTCGACCTGCAGCCGGTGGACCTCGTCGGCGAGCTCGAACAGGCGCCGCGCGGCCGGGAACAGGTAGGACCTGAAGTCGGTGGCGAGGCCGAAGGCGTAGACGTCGACGTGGTGGGTGTCGACGAGGTCGGCGAGCTGCTCGACCTGGTCCTCGGTGTAGAAGCAGGCCTCGTCGCAGATCAGGTAGTCGACGGTGCCGCCCTGGTCACGGCGGTCCGTGACCAGGGCGGTGAGGTCCAGGTCGTCGGTGACCTCGATCGCGTCGTGGGTGAGGCCGATGCGGGTGGTGACCTTCGGCCCCATCGAGCGGTCGTTGCGGGTCAGGACGATGCCCTTGCGGCCCTGGCGGGCGTGGTTGTGGTCCATCTGCAGCGCCAGGGTCGACTTGCCGCAGTCCATCGGGCCCCAGAAGAACTTGAGCGTGGCAGGGGGGCAGGTCCGGGGTTCGCGGTAAGCATCAGGCACGACGGGGGAGCCTACAACACCTCCGGCGGGGTGTTACCGGCGGCGACGATCGCCTTGCGCATCGGCACCGCGAGCAGCGCCACGAACCCGATGACGAAGAACGCGATGAGGGAGATGATCGCGACCCGGTAGTCCTCGGTGAGCTGGTAGGTCAGGCCGAACAGCAGCGGGCCGAGCCAGCTGGTGCCCTTGTCGGAGATCTCGTAGAGGCCGAAGTACTCGCCCTCCTTGCCGGCGGGGATGAGCTGGGAGAACAGGGACCGGCTCAGGGCCTGGCTGCCGCCCAGGACGATGCCGAGCAGCATGCCGAGCAGCAGGAACGGCAGGGCCTGGTTCTTGGGGAGGAAGAACGCGATGACCAGGACCACGGTCCACATGGCGAGGCTGAACAGGACCGTCTTCCAGGCGCCGATGCGCTTGGCGAGCGCGCCCAGGGCCATGGCGCCGCCGAACGCGGTGAACTGGACGATGAGGATCGTCTGCAGCTGCACCTCCTGCGGCAGGCCCAGGTACTTGTCGGCGTAGACCGACGCCATGGTGATGACGGTCTGGATGCCGTCGTTGTAGATGAGGAACGCGATCAGGAAGAACAGGGTCAGCGGGTACGCCTTGAGGCTGCGGATGGTGTGGCCGAGCTGCCGGAACCCGTCGACGAGGGCCGAGCCGCGGCGTTCGCCGCCGGTCGCGGGGCGGTTTTTCAGGCGCAGCAGCGGCAGGGTGGTGAACGCCGCCCACCAGACACCGGCCGACACGATGCTCCACCGGGCGATGAGGCCCTTGTCGACGTCGGGCAGCGCGATGATCGCGACGAGGTTCAGCAGCAGGAGCAGCCCGCCGCCGATGTAGCCCAGGGCCCAGCCGATGCTGGAGACCTTGTCGCGCTCGTCGGGGCCGGCGAGCTGCGGCAGGAACGAGTTGTAGACGACGATGCTGGCGCCGAAGGCGATGTTGGCGATGAGGAACAGGACCGCGCCGACGAGGTACCGGTCGCCGGTGAGGAACAGCATGGCGATGGTGGCGCCGGAGCCGATGTAGGCGAGCAGCGCGAGGAGCTGCTTCTTGTGGGAGGAGCGGTCGGCGATGGCGCCGACGACGGGCAGCACGACCACCTGCAGCAGCACCGACAGCGACACCATGTAGGCGAACAGGGAGCCGGGTGCCACGGGGATGCCGAGGGGGTGCAGGACCTGCCCGTCGCAGGTGTCGCCGCAGCCGGCGGCGTTCTCGGCGATCGCGGTCAGGTAGGGGCCGAGGAAGACGGAGATGACCGTCGTGGAGAACGCGGAGTTCGCGAAATCGTAGAAGTACCACCCCACTCTTTCGCGGCGGGTGCTGGGCTGCGCGGCGGGTGCGCCATCGTCCACGGTGACGGTCATGGCGCAGATGATGCCAGGACCGGTCGGCTTATGGGGGTCAGGCGTTCCGGCGGGTCGATCGACCGGTTCGGCCGTGGTCTCTGGTCAATTCGGACTTGGTCGGTAACAATGTCTAAACCTCGTCGTCACCGATGGAAACCATCGACGTTCGGCACTGCCTCGGGTGTTGGCGGTCATGGTCGTTATCGATGAAGTCGTATCACCGAGAGGTGTCTCCATGACCGACGGCGCCGCCCCGCACGACCCGGACGACTGCTTCGCCGAGATGGCCGCCGACCAGTGCGCGCTGCTGGACCGCCTCGCCGACGGGCAGACGATCGCGGCTGCCGCCGCGGGGGAGTTCCTGTCGCTGCGCACCGCCAACCGGCGCGTCGCCGACCTGCGCGAACGGCGCGGCGTCGGCACGACCCGGGAATTAGTAGCGGCCTATGTCCGGTGGCGCATGCGCAGATAGCGGAGTGTGCGCTCCGACGCGGCCTGGCTGTGTCCCGCCGGTCGCGCGCGGCACCGTGCCCGCAGATCGCCGCAACTGTTCAAGAGAGTTGGTGCCGTCCGCGCTCCCGATCGCACCGACTCTTGAAGAGTCGGTGCTATCGGCGCTCCAGTTAGGACCAACTCTTGAACAGTCGCGGCGATCTCGGGGACCGTGCCGCGGATCGGGATCGGGACTGGCGCCGGCGGGTCAGCGGAACGTGCGGGTGGTGTCGGCCGGGCGGGTCGGGTCGGTGTGGCGGGGGGCGCCGGGCTCGTCGGCGCGCAGCGGCACCAGGTTGTCGCGGATCGCGGCGATGATCCGGTCGGTGGCGCGCATCGCGTCGCCGGGACGGCCCAGGACCAGCCCCGACAGGTCCACCGGGGCGCCGAAGTGGATCCGGATCGTGCGGCGGTGCCGCATGCTCGCCCACACCGCCGGCCACATGCCCGTCGGCGCAGCGTAGGGCAGCACCTCGTGCGACCCCCACTGCGCGACCGGGATCACCGGCACGTCGGCGGCGAGCGCCAGCCGGGCCAGGCCCGTCTTGCCGCGCTCGGGCCACAGGTGCGGGTCCAGGGTGATGCGGCCCTCCGGGTAGGCGAACACGACCGACCCGGCGGCGAGCGCGGCGAGGGCGTCGTCGACCGCGGCGCCGGCGGCGGGCTCCGACGGGTCGACGCGGGTGCGGTTGACGCGCAGGTGCCCGGCCGCGCGCATCAGCGGCCCGATCACCGGCGCCCGGAACAGGCCGCCGGTGGCCATGATCCTGGGGTGTACGCCGAGCAGGCCCGTCGCCGCCCCGATCGGGATCGGGTCGAAGGGTCCGATGTGGTTCCCGGCGAGGATGAGCGGCCCGTCGCGCAGCTCCGCCGGGACGTCGCCGGTCACCTCGAGGCGGGCCACGAGGGCCACGGCGCCGCGCGCCACCCACTGCGCGAAACGCCAGACGAGCGGGCTGCGCCAGCGCTGGATGCTCGGGGAGCTCATGGCGACCGATCGTGCCACACCGGGGCCGGTGTCCGCTTCCGCCGGGACGCCGAGGCTGCCCCCGGGTTCTTCCCGTGACGGGCGCCACTTACGGCATAGATCACATTTCCCCCACGAAGGGGACGACCGGACCGTATGGTGACGCTGAGATCAACCCGCGTGTGGGGGGAGTCAGCAGCTCATGGACGCACTCGACTGGGCACGGTGGCAGTTCGGCATCACCACCGTCTACCACTTTCTCTTCGTGCCCCTGACGATCGGCCTGTCGTTCCTGGTCGCGGGCATGCAGACCGCGTGGGTGCGGACCAGGGACGACCGCTGGCTGCGGCTGACGAAGCTCTTCGGGAAACTGTTCCTGATCAACATCGCGATGGGCGTCGTCACCGGCATCGTGCAGGAGTTCCAGTTCGGCATGAACTGGTCGGCCTACAGCCGGTTCGTCGGCGACATCTTCGGCGCGCCGCTGGCGATCGAGGCGCTGCTCGCGTTCTTCCTCGAGTCGACCTTCATCGGGCTGTGGATCTTCGGGTGGGAGAAGCTGCCCCGCAAGGCGCACCTCGCCTGCATCTGGCTGGTCGCGATCGGCACGGCGCTGTCGGCGTACTTCATCCTCGCCGCGAACTCCTTCATGCAGAACCCGGTCGGGTTCCGGTTCAACCCCGAGACCAAGCGGGCCGAGCTGACCGACTTCGGTGCGGTGCTGACCAACAAGGTCGCCCTGATCACCTTCCCGCACACCCTGGCCGGTGCGTTCCTCGCCGCCGGGGCCCTGGTCGCCGCCGTCGGGCTGTGGCACCTGATCCGGCGGCCCGGGGTCGACGTGCGCGACTACCGCAGCGCCGTCAAGGTCGGCGCCTGGACCACGCTGATCGCGACCGCCGCCATCCTGCTCACCGGCGACATCCAGGGCAAGATCATGACCGAGGTGCAGCCGATGAAGATGGCCGCCGCCGAAGCCCTCTACGAGACCGCGCAGCCCGCCCCGTTCTCCATCCTCACCATCGGCACCCTCGACGGCACCGAGCCCGTCTGGCAGATCGAGATCCCCGGGCTGCTGTCGTTCCTCGCCACCGGCGACTTCAACGGCAAGGTCGAGGGCATCAACGACCTGCAGGCGCAGTACGAGGCGAAGTACGGGCCCGGCAACTACAAACCGATCATCCCGGTCACCTACTGGACCTTCCGCGCCATGATCGGGTTCGGACTGCTCGCCGCCGCCATCGCGCTGCTGGCACTGTGGACGCTGCGCCGCGGCCGCGTACCCACCTCGACATGGCTGCTGCGCGCGGCGCTGCTGCTGCCCCTGACCCCGCTCGCCGCGAACGCCTTCGGGTGGATCTTCACCGAGATGGGCCGGCAGCCGTGGATCGTGTTCAGCCAGATGCGCACCGCCGACGGCGTCTCGCCGACCGTCGGCGCCGGCAGCGTCATCACGTCGCTGTCGGTCTACACCGCGCTCTACGGCATCCTCGCCGTCGTCGAGGTCGGGCTGCTGCTCAAGTACGCCAAAGCCGGCCTTCCCGACGTCGTGGCCCCGCCGGAGAAACCACCGCTGGACGACGAAGACCGCCCCCTGGCCTTCGCGTATTAAGGACCGAACATGGAACTGACCACCGTCTGGTTCATCCTCATCGCGATCCTCTGGACCGGGTACTTCGTCCTGGAGGGCTTCGACTTCGGCGTCGGCATGCTCCTGCCGGTCCTGGGCCGCACCGAACGCGAGCGCCGCGTCCTGATCAACACCATCGGACCCGTCTGGGACGGCAACGAGGTCTGGGTCCTGACCGCGGGCGGCGCCACGTTCGCCGCGTTCCCCGAGTGGTACGCCACCCTGTTCAGCGGGTTCTACCTGCCGCTGCTGCTGATCCTGGTGTCGCTGATCATCCGCGGGGTGGCGTTCGAGTACCGCGGCAAGCGCGACGACGACCGCTG
This sequence comes from Allocatelliglobosispora scoriae, assembly GCF_014204945.1. Taxonomy (NCBI): domain Bacteria; kingdom Bacillati; phylum Actinomycetota; class Actinomycetes; order Micromonosporales; family Micromonosporaceae; genus Allocatelliglobosispora; species Allocatelliglobosispora scoriae. The sequence goes on from NZ_JACHMN010000001.1 coordinate 396,979, forward strand.
GCGCGGACGGTGGGACCTGTGCATCATCGCCGGATCGGCGGTCCCGGCGTTCCTGTGGGGCGTCGCGTTCGGCAACATCTTCCGCGGCGTGAAGCTCGGCCCCGGCCACGAGTACATCGGCACCTTCTGGGACCTGCTCAACCCGTACGCCGTCCTCGGCGGCGTCACCACGCTGCTGCTCTTCGGACTGCACGGGGCGATCTTCGTGTCGCTGAAGACCGCCGGGGAGATCCGGGACAAGGCCCGCGGGTTCGCCAACGGGCTGGGGATCGCAGTGGCGGTCGTCGCCGTGGCGTTCCTGTCGTTCACCTTCGCCATCCGCAGCCGTCCGGCGTCGGTGGTGCTGGGGGTGCTCGCGGCCGCGGCACTGGTGGGGGCCCTGCTGATGGTGCGGCGCAAGCGCGAGGGGTGGGCGTTCGCGGGGACCGCGGCGTGCATCGGGCTCACCGTGGCGAGCCTGTTCACGGCACTGTTCCCCTACGTGATGCCCTCGACCGGGCTGGACGTCTTCAGCCTCACGGTCACCAACGCGTCGTCCACGCCGTACACGCTGAAGATCATGACCTGGGTCGCGGTGGTGTTCACGCCGATCGTGCTCATGTACCAGGGCTGGACCTACTGGGTCTTCCGCAAGCGCATCGGCGTCCACCACATCCCGGAGTGAGGCAGCGCGTCGCGGTCGCGACGGGTCACGTTTTGCAGCAAAGCGTGGCCTCGGCGCGCGACATGGCCACGCTTTGCTGCAAAACGTGACCGCTGCGCGAAACGCGGCCACAGGGGAGTTCTCCCCGTGGCCTTCCGCGCCCGAGGTGTCTAGATTGTCGACATGAGCGGCTATCTCGGCGCCGACCCCGACCGGCTCGACGCGCTCGGCCAGTCGCTGCTGGCCCAGGCGGGCAGCATCGACGAACTGCGGGCGGGCCTGGGCGGGCAGCTCTACGGCACCGACTGGACGGGGGCCGACGCGGAGGAGACCCGCGCGGACTGGGAGACCTCGCACGCACCCGCCCTCGGCGCCGCCGTCGACCTGCTGCGCGCCATGAGCCAGGCACTGCTCCACCACGCCGTGCAGCAGCGCGGTGCGAGCGCCGCCGACGGCGCGTCCTCGGGCGGCGTACCGGCGCAGCGGATCCCGGTGTCGCAGATCCCGCACACCGGCGCGGACCCGGCCGCGGTCCGGGACTGGTGGGCCGGGCTCACCCAGCGGCAGCGCGAAGACCTCATGCACCACCAGCCGCAGCGCATCGGCGCGCTCGACGGCATCCCCGCCGCCGACCGCGACACGGCCAACCGGGTCCTGCTGGAGCAGCTGCTGCGCAAGGACCCGCACAACCCCGGCCTCGACGCCCTGCACGACCGGCTCGCCGGGAAACACGACCCCCGCGCCTACCTGCTCGGGCTCGCCGCCAACGGCGACGGGCGGGCCATCGTCGCGATCAACAACCCCGACGAGTCGGCGAACGTCATCACCTACGTCCCCGGCACCGGCGCCGACCTGTCCAAGATCGACGGCGACCTCGTGCGCGCCGACCGGATGGCCGCCGACGCCAACCAGCTCGACCCGACCCGGCAGACCAGCGCCGTCCTGTGGCTCGGCTACGACGCCCCCGACAGCATCGTCCCCGACGCGATGAACCCCGGATACGCCGAGAACGCCGCCGGCGGGCTGTCGCGGTTCCAGGACGGGCTGCGGATCACCCACGAGGGCGAGCCCTCGCACAACTCGATCATCGGGCACTCGTACGGGTCGACGACCGTCGGCATCGCCGGACGCGACCAGGGCCTCGCCGTCGACGACATGATCTTCGTCGGCAGCCCCGGCGTCGGCGTCGACAACGCGGGCGACCTCGGCATCAGCAGCGACCACGTCTGGTCCACCACCGCCGCCAACGACCCCATCCAGTACGCCGTCGTGCCCCACCCGCTCGCCCCGATCCCCAGCGTCATCGTCAACGAGGCCCGCGGCGAACTGATCCACGGCCTCAACCCCAGCCGCGACGAGTTCGGCGCCCACGTCTTCACCTCCGACCCGGGCACACCGCTGATCACGACCAAGCACGTCTCGGTGCAGGTGCCGCTGCTGCCGGTCCCGCCCAACCCGGTGTGGAGCGGCCCGACGGTCGAGGTCGGAACCGACGTGCCCGTCGGGGTGGACCCGCACGCGCACAGCGAATACTGGGACTCCCGCAACGAGTCACGCAGCAACATCGCCCGGATCGCGACGGGGAACTATGACGAGGTCCGGTAGGTTGGCCGCTGTGCTGCTCGCGACACTGCTCGCGGGCGGCTGCGGCCTCATCGCGAAGGAGGACCCGATGCAGCCCACGCTGACCTCGGAACAGGCGGCCGTGCGGGTCGACGAGCACGTCAACGCCGCGATCGGGGCGCTGGTGCCGCCGCGCACCCTGACGGCCGGGCCGAAGTCCACCATGCCGTGCGACGACCCCAGCGACCACGGCCCGAAGGGGCGGGTGACCGTCGAGCACCGGTACACGCTGCCCGGCGCCGACACCACGGTCCTGGACGGCCTCGTCGACTACTGGACCGGCCACGGCTACCGGGTGCTGCGCGACGAGCGGGGGCGGCGGCTCGCCGAGGTCGCGGTCGAGGCCGACGACGGGTACGCGGTCGTCGCGACCACCAACGTCGTCGGGGAGATCTCCGTCGTGGGCACGTCGCCGTGCGTGTGGCCGCAGGGCGACGCACCCGGTCGGTGACGGCGATCCGCCGCCGGTGGACGGCCCGCGGTGCGGCTACAGTTCGTCCGCATGCGCCCCGACGAGATCGAGATCACCGCGGAACTGGTCCGGGACCTGGTCCGCGACCAGCACCCCGACCTCGCCGATCTGCCGGTCGTCCTGGGCGCGCGGGGCTGGGACAACCAGCTGTGGCGCCTCGGCGACGACCTCGCCGTCCGGCTGCCCTGGGCGACCCCGGACGCGGACACGCTGCTGCGCAAGGAGTTCGACCTGGTGCCGGTGCTGGCGCCGCGGCTGCCGCTGGCCGTCCCCGTCCCGCAGCGGATCGGCGTACCGTCCGGGCGGTTTCCCCGGACCTGGATCATCACCACCTGGGTGCCCGGCACCCCCGCCGACCGCGCCCCGGTCACGCGGGCGGCGGACGCGGCCGAGTCACTCGCCGCCTTCCTGACCGCGCTGCATCAGCCCGCCCCGGACGGTGCGCCCGCGGGACGGCACCGCGGCGGCCCGCTCGCCGACCGGGCGCAGGGGTTCACCGGGATGCTCGACGCCGCCGTCGGGCTCGGGCTGGTCGACGACCCGGACGCCGCCCGCGCCGTCTGGGACGACGCGGTCACCGCGCCCGCCTGGATCGGGCCGGCGATGTGGATCCACGCCGACCTGCACCCGGCGAACGTCCTCACCGCCGACGGGACGCTCTGCGGTGTGATCGACTTCGGGGACCTCTGCGCGGGCGACCCGGCCTGCGACCTCGCCGCCGCGTGGATCCTGCTGCCCGACGGCGCCCTCGACCGATTCCACGCCGCCTACCGGCCGACCCCGGACGCGGCGGTCCTGCGCCGGGCCCGCGGCTGGGCGCTGGGACGCGCCCTCGCCGGGATCCTCATCGGCGACGCCGGTGTCCACGGCCGCCCCGGCGGCAAGGCCACCTGGGGCCCGCCGGCCCTCGCCTCGCTGCAACGCCTCACCGCCGCCCGCGACTAAGCGGGACCGCCCCCTTTAGGACCAACTCTTGAAGAGTTGCGGCGATCTCGGGGTCGTCGGGGAGCCGTGATCGTGTTGTTTCCGGGAAATAGTCCCCTCGGCGCGCGTTCAAGGGGGCTGTTTCCCGGAAACAACACGATCAAGCTGCGCCGAAGGGCTTGCTTCCCGGAAGCAGCGCGATCTTGCGCAGGCGCGGCGCGGGGCGCCGGGACCGGGCAGTGATGCGAGCACGCCCCCGGTCAGAGGGCCAGGATCAGGCGGGGGTGGGCCACGCCGGTGGTGGGGGAGATGTTCTCGCCGACGCGGACCGCGCCCAGGCGCAGGTAGAACCCCTCGGCGTGGGGATCGGAGGCGAGCCGGATCTCGGTGCAGCCGATCATCCGGGCGTGGTCGACGGCGAGCCGGAACAGCATCGTGCCCAGGCCCGTGCCGATGGCCCACGGCTCGACGAACAGCGAGTCGAGCAGCAGGCTGGGCGGACCGTCGAGCAGGAGCATCATGGCGGCGGGGCGGCCGTCGACCTCGGCGACCGTGGCGAGCCGCAGCCGGGGCGAGTCGAGGTCGACGGCCATGTCGGCCCGGATCAGGTCGATGAAGTCCTGGTCGTAACCCCAGTGGGCCTTGGAGCGCAGGATGAGTTCGGTGAGCTCATCGGCCTCGTCGGGGCGGGGGCTGCGCAGGGTCACGGTCATGGCGCCCACCCTAGATCGTCGCGGTTCGGGGTTGTTCACGGTGCCTTAATAAATCTATGGCCGACTATCTTCCCAAGTTGATCCACGTTAGATATACATAGGCATCTGTGGCTCCCGGCCGCAGATGCCTATTAGTCGGGGAGGACTAAGTGAGACGAACCCTCGCGGCCGCCGGCGGCACGCTGCTCATCGCAGCGATGCTGACCTCGGTAGCCACCTCCAGCGCGTCGGGTGCCTCGATCGCGCCGGACCGTTCCGCCAGCGCGATCAGCGCCGCCACCCAGGCGCTGCAGCAGCACGGATCAGCGGTCAAGGCCGCCACCGGCGACGCGTACGCGGCCGGTCGGGCCGTCACCGACGCCGACGGCTCCGCGCACGTCCGCTACACGCGTACCCACCAGGGGTTGCGGGTCTACGGCGGTGACTTCGTCATCCACACCGCACCGGGCGGCGCGTTCACCGGCGCGTCCAGCGGCCTGCAGGCGCCGCTGGCGCTGAGCACCACCCCGAAGGTCGCCGCGGCCGACGCGACCGCGACCGCCCGCAAAGCCTTCACCGGTACGATCACCGGCGTCGCCGCGCAGGAGCTCTTCATCGACGCCAGCACCGGCACCGGGCGCCTGGCCTGGGAGACCACCGTCGCCGGCTGGGCCCGCGACGGCGTCACCCCGTCGAAGCTGCACGTCATCACCGACGCCCTCACCGGCGACCTGGTCGGCTCGTTCGACGAGGTCGAGACCGTGATCGGCACCGGCAACTCGATGTACTCCGGCACCGTCGCGATCGACACGACGCTCACGACCCCGCCGAACACCTACTCGCTCATCGACCCGTCGCACGGCAACAACCGCACCTGCTCCATGGGCGGCGGCACCGGCGCCTGCACCACGATGACCGACACCCCCGACAACGTGTGGGGCAACGGCCTGCCGTCGAACCCGCAGACCGCGGGCGTCGACGCGCACTTCGGCTCGGCGAAGACCTACGACTACTTCAAGAACGTCCACGGCCGCTGCGGCATCTTCGGCGCCTGCGCCGGGGTCACCTCCCGGGTGCACTACAGCACCAACTACGTCAACGCGTTCTGGGACGGCACCCAGATGACCTACGGCGACGGCTCGGGCAACGTCAAGCCGCTGACCTCGCTCGACGTCGCCGGGCACGAGATGAGCCACGGCGTGACCGAGGCGCTCGCGGGCCTGGTCTACTCCGGCGAGTCCGGCGGCCTCAACGAGGCCACCAGCGACATCTTCGGCAACATGGTCGAGTTCTACGCCGGTGTCGCCGCCGACCCGGGCGACTACAACGTCGGCGAGAAGATCGACATCTTCGGCACCGGCCAGCCGCTGCGCTACATGTACAACCCGCCGCTGGACGGGTCCTCGCACGGCTGCTGGTCGACGAGCACCAACAGCGTCGACGTGCACTACTCGTCGGGCGTGGGCAACCACTTCTTCTTCAACCTCGCCAACGGCACCGGCGCCACCCCGTACGGCACGTCGCCGATCTGCGCGGGCGCACCGGCGGTCGTCGGCATCGGCCGCAACAAGGCCGAGAACATCTGGTACCGGGCGCTGGACGTCTACTTCACCTCGACCACGAAGTACATCAACACCGCGACGCCGGCCAACACCGCCCGCGCGTACACCCTGCAGGCCGCGAAGGACCTCTACGGCAACTGCTCGGTGGAGCACAAGGCCGTCAACGCCGCCTGGGCCGCGGTCAACGTGCCCGGCTCCGACGGCTGCAGCGGACCCGTCGCGGGCTCGCTGCTGTGGCTGCGCGCCGACCTCGGCGTCACCACCTCCGCCGGGAAGGTCAGCGCCTGGGCCGACCAGTCCGGCACCGCGCACCACGCGACGATGGTGACCGCCGCCCGGCAGCCCACCCTCGTCACCGGCGCGCTCAACGGCCTGCCGGTCGTGCGCTTCGGCGGCGCCCAGTCGCTGAACCTGGCCAACATCGCCCCGACCGCGTTCACGATCTTCGTGGTGGGCAAGAACAGCCTCGCCGCGGAGAGCTTCAGCATGATCCTGGGCCCGGGCGGCAGCAACCCCAACAACCAGCTGCGCTGGGAGAACGGCACCCAGGCGCTCGTCTACGGCAGCAACGGCCTGGGGACCACGACCGCGACGATCGGCAACACCCGGGTCTACCACGACCTGATCATCCGCTACGACGGCGCGACGATCCGGGTCTACCGCGACAACGCGCTGATCTCGTCGACGGCCGTCTCGGGCGCCTCCGCCTGGAACATCAACCAGATCGGCGCCTACTACTCGTCGTACTTCATGACCGGCGACCTGGCCGAGATCGTGGCCTACTCGTCGGCGCTGTCGGACGCCGACCGCACCACCACGGCGAACTACCTCAAGACGAAGTACGCCCTGCCGTGACCCTCGTAATGCTCGACTAGTTTCGATATACATAGGCGTCTGTGGCTACCGGCCGCAGGCGCCTATGTAGTCGGGAGGACACCATGAGGCGAACCCTCGCGTCCATCGGCGCGGCCCTGCTCGTCGCGGGACTGCTGACGTCGACCACCACCGCACCCGCCGCCGGTGCGCCGCCGTCGCCGGTCGCCGCCGCCGCGAAAGCCCTGCAACAGCACGGACCGGCGGTGCAGGCCGCCACGGGAGACGCCTTCGCCGCCGGGCGCTCCGTCGTCGACGCCGACGGCGGCGGGCACGTCCGCTTCACGCGTACCCACCGGGGGTTGGCGGTGCGCGGCGGCGACGTCGTCGTCCACACCGCGCCCGGCGGCGCCTTCGAGAGCGCGACCAGCGGGCTCGCCGCGCCGCTCGCCGTGCCCACCGTCACCCCCGCGGTGCCCGCCGCGGACGCGGCCGCGACCGCGCGCAAGGCCTTCGCCGGCCAGATCACCTCGACCGGTACGCCGACACTGCTCATCGACGCCACCACCGGACCGGGGCGCCTGGCCTGGGAGACCGTCGTGCGCGGCATGACCCTGGACAAGCAGACCCCGTCGGTGCTGCACGTCGTGACCGACGCCGGCAGCGGCACCGTCATCGAGGCCTGGGACGAGATCGAGACCGTGCTCGGCACCGGCAACACCTTCTACGCCGGGACCGTGCCGCTGGACACCACCTTCACCACCAGCTACGCCATGATCGACCCGTCGCACGGCAACAACCGCACCTGCACCATGAACCACGGCACCTCCGCCTGCATCACCTTCACCGACGCCGACAACATCTGGGGCAACGGCACCCTCGCCGACCAGGCCACCGTCGGCGCCGACGCGCACTTCACCGCCGCCGTCACCTACGACTACTTCAAGAACGTCCACGGCCGGGCCGGGATCACCGGGTCCGGGGCCGGGATCGTGTCGCGGGTGCACTACGGCAGCAACTTCAACAACGCGTTCTGGGACGGCACCCAGATCACCTACGGCGACGGCATCGGCAACGCCAAGCCGTTCACCAGCCTCGACGTCGGCGGCCACGAGATCGGCCACGGCTACACCAACGCCCTCGTCGCGCTCACCTACACCGGCGAGTCCGGCGGCATCAACGAGGCGAGCAGCGACATCTGGGGCACCGCCGTCGAGTTCACCGCCGCGGCACCCGGCGACCCCGGCGACTACCTCATCGGCGAGGAGATCGACATGCTTGGCACCGGGGAACCGGTGCGCTACATGTTCGACCCGGCGCTCGACGGCGTCGCGCACTCCTGCTGGTCCCCGGCGACGGCCGGAGCGGGCAACCACGCCGCGGCCGGGGTCGGCGACCACTTCTTCTTCGACCTCGCCGAGGGCACCGGGTTCACCCCGTACGGGTACTCGCCCGTCTGCGGCACCGCGGCACCGGTCATCGGCATCGGCCGCGCCAAGGCCGAGAAGATCTGGTACCGGGCCCTGAACCTCTACTTCGTGTCGAACACCACCTACGCCGGCGCCCGCGTCGGCACCCTCGCCGCCACCGCCGACCTCTACGGCCGGTGCTCGGCCGAGTACCGCACCGTGCACGCCGCGTGGAACGCCGTCAACGTGCTCGCCGACGACCCGTGCGCGGCCCCGGCCACCGGCAGCATGCTGTGGCTGCGCGCCGACGCCGGCGTCGCCACCAGCGGCGGCCTGGTGACGAACTGGCTCGACCAGTCCGGCACCGCGCACCACGCCAGCCAGGCCGTGGCCGCGCTGCAGCCGACCCTCGTCGCGGGCGTCGTCAACGGCAAACCGGTCGTCCGCTTCGGCGGCGCCCAGTCGCTGAACCTCACCACCGTCAACCCGACGAGGTTCACCGTCTTCGTCGTCGGCAAGAACAGCCGCACCGCCTCGACACCGCCGGGTGCCATCCTCGGCGGGATCGGCGCCAACCCCAACAACCAGCTCCGCTGGGAGAACCCCACCCAGTCCGGGGTCCTCGGCACCGGCAACGGGATCCCGCTGACCGTCACGACCGTCGGGAGCACCGGGGCGTTCCACGCGCTGTCGGTGCGCTATGACGGCGCCACGCTGCGGGTCTACCGCGACGGGGTGCTGAAGTCGTCGACCGCGGTCGTCTCCACGGGGCCGTGGCTGCTCAACAACATCGGCTCCTACCTCGCCACGAACTACCTCCTCGGGGACGTCGCGGAGATCCTCGTCTACCCGAGCGCGCTGACCGAGGGCAACCGGTCCACGACCAACAACTACCTGCGCCTCAAGTACGCCCTGCCGTAGCCCCTCCCGGCGCGGCCGTGCCTCCCGGCGCGGCCGCGCCCCGGGGCACGCTCGACCACCCGTCACGTTTTGCAGCACAGCGTGGCCGTTCCGCGCGACGAGGCCACGATGTGCTGCAAACGTGACGCGGGGCGGGGCTCCGATCCACCGGTGATACGTTTCCGACATGACCATGGTCGACATCCCCACCGCCGACGGCGTCGCCGACGCCTACCTCGCCCAGCCCGACGGCGACGGGCCGCACCCCGGCGTGCTGCTGCTCGTGGACGCGTTCGGGCTGCGCCCGCGCATCGAGGAGATGGCCGACCGGATCGCAGCGCGGGGCTACACCGTCATCGCGCCCAACGTCTTCTACCGCAAGGGCCGCTCACCGCTCATCCCCGGCCTGCCGGAGCTGATGAAGCAGGAGAACCGGGAGCAGCTCATGGCCGCGATCGGGGCGATCATGCCGTCGCTCACCCCGGAGCTCGCGATGCGCGACATCGGCTCCTACCTCGACTACCTCGACACGATCGCACCCGGGCCCGCCGCGCTGACCGGCTACTGCATGGGCGGGCGCAACGCGCTCATCGCCGCGGCGACCTACCCGGACCGGATCGCCGCCGTCGGGAGCTGCCACGCCGGGCGCACCGTCACCGACGCCGAGGACAGCCCGCACCGGGGCGCCGGTCGGATCACCGCCGAGCTCTACTTCGGCCACGCCGACAACGACGGTTCGATGACCCCGGAGCAGATCAAGACCCTCGAGGCGACCCTCGACGACGCCGGGGTGCGCTACACCTCCGAGCTCTACGAGGGCGCCGCCCACGGCTACACGATGACCGATACCGCGGCCTACGACGCCGAGGGCGAGCGGCGGCACTGGGAGAGCCTGTTCGCGCTGCTCGGGCGTACCTTCCCGACGGCGTGACCGTGACCGCCGAGGACCGCGAGCTGCCCGCGGCGCTGACCGAGGCCCACGCGGCGCCGTTCCGCTACCGCGAGGACGGCGGGGTGGACTTCGAGCCCTACGACGAGTTCATGACCGCCGCCGAGACCGGGGACTGGTGGCGGGCCTGGACCGGCAACCCGGAGCTCGACGGCGCCGAGTTCCGGTGCTTCGGGATGGACGGCACCGGCGGGCAGGCCGCGTTCTGGCTGGTCCGGGCCGGTGCGCCGGTGGAGCGGCAGCCGGTGGTGTTCCTCGGGTCGGAGGGCGAGACCGGGGTCGTCGCCCGCGACCTCGACGACTACCTGTGGCTGCTCGCGGACGGCTTCGGGCCCTACGAGGCGGTCGCCTACCCGTCGCGGGCCGCCGAGCCCGACGAGCGGCTGACCGGGATCGCCTCGCGTTACGCGCCGCACGCTCGTCGGAGCGGTCACGAGGTCATCGCGGCGGCCCGGGCGGAGTTCCCGGAATTCGAGCAGACGATCGAGGGCGTCTGCCGCTGAGCCGCGGCATCCCGGCGGCAGCCAGGCCGTCGTCCACCCTGGACGACGCCATCGACGCCCGTCACCGGGCGTCGCGACGTTGCAGGGCAGCGCCACCCGGATCGCGTCGGCTATCGTGGCGTCGTCCGCCGGGTGGTGGGCGGTGGCGACGGGGGTCTGCGACACATGGCTGCACGGGGAAACGTCCTGCTCGCACTGGGTCTTGTCGGCGTGCTGCTCGGCACCGGCGGATGCGTCGCCGACGAACCGGAGCCCGCCCGGTCGCTGCCGCACCCGGGCGTGCCGACCACCTCGCCCACGCCGAACCCGGCGCAGGAGGAGTTCCTGCAGGCACTGCGGCGGACCAACGGCGCCCCCTACCGGTACGCGGTGCGCGGCGACCTGCCCGACGGTGCCAGCGTGCAGGCGACCGGCGCGTTCGACCCGGTGGCGCGGCTGTTCGAGTCGACGACGAAGAGCAACGACGGCAAGAAGACCGAGACCGACCAGCGGATCGTGGTCGGCGCGAACAGCTACGCCCGGGCACTGGCCGACAAGACGTGGGTGCACCTGGACCTCAGCCGGGTCAAGCCCGACAGCCTCGTCTGGTTCGACATGGCGGACCCGACCGGCCTGGTGAAGTTCACCTCGATGATCGGGACGGTGCAGCAGAGCGGCCCGAACGCGTACAAGGGCACGTTCAGCCCGGCCACCAGCGGGCTGAAGCCCTTCATCCCGCTGGGCGCGCCGAGCATCGTTTCGCTGGGCGTCTACTCCGCGGACTTCACCGCCACGACCAACGCGCAGGGGTGGGTCACCTCGATCACCATCGAGGTGCAGGCGGCCAAGGGTCCGGCGCTGACGATGACGACCGACCTGAGCGGCCACGGCACGAAGCTCGGGATCAAGGCCCCGCCGAAGTCGAAGGTGGACGAGGCGGCCGACATCTACTACGAGAAGTGAAACGGTCGGTTCACAGCTCCAGGATGCTGTCGGCGGGGAAGGTGCTGGCGGCGTACCCCCGGGGGTCGTAGGTGCCCAGGACGACGCCGTGCTTGAGCGCTTCTGCGGCGGCCTGGGCCCGGTCGAGCGTCAGGCCGAGCCGCAGCTCCGCGACGGCCGGGACGTCGGCGGCGAGCACCGGCAGCATCACCGTGTGGCCGTCGTCGTCGGCCGCGAGGTCGGACAGGCGCCGCCGCTGCTCGGGGGTGGCGGTGCGGTAGGCCTCGATGACGCAGAGCGCGGGGAACGCGGTGATGCCGTCGTCCTCGGCGACGGTCACGAGCAGCTCGGCGATCTCCATCGCCCGCAGGTCGTCGGCGAGGTAGGCGGTGAGCGCGGACGTGTCCAGGACCAGCCGGATCGTCACTCGGCCGCGGCCCGGCGCAGGCCCTCGGCGGCGCGCAGCCGGTCACCGGCGCGGGCGACGCCCTCGGGCGTGACGGTGATGCCGCGCCGGCCGAGCACCTCGTGCAACCGGCCCAGCTTGGCCTGCCGCCGCACGGCGGCCGTGATGTATGCCGAGGCGTTGGGCACGCCCTCGAGGATCTCGGCCACATCCGCCGGGAAGCTGATCGTCATCCGCCGCCGATGCTCCTCTGTCATACCGACACGGTACCGCGTGTCACATAAGATCATCAACGACCCGCCGCCGAATTCGCGTTGATCAAGGGAAGACTCGCCGCGAATCGGACACCCCGGATGGCGAGTCTTCCCTTGATCAACGCGAATTTCAGGGGAGGGCGTATAGCGGGTGTGCCGGGCACCGTCGGGGTCGGTGACGGTGCGGCTGACGGCGTACCCGTCGAAGTCGGATGAGCGCAGATCGGCCGGGTCGGCCCCGACGGCCTGCGCGGCGCGGGCGGCGGGGGACGGGCCCGCCGGGGCCGCGGCGCCGGTCGCGGGGGTGACAGTCACGAGCGCGGCGACGATGCCGGCGGCGAGAATCCTTCTCACGTGTCCTCCACATAGGAGCACTGCTGCGGAAAATGGCGTTTCCAGAGCCGCATATGGATATCACGTGGCGATAATGGCGCCGTGACCGACACCGAAGACCGACCCCTGGTCCGGCTCAGCCTGGAGCGGACCGTCTACTTCTCCGACGCGGTGATCGCGATCGCGATGACGCTGCTCGCGATCGAGCTGCCGGTCCCGCAGGGCGACACGAGTTCGCAGCTGTGGCACTCGTTCACCGAGCACCTCGGCGACGAGTACGTGCCGTTCCTGATCAGCTTCGCGGTGATCGGGCTGTTCTGGTTCCAGCACCACCGGTTCTTCCAGCGGGTGGACCGGGCCAGCGGCCGGCTGCTCGTGGTCAACCTGGCGTGCCTGCTCGTCGTGGTGGTCGTGCCGTTCGCGACGAAGGTCCTCGGCGGCCCCGACACCGCGTTCGGGGTGGTCTTCTACGCGGTGGTGATGCTGAGCTGGGGCGCGGTCTACACGCTGCTGGTGGTCACTGCGCAGCGCGACGGGCTGTGGCGCGACGACCTGCCCGCCGGGACCGGACGCCGGATGATCACCGGGGCGGCGGTGGCGCTGGCGCCTTTCGCCCTGTCGATCCCGGTGGCGTTCGCCAGCCCGTCGGCCGCCCAGTACGTCTGGATCCTCGCCGCACCGGCGTCGGTGCTGGCGGGGCGGGTGCGGCGCCCGAGTGCGCGCGCCCGCGCCTGAGCGCGGCGCCTGCGGGGCTTGATCGCGTTGAAAGCCGGAAACTCGCCCTGTCTCCCGCCTCGGAGGAGCCTGTTTCCGGCTTTCTGCGCGATCAAGCGCAAGCCAGGGGGGCGCGTTACGGGTTGCCGCTGCGGCAGCCGACGCCGCTGGTGTCGGTGGCCGAGGCGCCGACCGCGTCGGTGACGGTCGCCTTGTAGGAGTTGGGGCCGCTCAGGGTGCAGGACCAGCTGGTGAAGGCCTTGTCGTCCTGGCCGGCGAAGTAGTTGCCGTTGTAGTACCAGCGGGTCTTGAAGGGCGCGACGCCGCCGGCGATGGTGCGCTCGCAGAGCACCGCGTAGTGGCCGAGCGACTCGCAGGAGACGTCGACCGTCAGCGCGGCGGCGTGGGCGGGGGAGGCGGGGACGAGCCCGGCGGCGGCCAGCAGCGCCGCTGTCGCGACGAGCCCGGCGGTCCGAAGTGATCGTGTCATCACCGCACCCTATCGATACATCAATGTCTATGCCAGATGGTTACCGGGCGGTGTCGCACAGAAGTGGGAGCACCTGTCAGGAGCAGGTGCTACGTTGCCACCGTGACGCAGGCAGCGGCGCCGCGACTTCGCACGCTATGGGAGTTCAGCAGGCCACACACGATCATCGGGACAGTCCTCGCCGTCTGCGCGCTCTACGTGCTCGCCGCGCATACGGCCCAGCGTACGAGCTGGTCGCTGTGGGTCCTCGTGCTCATCGCCAGCATCGCCGTCAACGTCTACATCGTCGGGCTCAACCAGATCACCGACGTCGAGATCGACCGGATCAGCAAGCCCTACCTGCCGCTCGCCGCCGGGAGCATGGGCCGCGGCGTCGCCACCGGACTCGTCGCCGCCACCGGACTCGGATCGCTCGTGCTCGCCGCCCTGCACGGCGGCTGGCTGCTCGCGGCGATAGCGATCGTCTTCGTCATCGGCACCTGCTATTCGCTGCCGCCGATCCGGCTCAAGCGATACCCGCTCTTCGCCGCCGCGTCGATCGTGCTGGCCCGGGCGGTCGTGGCCAACATCGGCGTCTACCTGACCTACTCCACGGCGCTCACCGGCACCCCGCAACTGCCCGGCTACGTGCTGCTGCTGGTCGGGTTCATGCTCGGCTTCGCCGTCGTCATCGCCGTCATGAAGGACATCCCCGACGTCGAGGGCGACCGGCGGCACCGGATCTCCACCGTGGTGCTGCGCATCGGCCCGGCCAGGACCCTGCTGCTGTGCCAGATCGTGCTCACCGCCTGCTACACCGGTGTCATCGCCGCCGCCCTGATCGGCATCGACGGGGTCAACGCGGCGGTGCTGATCGCCGCGCACGTGCTGGGGCTCGCCGCGGTCTGGCTCGCCGCCGCCCGGGTCGACGCCGAGGACTCCGCGGCCGTGGTGCGCTACTACATGTTCATCTGGAAGCTGTTCTACCTGGAGTTCCTCATCTTCCCGGTCGCCTGCCTGCTGGCGTGACGATCTTGTGCCTTGACGGGTGTCGCGTCCGGGTAGGAGGCTGGCACGGCTCGCCGCCCTTCCTCGGCGCGCACATCCGAGGGAGTGTCGATGATCAGGGGTTTCCAGGTTGCCGCCGTGAGCGCGCTGCTGGTGGTGTCGGCCGTGACGGCTGCGGGCTGCGGGCAGGACGGAGCTCCGGCACCGGCCGCCGCCGCGCCGAGCCCGTCGGCCTCCACGGTGCCGCCGGTCCTCGGGCCTGCGGGGCTCGGCACGCTCATGCTCGGCATGACCAAGGACCAGGCCGACGCGACCGGTGTGGCCGGCAACTTCGGCTCCTTCCCCTACGGGGCGTGCACGTTGAAGAGCTGGATCCGCAAGCCTCAGGGCGGCAGCGTGCTGATCTCGGAGAACCTGGGCGTCGCGGTCATCGGCGTGCCCGCCGGCATCCGGACCGTCGAGGGGATCGGCCTCGGCTCGACCCGCGCCGACGTGGTCAAGGCCTACCCGGGGCTGCATAAGGACGGCCAATACGAGGTGACCCCGGTGCCCGGTAACCCGAAAGCCGAATACAAGATCATCATGATGTCCGACGACAAGGTGGTCGAGCTGTCGCTGATGCTCGCCAACCAGGACTGCTACCCGGCGTAGATCCATCGGGCCCATCGAGGCATATAGTTGGTCGATGGGTACTGTCGCCAGGAGGATCATCGCGTTGGCCGCCGTCGTCACGCTCGGCGTGGCCGGCTGCTCAGAGCCGTCGGAGGTCGACGCCGGCCCGAGCGGCACGGCGTCGACCGGGACCGCGTCGGCGTCCCGGCAGACCCCCGCCGAAGCCGAGGCCACCCTCGCCAGCCTCAAGCAGATCGACAAGCTGCCGCTCTACGAGATGACCTACACCGGCGACTACGACGAGCTCTCCGGCATCCCTGGGCCCGGCCCGACCGCCACGCCCTTCGGCTGCTCGCTCTTCGTCGCGGCCGGCGACCCGCAGAACCCGCTCTTCGCGCGCAACTTCGACTGGGACCCCAACCCGGCGCTGGTCCTGCACACCGACCCGCCGGACGGCTACGCGTCGTTCTCGATCGTCGACATCTCCTACCTCGGCGTCAGCACCCTCACCACCGAGGCCGACAAGCGCAAGCTGCTCAACGCCCCGCTGCTGCCCTTCGACGGGATGAACGAGCGCGGCCTCGCCGTGGGCCTCGCCGCCGACGACCTCGGCAACGCCATGGCCAACCCGCGCAAACGCACCGTCGGCAGCGTCCGGATCCTGCGGCTGCTCCTCGACCACGCCGCCACCGTCGAGGAGGCGCTGACCCTGATGGGCAGCTACAACCTCGACTTCGACGGCGGACCGGCGCTGCACTACCTGATCGCCGACGCGACCGGCCGCTCCGCCGTCGTGGAGTTCGTCAACGGCGCGATGACCGTCGAGCGCGGCACCCCGCCGTGGCAGGTGCTCACCAACATCCAGCTCGCCGGAGCCAACGATGCCACCCGCCAGCGCGACGAGCGCTACCGGGTGGCATCGGGGAAGCTGACGGCGACCGGCGGCAAGCTCGACGCCACCGCGGCGCTGGGACTGCTGCACGACGTGGTCCAGTCGCACACCCGCTGGTCGGTGACGTACGGCTTGAAGACCGGCACCATCACGGTCGTGTCCGGCCAGCGGTGGGAGAAGACCTACGACTTCCGCCTGCCGATGGCCGGGTGACCGGCGGCATCACCCGCTGATCCAGACGCACGCCTTGCTACGACTCCAGTCGGTGGGGTTGGGCTCGTTGCCGGTGAACACACCGGCCTGCACGCACAGCCTCGTGCCGGGCTTGAGGACGAGTCCGGAATCGTGCTTCCACACGTACGTATGGACGTAGACGCCGTTCGCGACGACACCACACGGCGTGCGTTTGGCGCTGCCGTACCACCTTCCGTCGGGAGAGGTTCCGCTCACCATCAGCGCCATGCTGCAATGGGGTGTCGTGGTCTCTACGGACCCCTCGATCTGCGAGGCCGTGTTGGCGGCTCGGGTGACGCGGATGCAGAGACTTCCCCACGGGTTGGTCGACGTGCAGTGCGTCGAACCAGGTCCGACCGCGGCATCGTCGACGGGTCCGCTCACGACCGATGGTGGCGAGTCGCCACGGGTGACCAGCAGGATGAGAACGAGCCCGACCAGGAGGACGGCGCCGAAGGCCGCGCCGAATCCCGCTCGCGGGGGCGCCGCCGCCGTCGGTGCAGCGGGCTCGGGCGGCCGGCCGTCCCGTCGGCCCCGAACGGCGTGGGCGGAGGTGTCGTCGGCGTTCGGCTCGGCTGCCACGTTCGCGTCCTCGCCGATCCGGTGGGACGCAGCCTGCGCGTCCGCGCCTTCGCCGCCTTCGCCCTGGGCGTCGGCGAGCCGATCGCGTGCCGCCATCCACCGCTTCAACTCGTCCTCGGCCCCGCAGGCCCGGATGAACGCGGCGAGAAGATCCTCCCGCGGCAACGCCGAACGCCGCAGGACATCGGCGATCGTACTGCGGGGCAGGAGGTCGCCGCGCTCGGCGGCGCGGCGCTCCAACTCCCGGTAGGTACGTCCGCTCCGGTGCCGGAGCCGGCCCAACAGGTCGACGAATTCTGCCGTGGAATCTGCTCGCTCCGGATGGAGCTCCACAGGATCCAAATCCCCCATAGGCAGAAACGATAGTCAATCGTCGATGAAATTATGTCGGCTGCATGACATGTTTCGCGATCAGCGCCCCTCGACCCTGTCCGGGTTTGGCGGACGTCCGTGGCATGACCAGTCCGGACATCGCGAGCCCTGTCCCGGACAGCCGATCTCCTTGCCGGAGGCTCCGCGTCCCCGACAGGCTCGACGGCATCAGCCCTCCCATCGGCCGGGGTCGGCAACGGGTTCCTTTGCGATCCGGCGCTCCGGCCGACTGGGTCGACCCTTACCGGAGGTTTCACCATGAGTTCTCGTCGAACTCTCGCCCGGCTCGCCACGATCGCGACGGCCGGCGCGGCCATGGCGGTGAGCGGCATCGCCGCACCGGCCCAGGCCGCCAGCGTCATCACCCCGAACGCCAACTGCCCCGGGTACACCACCTGGAGCGACACGTCCGGGCCCGGTGGCGGCGCGCGGCGCCACGTTCAGTGCAACAGCGGCTACTACGTGCAGGTCGAGATCTACTGCAACACCGGCAACGCCTCCAGCCCCGGATTCCGCAACGGTTACAACAAGGCCGAATGCCCTGGTTACGGCGGCCGTGCGACCGGCGGCTGGGGCTACTCCTGGTACTGATCCCGGTCGTGCGCGAGGCTTCGCCCGCACGCCGAGGTTGAGAGCAATGTGATGCCCGCCCGGCAACGCTCGTCGCGCTGCCGGGCGGGCATCAGTCGAAAACGGCAGGGGAAGGTCTGCGCCGCCCCCGGCGGGTCAGCCCGTCAGCCGAGCTCGGCGAGCTTGACCTCGAGCTCCGCGAGCTCGGCACGCAGCCGCTCGGCGTGGGCCTGGGCCTCGGCGCGCTCGCTGGACAGGATCTGCTCCACGGCCTCCTGCACACCGGGAACGTCGAGCAGGCTCACCATCTGCAGCGCCTCGGCGGGCTTGATGACATAGGGCTTGGCGAGCGCCTTCGTGCCCTGGATCGCGCCGACCGTCCACTCGCCCTCGGTGTAGGCGATGGTCACGGTCAGCCCGGGGGGAGCCTTCACCTTGGCGGTCTTGCCGGCCGGCTTGCGGGGGGCCGGGGTGGCCTGCGGTGCGGGCTCCACTGGGGACTCTGGCTGCACGGAACGCTCCTGACGGGCAATGGGCTTATCGAGGATGAATTCAGGTTCGGGTGCGGTCTCGACCGGTGCCTCGACGGGCTCGGCCTTGCGCACCGCCGCAGGCTTGGGTGCACCCTTGGGCGGCAGCGTGAGGTCGCTGGGCGCGAACGGCAGCGCGTCGCCGCCGAACTTGACCAGGATCCATTCGTCGTGGACCGCGGGGTCGTCGAGCTGGATGACCTGCCCGATCTGACCCGCGATCTGCCCCGCCGCCTCGGTGAACATCACCCGTGGCCGTTTCCCGGCCGCGAGGGTCTCCTGAATCTGCTCTATCTGCGGCGCTGATAGACCTGCCATCGTCGCTCCCTCGCTTCCCTACGGTGGTTGTGCCCGAACATATGTTTGACACAGCAGTGTCTACCAGAGGGTGCCGACACTTTCAGCACCGACACCCGGCACAGATTACTGAGTGGCCCGCTTCACCTGTTGCTGGGTCGCTGCGCTCCGCGCGCCCCTGTGCACTGCCTTCCCTCGTCGCTGTATTTCTGGGTCGCTGCGCTCCGCGCGCCTCTATGCGCTGCCTTCCCTCGTCGCTTCGCTCCTCAGTCCAGGCAGCGCGGCGCGCTCCGCACAGCTCCCGGGCTCCTCAGTCCAGGCAGCGCGGCGCGCTCCGCACAGCTTCCGGGGGTGGTGACCCCCTGCCCCAGGGCGTCGACGAGGAGTTGCGCGACGGCGCCGAGCACCGGAAGGCGCAGCAGCCACGCCGCGATCGCCCAGGCCAGGCCCGCGTGCTCGAGTCCACGGCCGACGGCGGCGACCCCGTCGGCGGTGTGGCCGTCGTGGCCGACATACCGGGCGCGGTGCAGCACCAGGGGGGTAGGACTCGGCAGCCGCGATCCGCAGGCCCACCGGGTGTCGGCCCTCGACGAAGACCCGCGTCTGGTCGCAGGGATCACACGCGCGGGCCAGGAACAGTGTCGCCTCGGCCGTGACGTGCGGTGTCGTGCGCGGCAGCCAGTCGCGGACGTGCTCGCGATAGGCGAGCCACGGCGCGCCGAGCCGGACGGTGAGGTCGTCGCGCTCGTGGACGGCGGCGATCGCGACGGAGAACGCGACGGTCATGGCGGCGGCGCCCACCGTGGACAGGCTGTGGGTCAGGGCGGCGATGAGCAGTGTGGACGCCGAGCAGGACAGCTGCATCGGGTTCGCGACGTAGGCGTAGGGGCCGGTCGTGACGAGCCGCTGCGGCGGGTCCCACGGGAACGGGGTGCCGCCGCCACGGGTGGCGAATTCGCGTACCGCCGACAGGCCCGGCAGGGCGAGCAGGAGCGCGACCTGCGCGATCACCGCGAGCCACGGCGCGGGCAGGGCGAGCAGATGGTCCCAGGAGCCGTCGCCGAGGGTGATCGCGACGGTCGGCAGCAGCCACATCGACAGCCCACCGAAGACGGCGACCTGCAGCGTGGCGCGGGCGGCGAGCCGGCGGCGGGTCACGGTCCAGCGGCCGAGCAGCAGCACCGGCAGCGCCACGAGGGCCAGCCCGGCCGCCTCGCCGAGCAGCCACCGGTCGCCGAGCACGACGAGCGGCGACAGGCGCGGCATCGCCAGCACGTCGACCCAGGCCAGCACCGCGAGCAGGACCGGCACCGGCACCCGCCGGACGAAGACGGGCACCGCGCCCCACAGCACCGACCAGCCCAGCCACAGGTCGACGGGCAGGCCCCAGATCGAGCCCTCGACCGCCGCGTAACGCCACCAGCCGAAGACCAGGGCGAGATGATGCAGCGCGGCCAGGCCGATGGCCGCGGCAGCGCCCGCGAGCAGCGCCGCGCCCCACTCCCGCCGACGATCCTGGGGGGTACGCCCACCGAGCAGCCCCGCGACCGCGAGCAGGGCCAGCGGGGCGAGGAGCACGGCGTAGCGCAGCCAGCCGACGGCGGTCACGACACGTCCAGGGTGTCGAGCAGGTGCTCGGCGGCGGCGGTGACGAAGGCGTTCTCGACGGGGCCGAAATACCAGACCGGGTCGAGACCGCGGCGGAACGTCATCGACATGGTGACCTCGGTGCCGCCGCCGGTGCCGGGGTGCCAGGTGAGGTCGGCGTGCTGGAGTGCGAGCCAGCGGGCGGTGATGGTGGTGTCGCCGACGACGCGGAAGGCGACCCGGCCGGGGGCGGACTCGGCGACCTCGGCGGTGATCTGGCCGCCGTCGCCGTGCGCGTCGCCGTGGTAGCAGAAGGTCCACCGGGCGCCGGGGGTGAGCGAGATCCCCGAGACGGTGGCGGGCAGCGGGATGCCCAGGCGCAGCAGCAGCGGGCGCGGCTCGCGGGGGACCGGTCCCTTCGCGATGCGGGCGGCGACGGTGTCGGGTGCGGCGGCGACGGCGCGGGTGACGGTGACGGTCTGCACGGGTTCGATCCGCATCTCGGGGGTGGTGCCCTCGATGCTGCTGAGCAGGATCAGCGGGATGAGCGCGTAGGTGCCGGTGCGCTTCTGCGCGGCCTGGACGATGGCGGTGATGCCGTGGCCGACGCCCTAGACGAGGGGAGCGGCGAAGACGACGCAGATCGCGCCCTCGTGCAGCCACACCGCGGAGAGCATGAGGCAGATCGTGATCGCCTTGAAGACGGTGCCGTGCAGGCTGCGGGCGGGCTTGGCGGCGGCGACGGCGAGCGCGATGACGGTGGGCAGCCCGACGAAGAGCAGCGCCGAGTCCCGGGCGCCGGTCTCGACGGCGGCGATGAAGGCGAGCACGGCGACGGCGACGATGCCTCCGCAGAGGATCATCCGGGCGCGGCTGCTGGAAAGCGGTTGAGGCGACTCGGGCGGCGGTGGCGGCGTGAAGTCGGGCGTCAGTGGCGTGGTCATGCTGGTCTCCCCTTGTTTGAGCGGTCGCTTAAAGCGAGAGCTTAAAGGGCATTTGAGCGAGCGCTCAAGTGTGTCCTGTATTACACCTGTGCGCGGGAGGTCTATAAAGTTCAGGTGACCGACACCTTGCCTGTGCTGATGCGTGCCGCCGCCAGCCACCTGTTGACCACCCTCGACGAGGAGTTGCTGGCCCGGGCCACGCGCAGATTCGCCGACGACGAAGCCCGCCGCTGGATCGAGTACCGCCCCCGCCCCCGACCCGGCGTCAGCCTCGCCGAGATCCCCGCCCCCGCCCGCAAAGCCGTGCACCGGCTCCTCGCGACCGCGCTCAGCCCACACGCGTACGCCCAGGTCATGGCCGTCACCGCGCTGGAGGAGGTGCTCGACCGCAGGGAGGGCTGGGGCCGGGGCCGCCACAGCGACGACTACTGGATCGCGGTCTTCGGCCACCCCGCCGACGACCGCTGGGCCTGGCGCTTCGAGGGGCACCACATCTCGGTCACCATGACCGTCGCCGGGGACCGGATCTCCCCGTCGCCGGTCTTCCTCGGCGCCAACCCGGCCCGCGTCGGCTACCGGGGCCGGGCGGTCTCCCGGCCCCTGGCGCCCGAGGAGGACATGGCGCGCGAGCTGCTCACCGCGCTCAGCCCCGCGCACCGGGCCGCGGTGATCATCGCCGACGAGGCACCCTTCGACATCGTCAGCGGCACCAGCGCCCGCGCCGAGGCCTGGATCCAGCCGCTCGGGATGCCCGCCACCGACCTGCCGCTCACCGCCCGGGGGCTGCTCGACGAGCTCGTCGCCCTCTACCTCGACCGGCTCCCCGACGAGCTAGCCCGCGCCGAGTCGCAGCGCCTGACCGGGCCGCTGCACTTCGCCTGGGCCGGATCCCCCGACCCCGGACGGCGCCACTACTACCGGATCCAGGGCGAGGACCTGCTCATCGAGTACGACAACACCAGCGACGACGGCAACCACGCGCACACCGTGCTCCGGCGCCCGGCGAGCGACTTCGGCGACGACATCCTGCGCCGGCACCACGCCGCCGACCACCGCTGACCCGAATCGTGTTGCCCGCCGGTGCGACGGCGGGTCACGATGCCGGCATGAAGTTCAGGCAGGCGAGCAATGAGGACTGGGCCGGGATCTGGCCCATCGTGCGGGAGGTCGTGGCCACCGGGGAGACATACACCTGGTCGCCGACGATGGACGAGGCTGCGGGGCGAACCGCGTGGATGCTGCCCGCACCCGCCGAGGTCTGGGTCGCCACCGACGACGACGGCACCGTCATCGGCACCGCGATGCTGCGGCCGAACTACCCGACGCTCGGCGACCACGTCGCCAACGCGAGCTTCATGGTGCCCGCGTCCGCCGGCGGCCGGGGCGTCGGGCGGGCGCTCGCCGAGCGGATCATCGAGCGGGCCCGCGAGCTCGGGTTCCGGTCGATGCAGTTCAACGCGGTGGTCAGCACCAACACCCGGGCGGTGGCACTGTGGCGGTCGATGGGGTTCGAGGTCGTCGGCACCTCGCCCGGCGCCTACCGCCACGCCACCCTCGGGTACGTCGACCTGCTCATCATGTTCCGCGACCTGACCAAGCCCTGACGGCGCCTAGGACCGACCCCAAGATCGCCGCAACTCTTGAAGAGTTGGTCCTAAAACCCGTTAGGACCAACTCTTCAAGAGTTGCGGCGATCTTGGGTTGTGGCCTGGCGCGGACCGCGGTCAGTGCCCCGGTGCCGGCGGCTTCGGGGTGAAGGGCGGGAAGTGCTTGGTCTCGCCGGGGTGCACCCGGGCGGAGCCGCGGGCGGTGGCGGCCTGCGTCCAGACGGTACCGCCGTCCAGGGCGATCGCGACCACCCGGCGGTCGTCGTCCTCGGTCTCGGTGACGGCGCCGGCGAGCAGCGACCGGACGAGCCGGGCCGCCACCTCGTCGTCGGTGCCGGGCGGGCCGAGTTCGACGCGCAGCTCCGGGCCGAGGCCGACGACGACCTCGTGCTCGCTCCAGCCGACGCTGAACGGGAACGGCCCCGGTGCGGTGGGGCGTACCTCGACGAAGGAGACGCCCAGATCGTTGAGGCTCCAGGAGACGGTGGCGCCGCCGTTGAGCGGGGCGAGCAGGGTCTGCATCCGACGGGTGAAGCCGTGCCGTCCGTTGATCGCCGGTGCCTCGGCCGACGGTGCCGAGGTGCGGTAGCGGTCGTACCGGATGCGCTCGGGCTTGGTCAGACCCAGGCCGCGCCGGGTGCGGACCGTGACCGCCGCGGTGCCTGCGCCGATCGTGGCGATGGCCCGGTAGGGCACGCCGCCCTTGCGCCACACCGTCTCGGTGACGGCGCCGCTGACCAGGCGGGCGACGAGCCGCCGGCAGGACTGCGCCATCTGCTCGGCGTCGGCGCCGCCGACCGCGAGCCGCGACATCACCCCGAACTCGATCGTGAGCTCGGACTCGCCCTGCGCGTGGACGACGAACGGGCACCGGCCCGGCGACCGGGGTGTGACGTGCAGCTCCGGGTAGAGCTCGGTGCCGGTGAGCGCGACGGTGGCGTGCCCGCCGATCGAGGCCGACAGCTCCACCGCGAGGTCGCGCAGAAACGACGGGAGGATCACCGGTGGCCTCCTCGTCGGAGTTCGAGCAGGTGAGTGGGGTTGCGAATATACGGGCCGGGATGCGCGGGCATGCAAATGCGACGGAAGAGCCCGGACCCGAAAAAGACTGCGTGACGCACCGTGACTGTGCTAATACCGGCATATAGGGCATATCTTGTCATAATGCTCACTACCTGCTCGTACTCGAATCCGGGCAGATGGTGAAAGCGATCAACGATGACTTCAGCACGGCCGGCCGCGCGCCGGTTCGCCGCCCTGGGCGCGGCGCTACTCACGGCGGGCAGCCTCGCGGCGGTGCTGGCACCCGCTCGTTCCGAAGGCGCACCGGGCCCGAACAACACGACCCTGACCATGCACAAGGCGGCCGACCGCACGTCACCGCAGGTCGTCAGCGGCCTCGCCGGGACCACCTTCGACTTCTACGCCGGGATCGCGGGCACGCCGCCGACGCCGGGAACCACCCCGGTCGCGGCGTCCTGCACCACCGTCGCCGACGGCACCTGCAGCGTGGACGTGGCCGGGCGGACCGGCGGCACCGGCAACAACGTGCAGGGCTACTGGGTCATCGAGCGGACCGCACCGGCCGGATACACCGCGCCGCAGAGCCTCGACACCGGCGCCGGACCCACCGTCTCGACGGTCTACAACCGGTACTTCACCGGCAACGTCTCCAACAACGTCGGCTACAACTTCCCGCAGGCGAGCACGGGCAACACCAACCCGCTCGCGCGCGAGGACACCTGGGCCGACATCCGCAACAACCCGGCCCTGCCGGACCGGTGCGGGCTCAACATCGCGCTGCTCATCGACGTCTCCGGCTCGATCATCCCGGACCTGCAGTCGGTCAAGGACGCGGCCAACGGCTTCGTCGACGCCCTCACCGGTACGCCGTCGAAGATCGCCCTCTACTCCTTCGCCACCGGCGCCGACGCCCTGCTCGGCCCGACACCGGTGCCCGACGCCGCCGGCGCCGACACCGTCAAGGCGGCGATCAACGCGCTCGTCGCGGGCGGCGGCACCAACTGGGACTCCGGCCTCTTCCAGATCGCGGCCGCCACCAGCACCTACGACGCGGTCGTGATGCTCACCGACGGCAACCCGACCTTCTACGGCCCCAACTCCGAGGGACCGGGCAACTACACCCGCTTCCGCGAGGTCGAGAACGGCATCTTCTCCGCCAACGCCATCAAGGCCCTCGGCACGAAGATCGTCGCGGTCGGCGTCGGCGCCGGCATCAGCGGCTCCGCGCAGAACCTCCAGGCCATCTCCGGCCCGGTCGTCGGCGTCGACTACGTGCAGACCGGCTACGCCGCGCTCGCCGCGGTCTTCCGCGAGATCGCCCTGCGTACGTGCGCTGGCACCATCAGCGTCGTCAAGAAGGTCATCCCGCCCGGCGGGGTCATCGCCGACGCGCTGCCCACCGGCGGCTGGACCTTCAGCACCGCCACCGGCGGAGTTACCCCGGCCACCGGCGACACCGCCGCCGACACCGGTGCGGTGAGCTTCACCGCGACCCTCGGCGGCGCGGCCTCGCTGCCCGTCACCATCACCGAGACCGCCCAGCCCGACCACACCCTGGAGCAGGTCGGCGGCAACAACGCCACCTGCACCTCGGACGGCAACCCGGTCACCGCCACCAACAGCGGCGCGCTCGGCTTCACCGTCGACGCGCTGCGCAACGCGATCGTCACCTGCACCGTCTACAACCGCACCACGATCCCGCCCGCTTCGGTGCAGGTCAACAAGGTGTGGAGCATCAACGGCACCAGCTACAACGAGCCGGCGCAGCCGTCGGAGTTCCAGTCGGCGCTCGAGCTGACCGGGCAGACCGTCCCGACGTGGGGGCAGGTCTACGCCGGATACCAGGCCGGCGACTCGGTCACCATCGGCGAGACCGTCAACCAGGACCTGCTGCCGCCGGGCTGCACCAACACCCCCAGCGGCGACCTCGGGGCCAAGACCCTCGCCGCGGGCACCAACACCTACACCGTCACCAACACCGTGGTCTGCACGACATCGCTGAAGCTGCTCAAGGAGATCGTCAACCCGTACGGGCCGCCGCAGAGCCCGCTGGACGCGTGGACGCTCATGGCGTACCCGACGGGGTCGAACACGCCCGCGATCACCGGGACCACCGGGATCTCCGGCACCGTCACCGCGAACTCGCGCTACGCGCTCGGCGAGACCGCGGTCGCGGGCTACGTGCAGGAACGCGCACCCGGCTCGGTGATCAACCCGCCGTCGACCGGCACGTGGCACTGCGTGCTGCGCCTGCGCGACGGCACGCTCGGCCCCGAGTACGACGGCCTCAACGGCGGCGTCACCGTGCAGCTCGGCCAGCAGGCGGAGTGCACGGCGAAGAACATCGCGCAGAAGGCGAAGCTGACCCTGAAGAAGACGGTGGACAACACCCACGGCGGCACCGCCGTCCCCACCGACTGGCTCCTGGAGGCGGCACCGCAGCCCGGCAACCCGGACGCGGTACTGATCAGCGGCCGCGACGGCCAGCCGGCCGTGACGGGCGCGGCGATGATCCCGAACCTCGCCTACACGCTCGACGAGCTCGCCGGACCCATCGGCTACGACGAGGTCGGGCTGCCGGTCTGCCTGCTCACCGGTACGCAGACCCCGGTCGACACACCCGGCAGCGTCCTGACGGCGCTGATCGGGCAGGACATCACCTGCACCTTCACCAACGCCGACCGGGAGCCGCCGCCGTCCCCGTCGCCCTCGGTGGCACCGCCGCCGCCACCGGTCTCGCCGTCGGTGAGCCCGTCGGTGAGCCCGCCACCGATCCCGGTGACCGGTATGGCCCTGACCGGCATCGCCGGCGGCGGACTGCTCGCGATCGGCATCGGCGTGGTGCTGCTGTTCCTGGCCCGACGCCGCAAGTTCGACGGAGATGACGCCGAGCTCGGCTGACGCTCCCCGTGAGAACGGCGTGTGCCGCGGACCCCTCGCCAGGTCCGCGGCACACGCCGTTTCGGTCCGCCGTTTCGGTCCACCGCGCTGTCACGCTTTGCTGCAAAGCGTGACCATTTCGCGCCGCGAGGCCACGCTTTGCTGCAAAACGTGACAGCGCGCGGGACGGCCGCTCCTACGTCGTGAGGCGGTAGAAGCGGAAGAACGGGTGCTCGATCGGGAGGACCTCGGTGCCGGCGAACCCCGCCGCCTCGGCGAGTTGGCGCAGCTTCGCCGGGCGCATCACCGTGCCGACCGGGTCCATGTCGGCGGCGTCGCGGCCCTGCGGCAGGCACCACAGCGGGCTCATGTTGGCGAAGAACCGCTGCACGATGTCGTCGCTCGCCGGGACCAGGGTCTCGTCGACCGCCTCGTCCATCACGATCAGCGAACCGCCGTCGCCCAGCGCCCGGCGAGCCGTCCGCAGGACGCGGTCCGGGTAGCCCATGTCGTGCAGGCACTCGAACATGAACGCCACGTCGACACCGCCCTGCGCGAGCGGTTCGGCGAGGTCGTGGCGGTGGAACGCGACCCGGTCGGCGAGGCCCTCGTCGGCGGCGTGGCGCAGCGCCTCCTCGATCGAGGCCGGGTCCCCGTCGTATCCGGTGACCCGGGTGTGCGGGTAGGCGCGGGCGATCTCGATCGTCGACCAGCCCGCACCGCAGCCCAGGTCCGCGACGACCGCCGGCTGCCCGGCGTCGCTCAGGCGCTCGACGAGCCCGGGGATCGCGGGCAGCCACGTCGGGATCAGATCGTTGGCGTACGCGGGCCGGTTGAGCGCGGCCTGCGCGGAGACCCCGGCCGGGTAGGCGGAGTAGGGGACGCCCGCACCGGTGCGGAACGCGTCGAGCAGCGCCGGGAGCATCGCCCCGGCGGAGGCCATCGCGGTGCCCAGCGGCGCCATGTAGGAGGGGGAGAGCTCGTCGACGAAGACCTCCCGGGCACCGTCGGCGAGCGCGAACTCGGCGACGGTGAGGTCGTCGCCGGTGGTGCCGACGAACCCGGAGACCACCTGGCCCTGCAGCCACTCCCGCGTATAGCGCTCGTCGCACCCCGCCGCGAGCGCCAGCTCCGCACTGGTGAGCGGCCCCTTGTCGGCCAGCACCCGGTAGAGCCCCAGCCGGTCCCCGAGGTAGATGTTGGCGATCTCGGTCCCACCCACGGCGGCGGCGAGTACTCGCCCCGCCACGTCATCCACTCCACTGCCACCCATAGCCGCCACTCTATGCGGTACGGGTCGCGGCGCTCGCCAATTCGCGTTGATCAAGGGAAGACTCGCCATCCCGGGTGCCCGATTCGCGGCGAGTCTTCCCTTGATCAACGCGAATTTCAGGGACGCGAGACGACATCGGGGCCCAGGAGTTCCTCCAGCCAGCCGGTGATGCCGTCGCCGTACTCCGTCAGCGCCTGCTCGTCGGCGTCGATGAGGGAGCGGTGGTAGGACAGCGCCTTGCTGACCTTCGTCACCTCGATCGCGTCCTGGCAGATCCGGCGGAGCTCCGGCAGGTCCGCCTCGCCGCCCCAGGCGCTGAGGTAGTGGTCGCGCAGGCGGTGCAGGACCGGGTCGTCGTGCTCGACCTTCGCGTCGCGGTGCACCACCCGCAGCGCCACCAGCATCGTGCCGAACGGGTGGGCGAGACTCGCGTCGCCGAAGTCGAAGAACCGCAGACCACCCTCGGCGTCGGCGAAGACGTTGCCGGTGTGCAGGTCGTCGTGCTGCACGCTGGGCGCGATGCCGGACGCGTCCAGCCGGGCCGCGAGCTCGGCCAGGCGCGGCTCCCAGGCGCGCAGCGCCGCCAGGTTCTCCGCCGACGTGTTCGCCACGACATACGGGTCGTCGAGCAGCTGCGCGAAGATCTCCGGGACCGCCCGCGGACGTACGTCGGGCACACCCATCGCGAGCAGCTCCTCGGCGCGCGGGGCGACCGCCTGCTGCAGTTCGGCGTAGCGGCGCAGCAGCACCTCCCACCGGTCCTCGTGGAACACGTCGCCGGTGAGCGACCGCAGCGTGTGACCGCCGTCGGGCAGCAGCATCCAGCCGCGCGGCACGTCGACCGCGATCGGCACGATCACATGGTCCGGCAGCAGCGTCGCGAGCAGCCGCATCAGCCCCGCCTCGTAGCGGCTGCCCTCGTTGTTGCGCTTGAACCACACCTCGCCGCCGTCGACGGGCACCCGCGCCACCCGCGACCACGGGCGGTCGCGGTCGATGACGGCCGGGCCGGTGGCAGGGGTGCCGCGGTCGGCGAGGGCCGCCGCGATCCAGGTCTGGGCCAGCGCCCACTCGGTCTCATCCACGCGGCTGAGGCTAGGGGTAACCCGGTCGCGCCGCGACGGGATATTCGGGCACACTGACGATCATGTTGCGCAGCCGGTGGGGCCTCGTCGCCGCGCTCGCGATCTCGTCCACCGTCGGCTACGGCGTGCTCTTCTACGCCTTCGCGGTCTTCCTCACCCCGATCACCGCCGACCTGCACACCAGCCCGGCCGCGGTCACCGGCGCCGTCACCGTCTCGACGCTGGTGATGGCCGCGGTCGCCGTACCCGTCGGGAAATGGCTGGACCACCGCGGCGGCCGCACGCTGATGACCGCGGGCGCGCTGATCGCGTTCGCCGCGGTCGCCGCCTGGTCGCGCGTCGATTCGATCCCCGAGTTGTACGCCGTCTTCGCGCTCATCGGCCTCGCGTCGGCGATGACGCTCTACGGACCGGCGTTCGCGGTGCTGGTCCGGCACCTGCCGACCGAACGGCACGCGAGCGCCCTGCTCGCGGTGACGATCGTCGCCGGGCTGGCCACCTCCGTCTTCACCCCGCTCACCGGCTGGCTGACCGAGGAGTTCGGCTGGCGCCGCGCCCTGCTGCTGCTCGCCGTGGTGCTGCTCGCGGTGACGCTGCCGCTGCACCTGCTCGTCGTGCCGCGCGGCGCCGGACACCACCCGACCACCGTCCCCGTCACCGCGCAGCAGCGGGCCCGGATCGTCGCCGACGCCCGCCGGGACCCGGCGTTCTGGCTGCTCGCGGCGGCGTTCATGGCCAACGGGGTGGCGATCACCGTCGTCCCGATCCACCTGGTCAGTTTCCTGATCTCCGTGGGTCACCCGGCTGCTTTCGCCGCCGCGATCGCCGGGCTCCTCGGGGTGCTCTCGGTCACCGGGCGGATCGTCACCACCGGGTTCCGGCGGCGTATGCCGACCGCGCTCGTCGCCGCCGCCGTCTTCGCCCTGCAGGCGGTCGCGATCGCCGCGATGCCCGCCGTCGGCGGCAGCACCTGGGGTGCGGTGACCTGCGTCGCCCTGTTCGGACTCGGGTTCGGCGTCTCCACCCTGACCCGCCCGGCGCTGCTCACCGAGCGCTACGGCACCGCCGCCTTCGGCACCCTCACCGGCACCCTGCAACTCCCGTTGGAGCTGGTCAAGGCCGGTACGCCGGTCGCCGCCGCAGCCGTCGCCACCCTCGGGCACTACGGCCTGGTGATGGCCGGCGTCGCGGTCTGCTGCCTCGTCTCCGCGGCGTGCCTCACCCTCCTGCACCGGCACCCCGTGCCGCAGCCCGCGTTACCGTAGACGGGTGCTCCCCGGCCTCCTCACCGTCATCGCCGCGCTCGCCGTCGCCTCCGTCGCCGGTGTGGTGTGGCAACGCCGCAACGGCACCTTCCGCAGCACACGCGCGGCGGACTCCCTGCCCGTCGCCGACGGCCCCGCCGTCCTCACCGAATCGTCGGTCGACGCCGCACCGGCCTGGCCCGACGTCTGGCAGCGGCTCGGCCTCGTGCCCGGCACCCCGGTCACCCTCGTCCAGTTCTCCAGCGCCTTCTGCGCGCCGTGCCGCGCCACCCGGGCGCTGTGCACCGACGTCGCCGCGGCGATCCCCGGCGTCGCCCACGTCGAGGTCGACGCCGAGAGCCACCTCGCCGAGGTCCGCGAGCTCGACATCTGGAAGACCCCGACCCTGCTGCTCATCGACGGCCAGGGCCGCGAGCGGCTGCGCGCCAGCGGCCTGCCCACCAGGTCTCAACTCGTGGTCGCCATCGGCACCGTACTGGCGCCGGACGCGGACGCGGCCGTAGCCTGATGACCGTGAACCTGACGAAGCGCCGAGCGGTGGACTACTGCCGCGTCTCGTCGTGCCTGTGTCGCCCTCGCTGCGCCTGACACCTTCGCTCACTCGTCCCAGCGGGCCCTGCGGGCCCGGTCGCTCCCCCCACCCCAGCGCAGACCTCTGACGCAGAGAGTCCTTCCATGCAGCTTGACGTTCGCGGCCCGCGCTTCGCGGCCACCGTCACCACCGTCGTCCTCATCGCCATCCTGCTCACCGGCAGCGGCTGGCTCGCCGCCGCGCAGGCCGTCGTCTTCCTCGCCGGCGCGATCAGCGCCCGCACCATGCTCTACGGCGTGCTCTACCGCAAGCTCGTCGCGCCGCGGCTCGCCAAGGCGACCGAGTTCGAGCCGTCCGAGCCGGTCCGGTTCGCCCAGGGCGTCGGGTTCGTCTTCGCGGCCGTCGCCGCCGCCGGTTTCCTGTCCGGCGTCCCCGTCGTCGGGTTCGTCGCGGCGGCGTTCGCGCTGATCGCCGCCTTCCTCAACGCCGCGTTCGGGTTCTGCCTCGGCTGCGAGATGTACCTGCTGCTGCGGCGCGCCTTCGGCCCGCGTACGGCCTGAGGGGTCCGTCCGTGGCGGTTCCAGGGTGATATCCACGCGCGGCGTGTAGCCTCGTGCCGGGCCACAGGCAGGCCCGCACCGGCAACACCCACCCGGCGGGAGCCACATGAACGCTGTGACCACGATGCCCGACCAGCTCAGCGGCCCCAAGCCGCTCCTGGACGCCCGGCAGGGAGGTGCAGCGGCGGTCACCATGTGGCTCTTCGTCGTGCTGCCCTTCGTCGCACTGCTGGCCGCGATCCCGCTCGCCTGGGGCTGGGGCCTCGCGCTCGTGGACATCCTCATCGCGGTCGGCATCTACCTGCTCTCCGGGTTCGGCGTCACCGCCGGTTTCCACCGCTACCTCACCCACGGCTCGTTCAAGGCCAACCGGGCCCTGCGCATCGGCCTCGCCGTCGCCGGGTCCCTCGCGGTGCAGGGCTCACCCACCCAGTGGGTCGCCAACCACCGCCGCCACCACGCCTTCTCCGACCGCGAGGGCGACCCGCACTCCCCGTGGCGCTACGGCACCAGCGTCCTGGCCGTGCTCAAGGGCCTCGGCTACGCCCACATCGGCTGGATGCTGCGCCGCGAGCTGAGCAACCGGTCCCGCTTCGCCCCCGACCTGCTCGCCGACCGTGACATGCGGGTCGTCGGGCGGCTCTTCGGGCCGCTGGTCGCCGTGTCACTGCTCGGCCCCGCGGTCCTCGGCGGCCTCATCACCTGGAGCTGGGTCGGCGCGCTGACCGCGTTCTTCTGGGCGGGCCTGGTCCGCATGGCGCTGCTGCACCACGTCACCTGGGCCGTCAACTCGGTCTGCCACGTCTTCGGCGAGCGCCCCTTCGCCAGCAAGGACAAGGCCACCAACTTCTGGCCGCTGGCGATCATGTCGTTCGGCGAGAGCTGGCACAACTCGCACCACGCCGACCCGACCGGCGCCCGCCACGGCGTGCTGCGCGGCCAGATCGACCCGTCGGCGCGGCTGATCTGGGTCTTCGAGAAGCTCGGCTGGGCGCACGACGTCCGCTGGCCCAACGCCCAGCGCCTCGCCGCGAAGCGCAACGCCCCCGCCGCGTAGCTCGCCCGCTGCGTGCGCCTCGGCGCTGACCACGTTGTTTCCGGGAAAGAGTCCCCTCCCGTACCTGGTGAGAGGCTTGTCTCCCGGAAGCAGCGCGATCTCGCGTGAGCCCTGGCGTGGGCAGAGGCGCTCCGGGTGGGGCAGGATGGGTGGCATGGCAGAGACGAGCGAGGCCGACAGCCAGGGCAGCTACGTCAACCCGGGCGGTGAGTTCAGCCGCGACCAGCGCTACATCGCCACCCGCATCACCGAGGACGGCCGCGACGGCTATCCGGTCGAGCCCGGCCGCTACCGCCTGGTCGTCAGCCGCGCCTGCCCCTGGGCGAGCCGCGCCGTCATCGTGCGGCGGCTGCTGGGCCTGGAGGACGCGCTGTCGATGGGCATCACCGGCCCCACCCACGACAAGCGGAGCTGGACCTTCGACCTGGACCCCGGCGGCGTCGACCCGGTGCTCGGCATCGAGCGGATCCAGGACGCCTACTTCGCCCGGTTCCCCGGCTACGAGCGCGGCATCACGGTGCCCGCGATCGTCGACACCACCACCGGCCAGGTCGTCACCAACGACTACGCCCCGATGACGATCGACCTGTCGACGCAGTGGCGCGCCCACCACCGCCCCGGTGCGCCCGACCTCTACCCGCAGGCGCTGCGGGCCGAGATCGACGAGGTCAACAAGGGCGTCTTCACCGATGTCAACAACGGTGTCTACAAGTGCGGGTTCGCCGGGTCGCAGCGGGCCTACGACGCGTCCTACCGGCGGCTGTTCGCCCGGCTCGACGAGCTGTCGGCGCGGCTGGCCGGGCAGCGGTACCTGGTGGGGGACACGATCACCGAGGCCGACATCCGGCTGTTCACGACCCTGGTCCGGTTCGACGCCGTCTACCACGGGCACTTCAAGTGCAACCGGAGCAAGCTCACCGAGATGCCGGTGCTGTGGGCGTACGCGCGGGACCTATTCATGACGCCCGGGTTCGGCGACACCGTCGACTTCGACCACATCAAGCGGCACTACTACGAGGTGCACCGGGACATCAACCCGACCGGCATCGTGCCGCTCGGACCGGACCTGTCGGGGTGGCTCACGCCGCACGGGCGCGAAGCGCTGGGCGGGCGCCCGTTCGGCGACGGTACGCCGCCCGGCCCCGTCCGCCCCGACGAGACCGTGCCGCCGGAGCACACCCCGCTCGGCTCGTGATCTTCCAACCGGGGAAGGCGGAGCTCGCGTTCACCGGTGCGGGCAACCGCCTCGTCGGCGATGTCGTCACCCCGCCCTGGCCCGGCCCGCACCCCGGGGTCGTCTTCGTGGAGGGCTCCGGACCGGGCGGCCGCGACCTGGGGGACTGGCCGGTCCGGCTCGCCGCGGCGGGGCTCGCCAGCCTCGCCTACGACAAGCCCGGCTCCGGTGCCTCGACCGGCGACTGGACGACGCAGAGCCTCGACGACCGGGCCCGGGAGACGGTCGCCGCCGTGCGGGCACTGCGCGGCCACCCCGCGGTGGCCGGTGCCCCGGTGGCGCTGATCGGCGGCAGCCAGGGCGGCTGGGTGGCCCAGTTGGCCGCCGCCGCGGACCAGGGGATCGCCGCCGTCGTCACCGTCTCCGGCCCCGGTGTGGGAGTGGCCGCCCAGGAGGAGTACCGCCTGCGCCACCAGCTGCCGGCGTACGGCTTCGGCGCCGACACCGTCGAGACCGCACTGGCGCTGCTCGCCGCGCAGCTGCGTCCCGGTGCCGACCCGGCGGCCGTGCACGCCCACCAGGTCCGCTGGCAGGGCGAGGGGTGGTACCCGCTGCTCGCCGGCACCACCCCGGCGTCGATAGCCTTCCTCGCCCGGATCGCCGGCCACGACCCGGAGCCGGTGCTGGCGCGGTTGCGGTGCCCGCTGCTGCTGGTCTTCGGCGGGGACGACGTCCTGGTCCCGGTCGACGACAGCGTCCGCGCGGTGGAGCGGATCCTGTCGTCGACCGGCCATCCCGACTTCACGACGGTCGTCTTCCCCGGGGCCGACCATGCCGTCCGGCTCGGCACGGGCGAGCGCGCCCCGGGCTTCGACGAGTTCGTCACCGGCTGGCTGCGGCGCCGGCTGTCGCCCGCGTAGCCCCGTTACGGCACCACCGTCCACCCGGGAGCGCCGGTGGTGAGGTAGACCGAGCCGCCCTTGAACGCGCCGGTCCTGGTGACCGCGGCGCCGCCGAAGCTGATGGCCTGCGGGTGGGTGACCTCGGTCGGCACGGTGGAGGCGACCAGCTTCGTCCCGGCCGGCGGGCCGTAGGGGCCGAATCCGAACTTCGGCGACGTGACCAGGTGCTCGGTGCCGCCGGTGATGGAGATCAGTCCGTTGTCGACACCGCTGCGGCCGGTCGCCGCCGGGTTGGTCATGCCGCCGTAGAACCAGCACCGGTCCAGGTGCACGCCCTGACCGCCGGTGATGATGATCTGGGCGCCCTGGCAGTTGTCGGCACCGGTACGCCCGGTGCAGTCGAACTTCGTACCGAGGAACTGAAGGTCGCCGTAGGACCCGTCGACGCGTACCCCCGTGGCGGTTTCGGTCGTGATGTAGATCTCGCCGAACCTGGACTCGCTCATGTGCGTGAAGTGGAAGTAGTACGCCGACGCGGGCAGCACCGGCGAGCTGATGTAGGAGCTGCCCTCGACGAAGTAGTAGTTGTCCGAGCCGCCCAGCTTGAACTGGGTGCCGGTGCCGTTGTTGCAGTACATCTTCTCGATCGAGCACCGCAGGTGCCGTGACTGCATCACCGAGCGGAACGCCTTGAAGCCGACCTCGCGCCACTTGCCGTCCTGGTGCAGCGGCCCGCCGCCGAGGTCGGCGGTCTGCTGGTGGAAGTCGTTGCCGCCGGTGCCCTGGAAGCAGATCCCCCGGATCGAGGTGTCCCGCACCGCGGTCGAGGCGAAGAGGTAGGCGCCGTTGACCTTGACGACGCAGGTGTTGCCGAACTCGTTCTCGGTGCCGCCGAGCGGCCCGGACCAGCGCATCCCCGGGAAGTAGGTGTAGGTGTTGTTCAGCGTGTAGGTGCGCGCGGAGAAGACGATGGTCGGCTTCAGGGGCGATGCCGCGGCGGCGGCCATCGCGGCGGCGAGCTTGGCGTCGTCGCCCGTGGGTGCCTGGCTGTCCACCTCGATGGTGCCGGAGGCGGTGTCGGCGAGAGCCGGTGCGGCTCCGACGAGCGCGCCTGCCGTGGCCCCGGCCGCGGCGACTCCGAGGACTTTGAACGCACTGCGGCGATTCGTGGAAGTCATGGCCGCCACGATTCCGCAGGCGCCGGGTGCCTGTCGTCAACCCGTCGGGGTCAACACGGGGCGGTATTGACTGCAACAAAACTGCATGCCTCAGCCCTTGCTCTGCGGAAAGCGCTTTCCGTAGGCTGGCGTCGATATCCGTCCCCACGGAGGTTCCCGATGCCCCGAACCGCTCCCCTCGCCGCCGCCCTGGCGGCCTGCCTCGCGGCCGCCGCCACGGCCGTCCTCGCCTTCGGCACCAGCGCCACCGCGGCGACCCTGTTCAGCGACGATTTCAACGACGGCAACTCCAGCGGCTGGTCCCAGTCCGGCGGCACCTGGTCCGTCGTCACCGACGGCACCCCGGCGCTGCGCCAGTCCAAGGTCGACAGCGACCTCGCCCGGCTCTTCGCCGGCACCACGACCTGGACCGACTACACCGTCGAAGCCCGCGTCAAACCGCTCGGCTTCGACGGCGCCGACCGCTTCCTCGGCCTGGTCGCCCGCTCGTCCGGCTCCACCTCCTTCGACCGGCTCGTGCTGCGCAACACCGGCCGCGCCGAACTCCAGGCCGTCCGCAGCGGCGCCGTCACCGTCCTCGGCTCGCTGCCGCTCACCGTCACCACCGGCACCTGGTACACACTGCGCCTGGAGGCGTCCGGCGGCACGATCCGCGGCTTCGTCAACGGCGTCGCCGCAGGTTCCGGCTCCAGCCAGTCGGCGACCGGCCGCATCGGCGTCCAGACGTTCCGCGCCACCGGGTCCTTCGACGACGTGATCGTCACCACCGGCGGCACCACCCCGTCGCCGTCGGCCTCCACGTCGGTGTCCCCACCGGCCTCGCCGTCCGCGTCGCCCTCGTCGCTGCCGAGCCAGTCGCCGCCCGCGGCCGGGCTCTACGTCGCGGTCAACGGCAACGACGCCAACCCGGGGACCATCGCCGCGCCGCTCGCCACCGTCCACCGGGCGGTCACGCTCGCCCAACCCGGAACCACCATCCAGGTACGCGGGGGAACCTACCTGCTCGCCACGAACATCCAGCTCCTCAAGAGCGGCACCGCAGCCTCCCCGATCACCATCACCGCGTACAACGGGGAGAAGGTCGTCCTCGACGGGGAGAACCTGCCCTACACCCCCGGGGCCGTCGACAGCAGCATCCCGCGCGCCGACCGGGGAGCGATCCACATCGAGGGCGAGTACTGGCGCCTGATCGGCCTGGAGATCGTGCACGGCGCCTACGGGATCTTCGGCGTCGACACCAGCTACAACGTCTTCGACCGGCTGACCACCCGGGACAACTACGAGAGCGGCCTGCACCTGCAGGGCGCGTCGGGCAACAACCAGATCCTCAACCTCGACAGCTACGGCAACCGCGACCCTCGCAAGAACGGCGAGAGCGCCGACGGGCTCGCCATCAAGGAGGGCTCCGGCACCGGCAACGTCGTGCGCGGTGCCCGCCTGTGGAACAACTCCGACGACGGCTTCGACGCGTGGGAGTTCCTGTCGCCGGTCGTCATCGAGTCGAGCGTCGCCTACGGCAACGGCTACAACCGGTGGAACATCCCCGACTACACCGGCGACGGCAACGGCTTCAAGCTCGGCGGCGGCGATGTCGACCTGCCCGCAGCGCACGTCGTACGCAACAGCATGGCGTGGAGCAACTCGGCCGGCGGGTTCATCGACAACGCCAACCCCGGTGCGATGGTGATCGAGCGCAGCACGTCGTGGCGCAACGGCGGCAACGGGTTCGACTTCGCCGACGCGGACGCCACCCTGACCAGGAACGTGTCGGCGGGCAACGGGACGGCGGTGTCGCTGGGGTCGAACTCCTCGGGCAGCGGCAACTCGTGGGACCTCGGCGGCACCTGGAACGACGCGTCGTTCACCAGCACCAACGCCGCGACGATCACCGGTGCCCGGACGGCGAGCGGGTCGATTCCCGGCTCGAACTTCCTGTGGCCGGCCAACGGTGCCGACGCGGGCGCCCGCCTCTGAACACCGCGTCCCGGAACGCGGACGCTGGGGTAGCGGTAAACCGCTACCCCAGCGGTGGATGTGGTGCGTACGGTGTGGCCGTGGGCCGGTGATCGCGCGCAGCGGCCGCTCACGGAGACAGCCGCGCGGACACGAAGGAGCGACCAGTGCCAGGCGCCAAACTCCGAGGGGTGACCCTGGACTGTGCCGACCCGCAGTCACTGGCGGGCTTCTACGGTGCGCTGACCGGGATGAGCGAGCTGTTCAGTTCGGATGAATTCGTCGCCCTGACGGACGGCTCCGGCTGTGACCTGGGGTTCCAGCGGGTTGCCGGATACCGGCCCCCGCAGTGGCCGGGTCAGGACGTGCCGCAGCAGCTCCATCTGGATTTCCGCGCCGACGACCTCGATGCGATGGAAGCGCTGGCGCTGGAACTCGGCGCGGCCAGACCGGACCGTCAGCCCGGCGACGGACGCTGGCGGGTGCTCCTGGACCCGGCCGGCCACCCCTTCTGCCTGACACCCTGACATCGGGCCTCCTCCGTCAGAGCGAGACCTCGGCTGCGACCTCGCGGACGGTCCGGGCGACGGCGGGGGAGTCGTGGCGCAGGATCTTGCTGTGGTTGCTCGCGACCCTGGCGCTCACCGTCAGGTTCGGGTTGCGGGCGAGCACCGGCTCGAGAGTGGCCCGCCCCTGGTCCATCTCCCCGCCCTTGGACCCGAGGCTGTCGCCGGTGGCCAGGACGAACCGCACCGGGCAGGTCAGCCGCTCCAGGACCGGCACGCTGGCGGCGGCGATCTCGTTGAGCTCGATGTTGACGTCGGCGTGCTGGGCGGCGGTCATCCGCGCGGCCAGGCCCAGGCGGGCGGCGACCGGGAAGAAGAACCGCATCCGGCGGAACAGCTTGCGGATCTGCTCCTGGCCCGCCGCGCCGGTCACCCCGACCGGGAAGGCGTCCACGATCACCGCCGCTTGGACCCGGTCCGGGTGCCGGTCGGCCCAGTGCCAGGCCAGGATGCCGCCGTAGGACCAGCCCACCAGCAGCGGCCGGTCCACGCCCCTGGCCCGCAGCACCGCGTCCAGGCCGCGGATGCTGCCCTCGAACGAGTAGTCCGCCGACCGTTTCGACCGGCCGCGGGCGCGCTCGTCGTAGGCGATGTGCCGGAAGCCGCTGCCCAGATCGGCGATGACGCGCTTCCAGTGCGACTGGTCGGCGTAGGCGCCGTTGAGGTAGACCACGGGCCGCCCGGGGCCACCGGTGTCGGTCACGTAGAGCGCGGTGTCGTCGACCGGCACCATGCCGGCCCAGGCGGACCGATCGGTGCTCATTCGCAGAACACCTGCACCTTGGTGCCGGGGTCGTCGACGTCGACGGTGAGCTCGTCGAGGTGCTCGATGAGCTCCTCGATGTGCTGCGGCTTGAGCTGGGTGATGTCGATCGGGACCCCGGACCTGGTCAGCTGGGCGTTGATCTGGGTGAGCGCCTGCGGTGGGACGAGGCTGGTGAGCCGCACCCCGGCGCGCAGCAGTTGGAGCGGGACCCGGATGTTGACCCGGACCGGTCCGTCGCCGCCGGGGTTGTCCTCCGAGTTCACCACCACCCGCAGGTACTTGGGCCGGGGCTTCGGGCGCGACGCCGCTCCCGCCGGCGACACGGGCTGTTCCCGTTCGAGGGCGCTGATCAGCCGCTCCGCCTCAGCTGCGGTGATTTTGCCCGCCGCCAGCATCTCCAGGACCTGGCGCCGCTGCTCGCTCATGGTCGTTGCACTCCCTCTCTGCTCATCTGACGCTCACCAGCACGGCCGTCTGGCCGTCGTCGATCTCGAACCGGGCGCCGGGCAGCGCGCACAGCAGCGCCCCGCGCCCCGCAGCGCGCCCACCGGACTGATCCGGAAGACGAGGCAGGCGACCAGCCCGGCCAGCACGACGATCAGCAGCAGCGGGGACAGCAGCAGCACGACCGGAATCACCGGGACGTGCAGCCGCAGCCAGCGGCCGTCGCGGCGGCGCTGGCGGTAGGTCACCAGCTGCGGCATCATCGCGACCGCTCCAACTCGGCCAGCGCCTCCTCGACGCTGATCTCCCCCCGCCGCAGGCGCTCGACGACATCGCCGCCGGTGGGCGCCGGGTCGGTCTCGACGAAGTCCAGCTGCTCGCCGATCCGGTTGAGCCGGGCCTTGATCGTCGGGTAGCTCACCCCGAAGATCCGCTCCATCTCCTTGATCGAACCGTGCGACCGGACGAACGCGGCGACGAAGACCTGGTCGTCGCCGCTGAGCTGGGCCAGCTGCGGCGGCTCGAACTGCCCCTCGACCGCGACACCGCTGCCGGTGAGGCGGACCCGCTCGACGACGAACGGCCGCCCCCGCGTCAGATCCGTCAGCTCCTGCCAGTCCACTCTCGGCTCCTTGCCTGCATCGCGGTGCTCATAGTTAATTTGTAGCTTGAGTTTCTCAATATTGCAACGCCAAAAAATTGATTTTCCTCATGACGGCGGCTGGTGTGGTCGCCGACAGGGTGCCCCAAGCACGGAAATGGTGTCGTCGAACGGCGCCCGGGATGGCAGTCTGCCGGTGTGTTCGAGATGCCGCCGGAGAGCTACCTGTGGACCTACGACCTCATCTCGCCCGACGAGGCCGTACGCCGCCGTGCGCTCGCCCGGCACCAGGCGCTGCTCGCCGCGGCGGCGGAGGCGCTGCATTGGTCGAACCGGGTCTGGGCGCAAGCCGGCACCCCGGCACCCGCCGAGCCGCACCTCGCCGCCGAGATGGACCAGGCCCGGGCCGATCGCCGCTGGCACGAGGGCCAGACGATCTTCGGCGCGCACGACGCGTTCTTCGACCGCTGGACCGGCCCCGCATACCCGCTGCCGTACGCCCCCTATGTCGCGCTCTACCTGCGGTGGGAGATGGAGCACCCGGACGAGTGGGGAGCGCGCGAATCGAACAGGTGGTCGTGATGGGGAGCGAAGGAGGGGATTCTCGGGCGGCTCGCCGACGACGGTGTGCCTGAGGAGATCCGGCCGCAGATCGTCGACCTGATCATCGCAGCGCTCCAGCGGACCTACCGCTGCAAGGACTGGCTCTTCGCCCGCCTGGTCCGA
The DNA here is from genome assembly GCF_014204945.1 of Allocatelliglobosispora scoriae. NCBI lineage: Bacteria > Bacillati > Actinomycetota > Actinomycetes > Micromonosporales > Micromonosporaceae > Allocatelliglobosispora > Allocatelliglobosispora scoriae. The sequence goes on from NZ_JACHMN010000001.1 coordinate 437,786, forward strand.
CACGTCGCGGACGAACAGTTCACCGACCGGATCGAGGCCCTGTCGGATGCCGACGATCCGGTGGTGCGGTTACGCGCGCAGTTCATCCTCCACGTCGCCCGGCACCCGGAGCAGCGCGTCAGGTACGTGAGCTGGCGGCGTTGGCTCGCCTCCGCCGCAGGGACCTGAGCTTCAGGCTTCCGGTGGGCGGTTGTAGCTGTTCAGGGTGGCCTTGCTGGTGGAGGCGTCGTAGAAGACGAGCTCCCAGGGCCCTGTGTTGACATCCATCTCCTTGCCGAAGCCGACCCACCTACCGGCGATACGCCGACCGGTCGGCTCGGCGAGCATCTGGATCGCGCCGTGATAGCGAGCGCCGCGGTAGTAGCCCTCGGCCGCTGTCTGCTCCACCCATGTTCCGGTGACGACACTGCCGTCCACGGTCAGGTCCATGGTCAGTGGCGAGTTCGGATTCGAGGAGCCGTTCGGCAGGGATCGGACGGTGAGCCGGTCGCCGTGCTGGAGGATCACCACATGGTGCAGGCCGGTGAAGATTCCTCCGCGTCCGCTGGACTGGTACTCGTAGCGGGACAGCCACACGCCGGAGTAGTTGCGGTGCGTGCCGGTCGAACCAGCGGTGAGAGCCGCGCCGTTGGCGACCGGCGCAACGGTCGCGTCGCCGTCGGTCAGATCCGAGCCGGGAACCGGGACGGTGAATCCCAGCGATGCGAGCGGAAGCCCGGTGACGGCCTCGAGTGCGCGAGCGTACGTCGGGCGCGGGCTGACGATCAGTCCGGCTTCCCAGCGTTGGACGAGGCGCTTGTTGGCATCGTTGGGCTGGCCGGCACTGTCGCCGACAGCCCGGATGGCTTTGGCGAAGTCGTCCTGACTCATCAGCATGCCCATACGGACAGCTCTCAGCGTCGAGTTCGGCGTCACTGTCATGGCAATCACCATACGCTCGATGTCGCCTAAATGACGCCCCTGATGACGCCGGAATGTCGCCCACAAAGACGCCGCGCCGCGGAACATCGCCGCATAGCTTTATGTCAATGCAATGCTGGTGTCGGTCAAGGCACCCGCTGGCAAATCCTGAAGCAGGCAGCGGCACGAAGCCAGATCCGACCTGGCACATCCTCCGGTCCTACAGTGAAGGGAAACGGCGAGCGATGGCCAAGCACGAAAAACCGAATGACCAGAACAATCCCAACCAGCAGGTTGACGGCGGGAAGAGCAAGGACCAGGTCGACCCGAACAAGTGGGTGGACCCGGACGCGGGCAAGGGAAAGCGGGGTAAGTAGGTGAGCACGCGACAGGAGCTGGCGGCCGTGCTCGGCGACCAGCTCCCTCCAGAGTGGCGAGCGGCGTTCGATGAGGTCCCCCGGGAGTTATTCGTCCCCGACGTCGGCTGGGTGGTCGAAGACAACGGCGCGGATTCGATCCCGGTCAACCGCGCTGTCGCCGAATCCGATTGGCTGGCCGGTGTCTACTCCGACGCGGCGTTCGTCACCCAGCACGAAGGCGGTCGAGCCACCTCGTCGAGTTCCAAACCGAGCATGGTGTTCGCCATGCTCGGTCACTGCGATCTCCGGCATGGGCAGTCCTTCCTGGAGATCGGCACCGGTACCGGCTGGAACGCCGGCCTGGTCGCCCGACGCATCGGCGACGGCAACACGACCAGCATCGAGATCGACGCCCCGGTAGCCGCGCGGGCGCGGGAGAATCTGCGCCGGGCCGGGCGCTCGCCCCTGGTGGTCACCGGTGACGGCGAGCAGGGCTACAAGCCGAACGCGCCCTATGACCGCGTCGAGGCGACCTGCTCCGTCCGCAGCGTCCCGCGGGCCTGGGTCGAGCAGACCAGACCCGGCGGATTGATCGTCGCCCCGTGGGAGACCGCCTCGGCCGGGCTGCTGCTCAAGCTCTCCGTCGACGGCAGCCGTACGGCGGCGGGGAGGTTCGTCGGTACCGCCGGGTTCATGACTCTGCGCAGCCAGGACCGGGTGATCGGTGGCGAGCCCGACGACTTCGACGAGCTCGCCACCGTCGGCAGTACCGATCTCGACGCCCCGGAGGTGGTGTCGGGGCACGCCCGTACCGCCGTCGGCCTGCTCATCCCGGACATGCGCATGACCATGGACATCAACGACGACACCGGCTACCTCGAGCAGTTGTGGTTCCTGGCTCCGGACGCCTGGGCTGCGGTCGACCCCTACGACGGCACGGTCCGCCAGGCGGGGACCCGCCGGCTCTGGGACGAGGTGGTGTCGGCGCACGCGTGGTGGGCCGAGGCAGGCGAACCCGAGTACACCCGGTTCGGCGTGGCCGTCGACACCGTCACCGGCGGGCAGTGGACCTTCCTCGACGACCCTGCCCGCACCGTCCCCGTGTGAACGGTGGCGGGGCCGCCGGATCGGCCGCAGCACGTCGAGGCGCAATGGCGGCAACGGGTTCGACTTCGCCGATCCCGGCTCGAATTTCCTGTGGCCGGTCAACGGCCGACGCGGGCGCCCGCCTGTAAGTCCAGGTGTCCCGGAACACCTGGTGTCAGTACTGAACAGTGGGTTAAATCCACCTTATTTACATTGACGCATGCAAATTAAATGGGCGAAGGTGGGCGTATCGATTTCCAATTCACGGGAGGGAAAATCGTGAAGGTAAACGCACGCCGCATCGCAGGTCTCTGTGCCGCGGTCGCCGGACTCGTCCTCGTGTTCGCCGGACCGGCCGCCGCCACCGCGGATCGAGCGGCACCGCCGTCGTCGATCCGGGTGGTCGCAACCAAGATCACTGTTGCCGGGGCCAACGGCGAGAGCCGGGTACCCCTCGTCAGCTGCTCCGGGGTGTCGATCACCCGCGGCGCCTACACCGGCGCCGTCTGCTACGGCACCAACATCCTGGACGTTCTGTGGAGCGACGGCCGCTGGCAGACGTTCGTCGTCGGGACCACCTCGTCGAACAACATCTACAACATCTGGCAGCGCTGGGCGGGCGACTCGTCCTGGAGCGGCTGGGCACCGGTCGCCGGCAACGGCACCGCCATCAACGGCGTGTGGCTCGCGGACGACTCGCCGCTGACCATCAAGGTCGTCGGGACCGACAGCCGCTACTGCAACACCTGGAACCCGAACTGGAGCGGCTGGTACAACTGCTGATCCGTCAGCACTCCAGCCGTCAGTGACAACAGCCGGCGCGACTCGATCCGAGTCGCGCCGGCTGCCTGTCGAGTACTACGACCATGCCGCCGCCGAGCACCGTGATCACGGTGTCGTCGATCGCGTGGAACCCCGACGCCACGCACGGCTGGGCCCAGTGCGCCGACCGCAGGTGCACCGACACCCTGCACCGCCGTCTGGGGACCCTCACCGCAGCGCGGGCGATCGCCGTGCACGATGTGCGAGGAGCGCGATTATCGGCACGGCCAGGCGTGACAGGTGATCTGATGAGGCGATGAGCTCGCAGTGGCTGGTCGGGTGCGCCGTCTACGTCGACGGGCAGCGGCTGGAGCAGCCGGTGACCTACCTCGACGCGCTGGACGTGGCGACCGAGCACGACGGGTTCGTGTGGCTCGGCATCCGCGACCCGACCGCCGACGAGTTCTCGCTCGTCGCCGACCGCTACGGGCTGCACGAGCTCGCCGTGGAGCAGGCGGTGACGACCCGCCACCGGCCCAAGATCGAGCGCTTCGGCGACGTGACCTTCTTCGTGCTGCGCACCACCCGGTATGTCGAGCACGCGCAGCTGACGGAGACCTCCGAGGTGGTCGAGACCGGCGAGGTGCTGATCTTCCTGGGGGAGCGGTTCGTCATCACGGTCCGCCACGGCGAGCCCGGCGACCTGGCGACGGTCCGGTCCGATCTGGAGAAGCGCCCCGACCTGCTGGCGTGGGGGCCGTGGTCGGTGGCGCACGCGGTCTGCGACCGGCTCGTCGACTCCTATCTGGTCGTCGCGCAGGAGTTCGAGACCGACCTCGACGAGCTGGAGGAGCGGGTCTTCGGCAACGCCCCGGCGAGCCGGGCGGCGCAGATCTACCAGCTCAAACGCGAGCTGATGGAGTTCAAGCGGGCAGTGGCGCCGCTACAGCGGCCGATGGCCGCGATCATCGAGGACCGGGCGCTGCTGCCCAAGGAGGTCCGCAAATACTTCGGCGACGTCAACGACCACCTGCTGCGGACGGTCGAACGCATCACCGCCTACGACGAGCTGCTCAACTCGATCCTGCAGGCCCGGCTGGCGCAGGTCTCGGTGGACCAGAACAACGACATGCGCAAGATCGCCGCGTGGGCGGCGATCGCGGCCGCCCAGACGGCGATCGCCGGGGTCTACGGCATGAACTTCGACTTCATGCCCGAACTGCACTGGCGGTACGGGTACGCCGGGGTGATGGCGCTGATGGCCCTGGTCGCGGTCGGGCTCTACCGGGCGTTCCGCCGATCCGGGTGGCTGTAGAGCCGGGTACCTCTGGGTAACCGTGCCATTACCCGACGCGCGTCCATCATCTACATTGAGGCCCACACATATGACTCCGCAGGCACGCGGCCCCCTCGAACCGGCCGCTCCTGGCGGGGTGGTGGGAGGAAACAGTGCCAACCGTGGTGGGTAACTGGCTCTTGGACGCACCGGCGTCCGACGGCGTCGTCTGGCTGACGGTGGGGTGCCTCGCGTTGACCGGGGTCGCCGTCGTCGCCCTGGTCCTGCATCGCGAGCACGAGCACGAGCGCGAACTCGCGAACGACACCGAGCCTGAGGTCCCCGGCCCGCCGGAGGAGCCGAGCTGATCACCGCCGGGTGCGGCGGGAACGCCGCACCCGGCCGTCCGGTCCTGGCACCGCGACACCCGCGTTCAGGGAACACCGGTGTCGGTCGCCCCCTAACAGGAGAGATTCTCACACCGCCGGGGCTGGGCTCCCGCCGCCGCACCCGGCAGCGGGACGGGCACCGCGCCCGCCCGCCGAACCGCACCCGACCAGCGCAGTTGGACGGTGATCGCCGCGATGGAATGATCACGGCAGGTGACGACAACCGCGAGAGGTGGTGGCAGATGGCCGAGCGAGGCGCATGGCGGATCGCAGGCAGGCCCGTCGGAGCGTGGGCGGAGCCGATGCGCCGCGTCGTCTCCCGCATCCTGCCCGGCGACGACGACCCCGCCGCCCCCGACATCCCCGCCGGCGAATGGCTCGTCGACTGCGCCGTCTACGTCGACGGCAGACGGCTGCCCAACGAACCCGACTTCCGCGCCGCGCTGCGGACCGCCGCCCGCGAGGACGGCTTCGTCTGGCTCGGCGTCCGCGACCCCACCCAAGCCGAGTTCCAGCAGGTCGCCGATGTCTTCGGCCTCCACGAACTCGCCGTCGAGGAAGCCGTCACCGCCTCCCACCGACCCAAGATCGAACGGTACGGCGACGTCACCCTCTTCGTCATGCGCACCACCCGCTACCTCGACCACCCGTTCCTGTCCGAGACCTCCGAAGTGGTCGAGACCGGCGAAGTCCTCGTCTTCATCGGCGACCACTTCGTCATCACCGTCCGCCACGGCGCACCCGGCGAACTCGCCACCGTCCGCGCCGACCTGGAGAAACGCCCCGACCTGCTGCGTTTCGGACCCTGGTCGGTCGCGCACGCCGTCAGCGACCGCCTCGTCGACAGCTACCTCGAGGTCGCCCACGGCTTCGAAGCCGACCTCGACGTTCTCGAGGAACACGTCTTCTCCCAGGTCACCAGCGACCGCATCGCCCACATCTACCAGCTCAAACGCGAACTCATGGAGTTCAAGCGCGCCGTCGCCCCGCTGCAGCGCCCCCTCGCCGCCATCGTCGAGGACAAGGACCTGCTCGCCAAGGAGATCCGCCGCTACTTCCGCGATGTCAACGACACCCTGCTGCGCGTCGTCGAACGCGTCGCGTCCTACGACGACCTGCTCAACTCGATCCTGCAGGCCCACCTCGCGCAGGTCACCGTCACCCAGAACAACGACATGCGCAAGATCGCGTCCTGGGCCGCCATCGCCGCCGCGCAGACCGCCATCGCCGGGGTCTACGGCATGAACTTCGACTACATGCCCGAACTCCACTGGCGCTACGGCTACCCGGTCGTCTTCCTGCTGATGGTGGTCAGCGCCTACTCCCTGCACCGAGCCTTCCGCCGCTCCGGCTGGCTGTAGGGGGCCGCTGGCGGCGTTGCTCGTCGCCTTGTGTGCACGCAACGCACACGGCGGCGCCGTGCACCCTGCCAGCGGCCCACTGACGGGCCCCCTACGCGCTTCATTCCGTCCAGATCAGGCAGAAGGGCTTGCCGGCCGGGTCGGCGTAGACCCGCCAGTTCTCACCCGCACCCGGCAGCCGCGTCGCGCCGATCGCCAGCGCCGCCCGCTCCGCCGCCTCGATCTCGGCGACCGTGACATCCAGGTGCAGCTGCTGCGGGCGCGCCGGATCCGCCCACGACGGCGCCGCATAAGCCTCCACCTGCTGGAACAGCACCGGCTGCGCGCCGTCGTCACCGACCATCGCCATCCCGTCACCCGCAAAGGTCACCGGCTTGCCGAGCAGCTCCGCATAAAACCCCGCCAGCTCCTTCGCATCGGGACAGTCCAGCATCACCCCCATCAGGGTGGTACGCGGATCCTCCGCCCGCAAGCACAGGTCAAACGGGTGACCGGCCGGATCGGCGAGCGTATGCCACGACTCGTTCTCCCGCAGCAGCGTCGCACCCAACCCCACCGCCAAAGCCGTCCCCGCCGCCAGATCCGGCACCCGGAAATCCAGATGCGCCTGCTGCGGAAACGCCGGATCCGGCCAGCGCGGCGCCACCAGGTCCGGCGCCGCCTGCAACCCGACCCGCCAGCCGTCATCCGTCGTCAACGTCACCCACTCGTCGTCGGCGTAACGCTGCGTCCACCCCGCCAACCCCGTATAGAACGCAGACAGCGCCGCGATATCGGGCGCATCGAGCACCACCGTCTTCAGCTCACCGATCATCGCCCCATCCTTCCCGACGCAGCGGCAACCTGCTCGCCATCACCCGAAACGGGGGCACCCGCGACACCGCTCGAAATAACCACCCGATGATGTATCTGGACGGCCCCACCGCCCCCCTCACCTGACACACCGCCGACAGTGAAGGAACACCACCCCATGAAGCACCGCCTACGGCGAGCAGCCCTCGCCCTCAGCACCGTCCTGCTCGCCGTCACCGGGTTCGCAGCACCCGCGTCCGCCAACGGGCCGACCCTCGTCCAGAACCGCTACAGCGGCCTGTGCATGGAGGTCCCCTACAGCCGCACCGACAACCTCGCCCCCATCAGCCAGTACACCTGCACCGGCATCGCCACCCAGAAGTGGTACTACAGCACCACCACCCACCTGGTCATGAACCAGAACAGCGGCAAATGCCTGGACCTGCTCAACTGGAACACCGCCGACGGCGCACCCGTCGTCCAGTACACCTGCACCGGCGGCATGAACCAGCACTGGCTGCTCAACCCGTCGACCGGCATGATCTACAACGAGTACAGCGGAAAATGCCTGGAGATCACCGGCGGCCGCATCGACAACTTCGCCCCGATCGGGCAGTGGACCTGCTACGGCTGGCAAACCCAGAAGTGGTACTTCAGCTGAACCCCGACGGTCGTGCCCGTCCGGCAACGGATGGGCACGACCGAGCCGTCACGAACCGGCCGACGTCGCCGCAGACGTAGCGGCCGTGATCGCGATCGTCGCCGCCAACGCCGCCTGCACCTGCTCGATCGCCTTCTTCGCCGCCGCCGCACCCCAGTTCCCGGCCGTGATCTCCGCGACGCGCGCCTTCGTCTGCTTCGCCGGGCGGTCCGGGAACACCCTGCGCACCGCACCCACCGCTTCGACCAGCGCCATCAGCGCCGCCGTCCGCTGCGCCACCGGACCCGCCGTGTCGAGCGCCGCACCCAGCTCGAACCGCACCTGCGTCTCGGCCGGCGCCTCCGTGCCGACAGCCGCCGGATAACGGGTACGCGGGAACACCCACAGCACCCGATCCGACTCCGCCCGCAGCACACCCGCCTCGACCAGCCCGGCAAGCACCCGCTCACGCAGCCCCTTGCTGAGCCGGGAGATCCAGTCCTCGGGCTTGCGGGCCTTCGGATCGGCGGCGATCACCGCCAGCGCCGCATCGGCGAGCACCTCACCCGTCGGGCGGGAGTCCAGCACCACCACCCGCTTGTCCACCACGTCGACCCGGCCCTCCAGGGTCAGGGCCACCAGGAGCGCACCCGCGAGACCGTAGTCCAGACCCGGTTGCCCCACCGAGTTCGCACCCTCGGCGTTATAGGCCAGCAGCAGCAGATCCTCAGCCAGGCTCGTCATGAACCCGAGCATAGATCCACTCCGCCGGCGCTGCGACCGCTCAGCCGGGGGCGCACGGACCGCCCCGTGTCGGTCGTACACCCCCGGCCGACCCGCTCAGTCCGTCCAGAACGCCCGCAGCTCCAGAACCCCGCCCCGCGACATCGGATGCTTCGCCGCGATCTGGATCGCCTCGTCCAGATCCGCGCACTCGATCACATCGAACCCCGCGATCAGGTCCTTCGTCTCCGCGTACGGGCCGTCGGTCAGCAGCACCTCACCGTTCACGACCCGGACCACCGTCGCATCGCTGCCCGGCCGGACCCGGTCACCCATCAGCCGCGCACCCCGGCCGTCCATCTCCTCCACCCACGAGTCGATGTCGACCTCCACCGGGGCGACCCCCGCCGGCCGGCCCGCCTCGACAACGGCGCCCTTGTCCTCGACACACACCAGCATCAGGTACTTCATCTCAACCTCCAGCTCGGAAAACCACACTCCCACGAGTGCATCCACCCCTACGACGAACGGGACACCCCGATAACGACACCAACCACGGCCCGAATCGTTCGCAGACTGTCCCGACGCTTGCGGACCGCGCCCCGCAACCCGCCTAACCTGGCCCTATGGATCTGTCCGAGGCCACCCTCACCCTCTCCAAGACACCCGCGGTCGTCGCAGCCCTGCTCACCGACCTGCCACCCGCATGGGTCCACCGCGACGACGGCCCCGGCACCTGGAGCGCCTACGACATCGTCGGCCACCTCCTGCACGGCGACGCGACCAACTGGGTACCCCGAGCACACCTCATCCGCACCCACGGCACCGAACGCGCATTCGAACCGTTCGACCGGGAAGCGATGCTGCGGCACGCACCCGAACCCGTCGCCGACCTCGTCGACCAACTCCACACCGCCCGCCGGACCAGCCTCACCGAACTCGCCTCATGGCACCTCACACCGGCCGACCTGGACCGCCGCGGCACCCACCCCGAGCTCGGCGACGTCACCCTCGGGCAGCTGCTCGCGGCATGGGTGGCACACGACCTCACCCACCTCGCACAGATCGCCGAGGTCCTCGCCGGCCGCTACCGCCACGACGTCGGCCCCTGGCGCGCCTACATGCCGGCACTGGACCGCAGCGCAGCCGCCGAATAGCACGTGATCAAACTGGAATCCGCCGAGCTGGACACTCCGCGGCCGGATCGGTGATGCTGACGCACTCAACTGACAACGGGGAGCATTCTCAGTGCGTCGAACCATCATCCTGGCCGCATTCACCAGCGCTATCCTCCTCACCGGGACGGCCTGCGGCAGCATCTTCACGCTGCGGGTCCTCTACTCCGGCTTCGCCAAGGGCACCTACAAGGGCGGCACGACATCGATGTGGAAAGTGCTGGTCGACCTCAAGGCCGACATCAGCTCTTACCAGGCGTACCTGAAGAAGATCCTGCCGACCGTGACCACCGCCGAGCTGAAGGCCGCGATCACCTCGGACATCGCCGCCTGGGCGAAGCACACGGCGGCGCTGAAAGCCGCCGGGACGGACTACAAGGGCAAGGTGCTCGCGACGCTCGACGGCATGCAGACCGCCGTCAGCGACGACGACAGGTTCGGCCACCTCTGCAGCCCCAGCTGACCGACCACACCGGGACGCGGGTAGCAGTGTGGTGCTACCCGCGTCCATCTCAGCCCAGCCCGCGCAGCGCCCGGTTGGTGCGGTTGGACAGCACCGCAGCCCGCTGCTGCTCCGCCGTCGAGTCGATGTAGTTCTGGCTCGTCGCCAGGCTCGCATGCCCCAGCAACCGCATGATCTCCACCGCCGACGCCCCGTCCTCGGCCAGCCGCGTCGCGAACGTGTGCCGCAACGAGTGCAGCTGCGCACCGCGCGGCACCCGGTCGGTGATCTGCGCCCGCCGGAAGCACGACTTCACCAGATACTGCATACCGCCGCGCAGCAGCTGCTCGCCGTGGCGGTCCACGAACAGGGGAGAGCTGCGCAGCACCGCCCGCGACCCGAACTTCGACCGCCGGGACGCCAGATAGGCCTCCAGCACCGCGTCGAGGTCGTCGCTGATCGGGATCGTCCGCGGCTGACCACCCTTGCCCAGCACGTCGACCCGCCGCTCGCCGGGCCGACCCGCGATCGAGCCGACCCGCAGCGACAGCAGCTCCGCCGAGCGCAGCCCCGCGCACAGCGCCAGCGCCAGCACCGCCAGGTCCCGCTCGGGCCACGGGTGCCGGGCGTTCGGGTCGGCCTCCGACACGGCGGTGAGCAGGTGCTCCGGGGTCTGCTCACCGCGCAGCGGTTTCGGCGTGGCGAGGGGGGAGCGGGGCTTCGCGATGCCCGACATCGGGTTGCCGGGCACCACCCCGTCGGTGACGAGGAACGTGAAGAACGCGTTCCACGTCGACCAGGCCCGGCGGATCGAGGCGACGGACCGGGGGAGGGCGAACTCGGCGAACGCCGCCCGCAGCGCCTTGACGGTGCAATCATCGAGGCTGAGCTGGGGGAGTGGCCCGAGGAGGTCACCGATCGTGGTCAGATCCCGGCGATAGGCGGCGAGGGTGTGCGGCGACGGCTTGCGGGTGCCGCGGTCCGCGAGGAACTCCTCGAAGAGGACGATCAGCGCTCGGTTCGATTGGTGCATAAGGGATATTATGCACCAATTTAGCACGCATGTCCACAATGGAAGTTGAATTCGCGCAGCTAAACGGCGCCGTACCGGGCGAGGAACATCTCCGTCAGCGGCTCGACCAGCGACGTGAAACGAGTCCCGTCGGCGGGCTCGTTGCCCAGATGCAGCCCGATCACCCCGGCGAGCAGCACCAGCCAGACCCGGCCCGCCTCGACCAGGTCGGCATCGGGGCGCAGGGCACCGCGCTCGGACAGCCCCGCCAGGGTCCGCTGGAGCTGATCCATCACGCCCGCCGCAGCACCGGCCGCCCGCACCGACGGCTCCCAGCCCGGCACCGGCCGCCAGAATATGAGCTGCGCCTCACTCGAGTGCTCCACCGACCACCGGACGAACTCCGCGCCCGCGTCGCGCAGCACCGCGAACGGCTCCGTCCCGGGCGCGACGAAGTCCGTGTAGCGGCCCATCGCGAGCAGCAGCCCGGCCCAGCCGCGCACGAACAGCTCGTCATAGAGCGCCGCCTTGCTGGGGAAATAGACATACAGCGACGGCGGTTTGATCCCCATCCGGCGGGCCACCTCGCCGAGGCTGACGCTGCCCGGGCCGGACTCCGCCATGATCTCCAGCGCCGTCGCGACCACCTCGTCGCGGGTTTCCAGGTGCCGCGTCTGGCGGCGGTCAATCGTACTCATGCCCGAAGGTTATCCTAACGGCATTAGGAAATGCTAGCGTGTGCTCCATGACCTACCTGGGGGAGCTCTTCTCACTGGCCGGCCGTACCGCCCTCGTCACCGGCGGCAGTTCCGGCATCGGCCTCGGCATGGCCGAGGCACTCGGACGCGCGGGCGCCGCGGTGGTCCTGGTCGCCCGCCGCGAGCGCGAGCTCGCAGCGGCAGTCGACACCCTCGCCGGGTACGCCGTGACCGCCACCGCCATCAGCGCCGACCTCGGCGAACGCGCCGACGTCAACCGCGTCATCGCTACCGCCGCCGACCACTTCGGCGACATCGACATCCTGGTGAACTCCGCAGCCGTCAACATCCGCCCGCCGATGGGTGAGCTGACCGACGCCGACTGGGACCTCAACCACGCCGTCAACGTCACCGCCCCCTACCTCCTCGGGCAGGCCTTCGGACCCCGGATGGCCGAGCGCGGCTGGGGCCGGATCATCAACATCGGCTCCCAGCAGGCCGTGCGGGCCTTCGGCAACAGCGGGATCTACGGCGTCGCCAAAGCCGCCATCACCGGCCTCACCCGGTCCCAGGCCGAAGCGTGGTCCCCGCACGGCGTCTGCGTCAACACCGTCATGCCCGGCTTCGTCATCACCCCGCTCGCCGCTCCGCACCTGGCGGTCCCCGGCCGCGTGGAGGCGCTCGCCGCCCGCACCATGACCGGCCGCAACGGCCTACCGCAGGACTTCGCCGGCACCACGGTCTTCCTGGCGAGCGACGCGTCGTCCTATGTCACCGGCCAGACCATCTACGTCGACGGCGGTTTCTCCGTCCACTAACTGAATTTTAATGCTGGACACGCCGCTGAAACCGCAACAGAAGTCAGGATCAACTCGCGAGCGGCGAGCCCCCCGAGCCGGGACTAGGATTCCCCGGTGGATCCATCCGCCCCCCGGCGCCTCACCCTCGCCCGCATCGCCGGCATCGGCTGCGCAGCACTTCTCACCCTGGCCGCCGGTCGTCTGCTCGTCGACGGCATCACCATCCAGAACGAGGCCGGAGCCGAGAGCGCGGGGTCGGCGCTGCGGATCGTCGGTGGGCTGCTGCTCGCCATCACCGGTCTGACCTGGGCCGGTGGCCTCTGCTACCGAGGCGGCACCGCCGGTCGGCTGCCGCTGGGCCTGGTGCTGTGGATCTGCCTGAGCTTCGGCCTGCTCGGCGGCTACTGGGCGAACCGGTCACCGGTGATGCTGATCGTGGTCGCGGTGACGCTGCCCTTCGCCGTCCTCTCCGTGGTGATGCACGAGCGGTGGCGGGCCCGGCAGCTCGGGCGCGAGCAGCGTGACGAGGGACGCGTCGCGGCTCTGACCGCTCGAGGTGTGATCTCCTCGGGGGTGGTCATCGGTGTTCAGCAGACGGGCCGGACGTCCGGTGAGGATCCCGAGCTGCTGCTGAACGTCCGGTTCACCGTGGACGGCAGCGAGCGGACCGGTACGGCGACCGCGTTCTACCCCGAGCACGACCTGCCCCGGAGCGGTGACCAGGTCATCGTCCGCTACCTGCCTGAGGACCCGGCCGTCGTGGACATTCAGGAGAACCGGGTCCCGGTGGTGCCTGCTCCCGCCGGGGGCCTGTCGCTGGAGTTGGAGCGGCTGGCCCGCCTGCACCGTGACGGCAGCCTGACCGACGGGGAGTTCAGCGCCGCGAAGTCCCGGCTCCTGGGCTAGGCGTCGGCTTCCGAGACCTGTTTCCACAGCAGGAGCCGGCGGTGGTGGCGGAAGCCTGCGCGTTGGTAGAAGTCGACGGCGCGGCGGCCGGAGTGGACGGTCACGTGGAGCAGGCCACGGGCGGCGGCCTCGGCCAGGATCGCGGCGATCAGCGCGCTGCCGATGCCGCGGTTGCGGTGCTCCTCGCGTACCTCGACGGACTGGACGTCGCCGTAGCGCCGGTCCAGTGAGGCGTTGCCGGGCACCCGTTCGGCGACGTGCAGCCAGGCGGCGCCGACCACGGACCCGTCGACCTCGGCCACGAACGGCAGGTGTGTCTCCGCGTGGGCGTCGACCCAGCCCGTGTAGGCCGCGAGGTTGTCCGCGTCGATGCCGCGCAGTTCGGCGAGCGCCGCCGCGTCCGCCGTGCCGGCCTTCCTGATGATCACCCGCCGGAGTGTAGGCGAGCCGCGCGTACGGAGTGACCCTGACTTTTGTTGCAGTTTCAGCGGCGTGTCCAGCATTAAAATTCAGGGGTGGTCGTGGGCCCGGTTGACCGCTGCGTGGGTCAGGTTGGTGGCGACGATCGCGGGGGCGACGATCGCGGCGATGCCGGTGAAGGTCGACTCCAGGCGCAGGGCGAGGATGATCGCGGTGATGCCGTTCTGCTGGGCCAGGGCCAGGTGCCACCGGTCCTGGCGGGGCAGGCCCTTCGTGAGCAGCCACCCGACGGCGATCTGGGCGGTGAACGCGGCCAGGCCCAGGGTGGCGCCCTGGACGAGGGCGATCGGTGCGGTCAGGCCGGTCAGCAGGACACCGACCAGGACCGCCGCCGCCAGCAGGGCGCCGGTGGTGAGGCGGGGCAGCCATCGGTCCAGCCATCGGGGGCGGGCGAACAGGCCGACCAGGGCGAGGCCCAGCATCCAGAGCTGCCACACCGCGACGCCCGCCGCGAGCGCGACCAGCGCGGTGACGGCCCATTCGCGGGTGCGGACCAGCCGCCACACCAGCCATGCGACGGCGGCGAAGGCGAGGTTGAGGGCGAGGTCGGCGGCGATGGAGAGCGGGTCGTGGCGGGCGGTGGAGTCCAGGGCGATCGCGGCGACGTAGACGGTGAGGATCACCGTCACCGGGTCGTCGAAGGAGGACCAGGCGGCGAGGATCGTCTTCGCGCGGGGCGTCATCCGGTCGTCGCCCATGAGTGCGGCCACCGACAGCGGGTCGATCTGGGCGACGACGACGCCGAGGAGCAGGAAGAGCGGGTCCTGCCAGGCGAGGGCGAGCACGGTGCCGATGAGGGCCGCCTTGGCGACGACGCCGACGGTGACGGCGGTGGCGATGAGCCTGCCGTCCTGGCGGGCCGAGGGCAGGTCGATGCCGTATGTCGAGCCGTAGAGTCCGATGGCGAGCAGGGCCGCCGTACCCACCAGGTAGCCGGCGGTGTCGGGGAGGTCCGCCACGTGCAGGCCGGTGACCCACGCGATGGCCGCGCCGAGGCCGACGGCGGCGATGAGGGCCGCGAAGCGTCGCACGGCGGGTCAGACCGTGCGGACGCGGTTGACGGGGAGCAGGCCCCGGATGGCGCGGAGCTGGTCGGTGAGGTGTTCGAGGTCGTCGTCGGTGCGGTGGATCTGCTCCTGGTCGAGGGTGACGCCGATGACGTGCAGGCGGGGCGAGCTGCTGACGAGGTAGTAGTAGATCGCACCCTGCTCGACGTCGAAGACGAGGCGCACCAGGGGGCCGGTCTCCAGGACGGAGAACTTGGTGTTGAGGTCGGCGAGCAGGTCGATGATGGTGGGTCCGTAGTCGTTGTACTGCTCGCGGCGGACGGCGTGGGTGGTCTCGATGGGGGCGAACTTGGTGAGCTGGTCGAAGACGTCGACGTTGAAGATGCGGTGGCCGCCCTCGTAGTAGGCGACGTAGTGCAGCCGGTCGAGGGTGAGGGCTTCGCGGCAGGCGTCGAAGGCCTGCTGGTGCTTGGGGCCGTCGAAGCGGGCGGGGATCTTGGTGAAGGCGAGGCGTTCGATGGGCAGCGGTCGGCGCTGGGCGGGGATCTCGGCTGACGGGGCTTCGGCGACGGGGGCTTCGACGCGGAAGTAGAACCAGCCGATGGTGAAGGTGGCGAGGCCGAGGACGAGGGTGGTCATGCCGACGATGTCCTGGACCATGTCGGCGGACAGGACATCGGGGATCGCGGCGAGCAGGAAGCCGTGCACGGCGGCGGCAAGGCCGCTGAAGAGCAGGAACGCGGCGCGGGCGCGCTGGAAGAGCTTCCGGCCGGCCTGGGAGGCGTAGAGGATGGCCGCGCTGAAGCCGAGCAGGAGTGCGGTGAGGGCGGTGCGGAAGAAGTTGAAGGGCTCGTCGTTGAGGACGGCCAGCAGGATCTCGCCGAGCAGCGGCAGGACGAAGGAGCTGGCGAGGATCGCGGCGAACCGTTCGGCCCAGGCGGTCCGTGGCGGAGGGACGTTGTCGCCCGGGCGGGTTGGCATCCGTGCATCTTAATGTGGGCAGAGATCGATATGGGTACGGGTGGAGAGGGGCACGCCTTACCATCGTGACTGTCGGTCATGCTTGATATACGGGGGGTAAGTCGTGAGTGTGCGGACGGATCTGAACGGGAAGCGGTTGCGGGCGCCGGGTGACAAGGCTGTTTACCTGGTCTTCGACGGCAAGAAGAGCCACGTGAAGAACCAGGAGATCTACCTGCGGCTGTTCCCGGACGACTGGGCGGGGATCGAGGACACCCCGGAGGTGGCCGAGATCGACGAGGGCCAGGTGATCGAGGACGCCTACCTGGCGCAGTCCGATGCCGAGGACAAGACGTACTTCGTCGCGAACGGCTGGAAGCGCTACATCTCGAATGCTGACGTGTTCTCACGTTATGGCTTCGTGAAGGACAAGGCCCGGCCGACCGCGCAGGCGGATCTCGATGCGCTGCCCGAGGGCGACCCGCTCACGACGTAGGGCGCGTAGAGCGCAGTTGAGGCGGTGGGGAGCGTTCCCCACCGCCTCAACTTTACATAATGCACATTATCGAACCGCGCATGCGGTTCGATAATGTGAGTCCGTTACCCAACTCGCTGCGCTCGTTCGGTAACGGACTCCTTCGTGTGGTTCTAGTCTCGGCCGCGCAGGTAACTCAGAAGGCGGAGGACCTCCAGGTAGACCCAGACCAGGCCCAGGAGGATGCCGAAGGCGCAGTACCAGGAGGCCCTGGTGGGCAGGCCCTGGGCGACGCCGCGCTCGACCTCGTCGAAGTCCAGGACGAAGGTCATCGCACCGATGATGATCATCACGATGCTGAAGCCGATCGCGAGCATGCCGCCGTTGCCGTTGGCGTCGCCGCGCAGGCCGGTGTAGATGCCGAAGAAGCTCAGCACCCAGTTGACGAGCATAACGACGACCGCGCCGATCAGCGCACCGACGATCATCTTGCGCAGGCGCGGGGTGGCCCGGATCGCACGGCTGGTGTAGAGCAGGGCCATGACGCCGAAGATGGCGAACGTCGCGATCGCGGCCTGCAGGACGATGCCGCCGAACCGCTCCTCGTAGAACTTGCTGATCAGACCGATCGCCACGCCCTCGAACACGGCGTAGGCGATGATCAGCGGCGGGCTGGTGACCCGCTTGAAGCCGATGATGAGACCGATGACCAGCGCGATCACCAGGCTGCCGATCATCGCGATGCCGGTGTACTTCTCCGGCAGCAGCGTCCAGGCGGCGGCACCGGTGATGCCGAGCACGGCGAGCAGCGCGACGGTCTTGATGACCACGTCCTCGACCGTCATCCGGTCGGTGCGGTCGACGACGACGGGTCCGCTGGTCGTGACGGTGCCCGGCTGGTACCAGCCGGACTGCCCGTAGGAATTGGTCCCGGGCTGAGTTTGAGGTGTCAAATGAGTGAAGACAGGATTCGAGCTACGGCGCATGCCCTCCATAGTGCCATCCCATGACCAGTCCTGCCTGGCTCCGGGTGGGCCTCTCCCCCGGCGTTGCGGCTGATCAATGCGTGACATAACGATCGGCATGGGCGTTCGGCAATCGACCTATCGACCGATGTCATCGGCTGGGCGGGCTGGCATATCGTGCGTTGCGTGGCGGATTCGGCGAGTTCGGGCGCGCTCGTGATCGGTGTGCTCGGCGGCGTGCTGGGCACGATCGTCTGGCTGCGCTGGCGGGGCACGAAAGCCGCCTACGGCGGGTGGAAGACGGCCCGTGCCGGCATTCCGAAGGCGAAGGCCGGGCGTGGCAAGGCGCGTACGGCGTTCGGGCTGGCGGTGCGGGGCCTGGTCATCGCCCTGGTCATCTTCGTCGTCTACGTCATCGCCACGTCGACGGCGATGTTCAAGGGCTGACCGGCTTTTTCCATCGGCATTCGAGCCACCCGTCCAATGGTCGCCTTCTGAGCGTGTATTTCACTGTGCCAGTGATGTTGATGTGCCAGCGATGACCGCTCCTGCGGATTCGTTCCGGGAGTATGTGGACGCGCGTCTAGGGGCGCTCGTGCGCACGGCGTTTCTGTTGACGGGCGACTCCTATTTGGCGGAGGACCTGGTTCAGCAGACGTTGGCCAAGGTCGCCTCCCGCTGGGAACCGATCGTGGCGGACGGCAACCCGGACGCTTACGTGCGGCGCGTCCTTTACCACCAGCATGTCTCCTGGTGGCGACGGTGGCGACGGGAGCCGCTGCCGGTCGCCGACGTGCCGGAGGTCGCCGGGGCGGACCCCCACGGGCCGACGACGACGGCGATCGACGTTCGCCACGCACTGGCCAAACTGGCCCCCAAGCAGCGGGCCGTGTTGGTGCTGCGCTACTTCGAGGACCTGACCGAGGCACAGACGGCGCAGGTCCTCGGTGTCTCGACGAGCACCGTGAAGAGCCAGACCCGGGACGCGCTGGCCCGTCTGCGTGCCGTCGCCCCCGAACTGGCCGACCTGCAGGAGGCGTCGAGATGACTACAGCACTGCGTCGGGCTCTGGTCGATCTCTCGGGCGAGGCTCCCAGCGTGCGCATGCCGGACCTGTGGCGGCGCGGACGCCGCATCCGCCGGCGGCGCCGAGCCGTGGGGATTCTCACCTGCCTGCTGGTGGGCGCGGCCGCGATGTGGCTGCCGTCGCCTACCGCGACCGGGTCGCAGTTCGCAGCGACCGACGACCGCACGCTGCCGGCCTGGGTCGCACAGCCCTACCTGTGGCAGCAGACGTTCGGCGCGGATCCCCACGGGCCGGCGAAGCTCGTGTTCGAGACGGGGCACAGTCTCGATCTGGAGACGTCGCTGGTGGTCGTGGGCCGGGACGACTCCTTCCGGCTGATCTACCGCGATCCGGGCGAGTGGACGGGCAGTCTGTCGCCGGACGGCCGCTACCTCCTGGGCGGCAGCCTGGTCGACCTCGTCACCGGGCAGTCCCGCACGCTCAGCCCCGCCGTCTCGTCGCAGTGGCCGGTCGTGTGGTCGCCCGACAGCCGAAGCGCCGTCGCCGTCGTCGGACAGGACGACGTGGTGCCCACCACCGGGCCAGACGGCGAGCGGATCAACGATCCGACCCGCTTGGACAACATCGTCATCGTCAGCGTGCCCGACGGCAGTCCGAGGGTCGTCCACGTCGCCGAGGCGGGCGCCTTCCGGGCCGCGTTCTCGCCTGACGGTTCCCGGCTCGCCATCACCGTCGGCCGGGACGCACAGGACCAGGAGCTGCTCGTCATCGACGTTGCGACCGGTGCCGTACAACGCAGGGCGCCACTGAGCGAGCAGCAGCAGATCGCGGGCGCCGCAGCGTGGTCCCTGGACGGCAACCACCTGGTCCTGACATTCGCCGAGGGATGCCCTGCCCCGACATCCTGCGACGAGTCCGCCCCCGACCGGCCGGCCCCGCACCGGTTCCACCTGCAACATCTAGATGTCGACACCGGAACGGTCACGGACGAGGCGGACCGCGGCCGGTCCGGTCAGCCGTCGCTCATCGCGTGGCGGCAGGGCGCACCGGTCCTGTCGGTCACCGACACGGATGGCTCCTGCGCCATCGTGCGTCTTCCGGACGGCCGGAGCCCTGAGACTCTGCCACTGCGGTCGGCCGGGTACGGGTGCCCGAGCTACCCCCGCGACGCACTGGAGCAGTGGACCCTCGACGGCCCACCATTGGCGCCGTCACCATGGCAGGCCCAGAACTGGGCGTACGTCGTGGTGGGGTTCGCCGCCCTGGCCGGCGCGGCGCTCGTGGTGAGGCTGCGCCGCCGGTGGGGGCGGCGGTCGGTGGCACGGAGCTCGCTCGGCGGGTCGTCTACGCGGTGATCCGGTGCACGGTGTGGGCCTCGGTGAGGTCGGGGCTCTCCCAGCGGCGGATCAGCCGGTCCAGGGCGGCGTCGGGAACCGCCCGTTCGCGCTGCCGATTGCGGGCGCGGACGACGTCCGGCGGTGCCTCCAGGGCCACGATCTCGACCCGCCCGTGGTAGCCGGCGATCAGCGAGATGCACCGTTCGCGCTGCTGGCGGCTGATGTTGGTGGCGTTCCAGACGAAGTCGCGACCGGCCCGCAGCAGCACCCGGGCCTCCTCCCGCGCGGCGGCGGCGACGGGTCCCTGGTCGTCGGTGGGTTTGATCCGCAGCCGCTCCCGGGTGGCGTCGAGGCTGACGACGGGCAGGCCGGGCCGGTGCGCGGCGATCCAGGTGTCCTTGCCGACGCCGGGCAGGCCCGACAGGACGGTGACGGTGAGGCGGGTGTCGTCGAAGGCGGCGTACGCGGGGTCGCGGCCGGGGGTCCGGAAATAGTCGAAGCGGGCGTGGTCGGACGCGAACGGCCACGGCCGGTCCAGCACGCCGAGGTCGGTGCAGTACTCGGCGAACAGGTCGATGTTCTCCAGCACCGTGGCCGCGTCGCCGCAGGTCCGGCCGGTGATGTCGGCCCGGGCGAGCATCGCCAGGTCGGCGTTGCCCGCCACCAGGCTGACGCGCAGGGCGATGGATTGCAGGTCGGCGCGTTCCAGTGCCCAGAACGGCACCTGGTGGTGGCGAACCAGCGCGGCGACGTGCTCACGCCAGGCGATCGGGGCGCCGAGCTCCCACAGGATGCGGCGGGCGGCGAGCTCGCCGCCGCGGGAGTGCCCGTGCGCGGTGACGCGCCCGTCGGGGCCGGTCTGGGTGCAGAAGGGCTTCGCCACGTCGTGCAGGAGCACGGTGGCGAAGAGCAGGGTCCGCCGGTCGGCCGGCAGGGCCCGGAACTCCGGCGACGCGGCGAGCGCCTGCGCGGCCATCCAGGTGTGGACGGCGACGTCGCCTTCGGCGTGGTGCACGGGGTCCTGGGCGACGCCCTCCATGGCGCGGATCCAGTCGAAGCGCTCGCGGATGCGGTCCCAGGGCACGGCCCAGTCGGGTGCGCGCGGGCAGAGGTCGTCAAAGGCCTGCATAGAGGGCCTCCGGGTCGGCGAGCCGGTTGGCGATGATCGGTCGGTCGGCCCAGTGGCTGCCGGAGTCGGCGATGGCGGTGGCGAAGCTGGGGCGTACCCATTTGAGCCGCCCGACCACCTCTCCCCCGTCCTCGATCTTGAGGTAGAGGCCTTCCATGTGGTCGTCGCGGTCGGTCTCGGCGGCGGCGCGCTGCGGGTCGACCCCGGCGTCGGTCGCGGCCCGCGCGAGGCTGTCCCGCCATCGGGGGGTACGGCACAGCGACGGCCCGACGAGGGCGGTGAGCTCGCCGAGCGTGGCGAACGTCCCGGCTCGCAGGACCGGGACGCTGGTGACGGGCACCTCGTCGAGGAGGGCGGCGCGCTGCGGGGTGCCGAGGAAGGCCCCGGTGGTGCGGTCGAGGATGTCGAACTCGCAGAAGTAGTGCGGCAGCGCGTCGTAGTAGACGGTGTGCTTGGCGTAGAGCCACTCGCCGAACAGCACGTAGCGGTCGGTCAGGCGCGGCCACAGCCGGGGGGCGATGGTGCCGGCCCAGGACTTGAGGGCGCCGAACTGGCGTTCGCGGGGGCCGCCGGTGAGGAAGTGGCCGCGCGACTGCAGGCGCAGCTCGCCGCCGGCGGTGAAGCTGATGCCGGCGTTGGCGCCGTCGAGCTTCTCCTCGACGACGATGTGGCGTCCCCGGAGGTCGGCGAAGGGCACCTGGTCGAGATCCTCGTCACCGGGTTGCAGCCGGGACCCCGACAGGTGCGGGGTCCGCGGATACTTGACCAGCACGGGAGTATGTCTACCGCCTGACCGGTGCCCGACGCGAGCGGTTTAGGCTGATCGCATGATCGAGCAAGCGAAGATCCGGGTCCTCCTCGTGGAGAACATCCATCCTGACGCCGTGTCCCGGCTGGAGTCGGAGGGCTATCTCGTCGAGTCCCTCGACGCAGCCCTGGACGAGGACGAGCTGCTCGCGCGGATCGGTGGGGTCCACCTGCTGGGCATACGGTCGAAGACCCAGGTCACGGCGCGGGTGATCGCCGCCGCGACGGACCTGGTGGGCATCGGTGCGTTCTGCATCGGCACCGACCAGATCGATCTGGCGGCGGCGTCGAAGGCGGGGATCGCGGTGTTCAACGCCCCGTTCTCCAACACCCGCAGCGTCGTCGAGCTGGCGCTGGCCGAGATCATCATGCTGACCCGGCGGCTGTCGGAGAAGAACGCCGCGATGCACGAGGGTGTGTGGGACAAGGCCGCCGACGGCAGCCACGAGGTGCGCGGGCGGACGCTGGGCATCGTCGGCTACGGCAACATCGGCACGCAGATGTCGGTGCTGGCGGAGAACCTCGGGATGCGGGTCTACTTCTACGACACCGCCGACAAGCTCGCGCTGGGCAACGCCAAGCGCTGCGGCACCCTCGACGAGCTGCTGGAGGTCGCCGACACCGTCACGCTGCACGTGGACGGGCGGGCCGGCAACAGCGGCTTCTTCGGCGAGGAGCAGTTCGCGCGGATGCGTCCGCGCAGCATCTTCCTGAACCTGTCGCGCGGGTTCGTCATCGACCACGCTGCGCTGCGGCGGCACCTGGTCAGCGGGCACCTCGCGGGTGCGGCGATCGACGTGTTCCCGAAGGAGCCCAAGGGCCGCGGCGAGGAGTTCCAGTCGGAGCTGCGGGGTCTGCCCAACGTCATCCTCACCCCGCACATCGGCGGGTCGACCGAGGAGGCGCAGGCCGACATCGGCGGGTTCGTCGCCAACAAGATGACCCGGTTCGTCACCGAGGGCGCCACCACGCTCAGCATCAACATGCCGCACGTGGCGCTGCCGGAGCAGGAGCGCACGCACCGGATCGTGCACGTGCACCACAACATGCCCGGTGTGCTGGCGCAGGTCAACAGCATCCTGGCGCACCACTCGGTCAACATCGAGGGCCAGCTGCTGGCGACCCGCGGCGAGTACGGGTACCTGATCACCGACATCGGCGCCGACTACCCCGACGAGGTCGTGACCCGGCTGCGCGCCATGGACCAGACGGTCCGGCTGCGGGTGCTGTCGTGAGCGACATCGAAGAGGTGCTGCGGGGCATCGTCGGGCCGGGGCACGTGCTCGTCGACCCGGATCTGCGGGCGGCGTACGAGACGGATTGGACCCGGCGTTTCACCGGCACCGCGCGCTGCGTGGTGCGGCCGCGCGACACCGCGGAGGTCGCGGCGGTCGTGCGGGCCTGCGCTGCGGCGGGGGTGCCGATCACCGTGCAGGGCGGCAACACCGGCCTGGTCGGCGGCGGCGTCCCGGACCGCGGCGAGGTGCTGCTCAGCCTGACCCGGCTCAGCGACCTGGAGCCGGTCGACGAGCTCGAATCGCAGGTCACCGCCGGTGCCGGGGTCACCCTGGAGAAGCTGCAGGCCCACGCCCGGGCGGCCGGCCTCGACGTCGGCGTCGACCTCGCGGCCCGGTCGGCGGCCACGGTCGGCGGCATGGTCGCCACCAACGCGGGCGGGATCCGGGTGCTGCGCTACGGCAGCATGCGCGACCAGCTGACGGGCCTGGAGGCGGTCCTCGCCGACGGGACCGTGCTGACCCGGCTCGCCGGGCTGGCCAAGGACAACACCGGCTATGACCTGACGCAGCTCCTCGCCGGCAGCGAGGGCACCCTGGCGGTCATCACCCGGGTCCGGTTGCGCCTGGTCCCGCTGCTGCCGGCCCGGGCGGTGGCGCTCGTCGCGGTCGACGGCACCGAGGGGGCGCTGGCGCTGCTGGCGGCGGCCCGCAGCCGGCTCGCCACGCTCAGCGCCGCCGAGCTCTGCTACGCCGACGGCATCGACCTGGTCCGGGCGCACGGGCGGCTGTCGGCGCCGTTCGCCGAGGACTACCCGGCCTACGTGCTGCTCGAGTGCGCCGCCCACAGCGACCCGACCGACGAGATCCTGGAGCTGCTCGCCGACTGCGACGCGGTGCAGGACGCGACGGTCGCCGGCGACCAGGTCGGCCGGGCGCGGCTGTGGGCCTACCGGGAGACGCACACCGAGGCGATCAGCGCCGCCGGGGTCCCCGTCAAGCTGGACGTGTGCGTCCCGCTGCGGGAGCTGGCCGGGCTCGTCGCCGAACTGCCCGGCGCCGTCGCCGCGGTCGCGCCCGGGGCCCGGGGCATCGTCTTCGGGCACGTCAACGAGGGCAACCTGCACGTCAACGTGCTCGGTGCCGGGGAGCACGCCGAAGAGGTCACCGACGCGGTGCTGCGCCTGGTCGCGCAGCGGCACGGCAGCATCAGCTCCGAGCACGGGGTCGGCCGGGCGAAGGTGCCGTGGCTGGAGCTGTCCCGGTCGGAGGCGGAGCTCGCCGCGCTGCGCCGGATCAAGACCGCCTTCGACCCGGACGGGATCCTCAATCCGGGAGTGCTGCTGCCCGTGCGGTGAGACCCGGCCGGGGCCCTCACGCGTGGAAGTCGACCTCGGCGGTGGCGACCGTGCCCGCGGTGCGGCCCGGGGCCGTCTGGTGGGTCCAGTAGAGGTTGGTGTGCGCGATGACCTCCCCCGGCCCCGGCACGCCGAACTGCGAGCGGTCCCTGGTCGTGTGGGCGTCGCGGACCAGGGCCGTGTCGTAGCCGCGGGTGAGGGCGCCGTGCAGGGTCGAGCGGATGCACGCGTCGGTCTGCGCGCCGGTGACGAAGATCCGGCCGACGCCGAGGTCCGCGAGGACCGCCTCCAGGCTGGTCTCCTCGAAGGCGTCGAGGTAGTGCTTGTCGACGTGCGGCTCGGCGGCGTCCGGGGTGAGTTCGGGGACGATCCGCCACTGGTCGCTGCCGTGTTCGAGGTGAGCGTCGGAGTGCTGGATCCATCGATGACGAGCAGTGCGGTCCGGGGCCGGTTCGGCAGTGTGGTCATGCCGCCCGCCGTAGCGCCACCCATCGACACCGGTCGACGGCGATGGCGGGTCACCGGCATCGTGCAGGCGGTGAGCGGACCGGCGCAGTAAAGTCGCGCGGATGAGCGAGTTCGGCGTACCGGATGAGATTTTGACCTGTGACGGGGTGACCCTGCGGCGCTGGCGCCACGGCGACGCGGCGTTGACGTTCGCGCTCGTCAACGACACGATCGAGCACCTGGCGCCGTGGATGGAGTTCGCCGCCAACGGCTACACCGAGGCCGACGCGGTCGCCTACCTCGCGCTCTGCGACGAGCACTGGGACTCCCGGCGCAACTTCAACTACGCGATCGTCGCCCCGGACGGGCGGGTCGTGGGCAGCACCGGCATCATGACCGAGCGGCCCGAGGGCGGCGTGGAGATCGGCTACTGGCTGCACCGCGACTACACCGGGCAGGGCATCGCCACGAAGGCGTCGCGGGCGCAGATCGAGGCGGCGTGGCTGATGGGCGCCACGCACGTGATCATCGTGCACGACTCGAACAACCACCGCAGCGGTGCCGTGCCCGCCCGGCTCGGCTTCACCGAGGTCGAGCGGCGGGTCGGTGTGGAGCCGCCGACGGCGGTGAAGACCGGGACGAAGGTCGTCTGGCGGCTCGACCGAAAATAATCCGCGCGGCTTGTCGATTCCGGGGCTGCCCGCCCGACGCACGGGTAGAGGCTGGGAACAGGACCGGCCACCGTGAAGCGAGGAACGACAGACATGCTGCTCCAGAACAAGAACGCCGTCATCTACGGTGCCGCCGGATCCGTCGGCTCCGGCATGGCCCGCACCTTCGCCGCCGAGGGGGCGCGGGTCTTCCTGACCGGGCGGACCCGGGCGACCCTGGAGGCGCTCGCCGAGGAGATCACCGCCGCGGGCGGGCAGGCCGAGGCCGATGTCGTCGACGCGCTCGACGAGGCCGCGGTCGACGCCCACGCCCGGTCCATGGTCGAACGCGCCGGCAGCCTCGACATCTCGATCAGCCTCGTGACCAGGGGCGACGTCCAGGGGATCCCGTTGGCGCAGATGACGACCGAGGACCTGCTGCGGCCGGTCATGACCGGCCTCACCGCGACCTTCGTCACCGCCCGCGCCGCCGCGCGGCACATGACCGGGCAGGGCTCCGGGGTCATCCTCGCCTTCAACAGCGGGTCCGCGCACGGCAGCCCGATGATGGGGGGTACGGGCCTCGCCGACGCCGCGATCGACACCTTCATCCGCAACCTCGCCGGGGAGATCGGGCCGAGCGGCGTCCGGGTGCTGGGCATGTGGGCAGCGGGTGTGCCGGAGTCGTTCACGCCGGAGAAGCTCGCCGCGGTCAACAGCGACATGGTCTTCGACGACGCGGCGATGCAGGGGCTGCTGGCGCAGCTCGCGTCGATGCGGATGCTGCGGCGTTCGCCGAGCCTGGCCGAGATCGCGTCGACGGCGGCGTTCCTCGCCTCGGACCGCGCGGGCGGCATCACCGCGACCTTCGTCAACGTCACCGGCGGCATCTTCGCCAGCTGAGGCGGTGCGTTCGCTCGCAGGGCAAGCCGCGCCCCGGTGTAGGACCAACTCTTCAAGAGTTGGTCCTACACCGGGGCGCCCGCGAGAGTTCCTCAGGGGCGCAGGCGGGCCAGGTCGGCGGCGGCGCGCAGTGCCGCGTGGTGGAAGTTGGCGGCGGCCTGGTCGCCCAGCCACGGCAGGTGGCCGAGGAGTTCCAGCAGCACCAGGCCGTGCACCCGGCCCCACAGGTCCAGGCCCCAGCCGAACGCGGCGGGCGGCATCCCCGGCAGGACCAGGGCGGCCGCGGCGGTGAGCGCGTCGTCGAGCGCCGGATCGACAGCGGGAGGCCGGATCGCGGCGAGGTCGGCCGGGCTCCAGCCGTGGAAGACCGCGCCGGTGAACGCGACCCCGAGCCGGCGGGCGGCGTCGGTGGTCGGCCCGCCGGGCGGGGCGGCGTAGCCGGGGACCGGGGTGCCGAAGATGAGCAGGAACCGGGCCCGGTGCTCGACGGCCCACCCCCGGTACGCCGAGGCGACCCCCACCAGGTCCGGATGCGCCTGCCCGGCCGCCTCGATGGCGTCGGCGAGCGCGTTGTGCGCGTCGGCGATGAGCGCGGTGATCAGGTCGTCGCGGCTCGGGAAGTAGTGGTAGAGCGACTGGACGGTCATCCCGACCTCGCGGGCCACCCCGCGCAGCGTCATCTGCCCCGCATCGGCGGAGAGCTGGCTGATCGCGACCGTCTTGATCTCGTCGATCGTCGCCGCGCGTTTGCGGTCGCGCAGCGACACCCGTACCTCCGTCATGCCGGTAGCCTAACGCATTCTGGTTTGACTAACACTGTCAGTTAAATCTACTGTTGTTCGACAGTGAACCCACCAGGAGGACCACCATGAGCACCACCCCCCTCAGCCCGCCACGACGCTGGCCCGCAGCCCTGTTCATCGCCGAAGGGCTGCTGATCGCCGTCCCGCTCGTCGTCCTCGGCCAGGCCGTGAACTGGCCCGCCGGACTCGGCGACCCCGCATCGGTCACCCTCCCGCTCGTCGCCGCCCACGAGACCGGGCTGCGCGCCGGATACCTGGCCTACCTCGCCTACTCGCTGCTCTTCCTGCCGGTGATCGCGGTCGCCGTCGGCACCTTCGCCGGACCGGCCGAGCGGCGGCACCCGGCCGCCCGGATCGCGGTGCTGCTCGCCGGCCTCTCGGCGCTCGCCCGGGCCGTCGGGATCCTGCGCTGGCTCACCGCGATGCCGGTCCTCGCCGCGAGCTGGGCCGGGGCCGACCCGGCAATGCGGGCGGTCATCGCCGTGCAGTTCGGCGTCCTCAACGACTTCGGCGGTGGCATCGGCGAACTCCTCGGCGTCGCCGCGTTCGGCTCCGCCGCCGTCGCCTGCGCCACGATCGCCATCCGCGCCGCCGTCCCGGCCTGGCTCACCTGGCTCGGCGCGGCCACCGCGGTCCTGGCCGCTGTCCCGCTCGTCGAGCTCGCCGGGGTCGACGCGGGCGCGCTGACCTCCGTCGGGGTCACCGCCGTGCAGATCTGGCTGCTCGCGCTCGCGGCCGTCGTCTGGCGCGGGGCCCGCCGATGACCCACGTCGTCCTCGGTGCCGGCCAGACCGGCCGCCCACTCGCCGCCGCGCTCGCGGCCGCAGGCCTGGGGGTACGCGTGGTCAGCCGCACCCGCCCCGCCGGGCTGCCCGCCGGCGCCGAGCACCGCGGCGCGGACCTCACCGACGTGGACGCCACGATCGCCGCGTGCGCGGGGGCGTCGGTCGTCTACCACACCGCCGGGGCTCCCGTTCCGCAGTGGGACCGGGCCTTCCCGGCGGTCATGGCGTCGGTGCTCGCCGGGGCGGCCGCCGCCTCGGCCCGGCTGGTCTACCTGGACAACCTCTACGCGTTCGGGCCGCCCGAGGGTGCGATCACCGAGGCGTCGCCGCCGAACCCGGTCGAGGCGAAGGGGCGGCTGCGGCTGCACCTGGCGGAGCTGGTGCTCGGGGCCGCCGGTCGGGGCGACCTGCCGGGGGCCACCGTGGCGCACGCGGCGGACTTCTTCGGACCGGGGGTACGCAACTCGGTGCCGGGGGCGCTGGTGCTCCGGGCGGTCGAGGCCGGGAAGGTGCCGCGGTGGCCGGTGGCGCTCGACGAGGCGCACAGCCTGGCGTACACCCCGGATGTGGCGGCGGCGCTCGCGGCGATCGGCGCTTCGGCGGGCTGGAGCGGCGCGCGGCGGCGGATCATCGCGGCGCAGGCGCCGACGGGCCGGGAGTTCCTCGCGGCGGCGGGCGGGCGGCCCGGGGCGGTGCTGTCGCTGGCGGCGCTGCGGGTCGCCGGGATCTTCAGCCGGGGCGCGCGGGACCTGGCCGGGCTCGCCTGGCAGTACGACCGGCCCTACGTCGCCGACGGCACCCTGCTGCGGCAGGAGACCGGCCTGGTGCCGACCCCGCTGGCGGTCGCCCTGGCCTAGAGCGCCGTTTTAGGACCAACTCTTGAAGAGTTGGTCCTAAAACGGCGCCGCGTCAGCCGTGGCGGACATGCTGGTTGTCGCCGGTGAGGCGGCCGGTGCGGATCAGCGCGCGCTTCGTGCCGGGCGGCAGGGCCTTCGCGGTCTCCTCGGCCGAGAGCTCCGGCTCGGCCGGATTGGTGCGCACGAACAGCGCCACCGTCGTCGCCGGGACGAACCCGTTGCGCGACATCAGCGTGGCCGAGGCGACGTTGCTGGACTCGACGTCGGTGACGACCCGGCGCGCACCGGCGGCGAACAGCGCCTCGCAGCAGACCTCGACCAGGCGCCGGGCGATGCCCCGGCCCTGCATGTCCGGGGCGACGGCGATCCACTCCAGGTAGGCCCAGTCCTCACGGAACTCGAACTCCATCGAACCGAGGACGAAGCCCACGACCCGGTCCGAGTCGAGCGCGACCCAGCACGCCCCGTCGTCGGTGTCGAGGTGCTCGGCGACGGCGGTGAGGGACCAGGAGGTGTACGGCTTGACGCTGACGTCGAAGACCTCATGGCCGAGGTCGAGGACCTGGCGGAGGTGTCCCAGGCCCATGGGGACGATCGGGATCGTGTCGTTCATGAGCCCAGTCTGCCTCGAACGGCCGCTCGACGGTTCCCCGGGGACGTAGAATTGAGTCCGAAATGCCCGACTTATCCAGGACGGGCTTATCGAGGGGAAAAGGGCATCATGGGGATCATGGACAAGGCCAAGGAAATGCTCGGCATGGACGACGCCACCGACGCGGCGAAGGACGCCACGGGCAAGGTGGGCGACAAGGCCGCCGACGCATCCAACGCTGCCAAGGACCAGGCCGGAAGCATGTCCGACAAGGCGAAGAACATGGTCGACAAGGGCGGCGACAAGATCGACAACATGACCGGCGGCAAGGCTTCCGGCCACATCGACAAGGGCCAGGACGCCGCCAAGGACGCGATCGACAAGATTCCTGGAATGTAGCCCGCGCGTCCGACACGGACGCAGCGGCTCAGATGGTGCAACGGCCCGCTCCGGCGCTGAAGTAGCGCGGAGGAGGGCCGTTGCGCTGTCCGTGGCGGGACAGCCGGCCGCGCTGAGGCCTTGCGGGCGCGCTCCGGGTCGTCAAGGGTGAGATCGTCGGCGACGATCCGAACCCCGCAGGAGCCCCCGTGATACCCGCACTGGACCCGTCGCCCGTCGCCACGTTTCACGGCGGGCGGAGCGTCACCGCCCGGTTGACCTGGGGGCAGCAGGGCATCTGGAACATCATCACCGCGATGGCGCCCCACGACGCGTTCCTCAACCAGCGCCGGATCGTCGCCGTCCCCGCGGGCGCGGTCGCGACCCTGGCGGCGGTGGCGGCGGCCGTCGGCACATTGATCTCCCGGCACGAGTCCCTGCGGACCAGGATCCGCACCGTCGGCCAGGTGCCGTGGCAGGACGTCGCCGCCGCGGGCGAATGCCCGATCGAGGTGCTGGAGACCGCACCCGACCAGGCCCGGCGGGCCGCCAAGCAGGCCCGGGAGCGGCTGCGGCTGATCCCGTTCGACTACGCCGAGGACCTGCCGATCCGGGTCACCGCGGTCCTGGCCGACGGCACGGTGCGCTACCTGGTCCTGGTCCTCGCCCACATCGCCGTCGACTGGTACGCCCTGGCCCGCCTGGAACGCGAACTGACGGCGCTGCTCGTCGACGGCGCGGTCGCCGCGGCACCGGGTCGCCAGCCGGCCGACATGGCCGAACGCGAGCACAGCGCGGCCGGGCGGCAGCGGACCCGGCGCGTCCAGGACTACTGGCGCGGCCGCTACACCCGGTTCCCGGCGCAGGCGTTCCCCCCGGCGGCGCCGTCCGCCGACCCCTATTACGGGCAGGCCGACCTCGTCTCACCCGCGCTCGGCACCACCTGCCAGATGGCGGCCAGCCGCTACGGCACCAGCTCCTCGGCGGTCCTGCTCGCGGCGACCTGCGCCGTCCTCGCCGCCTGGACCAGGCAGGACCGGCTGGGGATGCTCACCCTGGTCAACAACCGGTTCCACGACGGCCACCGCGACGTGATCGCGCCCGTCAACCAGCTCGGCATCCTCGCGTTCGACCTGAGCGGGACCGCCACCTTCGGCGACCTCGTCACCAGTGCCTGGCGCGAATCGCTGAGCTGCTTCCGGCACGCCTACTACGACCAGGACGCCCTCGACGGGTTCCTCGAGGACACCGGGCGGCTGCACGACGGCCGGATCGCACCCTTCTGCTGCTTCAACGACATGCGCGCCGCCAACGGCCACCTGCGCGGCCGCCGCACCGGGACCGCCCGGCTGCACGCGGCCAGGAGGCGGTCCCGGATCACCTGGCGCGAACCGCTCAGGGACTTCAGCTGGCACTTCATGCTGTCGGTCAGCGACCTGCCGGGCAGCCTGTGCGTGTCGCTCGCCGCCGACGCCCGTTACCTGCCGCCGCGCCGACAGGTAGCGGTCCTGCTCGCGTTCGAGGAGCTGGTGGTCACCGCGGCCACCCGCGAGGTGCGGCTGGCGGAGCTTTACCGCGGTGTCGAACGCGCCAGGAAACAGCGCTGGCCCGAGGAGTGACGAGCGTAGCGAGGAGCCCCGCCGGGCGCGCCGGGAGCCCCGCTGGCCCGAGGAGTGACGAGCGTAGCGAGGAGCCCCGCCGGGCGCGCCGGTGTTACAGGTCCCAGCCCTGGCGCAGTTCGGCGAAGACCCGGTGGAAGGTCGGGAAGGTCTTCTTCACGCAGTCCGGGTCGTCGAGCGTGATGCCGTCGGTGAGCAGCCCGGTCACGCTGAAGCTCATCGCGATCCGGTGGTCGGCGTGGCAGGCGATCCGCGCCCCCGCCGGAACACCCGGGTGGATCTCCAGCCAGTCGCGGCCGGTCTCGACCCGGATCCCCAGCGCGCGCAGGTTGCTCGCGCACGCCTCCAGCCGGTCGCTCTCCTTGACCCGGATGTTGTAGACATCCTCGATCCGCACCGGGCCGTCCGCGAACGGCGCGATCGCGGCGAGCGTCGGCACGGTGTCGGAGATGTCGCGCATGTTGACCGTGACCCCGTTGAGCTTCGGCGGGCCGGTCACCGTGATCGAGTCGTCGGCGATGTCGACCGTCGCGCCCATCCGCTCCAGCACGTGCACGAACCGCACATCGCCCTGCAGGCTCGACGACGACAGCCCCGGCACGGTGACCGTACGCCCGGCCACCGCGGCTGCGGCGAAGAAGTAGCTCGCGCTGGACGCGTCGGGCTCCACGACGTAGTCCTGCGGGGAGTAGGCGGCGGCCGGCACCACGAAGACGCTGCCGTCGCGTTCGACCGCCACCCCGAAGCGGGCCATCATCGCCAGGGTCATCTCGACATAGGGCACCGAGACCATGTCGGTCACGTGGATCCGCAGGCCCTGGCCGGTCAGCGGGCCCATCAGCAGCAGCGCGGTGAGGAACTGCGACGACAGCCCCGCGTCCAGGCGCAGGTCGCCGCCGGTGATCCCGGCCGCGTCGATCGTCACCGGCAGGTGCCCCTCGGCCTCGTCGTGGTGCAGGGTCACCCCGAGCGAGCGCAGCGCCTCGGACAGCGGGCCGACCGGGCGGCGGCGCATCTGCGCGGACGCGTCGAACCGGAAGTGCCCGTGCCCGGCGGCGGCGAGCGCCGGCAGGAACCGGGCCGCGGTGCCCGCGTCGCGGCAGTAGACGTCGGCGCTGCCCGCGGGCGGCCCGGCCGGGTTGCCGGTGACGGTCCAGGCCTCGTCGTCCAGGGTCACCGGGTAGCCGAGGGCCTGCAGGGCGAGCGCGAAGCCCTCCGTGTCGTCGGAGCGCAGGGGGTGGCGTAAGACGGTGGTGCCGTCCGCCGCCGCGGCCAGGAAGAGCGCCCTGGCCATCACCGATTTGGACCCGGGAATGCGCACGATCGTCACGCGGTGATCGTAACCAGCCGCGAATATCCGGTTGCCCCCGCCGCCCGCCGTGCCAGGATTCAGGCATGACCAAGCCGTGGATGATCGATGAGCTCGGCTACGCCGGGCCGGAGCACCTGGACCCGGACTTCGTCGACGGCTACGACCGCAAGCAGGGGTTTCCCGACCCGGACGGCGACGTGGCGATCCTGCGCGAGCACGGTCTGACCGCCACGTCGACGCTGGTGGACCTCGGGACCGGCACGGGCCGGGTGGCGCTGGCGGCCGCTCCCCACGCCGGGCGGGTCGTCGCGGTCGACGTGTCGCCGGCGATGCTCGCCCAGGTGTCCGCTCGCGCGCAGGCGGCGGGGCTGGCGAATGTGGAGGTCGTGCGGGCCGGGTTCCTCACCTATGAGCACACCGGAGCCCTCGCCGACGCCGTGCACACCCGCAACGCGCTGCACCAGCTGCCGGACTTCTTCAAGGTGCAGGCGCTGCTGCGGATCGCGGCGATCCTGCGCCCGGGCGGGGTGCTGCGGCTGCGGGACCTCGTCTACGACTTCCCGCCGGAGCGGACCGAGGAGTTCTTCGACGGCTGGTTCGCCGGTGCGGCGGCCGACCCGGCGGCCGGTTACACCGCCGCCGATTACGCCGAGCACATCCGGACCGAGTTCAGCACCTTCGGCTGGCTGCTGGAACCGATGCTCGACCGGGCCGGGTTCGACGTGGTCACGGCCGAGTCGGAGCGCTCGCTCTACGCCGCTTACACCTGCGTCAAACGCTGAGGCTGGTCGCGGGTCGGGCTGCGGAACGTCTGCCGGTACGCCTGCGGGGTGGCCCCGAGCCGCCGGGCGAAGTGGTGGCGCAGGTTGACCGCGTCGCCGAACCCGGCGTGCACCGCGATCGACTCGACCCCGAGGTCGGTGCCCTCCAGCAGCTGCCGGGCGAGCAGCACCCGCTGGCCGGTGATCCAGTCGTGCGGGGTGGAGCCGGTCTCGGCCTTGAAGCGGCGGGCGAAGGTGCGCGGTGCCATGTGGACGCGCTCGGCGAGCTCCTCCACGGTGACCTGCCGGTCGAGGTGCTCGACGAGCCAGACCAGCAGCGGTTCGAGGGTCGGTGCCTTCTCCGTCTGCGGGACGGGCGCCTCGATGTACTGCGACTGGCCGCCCTCGCGGTGCGGCGGCACGACCATGCGGCGGGCGAGCTTGGTGGCGATCTCCGAGCCGTGGACCAGGCGCACGACGTGCAGCATCAGGTCGATGCCGGACGCGGTGCCGGCACTGGTGAAGATGGTGCCGTCCTCGATGTAGAGCACCGACGGGTTGACGTGCGCGGCGGGGAAGCGGCGGGCCAGCTCGTCGGTGTATTTCCAGTGGGTGGTGCAGCGGCGGCCGTCGAGGAGACCGGCCTCGCCGAGCACGAACGCGCCGGAGCACTCGCTCATCAGCAGGGCGCCGCGGGCGTATGCGGCGCGCAGGGCGGCGATGGCGCGGGGGTCCACATCGCAGTCGAGCGGGTGCGCGGGGATGACGACGAGGTCCGCGTCGGCGATGGGGCCGAGGTCGGCGTGCGGGGTGATGTGGAACCCGGACCGGGTCTGCACCGGCAGTCCGTCCACTGTGCAGAGCGAGAAGTCGTAGGCCGGGAACCCGTCGGCGGTGCGGTCGGTGCCGAAGACCTCGCAGGCGACGCCGAGCTCGAACGCCGCGATCTGGTCGAGGGCGAGCACGGCGACCTTCTTCACCATCATGCGGCCAGCCTAACGCCAACTTGGCAGGATTTCTAGGTGGTGTGGCATTCCTGCCACTGGGGCGGGAGGGGTGGCTGCGCCATGCTTATCCGTGAGAGAGAACCGGTGCGCACCGGCGACGTATTCCCAGACCGACTCGAAAGGTCGTCGCCGTCATGGAACTCCTTGTCGTGCTCGCATTCCTCCTGCTCCTCAACGTGCTCAGCGCCGCCGGGCTCACCGTCGACAGCCGCATCAGCAAGCGCTGCGACGACTACGCGGCCGACGACCCGCACATAAGGCCGCTCGCGTAGCGCAACGGGGGGCAAGATCGCCGCAACTCTTCAAGAGTTGGTCCTAAAACCCGTTAGGACCAACTCTTGAAGAGTTGCGGCGATCTTGTGCTTGTGGGGGCGGAACTACTGCAGGTAGCCCTCGACCTCGGCGGCGGGGCGGACGGTGTCGACGCTGTCGGCCGCGGCGCGTCTGCGGCGCAGCAGGTCCCAGCACTGGTCCAGCTCCACCTCGACGGCGGCGAGCCTCGCGTGCTCGTCCTCGGCGGAGATCGTGCCGGCCTGGACACCACTGCGCAGCCGGTGCTCCTCGGCGACAAGCTCCGAGACCCGGTGCAGGATCGTCTGCTCCTCCATACCTGGACGCTACCGCCGCAGCGCCCCGAGCGCACGGGATACCCTCACAGAGTGAGCTGGCTCGACGCGATCGGCTGGGCGGGGTCGGCACTGCTGATCTGGTCACTGCTCCAGACCCGGATCCTGCGGCTGCGGGTTCTCAACCTCATCGGCTGCCTCGTGCTGCTCGGATTCAACTGGGCGCTCGGCGTCTGGCCGATGGTCGGGCTCAACGTGGTGCTCGCCGGGATCAACGCCTACTTCCTGCGCAGGCTGTGGTCGACCCGGCACGACGAGGAGTCCTACGCCGCGGTGGAGGTGGGTGCCGGCAACGAATTCCTGGCGCACGTCCTGCGTACCCACAGCAGGGAGATCAAGCGCTTCAACCCGGGCTTCGACGCGGCCGCGACCACCGGCCGGCTGGGGTTCATCGTCGTGCGCGGCGACGAGACCGTCGGCGTCGTGCTGCTGCACGACCGCGGCGATGGCGTCGCGCAGATCGACCTCGACTACGTCGCGCCCCGGTTCCGCGACTTCACCCCGGGCGAGTTCGTCTTCCGGCGCAGCGGCGTCTTCGCCCGGCACGGGTTCACCGCGCTCGTCACACCGCCGGGGATGGTCGCCCCCTACTACGAGCGGGTCGGATTCCGCCGCGACGGCGACCGCTACCGGCTCGACCTGCCGGTGGCGATGTGAGCAGACGGCCCGGCTGGATAGATGGGAGCGCGGCCGATATCCTTCGGCGATCCCGATGTCACCCATCCGGAGGACAATGGCCGATGGCCCCATCGATGAACGTCCGACTGCGTAACGTGGTGTCGTGTGGCACGGGATAGCCAGGACCCGGTCGCCGCTGAGTGGGTGGTCTTCCGCGACCTCACCGCCGCCGGACGCTCAGCCGAGGCCATCGAGCTGGCCGAGCGCATCGTGGCGGAGTCGCACGACCCCCGGCGGGTGGCGCAGGCCCTGATCGAGAAGCTCGTCGGCCTCATCAACATGGGCGAGGCGAGGCGCTTCGGCCCGCTGCTCGACCAGATCCACGGCATGCTCCGCGACGCACCCGACCCGAGGCTCATCGGCGAGTTCCACGCCATGGTCGCCCACATCGCGTTCGAGCACGGCTCCTTCGGCAAGGCGATGATGTACGCGGTCCACGCCGAGCGGTCACTGCGCCGGATGAACGACGTCAACCTCGCCGCCGTCGACTCCTGGCACGACCTCGCCAGCGCCTACTCCCTGATGGGATTCCACCCCAAGGCGCTGGAGTGCCAGCGCGAAGCGGCCCGGCTCTGCGCCGCCGCCGGCCTCTCCCCCGCCATGTCGATCTTCATCGAGGCGCAGGTACGCGCGGCCCTCTCCCTCGACCAGCGCGGCGACACCGACGGATGCGTCCGGCACCTGAAGTCCCTCATCGCCGCCAGCCAGACCCTGCTGCCCGACCTCGTCGTGGTCGAACGCGTACCGCTGCGCTACGCCGCCCAGCGCCTCGCCGCCCTCGGCCACCCCGTGACGCTGGCCGTGCCGCCGAGCACCCAGGTCGACGACCAGGTCGTCGCCGACATCGTCCGGCTCGGCGACGCCTGCGAGGCGATCGCCGCCGGAGATCCCGGGAAGGCCGTCGCGGTGCTCGACGACGCGCCCCGGGCCATCGACATCCTCGGCACCGCCGAACCGCTGCGGCTGCGCTCGCTCGCCCTGACCCAGCTCGGCGACCTCGCCGGAGCCCTGGAGACCGAGCGGGCGATCCTGCGGCTGCTCACCGCCGAGGACAAGCACACCCGCGACCTGTTCGCCGCGAGCGTCAGCGCCCGCCTCGACCAGGACCGGCTGCGCCGGGTCGCCGTGCAGTACGCCGACCAGGCCTCCACCGACCCGCTCACCGGTCTGCCCAACCGGCGCCCGGTCGCCGGGTTCGTCGCGGGGCTGGCCCGGCGCGGCCTGAACGCCATGTTCGGCGTGCTCGACCTCGACGGGTTCAAGGCCGTCAACGACACCCACGGCCACCCCTCCGGCGACCTGGTGCTGCAGCGGATCGCGGGGATCTTCGCGCGGACCATCCGCCAGGGTGACCTGCTGACCCGCCACGGCGGCGACGAGTTCGTGGTGATCCTGCCCGGCACCTCCGCCGCGGGCGCCGAGGAGATCGGCGCCCGGATCAAGGCGGCGGTCGACGCCGAGGACTGGGACCTGCTCGTCCCCGGCACCCCGGTCTCGGTGAGCATCGGCTGGGCCGAGCTGACCGGCGACGCCGACGCCGCCCTGCGCGCCGCCGACGACGCGCTCTACCGCATCAAACGGGCCCGGGCGGCGCTGCCCACCTGATGTTCACGCGGTCGCCACCCTCGCGCTCCACGGGGTTGGCGCTTGAGGTCGATAGTCCGAGTTGATCGGATCTTGACACTGCCCTCAAGGAGCACACCCGATGGGACTGCACCACCACGGCGGCCACGCCCACGACCATGCGCACGACCACGACCACCTCACCGCACCGGTCGACAGCTCGCACGTCTTCGACACGTCCATCCCCGACAGTGAGCTCTCGCCCGGCGAGGTCTCCCGGCGCGGCCTGCTGCGCGGCGTCGGCCTGCTCGGCGCGGGTGCCGTCGCCGCCGGTGCGCTCGCCGCACCCGACGCCGCGGACGCCCACGACGGGGGCCCGTTCGGCCGGTCCTGGCACCAGGGCCGCCGCAGCGGATACCAGTGGCTCGCCGGCGACCACCACATCCACACCCAGTACAGCTCCGACGGCATGTACCGGGTGATCGACCACGTGCGGCACGCCAACGCGTACGGGCTGGACTGGATGGTCATCACCGACCACGGCAGCCTGGCGCACGCCAAGCTCGGCGTCGATCTCGTCAACCCGCAGATCGTCGCCGCCCGCAGCGACGTCCCCGACACCCTGGTCTTCCAGGGTCTGGAGTGGAACATCCCGGCCGCCGAGCACGGCACGGTCTTCGTGCACCCCAGCCGCAACGAGGTCGCGGTCCTGAAGGAGTTCGAGAACACCTTCGACGGTGCCGTGACGAACACGACCGCCTCGACCCCGGCCAACGAGGCCCTCGCGATCGCGGGCGTCAACTTCCTCGCCGGTGCCGTCACCTCGCGCCGCATCCCCGACGCGCTCTTCCTCGCCAACCACCCGGCCCGCAAGGGCCTGGACTCGCCGCACGAGATCCGGGGCTGGCGCGACGCGCAGCCGCGGATCGCGATCGGCTTCGAGGGCGCCCCCGGCCACCAGGCCGCCGGCATCCCGGCGCCGTTCGGACCGGGTTCGGGCCGCGGGTTCTACGACGGGTCGCCCAGCGCGCAGTCGTTCGCGCCCTACCCGCTGGAGAGCTACCGCACCTGGGGCGGCTTCGACTGGATGACCGCGACCGTCGGCGGCCTCTGGGACAGCCTCCTCGCCGAGGGCAAGCCGTGGTGGATCACCGCGAACTCCGACTCGCACACCGTCTACAACGACACCTCCGACCGGGGCCCGGGCAGCGACTTCAACACCAACGGCCGCTACAACGACCCCGTCTACGGCGGCGGCAAGACCGCCACGACCAGCGGTGACTTCTGGCCCGGCTTCTACAGCCGCACCCACGTCGGCGCGACCGGCTTCTCCTACGCGGCGGTCATGGACGGCCTGCGCGCGGGCCGGGTCTGGGTCGACCACGGCGGCCTCGTCGACGGCCTCGATGTCAAGGTCCGGGCCGGGTCGCACTGGGTGACGCTCGGCGACACCCTCGTCGCCCGGCGCGGCAGCAGGATCCAGCTCTCCGTCACGGTCGACCTCGCGTCGCAGCCCAACTGGGCCCAGTTCATCCCCAAGCTGGCCCGCGTCGACCTGATCCGCGGCGCGGTGACCGGAGCGGTCGCCGACCGCGACGTCTTCACCACGGCGCGGACGAGGGTGGAGAAGTCGTTCGAGGTCACCGCCACCAGCGGCCAGGTCACCTTCACCTACGACCTCGGCACCCTCGACCAGGGGTTCTACGTGCGGCTTCGCGGCACCGACGGCAACCGCACCGCACCGGGCCATCTCGGTGCGGTGATCGACCCGGTCGGCCCGGCGATGGACGTCGTCGGCGACGCCGACCCGTGGAAGGACCTCTGGTTCTACACCAACCCGATCTGGGTCGTCGCAAGCCGATGAGCAGCCGCGCTGGCACGAGGAGTGAGGGAACGCAGCGAGTGAGCCCCGCAGGGCGCGCCAGTGACAGCGCTGGCACGAGGAGTGAGGGAGCGCAGCGAGTGAGCCCCGCAGGGCGCGCCGGGAACAGCGCTGGCACGAGGAGTGAGGGAGCGCAGCGAGTGAGCCCCGCAGGGCGCGCCGGAGACATCATCGGACTCGACCTCGGCCACGCGACGGCGCGTGAGGCCGAGCACTGGCTGGCGGAGCTGCCGCCGGTGGTCGGCCTGACCGCCTGCACCCATCTCGTGCACGGCGGCGACCGGCCCCGGGTGATCATCACGGTCGACTCGCCCGAGCCGCTGACCCTGCCGCAGGCCGGGTCGCCAGCGGCGGACGAGGCGGCCATCGCACACGAGCGCCGCCGGTCCGGCCGCGCGGTCCGCTATCCGGGCCATGAGGAGCTGACGGGTACGGTCAGCGTCGCCTACCTGCTCGGCCGCACCGCGATCGAGGAGGTCCGGGTGCTCGGCGGCGGACCGCAGCCGACCGCCCTGACCCTGCTGGAGACCAGGGCCTTCGTCCGGCCGCAGTGGCTCGACGGGCACCTGGTGCTGATCACCACCCGGGCCGCGGGCGGGCGGATCGCCCCGTTCGAGGTCCCCAACCCGACCCCGTGCTGCGGCGGCCACTGAACGGGCAAGGGTAAGGGGGCAACTCTTCAAGAGTTGTTGCTTCAGGCCGCCAGGCCTTAACAACAACTCTTGAAGAGTTGCCCCCTTTTTTTACTGGCGGAGGTCAGGCCACGGGGCCGACGTAGAGCCACTGGCCGTCCTCGCGGACGAAACGGCTGTTCTCCCTCAGGACGCCGTCGCGGACACCGTCGGTGTAGTGGGCCTCGAACTGCACGGTGCCCTCGCTGTCGAAGAGCGCGCCGCCGGTCTGCTCCAGCACCGTCAGCCCGGTGTAGCGGGGGCCGTCATCCGGGAAGAGCTTCGCCGGGCGGGTCGTCGGGTGCCAGGTACGCAGCAGGTAGGCGACGTCGTAGCGCACGAACGCGGCGTACCGCGAGCGCATGAGCTGCTCCGCGGTCGGTGCCGTCTCGTCACCTCGGTGGAACCGGCCGCAGCACTGCTCGTAGGACGGCCCGAGCGCGCAGGGGCACGGGGCGCCGGGCTGGTTGCGTGGATCTTCTGGGGTCACCAGCCCATTGTCGGTCATCCGGGCCGCCGTGGTGCAGCGGCCCGGATGACCTCGGTCACTGGGAGCTGTCTGCGGCGCGATCAGCCAGCGTTGCCGAAGGCCGTGATGGCGTGCGCCTTGCCCAGCGTGCCGTGGATGGTGACGATCCAGTACTCGCCGGTCGCGGTGAACTGGGCGCTGTAGACCCAGTGCGGCTCGGGCGTCAGGGTCAGCGTGTAACCGGCCGGCGGGGCGTCGACGACGATGCTGTCGACGACCGACTGCGAGGCGAGCGCCACCATCCGCGGTTTGTTGTGGTTGGCGAACGCGTCCAGGAACTCCCGGGCGTACTTCTCGGCGTTGTCGTGGTAGACCGTCGAGTCCAGCTTGAACTCGGTCACCGGCTTCGGGCCGGGCTCGTTGCGCAGCTTGATGATCACATCCGAGCCGAGCTTGTTGCGGTAGGTGCAGTACGTCGAACCCATCGCACCATCACACTGCACCAGCGACCAGTGCATATCGATCTTCGGGGTACCCAGTGCGCTGAGTTGCGAGTACGCCGTGTCCTGCAGCAACGTGTGCAGCTTGGCGCTGTCGCACTTGAGCCAGGACTTCATCACGTCCAGGGCGGTGCCGCTGCCGCCGGTGACGGTGCCGGAGATGGCGCAGCCGCCGCCCGCCGATCCGCTCGGGGCCGGGCCCGCCGGTGCGGTCCCCGTGGGCTCCGCGGTGGGGACCGGCGACTCGGAGGAGGAGAGGTTGGTGTTCGCCGTCGCGTTGGCGTTGGGGCTGGATGACGGCTTGGCGCATCCGGTGGCCATGACGGCCAGCCCGATGATGATCGCAGTGGTGCTGGCTGCCCTGCGCATGACTGTTCTTCCTCCGGGAGGTACGGGTGTTCGACGCCCTTCACGCTAGGGGCGCCCGGGGTGGGGCCACATCAGTCGTTGTACGGAACTTTGCCGGACCGGCGGGTCTCCGTACCGGCCTCCGGAGCCGGCGGCGACGCGGTCAGCTGTGACCGAAGGCGTTGAACGCGACGAGGATCGCGACCGGCACGGGCGCGAGGAGCAGCAGCGCCCACGGCGGCGACGCGCTGGGCCGGGCGGGCGGCGCCACGGTGGGCGTGAACCGGCTCCGCGCGTGGTCCAGGCCCGCCCGCAGCGACTCCGCCGTGCGCCCGCCCCGCTTCGCCTGCGCGGTGACCGAGGCCGCTCCGTGCCGGTCCGAGATGACGTGGACGATGTCGCCCTCGACCGTGATGTCGGTGACCTCCGGCCACGGGGCGGTGAAGCCGCCGATGATCCCGGTGATCGCGACACCGCCCGCGTTCCAGGCGACGGCGGCGCGAAGCCAGATCCGGTAGCCGACGAAGCAGCAGACCACGGTGGCCGCGACCGCGGCGATCCAGGCGCCGGTCCGCGGGAGTAGCCGGATGACCTCCGCCAGGGCGAGCGGCATCGACACGGTGAGCAGCAGCCCCAGGAGCCGCGGCTTGTGGTGGCGGTGGACCAGCTCCGGCGGCGCCGCCACCTCGGCGTCCGGGATCAGCGCCAGCCGGTCCGCCGGGACCGGCGCCGACCGGGCCGGTGCCGACCGGGCCGGTGCCGCGGCGGCGTCCGGCACCGGTGGGGCGCCGTCGGCGAGTGCGGTGAAGGAGGCCGCGGACCGGACCGGGACGACGCGGACCACGGTCACCAGGTGCCGCTGCTCGTCGGCGACGACGCAGAGCTGCCCGATGACGGGCGCGCCGTAGAGAACGCGGGCCTCCACGGTGTCCAGGTCGCCGACCTCCTGATCGTCGTCGAAGTCGTCGTCCTCGTCCTCGTCGAGGGGGGTCGGCGCGGTCGGCCGGGTCTCGGTGGCGGCCGACGCCGCTGGGAGGTAATCGAGCACGTCGAGGCTCGCGATCGGTGCGTCGCCGGTGCGGGCGTCACCGGCGAAGAGGTCGCCCCGCCAGTTGACGAAGACGCCGCTCGCGGGGTGGAGGCCGGTCAGCGGCGCCCGCAACTCCTCGCGCCGCCGACGGCCCCGCCACCACAGGGCGCCCCCGACGAAGACGAGCCCGGCCGCGAGGGCGTGCCAGCCGGTCCCGTCGTAGGGCTCCGTCAACGGCTGCCGCAGGCCCTGGCCGTTGACGGCGAGCCGGAGCTCACTGCCGACCGGGTAGCTCGCCACGTCGAGAACGGGGATCGTGAAGGGTTCCCCGCCGGTGCGCCTGACCCGGAGGGTGAACTCGTCGACGTGGCCGTCGACGACGGTGGTGACCACCTGGGCGGTTCGCTGCTGCGCGTCCATCTCCTGCTGGTGCGCGGTGGCGTACCAGCCCAGGCCCGCTCCGGCGGCGATGAGCAGCAGGCCGAGGACTCTCCGGACCAGGCCCGGGCGGGTGCGGGGACCCTCGGCGAGGGTGGGGAGCGTGACGCTGCCGGTCCGCCCGGCCCACAGCTCCACGGCTTCGCTGCGCGGCCGCCGGGTCGCCAGCCAGGCACAGGCAAGGGCGACCACCGCGTACGCGATGAGCAGCCGTGTGCCGACCGGGGACGCCTCCGCCGGGTGCCGGCTGTCCCACCAGGACTGTCCGGCGGCGCCGAGTGCCGCGGCGGCGGCAGCGGCCCACGGCAGCAGCCAGCCGAGCAGCAGCGAGGTGAGCACCAGCCCCACGGCGACGGCGCCCAGGACGTCGTGGCCGCAGGGCCTCGCCTCCGTGCAGGTGAGCACCGGGGCGAGGTTCGCGTTGAGCGCGACGACCAGCAGGCCGGTGGCGAAGATCGTCCAGCCCGCCAGCCGCCGCAGCCCGCGCCGAGGTCCGGCGGAGACGAGCAGGCGGGCATCGGCGGTGGTGAGGGCGGCGGGCACGTGAGGATTATTCCGCCCCGGCCACCACTTCTCCTATAGCGAACAAGATTCCCCTATAGTGGAACGATGTTGTTCTCCAACGGGCTCTCGATGAGCGGCCTCGGCGCCCGGATCCGGGCCGCCCGCGGTGCGGCCGGGCTGTCGCTCGACGCACTCGCCGAGGTCAGCGGCGTCAGCCGCAGCATGGTCTCCGAGGTCGAGCGCGGCACCAAGACCCCCAGCGTCCTCGTGCTGGACCGGCTCGCCACCGCGCTGGGCACCTCCATCGCCGCCCTCCTCGACGAACCGGTCCGCGACGCCGTCGTGGTGCTGCGCCACGCCCGGCAGCGGGTCGTGCGCGACCCGGCGGGGTGGGAGCGCCGCATCCTCTCGCCGGTCCTGCCCGGCGTGGAGTTCGAGTTCATGCGGACCACGATCGGCGCGGGTGTCGACGCGGGCGAGTTCGCGCCGCACCAGCCCGGATCCCGGGAGTACGTCGCGGTCGAGTCCGGTCGGCTCCGGCTCACCGTCGACGGCGACGAGCAGGTGCTCGACACCGGCGACTCGATCTACTTCCCGGGCGACCGGCGCCACGCCTTCGCCAATCCCGGCAGCACCGACTGCGTCTACTACCTGGCGATGGCGCTGGGACAACCGAACGGAGCCGTCCATGGATGACCTGCGCCGGGCGGGCCGCACCGCCGCCGACCTCGTCGCGGACCACCTCGGCGGCCTCACCGGTCGGCCGGTCTGGCAGCCCGTGGGCGACGCCGACCGGGCCTGGCTCACCGGCCAGCCCCTGCCCGCTGCCGGGCGGCCCCTCGGCGACCTGCTCGACGACGTGCGGGACCGGATCATGCCGCACCCGATGGGCAACGGCCACCCCCGGTTCTTCGGCTGGGTCAACTCGGCGCCGTCGCCCGCCGCGATCGCCGTCTCATCGCTCGGCGCCGCCCTCAACCCGAGCTGCGCGGGCGGCGACCACGCCGGGGCGCTGCTGGAACGCTCCGTCGTGCGGTGGCTCGCCGAACTCGTCGGCTTCCCGCACCGACCCGGCGGCGGGCTGCTCACCAGCGGCGCGTCGATGGCGACGATCATCGCGCTCGCGTCGGCCCGGCAGCGCGCCGCCCGCGCCGACGGCTGGGACGTCCGCACCGACGGGCTCGCCGGACACCGGCCCCTGGTCATGTACGCCTCCGCCGAGGGCCACGGCTGCCTGCGCAAGGCCGCCGAGCTGCTCGGCATCGGCAGCCGCCACCTGCGGACGGTCCCCGTCGACGGCGCGTTCCGGCTCGACGCCGACGCCCTGCGGGCCATGATCGTCGACGATGCCGCCGCCGGGCTGCGGCCGTTCTGCGTCGCCGCGAGCGCGGGCACCGTCAACACCGGCACGATCGACCCGCTCGACGCGATCGCCGACATCGCCGCCGAGCACGGCCTGTGGTTCCACGTCGACGGCGCCTACGGTGCGCTGGGGATCCTCGACGAGCGGATCAGGCCCGCCTTCGCGGGGTGGGAGCGGGCCGACTCGGTCGTGCTCGATCCGCACAAGTGGCTCGGCGTACCGGTGGACTGCGGGTGCGTCCTGCTCCGCGACCCGGCGGCGGCCCGCGACGCGTTCA
Source organism: Allocatelliglobosispora scoriae (assembly GCF_014204945.1). Taxonomy (NCBI): domain Bacteria; kingdom Bacillati; phylum Actinomycetota; class Actinomycetes; order Micromonosporales; family Micromonosporaceae; genus Allocatelliglobosispora; species Allocatelliglobosispora scoriae. Next base: position 482,350 of record NZ_JACHMN010000001.1, read on the forward strand.
GCCTCGTCCCGGCCTACCTGCGCGACGACACCGCCGGGGACCTCGGCTGGTTCGCCGAGTACGGCCCCGAGCAGACCCGGCCCTTCCGCGCCCTGCGGGTCTGGGCGACGATCTCGCACCTGGGCCGCGACGGCATCGTGGACCTCGTCGAACGGACGGCCGCGCTCGCGCACGAACTCGCCGCGATGATCGAGGCGGCCGACGACTTCGAGCTGCTCACGCCGGTCTCCACCTCGATCACCGCGTTCCGCTACCGGCCGACGGCGCTCGCGGCGGCGGCGCTCGACGACCTCAACCGGGCGGTTCCGGCCGCGGTCCAGCGCCGGGGCCGCGCATTCCTCACCGGTACGCGGCTCGGCGGCGTCGAAGCGCTGCGGGCCTGCTTCCTCAACCCCGCCACGACACACGACGACCTCGCCGTGCTCCTCGACGAGATCCGAGCCGCCGCCTGATGTGTACGATCGTACGCATCGTTGTGTACGATCGTACACATGACAGAACGAAGCATGCGGGAGCGGATGCTCGCCGGTGACCCCTATCAGGCCTCCGACCCGGAGCTCGGCGAGCTCGGCCTGCGCGCCATGGACCTGATGGAGGCTTACAACGCCACCTCCGCCCGCGAACCCGAGCGGCGGCGCGCCATCCTCACCGAACTCCTGGCCGAGGTCGGCGAGGGTGTCGAGATCCGCCCGCCGATCTACGTGGACTACGGCAGCAACATCCGCATCGGCCCGCGTACCTTCGCCAACTTCGGCCTGCACGCCCTCGACGTCGTCGCGATCACCATCGGCGCCGACGTCCAGATCGGACCCGGCGTGATGCTGATGACCCCCACCCACCCGCTCGAACCGATCCCGCGCCGCGACAAGTGGGAGGCGGCGAAGCCCATCACCGTCGGCGACAACGTCTGGATCGGCGGCGGCGCGAAGATCCTGCCCGGCGTCACGATCGGCGAGAACACCGTCGTCGGCGCCGGTGCCGTCGTCACCAGGGACCTGCCCGCCAACGTCGTCGCCGTCGGCAACCCGGCCCGGGTCATCCGCCGCCTCGACCCCGACGCGACGATCGACCCGCAGTGACCGGACCGGCGGCCGGGCCTGCCCGGCGGGCCCGGCGCCACGACCCGGGCCGGCGGGACCGGATCATCGAAGCCGCGCTGGCCGTCATCGCCGAGCACGGCGTCGCCGCCGCCTCGCACCGGGAGATCGCCCGCGCCGCCGACGTACCGCTCGGCTCGATGACCTACCACTTCGTCTCGCTCGACGAGGTGCTCGCCGAGGCGTTCACCCGCCACGCCGCCGCGGTCGCCGAGGTGCTGGAGGAGCGGATGTTCGCCGCACCCGGCCGCGAGGCGGCGATCACCGCGCTCGCCGAGCACATCTCCGCCGACCTGCTGGCACCCGGGACCGGGCTGATCCTCAGCGCCGAGCTCTACGCCGCCGCGGCCCGGCGTCCGGCCCTGCGCGAGGTCACCCAGGAGTGGATGCGGCGCAGCCGGGCAGCCCTGGAGCAGCACTTCGACCCGGCCACCGCTCGCGCCCTCGACGCCCTCGTCGAAGGACTGGTGCTGCACAGCGCCCTCGGCACCGACCCGATGACCCCGGCCCAGATCCGCGCCGCTCTGAGGCGCTTCCTGGACCCGTGACCCGCCGTCACGTTTTGCAGCAAAGCGTGGTCATTTCGCGCGCCAAGGCCACGCTTTGCTGCAAAACGTGACGGCCGCACCGTGACGGCCGCACCGTGACAGTCGCACCGTGACGGCTGCACGCTTCAGGAGTGGGCCAGTGCCTCGCCGACGACCAGGCTCTCGATGCCGAACAGGAAGCGTTCCATGTCCGGGCGGGGCAGCACCGCGCTGTCGGCCGTCATCGCCAGCTCGATCGCACCGGAGACGGCGGCGGCGTCCAGGGCGAAGCTGAGGTTGGGGCGCGGTTCGAACTCGACCGGCCAGGTCAGCACCGTGCGCGACAGCGCCCGCGCGAGCGGCACCGGTTCGGGCCGGACCCAGGTCTCGTCGGGCACCAGGCCGCGGAAGTCGTTGACGACGCAGGAGTGGTCGCCGATCACGTCGCCCCGGTCCCGGCTCGTCGCGATGTCGCTGTCCAGGGCGAGCTTGTCGTAGTACGCGTGCCAGTGCGTGGAGACGGTCGCCCCGAACGTGCGCCGGACCAGCAGGGAGAAGTCGCCGTCGGTCTCCGCCACGTGCAGCAGCCCCTCCTGGGCGACCGTGTTCACGACATCGGCGAGCCCCGGCAGGAACCTGTTGTTGACCACCACCTGGAACACGGCCTCCGAGACGCCGGTCAGCCTGCCCATGGAGGCGGCCGCAGCGGCGAGCAGCACCGACGCCGGGCTCACCGCGAGGTACCGGGCGACGTGCTCGGTCGCGAGTGCCAGGGCGGGCGAGTGCAGCACCGCGTTGGGGAACGGCTGTGCGGCGGGCCTGCCCGCGGTGGCGGGGAAGAGGTTGGGCGGGCCGGAGTGCAGCAGGTCCCGCCAGAACCGGCGTGCTGCGGCATCCCGGCGGCGGCCACGGCCGGAGGCCTGGAAACCGGCCTCGTCGAGCGGCTGGAGCCGGCCGTTCCCGGCCAGGATCGACGCGACCGACCGGCCGCCGCACAGGTCGGTGAAGTCGGCGATCAGGTTGCGGACGCCCCAGCCGTCGGACGCGGTGTGGGACAGGGCGAAGACGACGTGGTGGACCAGCCCGTCGACCTCGACGGCCCCGACGCGTACCGGCCATTCGTGCTCCACGTCGAAGGGCAGCGCCCGGAGCTCCCCGTAGAGGACGTTGGCGGAGCGGCCCAGCTCCTCGGCCGTGCTCTGCCGGACGACGAGCGGCACCGCGCCGCGGGAGTACACCACCTGCCGCAGCCCGCCGTCGTCGGCGGACAGCCTGGTGCGCAGCGAATCGTGCAGGCAGGCCAGCTCCCCGAGCACCGCCGTGAGCCTGCTCCGCGTGATCGGCGGATCCAGGCGGGCGCCACCGGCCACGTTGTAACGGGCGGCGTCGGTGCCCAGGGTGCGCATCGCATCCCAGATCGCGTGCTGGCCCCAGGTCGCCGGACCGGCACCGGACCGGCCGGCCGAGAAGGCGATGTCGAGCTCCAGATCGAAATGCACTGTGGACCACCCCGTTCGGACATTCGGTCACGAGTGTCGCGCACGGTTCGTCGGCTGTCGATGCCCGTACGCCGCCCGACCGCATCGCGGGTCCCGCGCGCCGCCGCCGAACGGCCACCGCGCTCGTCCGATCGGATGTAACGCTCTGTCACCTAAGCGACTAAGCGGCCAGTCCGCTACGCGACACCTCTGACCAGGAACGTCTTAGGGCGGCAATGGGTTTCGATCAAGGACCGGCCGGACCGGCGGAAACGGTTCCAGATTACGCAGTGTCGCCTAGGCGACCCCAGATTGCGTGGGTCACACCGGCAAATCTGGGTGGCTAATACGCATGGAACGGATCCGTCCCGACTGGCAATCTTCATCCCGTTGAAGCCACGCACCACCCCAAGACCCGGGAGACACCATGAACGCCAAGAAGATCGCCGTGACCGCCGCCGCTATCGCCGCCACCGCGGCCGGTGCCTGGCAGCTCGGCACTGCGAACCACGCGCCCCAGGTCGGGCACTGCATATCGGGCAGCGCGGCGACCTGCGGCTGGCATGCCGACGGCGGCACGGGGAACGGCGCACTGCCGTCCACACCGCCGGATGAGCGGCCGAACGCCTGAAGAGAGCGGGCTACCTCACAGACCCGGCGCCGGGACAACCCGGCGCCGGGTCTTTCGCATGTATAGAGCACCCGCACCGGGCGGGAGCCAGACGGCTTTGCCCGAATGGCGGACAGCCATAAGATCATGAATGGATGAAGCGGTAGCGTGAGCATTCAGTCACGTCGCGCAGGGGGAGGATCCGAGTACCGTGCAGCCTGTGCAGGTGATGTCACCGGTGATGGTGGGCCGTGCCGAGGAGCTGGCCACGTTGCGGGAAGCCCTCACCAGCACGGCAGCCGGTCGCGGCGGCGCGTTCTTCCTCGTCGGCGACGCCGGGCTCGGCAAGTCCCGGCTCACCCGCGAATGCACCACCCTCGCGAACGCCGCCGGCATGACCGTCCTGCGCGGACGGGCCACCCCGGCGGGCGCCACGGTGCCCTACCGGCCGCTGACGGAGGCGCTGTTCTCACTGGCGCGAGCGGACGGCGTACCCGATGATCCGGATCTGCTGGCCTATCGGCCCGCGCTCGCGCGGCTGATCCCGGAGTGGCGCGGAGGCCGCGACTACCCCAACGACGACTCCCCCATCGTGCTCGCCGAAGCCGTGCTGCGGCTGCTCGGCGTCGTCGGCCGCGACCGGGGCGTGCTGATCTGCCTCAGCGACCTGCACGACGGCGACGCCGAGACGATGGGGATCGTCGAATACCTCGTCGACAACCTGCCCGACCAGCCGGTGCTGCTGCTGGCGAGCATGCGGCCGCTGCCGTCGCCCGCGCTGACCCTGGCCCGCTCCAGCGCCCGGCAGCGCGTCGCCCGCGTGCTCGACCTGGACCCGCTGCCCGACGCCGACGTCACGGCGCTCGCCGCCGCCTGCCTCGGCATCGCCGCACCCGACCTGCCCGCCGAGGTCGCGCCGTGGCTGGCCCGCAGCGCCGACGGCAACCCGTTCGTCGTCGAGGAGCTGCTGCGCGGCGCCGTCGAGGCCGGTGCGCTCGTCCGGACCGGCGGCGGCTGGGCGATGACCGGCGATGTGCACGTCGACGTGCCGTCCACCGTGGTCGCCAGCGTCACCGACCGGGCCCGGCGCCTCGGCCCGCAGTGGCACCGCGCGCTGGAGGCCGCCGCCGTCGTCGGGCGCCGCTTCCCGCTCGACGTGCTCCAGCAGATCTCCGGCGTCACCGACGCCGGCCTGCGGGCCCTCGTCCGGGCCGGGGTCGACGCCCAGCTGCTGCTGCCCTCGCGCACCGTGCCGGGCTGGTACACCTTCCGCAACGCCTGGACCGCCGAAGCCCTCGCCAGCGAGCTGCTCCCCGCCGAACGGGCCGGGATCGCCGCCGCCGCGGCCGATGCCGTCGAGGCGCTCAGCCCCGACCTGCCCGGTGAGGTGTGCCAGCTCGCCGCATCACTGCGCCTCGCCGCCGGGGACCGGCCCGCCGCCGGGCTGCTCTACGCCGTCGCCGGGCGCCGGACCCTCGCCGAGGGCGCGGCCACCTCCGCCGTCCGCCTGCTCGACCAGGCGCTCGAACTCGTACCGGCGGGGCAGCACGCCGCCCAGCGCGCCGACGTGCTCGCCACCCTCCTCAACGCGCTCGCCGAAGCGGGCGATGTGGAGGGCGCGCTGCGCCGGGGCGCCGACCTCGCCGGATCGGTGCTGCTCAGCGCCGAGAAACGCGCCGAGCTGCACACCCGCCTCGCCTGGGTCTGCGTCGTCGGCGGCCACTGGGAGAAGGCTGGTGAACAGGTCGACCTGGCCCGGCAACTGCTCGGCGACTCCGCGTCCCCGGCCGCCCTCGCCCCGGTCGACGTCGTCGAGGCGCACCTGCTCACCCTCGGCGACGTCAAGGGCGACGACCGGGCCGTCCGCGCCGAGGAGCTGGCGCTGCGCGCGGTCGGCACGGCCGAGGCGGTCCCGCTGCCCACGACCGCCTGCCAGGCCCGGCAGGTCCTCGCGCTGCTCGCCCGCCGCCGCGGCTTCGACGACGCCGACGTGCACCTGCGCCACATGCTCGACACCGCAGACCGGCACGCCCTGTCGATCTGGCGGCTGCGCGCCCAGATCCGGCTCGCCACCAACGAACTCATGCGCACCGGCCAGCCCGAGCAGCTCCACCAGGCCCGCCAGGCCGCCCTCGACCTCGGCGCGATCACCGCCGGGTCGCAGGCCGACGCGACCTTCGCCATGCAGCAGGTCCTCTACGCCGAGTTCGCCGAGGCGGAGAAGCTCGCCGACCGGATCCTGGAGGCGACGACCCGGATGCACCAGGAGGGCGAGAGCCAGTTCGCCCTCGTCATCAAGATCGCATCGGCGGCACACCAGGGACGCCGCGACGCGATGCGCCAGGCCCTCGCCGACTTCCGCGCCCGGGGCGGCGAGCAGTCCTTCCACGCCCCGATCGTCTTCGGCCACCGGGCCATCTGCGCGCTGCTCAGCGAGGACCGGCCGGGTGCCGAGGCCGAGATGGCCCGGGTCCGCGAGTGGGAGCGCAGCCACCCGACGATCTACTACCAGTCCGGCCGCTACGGCCTCGATCCGCTGCTGGAGATCCTGGCCCGCCGGGCCGGGCACGCCCGCCACGCCGAGATCGCCGGTGCCGCCGCGGCCGGGCTGCGCTGGAACCGGCAGTTCGTCCTCGCCGCCGAGGCGGTCCTGCTCGGCCGCGACGGCGACGCCGACGGTGCTGCGATCGCGATGGCGCAGTCGCAGCAGGCCTCGGCGCCCTTCCCGATGGCCCGGCACCTGCTGCTGCGGCTCGTCGCCGAGGCTGCGCTCGACGACGGGTGGGGCGATCCGGTGACGTGGCTGCGGGAGGCCGAGACCTGGTTCCACACCGCCGACGTGGCCGCCGTGGCGGGCGCGTGCCGGTCGCTGCTGCGGCGGGCCGGGGTGCGCGTCATGCAGCGCCGCAGCGGCCTGGAGGCCGTCCCGGCGGACCTGGCCCAGCGCGGGGTGACGGCCCGGGAGTACGAAGTGCTGATGCTCCTCGGCGAACGCAAGGGGAATCCGGAGATCGCCAAGCTCCTGTTCATCTCACCGCGGACCGTGGAGAAGCACGTGGCGGCGCTGATGGACAAGCTCGGCAGCACCGATCGGACCGCGCTGTCGGACCTGGTGGTTGCCCGCCTGCCCTAGGCGAACCCCCATCGGGGTCGCGACGCCGCAGGTCAGCGCCGGTCCGCGCGGCGAGTGTCGGGTCCGCGACCCTATAACCCGCGCGGGGGTACGCAGAAGATGGGTCCCGCTCACCCATGTCTGCGAAAGGGTTTCCCGGCAGATTCGTCTGCATGCAACCAGACCTACTCGTAGGCGCGCCCGGCGGGGCTCCCTCGCTTCGCTCGATCACTCCTCGGGCCAGCGCGCTGAACCACAGTGAGATCGACACCGTCCGCGACGGCGATCCCGGCGTGATGGTGACCGGGACCGCCTCGGACTCGCACACCTGGAACCTCGTCTTCCTGCAGCTGCTCCTGGAGGAGCTGGGCCAGGAGGTCACGAACCTCGGCCCGTGCGTCCCCGACGACCTGCTCGTCGACGAAGCCCGCCGCCGCCGACCGAAGCTCATCGTCATGAGCAGCGTCAACGGCCACGGCGCCACCGACGGCATGCGCGTGGTGGAGAAGCTGCGCGAGCAGCCCGAGCTCGCGGGCACCCGGATCGTCATCGGCGGCAAGCTCGGCATCGCCGGAGCGGGCAACACCCGCCACACCGCCGGGCTCGTCGACGCCGGATTCGACGCGGTCTTCGAGGAGGGCGCGGGCCTGGGCCTGTTCCGCTCCTACGTCGCCGCGCTGCCGGTGGGCGCATCCCGATGACCGCCCTCGTCCCGGAGTTGCCCGCCGTGTCGTTCGGCGGCTTCGTCCAGCGGGCCCACGCCCGCGGCGAGCTCGTCGTGCAGCCCCGGATGGGGATCGCCGACCCCGCCGCGATGCGGGCCGGGCTCCTCGCCACCAAGCACGCCGACGCCACGACCGTCGGCACGATCACCCTGGACAGCTACACCCGCATCGCCGACCACGCCGCCGCCCGCCGCGCATTGGACTCGGGGGCCGACCTCAACGGGTTCCCGATCGTCGCCCACGGACCGGAGGTCACCTCGGCGATGCTCGACGGTGTCCGCGACGCCGGCTTCCCCGTCCAGGTACGCCACGGGTCGGCCTGCCCGCAGGACATCATCATGGCCCTGGCACTGTCCGGGCTCGACGCCACCGAGGGCGGCCCGGTGTCGTACTGCCTGCCCTACGGGCGGACACCGCTCGCCGACTCGGTGCGCAACTGGACCGAGTGCTGCGAGCTGCTCGCGGCGCTGCGCGGACGCGGGATCGAGCCGCACCTGGAGACCTTCGGCGGCTGCATGATGGGCCAGCTGTGCCCGCCGTCGCTGCTGGTCGCGCTGTCGGTGCTGGAGGGCATGTTCTTCGCCCAGCACGGGCTGCGCAGCGTGTCGCTCAGCTACGCCCAGCAGACCCACCCCGGCCAGGACGCCGACGCGGTCGCCGCCCTGCGCAGCCTCGCCGCGCAGCACCTGCCCACCCTGGACCGGCACGTCGTCATCTACACCTACATGGGGGTGTTCCCGAGGACCCCGGACGGGGCGCTGGCGCTGCTGGAGCAGTCGGCGCAGCTCGCCGCCCGATCCGGGGCCGCGCGGCTGATCGTCAAGACGGTCGCCGAAGCGTCCCGGATCCCGACCGTCGCGGAGAACGTGCAGTCGCTGCAGATCGCGTCGGCCGCCGCCGCCCGGGTCACCCGGGCCGAGGCGTCCGCCGACAACCAGGTCCACGCCGAGGCGAGCGCCCTGATCGACGCGGTCCTCGACCTCGACGGCGACCTCGGGCGGGCGCTGGTGAAGGCGTTCACCCTCGGCTACCTCGACGTGCCGTTCTGCCTGCACCCCGACAACGCGGGCCGGTCCCGCAGCTACCTCGACGACGCGGGGCGCCTGCGCTGGGCCGATGTCGGCGCCATGCCGATCGCCCGCCTCGTCGGCGCCGCCGAACGGCGCGTGCTCACCTCCACCGACCTGCTCACCTCGCTCTCCTATGTGGAGCGCACCTACGACGGACCGGCCCTGACCGGCCGGACGACCACCACCGCACTGAACCGATAGGGAGACCACCATGTCCGAGCTTCCCCCGTCCTCGCCCCGCGAGCACCTCTCCAAGGCGTCAACCCGGCACACCCTGCTCATCCAGAACGCGATCATCGACGCGACGAGACAGCACCTGACCGCGCAGGGCTTCACCGAACTCCTGCCACCGATCATCGGGCCGGTCACCGACCCCGGCGGCCGCGGCTCCAAACAGGTCGACGTCGACTTCTACGGCCACCGCTACAAGCTCATGACCAGCGCGATCCTCTACAAGCAGGCATCGCTCACGGCGTTCGACAAGATCTTCTACCTGGCGCCGAACGTCCGCCTGGAGCCGCTGGAGACCTGCAACACCAACCGGCACCTCGCCGAGTTCCACCAGATCGACGTCGAGATCGGCGGCGCCACCCGCGAGGACGCGATGGCCGTCGTCGAGGGCATCATCGTCAACGCCGTCCGCCGCGTGCTCACCACCAACGCCGCCGACCTCGCGGCGCTGGGCCGCGACACCACGCCCTTCACCGAGCTGCTGGAGTGGCCCTTCGACAGGATCACCCACCCGCAGGCCGTCGCCAACCTGCGCGATCTCGGCTACGAGCAGTCCCCCGACGCGGAGATCGACTGGCAGAACGAGCAGCACCTGTCCGCCAAGGCGAGCCGCCCGTTCTTCATCACCGACTACCCGAAGGGATCCCGGGGCTTCTACGACCGGGAGAACCTCGACGACCTCGGCCGCCTGCGCAACTTCGACGTCATCGCCGCCGAAGGCTACGGCGAGCTGTGCAGCGGCAGCGAGCGCGAGTACGACTACAAGCGCATCGTCGCCCGCATCCGCGAATCCGGGGAGAACCCGGCGAAGTACGGCTGGTACCTGGAGATGGCCCGCGACGGCATCCCCGCCAGCAGCGGCTTCGGCATCGGCCTGGAGCGGCTGACCCGCTACGTCGCCGGCCTCACCTCGGTGTGGCAGGCCTCGGCGTACCCGAAGGTCCCCGGGGTGGTGTCGGCATGAGCGCGCTGCACGCACCGGGCTTCCCCGAGGCCCGCATCCGCGACCGGGCCCGCTTCGGCACGGCGTCGGTCTTCCCGGCCGCCGACGGCTACGGCCACACCCTGTTCGGCGCCGACGGCGCGACCGCACCAGCCGACGAGATCGACGCGATGCGCCTGGTCCCGCCGGTCTTCATGCCGCTGCGCCTGGAGAAGCTGATCGACCTCGCCCGCGAACCCATGTACGGCGACGTGGACCTCACCACCGAGATCGGCGGCTTCCGGTCCAGCCTGCCCGTCTACGTCTCGGCGTTCGGGTCGACGCAGGTCGCCAGCACCGACCTCGGGATCGCCGTCAGCCGCCAGGCGGGCCGCCTCGGCCTGCCGATGGTGATCGGCGAGAACGTCGTCCCCGTCAACGGCTACGGCCGCATCGGCACCGGCACCGAGAAGTCCCTCGTCGGCCGGGTCCGCGCCTACGCCGAAGCCGCCACCGGCGGGCTCGGCGGGGTCGTCGTGCAGCAGTCCACCGAGGACGCCGACGCCGAGGTGTGGAACCTCGTCTACAGCGACCCCACCGCGACGGCGCTGCTGGAGACCGGTCGGCTCGCCTTCGAGCTCAAGGTCGGCCAAGGCGCGAAGCCCGGCCTCGGCGGCATGACGGTGCTGTCGGAGTCCGCCGCCGACCGGCTCAGCGGGCAGTTCGCCCTCGACCGGGTCCTCGGCGACGGCGACCGGCTGCTGCGCTGCGCCTCCCCTGGCACCTTCACCGAGGAGATCCTGCGCCAGCAGATCCGCTTCATGCGCAACAACTTCCCCCGCGTACAAGTCTGGGTGAAGCTGCACCCCGGCCGGGACATCGCCGACGCGGCCGACGTGGCATGGCGGGCCGGCGCCGACGCGGTCACCGTCGACGGCGCCGAGGGCGGCACCGGCTGGGCGCCGACCGCGTTCCTGGACCACGTCGGCCTGCCGCTCGCCGAGTGCCTGCGCCGCCTGCGCCCGGTGCCGAAGCTCGGCAGCCTGCTCACCTCCGGCCGGATGTGGGAGGGCACCCGGGTCGTCAAGGCCCTGGCCCTCGGCGCGAGCGCGGCCGGGCTCGGCCGGGCGGCGCTGCTCGCCGCCGACACCGACCCCGAGCACGGCCTGACCCGCCTCACCGAGGCCCTCGCGCTGGAGTTGCGCCTGCTCATCAGCGCCCTCGGCAAGTACGCCACCAGCGCACTCGACCCCGAGGACGTGTGGTCCCCGACCATGACCGTCCCGCAGCGACAGGAGTCCCTGATATGACCGCCGTGATCGAAGCCCCCGTCGTGCCGGTGACCCCGGCCCGCCGCCCCAGCCTGTGGAAGCACCGCGACTTCCGGCTGCTGTGGTTCGGGGAGAGCGTCAGCGTGCTCGGCAACGCCATCTCCGGCATCGCCCTGCCGCTCGTCGCCCTGGAACTGCTGCACGCCGGACCCCTCGCCGTCGGCCTGCTCGGCGCCGCGTCGTGGCTGCCGTGGCTGGTCCTGGGCCTGCCCGCCGGTGCCTGGATCGACCGGCTGCCCCGCCGACCCACGATGATCATCGCGAACGTCGTGTCGTTCGTGCTGGTGCTCAGCGTCCCGGTCGCCGCCTGGCTCGGCGTGCTCACCCTGGTCCACCTGCTCGCGGTGGCGCTGCTCGGCGGCGCGACCGGGGTCTTCTTCAGCCCCGCCTACTCCGCCTACCTGCCGACGCTCATCGAATCCGAGGACCTCGGGGAGGGCAACGCCAAGCTCCAGGGCAGCGCCCAGGTCGCCGTCGTCTCCGGCAGCAGCATCGGCGGCCTGCTCACCCAGGCCATGACCGCCGTCCTCGGGCTCGCCGCCGACGCGATCACCTACGTCGTCTCGACCGTCTGCCTGCTCGCGATCCGCACCAAGGAACCCGCGATGCCCAAGGCCGCCGAGCGCACCACCACGCTGCGGCAGGAGATCCGCGACGGGTTCCGGTTCCTCATCCGCGACCCGTACCTGCGGATCATGACGATCGGCGCGTCCGTCGACAACCTGCTCCTCACCGCCGGGCACACCCTGCTCGTCGTCTTCCTCATCCAGACCGTCGGCGCGAGCCCGGGCATGGTCGGCCTGCTCCTGGCGGCCGACTGCGCCGGCGGCGTCCTCGGCGCGGTCATCGCCAACAAGGTCTCCCGCACGCTCGGATCGGCCCGGGCGCTGCTCGCCTTCTCGCTGCTCACGGCACCGTTCGGCCTGCTCATCCCGCTCACCGGCAGCGGGCCCGCGCTCGGGTTCTTCGCCGCCGGGCTGCTCATCCCGGCCGCCGGGATCGTCGCGGTCAACGTCATCGGCGGCGCGTTCCGCCAGACCTACTGCCCGCCGGACATGCTCGGCCGGATCTCGACCAGCGGCAGCTTCATCGCCTTCGGCCTGATCCCGATCGGCGCCCTGCTCGGCGGTGCCCTCGGCACCTTCATCGGGGTACGCGAAACGCTGTGGATCGTGCTCGCGCTCGGCGCCGTCGGCAAGCTGATCCTCCTGTTCGGACCCATCCGCAAGACCCGCGACCTGCCCACCGCACCCGCCAACGCCTGAATCCGGAGAGACACCATGACCAACCCGTTCGAGAACGACGACCTGCCCTACGTGGTCCTCGTCAACGACCTCCGCCAGCACTCGCTGTGGCCCGCCCACCTGGCGATCCCGGCCGGCTGGACCAGGAGCCACGGCCCTGCCACCCGCCAGTCGTGCCTGGACCACGTCGAGACGCGCTGGACCGACCTCACCCCGGAAAGGGTCTGACCACGATGGCTACCGTTCGCCTGCCCGAGCCGGACCTGGCCCGGCAGCGGTGGGACGCGGTGCTCGCCGGAGTCGCCGAGCCGGTCTGCGAACCGGCCCGGCACCCCGCCGAGCACCAGGGCACCGTCATCGACTACCCGCCCGCCACCCTCGTCGACCTCGTCACCGACCAGGCCCGGCGGACCCCCGGCGCGATCGCCGTGGACGCCGCCGACGCCCGCCTCACCTACGCCGACCTCGTCGCCCGCAGCGAGCGCATCGCCGCCGGGCTCCGCAGTCGCGGCGTCGGGCCGGGCGACCTGATCGGCGTGGAGCTGCCGTCGTCGGCGGAGCTGATCACCGTGCTGCTGGGGATCCTCGCGGCCGGGGCGGCGTACCTGCCGCTCGACGCCGCCGACCCGGCCGAGCGCACCGCCTACATCCTCACCGACGCGGCCCCGGTCGCGGTGATCGCGACCGGACCGGTCGCCGGGGCAACCGTATGGCGCCTCGACGACCTGCTGCCCGGGAGCTCCGCGGAGCGCGCCCGCGCCGTCTGGACCGAGGAGCCCGGGAGCTCCGCGGAGCGCGCCCGCGCCGTCTGGACCGAGGAGCCCGGGAGCTTCGCGGAGCGCGCCCGCGCCGCCTGGACTGAGGAGCGCAGCGACGAGGGAAGACGGCGCATAGAGGGCGCGCGGAGCGAAGCGACCCAGCAACAGAGCGAAGCGACCCGGCAACACCACACCGCCTACGTCATCTACACCTCCGGGTCGACCGGGCGCCCCAAGGGCGTCGTCGTGCCGCACCGGGCCATCGTCAACCGCATCCGCACCCTGCGCGAGCTCTACCCGCTCGACGCCTCCGACCGGGTGCTGCAGAAGGCCCACATCGGGTTCGACGTGTCGCTGGAGGAGATCTTCCGGCCGCTCGCCGAAGGTGCCACCGTCGTCCCGGCCAAGCCCGGCGGGCGCCGGGACCCGGCCTACCTGGCCCGGGTCATCCGGGACGAGCGGATCACCCTCGCCGACTTCGTCCCGTCCATGCTGGAGGCGTTCCTGCGCGAACCGGGCGCCGCCGAGTGCACCACCCTGCGCCGGATCCAGTGCGGCGGCGAGGCGATGCCCGCCGACCTGCCGCAACGCGTCGCCGACGTGCTCGGGGTGCCCCTCTACAACATGTACGGTCCGACCGAGACCGCCGTCGACGCCACCCAGTGGCTCGTCGGCACCGGCACGCAGCCGCGGATCCCGATCGGGCTGCCGGTGCCGAACATGCGCGCCTACGTCCTCGACACCGACCTGCGGCCGGTCGCCGACGGCGGCACCGGGGAGCTCTACCTCGCCGGGGCGCAGCTCGCCGACGGCTACCTGCGGCGGCCCGCGCTCACCGCGCAGCGGTTCACCGCCGACCCGTTCGGGCCGCCCGGCAGCCGCATGTACCGCACCGGCGACCTCGCGACGTGGCTGCCCGGCGGGGTGCTCGACCTGGTCGGGCGCGCCGACGACCAGGTGAAGATACGGGGCTTCCGGGTCGAGCTCGGCGAGGTCGAGACGGTCCTGCGCCGCCTGCCCGGTGTCACCGACACCGTGGTGGTGCTGCGCGAGGACCGCCCCGGCGACCGGCGCCTCGTCGCCTACACCACCGGCACCGCCGACCCGGCCGACACCCGCCGGGCCGCCGCCGCGCACCTGCCCGAACACATGGTGCCCGCCGCCGTCGTGGCGATGGGCGCCCTGCCCACCCTGCCCAACGGCAAGACCGACCGGGCCGCGCTGCCCGCACCGGAGCTGCGCGCAGCCGCCGGACGGCTGCCGACCGGGGACGACGAGCAGACCCTCGCCCGGCTCTTCGCCGAGGTCCTGGGCCTGCCCGACACCGAACCGTTCGGCGCCGAGACCAGCTTCTTCGACCTCGGCGGGCACTCGCTGCTCGCCGCCCGCCTGATCAGCCGGGTCCGCTCGGTCTTCAGCGTGGAACTGCCCATCCAGACCGTCTTCGAGACACCGACCGTCGCCGGCCTCGCCCAGTGGCTCGGCCACGCCGAGAAGGCCCGCCCCACCTTGCGCCGCCGGACGGCGCAGAAGGAGACATCATGATCCCCCTGTCCTTCGCCCAGCAGCGGCTGTGGTTCCTCGACAAGATGGAGGGCCCGTCGTTCACCTACAACGCGCCGCTCGCGCTGCGATTGCGCGGGCCCCTCGACCGGGGTGCGTTACGGGCGGCCCTGCACGATGTCGTCGGCCGCCACGAGGCCCTGCGCACCCTCTTCGTCGAGGTCGACGAGCGCCCCATGCAGCGCATCCTCGACCTCGACGAGGTCGACCTGCACTTCACCGTCGTCGAGTGCGACCCCGACGCCCTGACCGGGCTCCTGGAGACCGCCGCCCGGCACCGCTTCGACCTGGCCCGGGAGCTGCCGGTCCGGCCGACCGTCTACAGCGTCGCCCCCGACGACAACGTGCTCATGCTCGCCCTGCACCACATCGTCAGCGACGGCTGGTCGCTGGGGCCGCTGCTGCGCGACCTCAACACCGCCTACGCCGCCCGCTGCACCGGTGCCGAACCGCAGTGGGACGAGCTCGCCGTCCAGTACTCCGACTACACCCTGTGGCAGCTGGAACTGCTCGGCGACGAGAACGACCCCGACAGCGTCTTCGCCCGGCAGCTCGACTACTGGGCGCGTACCCTCGCCGGGGCGCCGGAGGAGCTGCCGCTGCCGCTGGACCGGCCGCGGCCGCCGACGGCGAGCTTCCAGGGCGGTTCGGTGCAGTTCGACCTGAGCCCGGCCACCCACGCCAAGCTCGCCGACCTGGCCCGCAGCCACAACGTCACCACCTTCATGATCATGCAGGCGGCGCTCGCGGCCCTGCTCACCCGCACCGGCTCCGGGACCGACATCCCGATCGGGTCGCCGATCGCCGGACGCACCGACGAGGCCCTCGACGACCTGGTCGGGTTCTTCGTCAACACGTTGGTGCTGCGTACCGACACCAGCGGCGACCCGACCTTCGCCGAGCTGCTGGCCCGGGTGCGGTCCACGGTGCTCGCCGCCTACGCCCACCAGGAGGTGCCGTTCGAGCGGGTGGTCGAGGTCCTCAACCCGGCCCGGTCGCTGGCCCGGCAGCCGCTGTTCCAGGTGATGCTGGTGCTGCAGAACAACGCCGAGGCGAAGCTCGCCCTCGGCGACCTCGACGTCACCGACGAGTCCTTCGACCTGACCGTGGCGAAGTTCGACCTCACCGTCACCCTGGAGGAGCGCGCCGCGGCCGGCGGCCTCAACGGCTGGGTCGAGTACGCCACCGACATCATCGACCGCGCCACCGCCCAGCAGATCGCCGACCGGTTCGTCCGGCTCGTCGACGCCGTCGCCGCCGACCCGCACACCCCGATCGGCCGCGTCGAGCTGATGTCCGACGCCGAGCGGGACCTCGTGCTCGGCACCTGGAACGGTCCCGTCGTCGACGTGCCCGCGCACCTGACCGTGCACGAGCTCTTCGAGCAGCAGGCCGAGTGGACCCCGTCGTCGACGGCGCTGGCGTTCGAGGACGCGACGATCACCTACGCCGAGCTCAACGCGAAGGCCAACCAGCTCGCCGGGTACCTCCGCGACACCGGGGTCCGCCCCGGGGTGCTCGTCGGCGTACACCTCGAACGTGGTTTCGACCTGATGATCGCGGCCCTGGCCGTGCTCAAGGCCGGCGGCGGATACACCCTGCTCGACCCGCGGTTCCCCGCCGAGCGGCTGCGCGTCGCGATCGCCGAGGCCAACGCACCGATCGTGGTGACGCACTCCGGCCTCGCCGACAAGCTGGGCAGTGGCGTCACCATCAGCCTCGACACCGTCGCGCCGCTGCTCGCGGCCCGGCCGACCGGCAACCTGGACACCATCGCCACCGCCGACGACATCGCCTGCGTCATGTTCACCTCCGGCTCCACCGGGCGGCCCAAGGGCGTCGCGTCGCCGCACCGGGCGCTCGTCGGCACCGTCCTCGGCCAGGACTACGTCGACTTCGGCGCGGACGAGGTCTTCCTGCAGTGCGCCCCGGTCTCCTGGGACGCGTTCGTGCTGGAGCTCTACGGCGCACTGCTGCACGGCGCCCTCTGCGTGCTGCAGCCCGGCCAGAACCCGGAACCGGAGGCGATCGCCGCCCTCGTCGCCAAGCACGGCGTGACGATGCTGCAGATGTCGGCGAGCCTGTTCAACTTCATGCTCGACGAGTACCCCGATGTCTACACCCGCCTCACCTGGGCGATGACCGCAGGCGAGGCAGCGTCGGCGGCCCACGTCGAGCGGGCCCTGGCGAAGTTCCCGCAGCTGCGGGTCTGCAACGGCTACGGACCCGCCGAGAGCATGGGCCTCACCACCGCGTACACGATCACCGAGGTCGCCGGCGCGTCCGTCCCGATCGGGCGGCCGCTGGCCAACAAGACCGGCTACGTCCTCGACGGGCAGCTGCGGCTGGTGCCGCCGGGTGTGCCCGGCGAGCTCTACGTCGGCGGCATCGGCCTCGCCAACGGCTACGTCAACCGCACCACGCTGACGGCGGAGCGGTTCGTCGCGAACCCCTACGGCCAGCCCGGCGAGCGCATCTACCGCACCGGTGACCTGGTGCGGTGGAACCGCGACGGGCAGCTGGAGTTCCTCACCCGCGCCGACGACCAGGTCAAGATCCGCGGGTTCCGGGTCGAGCTCGGCGAGGTCGAAGCGGTGCTGCGGCAGGCACCGGGCGTCTCCGAGGTCGCCGTCATCGCCCGCACCGGGCACCTCGGCGCCAAGATGCTCGCCGCCTACCTCGTCGGCGACCAGGGCATGGACACCACGGTGGTGCGCCACTACATCGGACAGCTGCTGCCCGACTACATGGTCCCCGCCGCGTTCACGACCCTCGCCGCGCTGCCGCTCACCCCGAACGGCAAGCTCGACCGCCGCGCCCTGCCCGAGCCCGACCTCGCCGCACCCGTGGCGTCCCGGGCACCGTCGACACCGCAGGAGACCGCGCTCGCGGCGCTCTTCGCCGAGGTCCTCGGCCTGCCCGAGGTCGGCGTCGACGACAACTTCTTCGAGCGCGGCGGCCACTCGCTGCTCGCGACCCGGCTCATCAGCCGGGCGCGGACCCAGCTCGGCGTCGAACTCACCATCCAGGCCATCTTCGAAGCACCCACCGTGGCCGGGCTCGCCGGCCGCCTCGGCCAGGCCGAGAAGGCACGCCCGACGCTCAAGCGCCGGGTCAAGGAGTAGTCATGATCCCGCTGTCCTACGCCCAGCTCCGGCTGTGGTTCCTGGACCGGCTCGCGGCCGGGGGCGCGCAGAACGCGCCCCTGGCCCTGCGCCTGCACGGTCCGGTCGACGCCGCCGCCCTCGACGCCGCCTTCGGCGACATCGTGGACCGGCACGAGACGCTGCGCACGGTCTTCCCCGTCACCGGCGGCGAGCCGCACCAGAAGATCCTCCCCACGGGTACGCACCCGAAGCTCGACGTGATCGACTGGCCCGGCACGGAGCTGGCCGACCTCGTCGCCGAGCTCAACCGGGCCGCCTACCAGCCCTTCGACCTCGCCACCGAACCGCAGCTGCGGGTGGCCCTCTACCACCGCTGTGACGAGACCGGCGCGGACGAGCACGTCCTGCTCATCGTGCTGCACCACATCGTCAGCGACGGCTGGTCGATCGGGCCGCTGCTCGGCGACCTCGCCACCGCCTACGCCGCCCGCACCGGCGGCACCGCACCGCACTGGGACGACCTCGACGTCCAGTACGCCGACTACACCCTCTGGCAGCGCGAACTCCTCGGCGACGAGTCCGACCCGGACAGCGTCATCAGCCGCCAGCTCGCCTTCTGGACGCAGACCCTCGCCGGGGCGCCCGAGGAGCTGCCGCTGCCCACCGACCGGCCCCGGCCCGCCACCCGGACCCACACCGCCGGGCTGGTCCCGTTCCGGCTCGACGCCGCCCTGCACCAGGCCCTGGCCGACCTTGCCCAGGCGCACGGGGCGACCCTGTTCATGGTGCTCCAGGCGGCCGTCGCGGCACTGCTGACCAGGCACGGATCGGGGAACGACATCCTCACCGGCACACCCGTCGCCGGGCGTACCGACGAGGCACTCGACAAGCTCGTCGGGTTCTTCGTCAACACCCTCGTCGTACGGACCGACACCGCCGGGGACCCGACCTTCGCCGAACTGCTCGCCCGGGTCCGGACGGCGAGCCTCGCCGCCTACGCCCACCAGGACGTACCGTTCGAGCGCGTGGTCGAGGTCCTCAACCCGGCCAGATCCATGGCCCGGCACCCGGTGTTCCAGGTCAACCTGGTGCTCCAGTCCAACGCCGCCGCCGACCCCGAGTTCCTCGGACTGCGCTACACCTCGCAGGCGCTCACCAGCGACCAGGCGAAGTTCGACCTCACCGCCGCGTTCGCCGAGAACCTCGACGGCGACCGCCATCCGGCGGGCATCGACGCCAACCTCGAGTACGCCGCCGAACTCTTCGACCACACCACCGTGGAAGGGCTCGCGGCGAGGCTGGTCCGGCTGCTGACCGCCGTCACGGCGGACCCGCAGACGCGGATCGGCGCGGTCGACCTGCTCGACGACGAGCTCACCACGATCGCGGCCTGGAACGACACCCGGCACGACCTCCCGGAGACGACGCTGACCGCGCTCGTCGAGGCCGGGCGGGACCGGCACCCCGACCGGCCGGCCGTGGTCTTCGGCGACACCCTGCTCACCCACCGCGAGCTGCACGAACGCGCCGACCGGCTGGCCCGGCACCTGGTGGCGGCCGGGGCCGGTCCGGGGCGGATCGTCGGCGTCGCGATGCCCCGGTCCGAGCACCTGATCGTGGCGCTGCTCGCGGTCCTCAAGTCCGGGGCCGCTTACCTGCCGCTCGACACCGGCTACCCGGCGGACCGGCTCGCGTTCATGGTCACCGAAGCCGCCCCGGTCCTCGTGCTCACCGACACCGCCACCGGCTACCCGGGCGGCGTCGCGGTCGACGGGGCCCTGACGGCGTACCCCCAGGATGACCTGGACCACGACGGCCTGGCGCCCGGCGACACCGCCTATGTCATCTACACCTCGGGCTCCACGGGCCGCCCGAAGGGCGTGGCCGTGCCGCACCGCGCCATCGCCAACCGGCTGCTGTGGATGCAGCACGAGTACGCCCTCACCCCCGCCGACCGGGTCCTGCAGAAGACACCGTCCAGCTTCGACGTGTCGGTGTGGGAGTTCTTCTGGCCGCTGATGACCGGCGCGACCCTCGTCGTCGCCGCACCCGACGGGCACCGCGACCCCGCCTACCTGATCGACCTGATCCAGCGGGAACGCGTCACCACGCTGCACTTCGTCCCGTCCATGCTCGACGTGTTCCTCGCCGCACCCGGCGTCGCCGGGTGCACCTCGCTGACGAGGGTCTTCGCCAGCGGCGAGGCCCTGCCGGCGGAGTCGGCCGCCCGGTTCCGGCGGCTGCTCACCGCGCCCCTGCACAACCTCTACGGCCCCACCGAGGCCGCCGTCGACGTCACCTACCAGCCGGTGGGCGACGAACCCGGGCCGGTGCCGATCGGACGGCCGGTCTGGAACACCCGCCTCCACATCCTGGACGCGCAGCTGCGGCCGGTGCCGCCGGGCGTCGCCGGGGAGCTCTACCTCGGCGGGGTGCAGCTCGCCCACGGCTACCTGCACCGGGCCGGACTCACCGCGGAGCGCTTCGTGGCGAGCCCGTTCACCGCCGGGGAGCGGATCTACCGCACCGGCGACCTGGCCCGGTGGCGCCGCGACGGCGCGGTCGAGTACCTCGGCCGCGTCGACCACCAGGTGAAACTCAGGGGGTTCCGGATCGAGCTCGCCGAGATCGAGTCGGTGATCGCCGCCGACCCCGGCGTCGCCCAGGCCGCCGTCATCGTCCGCGAGGACCGCCCCGGCGACCAGCGGCTCGTCGCCTACGTCGTCGGCACCGCCGACGCCGCGGCCGTCCGGGCGCGGGCGGCGCTGTCCCTGCCGGAGCACATGGTCCCGGCCTCGGTGGTGCTGCTGGAAGCCCTGCCGGTCACCCCGAACGGCAAGCTCGACCGGCGGGCCCTGCCCGCACCCGACCTCACCCCGGCACCGTCGCGGCCACCGGCGACACCGCAGGAGGCGCTCATGGCGCGGCTCCTCGCCGAGGTCCTCGGGCTCCCCGCGGTCGGGGTCGACGACGACTTCTTCACCATCGGCGGACACTCGCTGCTGGTGATCCGGCTCGTCGCCCGCATCGCCGAGGAGACCGGCGTCGAGCTCGGCGTCCGGACCGTCTTCGACCGCCCCACCGCCGCCGGGCTCGCGGCGGCGCTCGACGGCGTCGGCGGGGTCTGGGATCCGTCCCGGCTCGCCGCCGACGCGGTCCTCGGCGCGTTCGCCCTCGGGACACCGCGCCCGGCCGGACCGTGGCGCAACGTGCTGCTCACCGGTGCCACCGGGTTCCTCGGCGCGTTCCTGCTGCGCGAGCTGCTCGACCGCACCGGGTCCGCGGTGCACTGCCTGGTCCGCGCCGAGTCCGCCGCCGCCGGGTCCGCGCGCCTGCGGGCAACCCTCGACGGGTACGGCCTGTGGCGGGCCGAGGACGCCCACCGCGTCATCGCGGTCCCCGGCGACCTCGCCGCACCCGGCCTCGGGCTCACCGCGGCGGCCTTCGCCGAGCTCGCGGACCTCGTCGACGCGGTGGTCCACAACGGAGCCCGGGTCAACCACCTCGACCCCTACGACCGGCTCCGGGCCGCCAACGTCACCGGGACACGGGAGGTGCTGCGGCTCGCCGCCGTGCACGCCACCCCGGTCCACTTCGTCTCCAGCGTCTCGGTCGCCGTCGCCGTCGGCGAGAACCCCGACATCGTGGACGAGTCGACCCGGGTCCCCGCCGACCGGGTCGTCCCGTCCGGCTACGTCGCCACGAAGTGGGTCGGCGAGGAGCTGGTCCGCGCCGCCGGAGCCGCCGGGCTGCCGGTGACGATCCACCGGCCGGGCCGGGTCGCCGGGCACAGCGCCACCGGTGCCTGGGGCAGCGACGACTCGTTCTGGCACTACGCCAGGGCGATCGCCCGGCTCGGCGCGGTCGCCGCCGACGGCCTCGACGTCGGCGTGGACCTCGTCCCCGTCGACCACGTCGCGGGCGCCCTGGTCGAGCTGGCCATGGACCCCGCGAGCGCCGGCGGCGTCTTCCACCTCGTCGGCGACGACCCCGTCCCGATCAGCGTGGTCGTCGACGGCCTCCGCGCGGCCGGGTACCCGATCCGGGAGATCCCCGGCCCCGAGTGGGACACCCTGCTCGCGTCGTCCATGGCGGCCGCGGTGGCGTCCGGCGACCGCAGCTGGGCATCGACGGCCCTGCTCGGCGCGGGTTTCCGCACCCCGTCGGTGCTCCCCGACTGGGGCCGCCCCGCGACCGCGGCAGCCCTGTCCGCCAAGCCGGTCCCGCCCGGCACGGTCACCGCCGCCACGATCGCAGTGGCGGCGCTGGCGGCGGCCCGCACGGGTTTCTACCCCCTCCTGAATTTTAATGCTGGACACGCCGCAGAACCCGCAACAGAAGTCAGGATCAACTCTCGCGACGCCTCTGCGGACGGCGGTGACCTGTCGTGACCGGCACCTGCACCGAGATGGCCTGGGAGTCGGTCGACCTGACCGGCGCGACGGCGGACCTGCCCGTCGCGGTCGGCGGCTCGGTCGCACCGCACCGGCTGCTCGAGGCCTACCGGCACGGGGCGTTCCCCTACCCGAGCAGCGGTGACTACGCGGCCGAGGTCAACCGGGCGCTCTACGGCGACCACGTCGAGGACGGGGTGATCACGGCGTTCCCCGGCACCGACCCCTACGCGGTGACGTGGTGGAACCCGCCGCAGCGCCCGGTGATCCCGGCCGGCGGCCTGCACCTGTCGCGCAACCTGCGCCGGGACCTGCGCAACCGGCACCCCTGGACCACCACCTGCGACCACGCGTTCACCGAGGTCGTCCAGGAGTGCCGGCGGCACCGCAGCAGCCGGTGGCTCACCGACGAGCTGTGCGACTCGCTGCTCGCCCTCTACGACGCGGGCTGGGCGCACAGCGTCGAGGTATGGCACGGCGACGAGCTGATCGGCGGGCTCTTCGGCACCGGGATGGGCCGGGTCCACGGCGTCGACTCGGCCTTCACCCGCGTACCGGACGCCGGGAAGGTCGCGTTCGCCGACCTCGCGGCCCGGCTGCCCGGTGAAGCGCTGATCGACGTGCAGGTGACCAGCGACTACACCACGGCGCTGGGCGCCCGGCCGATCGACCGCGCCGACTACCTGGCCGCACTGCGCGATGTGGATCTGCCGCTCATCCCGGCGATGGGCGTCCGCTTCGCCTCAGCCCTGGCCGGGTGACCGCACACGTGACCGGGGTGCGCACGGTGATCGTTCGCCGTCGCCCCGGTCACGCGGCGGGCTTCTCCCAGACCGAGACGTGCCGGGCGCTGTCGGCCGTGAACGGCTCGCGGTTCCACCCGCCCCAGCGCTCCCGCAGCCGCAGCCCCGCGATCCGCGCCATCAGGTCCAGCTCCGCGGGCCACACATACCGGAACGGAACCGACCGGTAATCCCCGCGCCCGTCCACGACATCGATGTAGTTGGAGCTCATCTCCTGCGTCACGAGGTCGTAGCGGTCGAACGCCCACCCCGTCGCATCCGCGCGGAACGGCACCACGTCCTGCCCCACCGGCAGTTTCCGCAGCTCCGGCACCATCACCTCGACCACGAAGCAGCCGCCCGGCGCCAGGTGCGCGGCCGCGTTGCGGAAGCACTCGACCTGCCCGTCCTGCGTGGTCACATTCATGATCGTATTGAAGACGAGGTAGGCGAGCGAGAACGACCCCTCCACCCGGGCCGTCGTGAAGTCGCCGATCGTCACGCCGATCGCGTCGCCGCCGGGCTTGGCCCGCAGCCGGGCCACCATCGCCCGCGACATGTCGATCCCGTGCACCTCGACCCCACGGGCCGCGAGCGGCAGCGCGATCCGCCCGGTCCCGACCGCGAGTTCCAGCGCGCGACCTCCCCGGGCCAATTCGGCCAGTACGCCGACGGTCGCCCCGATCACCTCCGGCTGGTACTCCGCCGACGTGCCGTCGTCGTACTTCGCCGCCACCCGCTCACCGAAGTAGCCGTCCTCATCAGTCACGGCCGTCACCGTACCCCTCCAGACTCTCGACGATGGCCCGCGCGACCGGCGACGGATCGGAGCCGTCCAGGGCGAACCCGTCGAGGACCTCCACCCCCGGCTGCGCCATCATCCGCGGGACCGTCCCCCGATGCGGCCACGTCGCGGTGTGCACGACGAACGGGTGGCACAGGAAGACATCACCGGCGGCACCCGTCGCCTCGACCGCGCGGCGGCACAGCACCGACGGGCGCAGCCGCTTCACCGCGTCGTCACCCGGCATACCACGCTCGCCGCCGGGGGCGAGCAGCGGCGGGATGAAACGGTGCGAGCCCGTCACCAGCCGGGTGGGGGCGTCGTCGGGTCCGACATCGGAGAAGAGGAACAGCGCGAGCAGCCCCCGGCCCCGCGACCGCACGTTCGTCCAGTAAGCACCGCCGTCGACCTCGTAGCTGCCCTCGATGTGGTAGCCGACCTCACCGGGGTACTCCTCGGTCGGGAACCGCACCGGGATCGTCCCGCCGACCCCGCCGCGCTGCGTCCACCGGCCCGCGCCGATGAGGATGTCGTAGGCGTCGCTCAGCGCCGGTGCGGTCCCGGCGGTGACGAACGGCCCGCCCTCGGGGCAGTCGATCCGCAGCGCCGGACGCGTCCAGGTCGCCGGGTCGCGGCCGATGCCGTGGGCGGCGAGCTCCGACCAGATCACCTCGCGGCACGCGGCGGCCGTCCCGGCGTCGAAGGCACCCCGCACCACGGTGTAGCCGTCGCGTACGAAGCCGTCGACATCCATCCGCCGATTGTGCGCGCGGCTCGCGCCCCGGTCATCCGATTTAGTCCGGCCACCGGCAGTGCATACGATATGGCTGCCGATCAATCGAACAAAGGTGGCACCCCTTGGTCACACGTCTGCGGTCCGCCGTGGTTCTGGCGACGGCGGTCCTCAGCCTCGCCGGGTGCGCCTCGGAAGGAGACAGGCCGGTCGCGGGTGCCGATCCGGCGAAGGCCGGTCCGCAGGGCGAGGTCGGACCCCGCTCCGCCGCACCGGACAGCGGTGCCGTGCCGACGGGCACCCCGACCGCCTCCGCCCCGGAGGATCCCCTGGAGGCACTGCGGCAACGGCTCGTCACCGCGCTGCGCGCCGCGGACCCGGGCGCCGCAGCAGGCACCCTCACCGTCGAGCAGCGGCCCGCGGCGGAGAACCAGCTCGTGATCACCTGGACGGTCAACACCGACCCCTCCGACACGACGGCCCGGGCCCGGGTGCGGCTCGACGCGATCGCACTGCTCCAGGCCGTCAAAGGCGTCTCGATGGGGTACGGAACGGTGCTGCTCATCGCCACCGGCGCCGTGCTGGACAAGAACGGCATCGAGACCGAGGCCAAGGTCGTGCGGGCCAAATACTCCCGGCAGCTCATCGCCCGGACGGACTTCACGAAGGTCTCTCCCGAGCAGGTCCTGGCCCTCCCGGACGACAAGCCCGCCGACATCCACCCCGCCTATCGCTGACCGGCGACGCCATAGGATCGGCGGCATGGCACTGCGACCCGTCCAGGTGAACATCAAGGCCGTCGACACCGCCGAGGTCGGCCGGTTCTGGGCGGCAGCGCTCGGCTGGGCGGTCACCGGCGGCACACCCGGCGTGACCAGCTACGTCGCCCCCGTCGGCGACTTCGTCTGGCCGGACCCGGTCGTCCTCGGCATCGACGTCGTCTCCGTCCCCGCGCCCAAGACGGCGGCGAAGAACCGGGTGCACCTCGACCTCGCCACCACGTCCGCGGCCCATCAGGCGGAGCTGGTGGCACGCCTGCGGGCGATCGGTGCGACACCCGCGGACGTAGGTCAGGGGAGCAACGTGCCGTGGACCGTTCTCGCCGACCCGGAGGGCAACGAGTTCTGCGTGCTGGAGCCGCGCGAGGTGCACCGGGACACCGGGCCGATCGCCGTCGTGGTCGTCGACTGCGCGGATCCGCGGGCCATGGCCCGGTTCTGGGGTGCGGCGATCGACTGGACGCTGCACGAGGCGACCGACGAGCACGCGGTGCTGCGCAACGCCGACAACACCGGCCCGTACCTGGAATTCCTCCGCACGCCCGGCGGGAAGACCGCGCCGGACCGCATCCACCTCGACCTGCTGCCCTACCCCGGCGACGACAGGGCGGTGGAGGCGGACCGGCTGCGGGCACTCGGCGCCACCGACCTCGACATCGGCCAGGGCGACGCCCCGTGGACCTGCCTGACCGACCCCGACGGCCACGAATTCTGCGTCCTGGCCCCGTAATCCCGCGCTGGTACGCTTCCGCGCTATGTCCCTCCCCTCCGACATGAACCTCGCCTGGGCCGACCCCGCACTGCAGCGCGCGGCCGTTGCGCTCGCCGACGGCGCCCCCGGCCAGGCACGGGACCTCCTCGCCGCGACGACCGACCCCGACCGGCGCGAGCTCTACGTCTCGGTGCTGGGCGACGCCGGCCGGCACCAGTTGAAAGCCCTGCGCGAGCTGGCATCGGACGCCGGCGACGACCCGCACGCGTTGCTGCTGCTCGGTTCCGCCCTGGGCTTCGCCGCGTGGGCCGCCCGCGGCGCCGCGACGATGGACCACACGGCCGAGGACCAGGTTCAGGGCATGCTCGGGTTCGCCGCGCAGTCCCGGACGATGCTGGGCCGAGCCGCCGCCCTGGCCCCCGACGACCCGGCGCCCCTGGTAGCGCTGATGAGCGTCGTCAAGGCGGCGGCGACCGACCGCCACGAACCACACCGGCTGTTCAAACAGGTGGACGCGCTCGCCCCCGACTCGTTCATGGGCAACCAGCAACGGCTGAGCATGCTGTGCCGCAAGTGGTACGGCAGCACCGAGCAGATGCTCGGCTTCACACGTGAGCGCGTCGCCCTCCTTCCCGACGGGCACCCGCTGCTGTCGCTGGTGCCGCAGGCCCACATCGAGGTCTGGGTCGACGGGTGGATGGAGGGCAACTTCGCCGGCCGGATCTACCGACGGTTCACCTACGGCCCGCTGAAGCGCGCAGCCGTCCGCGACGAGGTGGACCGGGCGTCGGACCGGATGCTGGCGGGCGCGGCAGCGTTCGCCGACCACCCGTGGGCGATGATGGCGCACCAGATGTTCGGCGCCTACTACGCCCACGCGGGGGCGAAGGCCAAGGCACGGGTACACCTCGAGCGCGGCGGCGACCGCGCATCGGAGTGGCCGTGGGGATACTTCGGCGACGCCTCCGTCGAGCTGCAGAACGCCCGCAGCGCCGCCGGCCTGTAACGCACCGACCGCTGCGTCGGCCCCACGGTGGTGCGCGGGCGCAGCGGTCACTCCGCTCAGCACCCTCGGGTAATTACTGAATTGCTGGTTAATGTAATCCAATAATTAGAAAAAGGGTCTGACGCGCGATAATCCGCGTACACCATAATGTCCGTTATGGATGATCCAAATAATTACAAGAGATCTACCTGCCGAAATGGTCCTGACGGTTCCCGCCGTCGCGCTCCAGCGACCCGGCGCAGCTTTCACATAGCGGCTCTGACCTGCATAAACGGCCTGACAGCCACGGAGGCCGCCTAAACGGCCCGACCGGATGTCCCGGGCACCGGCGGAAAGGTGATCCGGCGACGGTTCGGCGCCGTCGCCGGATCCTTACGCGAGCAAAGGCCGGTCGGCGCTACGCCTCTCCGGCGATGTCGTGGCGGACCTGGCCGCCCTCATCAACGCGAGCGGGACGGCGCCTACCAGAGGGTCGCGCCGTATACCTGGCCGTAGAGGGCGAGGCTGAGCACGATCGGGTAGTACCACGAGACGTTGGCGTATCCGTAGACCTCGCCGCAGCGGCCCGAGTAACCGTTGGATCCGCTGGTGACGCCCTCGGCCGCGGTGCCGAACTGCGTGGTGTTCGGGCCGCCGGAGTCGCCGCCTTCGACGCACGCGTTGTGACGGGTGAGGTCATAGACGGTGCGCCCGCCGCTGTAGGTCACGGTCTCCCGCTTCGCGGTGATGGTGCCGCAGGTCAGCTTGGTCGTGATGCCCGACTTGCAGATCGAGGTGCCGACCGGGGCGTCGCTGGTGCCGACGACATAGGCGAAGTTCCCATTGGACGGGTTCAGGTCCATCCAGGGTCCCTGGATCCAGTAACCGGCACTCTCGTTGCGGACGATCGCGTCGTCGGCGGAGGGGAAACGGCTGATGATCGCGGTGCCGAAGAAGACGCCGATACCGAACGGGCCGCCCTGGCCGCGTACCCCCGAGTTCTGCGCGACGCAGTGTCCGGCGGTGAGCAGGTAGCCCTGGCCGGTCGTGGGGTTGCGGAGATTGAACCCGGCCGAGCAGGTGCGGTTGATCACATCGCCGCCGTCGATGGCGTTCGTGGCCGGGGTGGGCATGCGATCGGTGTACTCCACCCGGACCGCGTCCTCGTAGCCGGCGAAAAGGTCCAGCGCTGCGGCTCGCGTGGCACCCTGCAGTGCCGTGACGACCACGCTGTTGGCGACCGGGTCGATGTACCAGCCCACCAGCCCGTCCACCGCGTGGCTGCGCGAGGCGGGGTTCGCGCGCCCGGCGAGGCCGTCGAGCTTGTCGGTGATCGCCCGCAGGGTGGACATGGGGTGGCGGACCATTCGCGCCTGGGCGCCCGAGGCGGTGATCCTGGCGGCGGCCTGCGCGCTGGTGACCGCGACGACGAGCGTGCCGGACCCGGGGTCGAACCACGAACCGGCGAACTCCGCGCCCATGGTGGCGCGCACTTCGGCGTCGAGTTTCACCGCGACGGACTCCTGCGCCAGACGCCGGTTCACCTGGTCGGCAGTGAGGCCGAGATCGCGCTGCAGCGCGGCCATCACGGTCGCCGAGGCGCCCTGCGGCCGTGCGCCGCCACGAGCATCCAACCCGGCATTCGCCGGTACGCCGCCCGTGACGCCCACGGTGATCGCGGCCCCGACGGCCAGTACGCGCGCCGCCAGCCGAGAATTTCTCCAGCCCATGTCCAGCTCCTCAAATATTGACGAGCTTACATTTGAGAATGCCGAGGGTCCATATGACTGAAAGTTTCGGTAACCGATCATGGGTATTGAAGTGCACATTCATGGTGAGTCGATCTGCACAGTGGGCCAAATTGGTACCGGAACTTGCAGAAACAAAAATCGTGATGCTTCAATAGGGCTGCCCACAAGCTCCAACCACCCAGCGGCACTGGTCGCCCAGCCGGCAGTCGCATGCAAGGGAGAAGCAATGGCTTCCGCACGTCGATTCACCAGGCAGATCCTCGCCGTCACGACCGCCGTCTCCGCCACGGCGCTCGTCAGCACCGTCGTGGTCATGACCGCCGCGGCACCGTCCCAGGCGGCGGCCTGCAACGGCTACGTCGGCCTCACCTTCGACGACGGCCCCACCGCCGGCAACACCCAGAACCTGCTCAACGCCCTGCGCTCCGCCGGGCTGCGGGCGACCTTCTTCAACACCGGGCAGAACGCGCAGGCCAACCCGTCGCTGGTCCTGGCTCAGAAGAACGCCGGAATGTGGACCGCCAACCACAGCTGGGACCACCCGCACATGACCCAGCTCACCACGGCGCAGATGAGCACCCAGATCGGCAACACCCAGCAGACGATCCAGCAGATCACCGGCACCGCGCCCAAGCTGTTCCGCCCGCCCTACGGCGAGACGAACGCGACCCTCAAGTCGGTCGAGGCGCAGTACGGGCTCACCGAGATCATCTGGGACGTCGACTCCCAGGACTGGAACAACGCCAGCGTGGCGTCGATCGTCGCCGCCAACGCCCGGCTCACCAACGGCCAGATCATCCTGATGCACGACTGGCCCGCGAACACGGTCGCCGCGATCCCGCAGATCGCCGCGGGCCTGGCCAGCCGCAACCTCTGCGCCGGCATGATCTCGCCGACCACCGGCCGCGCGGTCGCACCCGACGGCACCACCCCGCCGTCCCCGTCGCCGTCGGCGTCCCGGTCGCCCGGCCAGTCCCCGAGCCAGTCGCCGAGCAGCGGCCCCACGAGCTGCCGCGTGGTCTCCAACGTCAGCGCCTGGAACAACGGCCTGACCAACAATGTCACCATCACCAACACCGGCAGCGCCACGATCAACGGCTGGCGCCTGACCTTCACGCTCCCGGGTGGACAGAACATCACCTCCGGCTGGAGCGCCACCTATACCCCGACCAGCGGGCAGGTCACCGCGACCAACGTCAACTACAACGGCACCCTCGCGCCCGGCGCCTCCACCACCATCGGCTACCAGGCCACGCATACCGGCAACTCGGCTGCTCCGACCGGCTTCGCCCTCAACGGCGCCGCCTGCGGTTCCTGACCGACCCGCTGACGCCGCCCCAAGATCGCCGCAACTCTTCAAGAGTTGCGGCGATCTTGGTCGTTCCGGTGCTCGGAGCGGCGGGCCCCCGTCCTCGCCGTGATGCCCGGGCGCAGCGGTGTGGCATCGACATTCATCTGTCAAGCAGCCGACAGCGGGACGTAACACATCCGATGTGGAGCAACGGTATCGTGCGGAAAATACCGGCGATAGCGCAGCTCAGCGGCGTGTCGACCCACCTCGCAGACACAGGGAGCATCGATGACTGACGGTGCCAACAGCGCCAAGGGCGGCCGAGGCAGCACGATCATCGCGATCGTCGGCCTGATCACCACCGCCGCCGCCGCGATCATCAGCAACATCGTCACGACCCAGGCGGCGCAGGACGCGGCGTGGACCGTGCGGAACGCCCAGATCGTCGACCAGCGGCGCACCGCCTACGTCGACTTCCTCGGCGAGGTGACGTCCCTCTGCGCGCTGATGACGCACCGCGACCTGACGTTGAACGCCGCGAACGACGCCTACGGCCAGGTGCTCACGCAGAAGGCCCGCGTCGACCTGATCGCGCCGACGGAGGTGCGGGAGCGGGTCGAGGAGTTCCGCGCCTACATGTTGATCGCGCTCACCACCGCGAGCAAAGCCGATCCGAATCTGCCCGAGGGCTGCGACGACAAGGGATTGGCGACGAACACGGAGAACCTCGTCAACGCCGCCAAACCGGGTCTGGAAGGCTGACGGTCAGGCGGTGGCGGCGCGCCAGCCGCCGAAGCCGCTGATGTCGGTGGCACCGTCGAGCCGGGTCGACTCGGCGAGGAACCCGGTCACCTCGGCACCGTCGTCGAGCACGACCCGGCCGAGCGCCAGCGGCGCCGGGATGGTGCCGAGCAGCGCGCCGACGCCCTGCTGGGGCAGCTCGAACACCTCGACGGCGACCCCGTCGGCCGGGCCGTCGCCGGTGTAGACGAGCGCGGGCCGGTATCCGCCGCTGGTACGCCAGCCGCCCGCCGAGGCCGGTGAGCTGTGAGTTCAGCGGCCTCGGCGAAGGCCGGCGTGATGAGCTGCACGCCGAAGGGCAGCCCGTCGTCGCGGGTTCCGGCGAGTACCGCGATCGCGCACAGAAGGCCAAATGGACGTGGAGGTTGTGGATAATGCTGCGGCCGTACTTAATATCGGGGTCTGGGGTCCATCTTGGTGGCATAGGCCAAATGGCACAATGTGAGGGTGAAGCTGGTCGTGCAGGTAAAACTGCTTCCGACGCCCGAACAGGTGTCGGCTCTGGAGTCGACTCTGCGTGCCTGCAACACTGCTGCCTCGGAAGTCGCCCGGGTCGCCCGCAACAGAGGCGTCTACCGTAACTACGACCTGCGTAAGTACGTCTATCAGAACATCAAGGACAACCACCGGCTCGGTGCGCAGGCCGCGCAGCACGTCATTAAGAAGGTCTGCGACTCGTACAAGGCCCTGAAGGCCAACATTCGGGCGGGGAACCTCGGCAGGCCAGGGTCGAAGCGGCGGCGCAGGGCCGAGACCGACCCGATCAGCTTCCGGTGGGAAGCCGCACAGCCCTACGACGCACGGATGCTTTCCTGGCAACGCAACGCGCGCACCGTGTCCATCTGGACAGTCGCCGGGCGCCTCAAGGGCGTCGCGTACGCCGGGTCGCCGGACGGGCTCAAGGCCGTCGCGGAACTCCCGGTCGGTGAGTCCGACCTGGTCCACCGCGACGGCATGTGGTTCCTCCACACGACTGTCGAGGCCGCCGAGCCCGAGCTAGTCGACCCGAAAGGGTTCCTCGGCATCGACATGGGCATCGCGAACATCGCCTACGACTCCGACGGTGACCGGTACGCCGGGACCACCCTCAACAGCTACCGCCGTCGGCAACTGCGGCTACGTCAACGGTTGCAGCGTAAGGACACCAACTCCGCGCGCAGGCTGCTCGCCCGGCGTCGGCGCAAGGAAGCGCGGCACGCCGCGAACGTCAACCATTGCATCGCGAAGACCATCGTGACCAAGGCTGAACGCACCGGTCGAGGTATCGCCGTCGAAGACCTGACGGGGATCCGCGAACGGGTCCGGCTCCGCAAGCCCCAACGGGTCACGCTGTCCTCATGGTCGTTCCACCAGCTCGGCGAGTTCCTGACCTACAAAGCCCGCCGCGCCGGTGTACCACTGGTCGAAGTCGACCCCCGGTACACCTCCCAGACCTGCCACCGGTGCGGCCACCGCGATAAGCGAAACCGAGTCGACCAGGAAACCTTTAACTGTCGGTCGTGCGGGGTCGTTGCCCACGCCGATCACAATGCGGCCCTCAACATCGCCTCGCGTGGTGTCGAGGCCGGGGCGCAGTCAACCGCCCGCACGCGGCCTGACCTCGCAGCCAGCGAGGGAGGTGACCTGCAAACCCGCCCATTCACAGGCGGGTAGTTGACTCCATGGTCCACTTTGTAACGTTGCATTCTCGGGCAGGGAAGGCGCGATCGTTATTACCCAGCGGCAAGCTGAACGGATGCCTCCATCGCGTCGTCAGAGTTAGAAGCGTGTCGCGCTCGGACAGCTTGGCGACCCAGCCGCCGCCCGATCCGCTCGCCTCGACCTCCGTCCCAGCCGAACCGCTGTGCCCGCGGTGTGCTGTCCAACCGCGTCCAACGCCGCCCGTCCGGGACGGCCGCACGTGTGACCATCCAGGCCATGAAGCATCCGCATGTTCCGGGCCGGTGGCGCCGTGCCGCTGCCGTCTCCCTGGCGTTGGTCCTGACGAGTTCGGTCGGCGTGGTGGCCACCCCCGGTGTCGCGTCGGCCGCCTCCTTCGCCTCCTTCAGCCTCGGCGTTCTCGAGCCGGACGAGATCCGCCACGTGTGGTGGAACAACGCCACCTCCGACGCCTACGCGCCCGGCCTCGAAGTGACCGAAGCCGACGACCCGAACGACGTCTGCCACGTCACCATCGCCCGGACCTGGTATGTCCGCCACGCCTCCGGCGAGCGCGAGTTCCACCTGGAGATCCACGGCGGGCACGGAGAACGGTGCCAGGTCACGGTGTGGCTGGCCCGCCTGACCAAGTTCACCGAGGTCGCCTCCGGTTCGCTCACCCCCGGCCAGTGGCGCAACTTCACCCTGAACGACGCGCGCACCGGCGCGAACGTCTACGTGGTGGCTCCCGTCCCGGACCAGCTCGCCAGCGGCGACTGCGCGATCGAGGTGGTCAACGTCCGCTACCGGACCCAGCCGTCCGGCGAGAACGAATTCGCGTGGCGGGCCCTCAACGTGGGTGCCGCCACCTGCTCGGCGCAGCTGCGGCTGGTGAGACTGCCGGT
The DNA here is from genome assembly GCF_014204945.1 of Allocatelliglobosispora scoriae. Classification (NCBI taxonomy): domain Bacteria; kingdom Bacillati; phylum Actinomycetota; class Actinomycetes; order Micromonosporales; family Micromonosporaceae; genus Allocatelliglobosispora; species Allocatelliglobosispora scoriae. Next base: position 515,680 of record NZ_JACHMN010000001.1, read on the forward strand.
CACCTTCAGCCATCTGGCCAACCCCATGCCGCCGGGGAGCAGCCTCGGGGTCCTGCGGGGCATCCCGGACGGCATCAGGGTCGTCGTCCCGGGTGGTATGCCCGCGGTGAACTCGGCGGCCGCCTGCCAGTACACGGTGCAGCCTATCGGCTACTGGCCCCGCAGGTCCGACACCAGTTCCCTGAACTCCGGATCGGTGACGTGCGAGCTGACGACCACGTTCGCCGACGTGTGACACCGGCGCCGGCGAGTGCCGTGCCGAAGCCGATCGCCGCCGGGTGAAACCGCAGCGGCGATCGGCGCGTGGGGCAGGCATGAGAATCGGACGGGCCGCCTGCGCGGTTCTACTCATCGCACCTCTGGCCCTCACCGCCTGTGCCCAGGCGACGGCGGAGCCGGACCAGGCAGGACCCGGCTACCCGCCGGTATGCCTAACCGGACTGCCCGCCGAGCCGGACGGGCCGGTCCTGGCCGGGCAGGGCGTCGGTGCCGGGGTGCTGGTCTACCGGTCGGCGGGCGAACCGGGCCGCGACGCGTGGCTGCTGACCGAGAACGGCCGGTTCGTCAAGCTCCCGCCGGTACCCGTGCCGCCACCGCCGGCCACACCGGACCCGCAGTCGTCGCTGCTGCCGGGCGCGACTGCGGAACCGCAGAAACCCCTGGACCCGATGTTCGGCGTACACCTGTCTCCCGACGGCCGGTGGCTCAGCCGGCCGTCCGTAGCGTTCGGCAGCACCCTGCGGGACCTCACCGGCGAGACGGTCGTCCGGCTGCCCGGCGTCTTCGACCCGGGCCAGTGGTCGTCGAATTCGCGGTGGCTGACGACCCGGCCGCTGTCCCCCGGCGGCTCCTCCGCCTACGAACGCCACGAGGTCGCCACCGGCGAGAAGATCGAGGTACGCCTGCCCGACCGCAACGGCGAGGCATGGCAGGTCATCGGCGTCCGCGACGACGGCACGCTGGTGATGACCCGCATGTGGGACGGCGAGAACCGCGACCCCGACCCCCGGCACGAGAGCTACTCGATCGTCGACCCGGTCACCGGCGCCGAGGTGCACCGGACCACCATCGACTTCGGCGACGACTCGACAGGGCCCTTCGGCCTCGTCGTCGACTCCACGATGTTCTCGGGGTCGAACACGGGCACCGGTGCGGTGACCGCCTGGGACCTGCGCACCGGACGACAGCTGTGGCGGCACTCCTACCAGGCCGAATCGCCGCTGGACTACCAGTTCTGGGGGATGGGCGGCGTCTCCGGCTCCTCGGTCACGGTGATCCGCAACCACTCGATGGGCTCGCCGTCGTTCGCCGACGAGATCGAGGTGCACCGGCTGCGCCGGACGGACGGGGCGGCGTCGCTCGCCTGCCTCCTCCCGCCGAACGCCGAGCTCGTCCTCCCCGGCGGCCGCTGACCGGGCGGACCGGCTCCCGTTCCCGGCGGGAACGGGAGCCGGTCGGTTACCCGAGGGTGCAGCGCACCGCGGGGACCGCGTTCGTGGCGTTGTTCCAGCTCGCGAGGAACCCGAACGATGTGGACGCCCCTGGCGCGAGACCACCGTTGTAAGTCGCGTTGCGAGCCGTGACGACCGTCCCGCTCTGCGCCACCGTTGCGTTCCACGCCTGGCTGACCTGCTGGCCGTTGGCGTAGGTGAAGGTCGCGGTCCACGCCGCCGACGCCGACGCCGAGGTGTTCTTCACCGTCACCTCGCCCTGGAAGCTGCCGCCCCACTGCGAAACCACCGTGTACGCCGCCGAACAGGCGCCACCGGCCGACGGAGAGGCCGACGGGCTGGCCGACGGCGACGGGCTGGCCGACGGCGACGCGCTCGGCGAGCGGGTCGCGCTGGCCGACGGTGACGGTGTCACGCCGTCGAGCACCCGCGTCAGCACGGGGTACCAGCGGTTCGCCATCTTCTGGAAGCCGCTGTTGTTGGGATGCACCCCGTCGGTGTTGTCCGCGACCGCGTCGTAGCCGGTCCACAGGTCGGCGAGGGTGATCGGCGACTGGGTCGTGGTGAGGCCCGCCGCCCAGCCCGGCAGCGCGTTGTTGAGCTCCACGATGTCGGCCGGGCAGGTCGAGCAGCTCGCGGCGCTCATCGGGATGATCTGCGCGACGATGATCTTCACGGTGGAGTTGGCGGCCCGCATCTGCCCGACGAGCTTGGTGAACGCGGCGAGCTTCGTCGCGGTCGCGATGTAGTGGCCCCACATGTCGTTCGTGCCGAGGTGCATGAGGACGATGTCCGGCCGCGCCGCGGCCAGCCACGGCGGGAGCTGGTTGTTGTCGGCGATGCCGGTGGCGGAGTAGCCGCCGTGGCCCTCGTGGTCGAAGTCGTAGGTGTACCCGGGGTTGCAGCCGCCGCCGTCGGAGACGCCGCCGACGAAATCGATGCCGGTGTACCCGGCGAGCTGCAGCTGGTGCCAGAGCGTGGCCCGCCAGCAGCCGGTCCCGGCGGTGATGGAGTCGCCCAGCGGCATGATCCGCACCGGTGCCGCGGCGGACTGCGCAGGCTGGACGGCGAGAAAGGTCGCCGCCGCGATCAGGGCGGCGAGGACGGCGTACAAAACTGATCTGCGAAGCATGTCGACCTCCGGATGAGCCGGCGGCCGGGCGCGGTGCGCGCCCGGCCGCCGGGTGGGTTCAGCTCGCGGTGCAGGAAGCGGTGGGTACGCCGTTGGCGGCGTTGTTCCACTTCCCGAGGAACCCGAAGGTCGTGGCGGCCCCGGCGGCGAGCGCACCGTTGTAGCCGGCGTTGCGGGCGGTGACGGTCGCCCCGCTGCTCGTCACCGTCGCGCTCCAGGACTGCGTGACGGTCTGGCCGTTGGCATAGGTCCAGGTCACCGTCCACCCCGTGATCGCCGAGGCGCCGGCGGTCACCTTCACCTCACCCTGGAAGCCGTCGGGCCACTGCCCCGTCACCGCGTACGCCGCGGTGCAGGTGCGCCCGCCGGTGCTCGGCGACGGGCTCGGAGAGGGGCTCGTCGACCGGCTCGGGGAGACGCTCGGCGACGGGGTGGTGCTGCGCGACGCCGACGCCGACGGCGAGGTCGTGCCGTCGTAGATGGTGGCCTGCCGCGAGTTGGCGGTGATGCCGTTGGCGCCGCCGAACAGGCGCTTGCCCCAGGTGGTGAGCTGGGCGGGGTCGAAGTTGACCGTCATGTCCAGGTAGGGGTCGTTGTTGCCGGCCCAGGACCAGCCGAGGTAGCCCAGGCCGCGGGCCTTCGCCTCGGCGAGGATGGTCTGGTCGTCGACGTTGTTCGACGACTGCTGCCAGCCGAACTCGCCGATCACCAGCGGCCAGCCGTTGGTGCGGAACCGGTCGAGGTAGGCGGTGATGCTGGCGGCGGTGTTGAACACGTCGTACATGTGGATCGACAGCACCGTGTTCTTCTTGGTGTCGGCGTTGAGGACGGTCTGGGCGTTGTCGCGCATGACGTACTGCCAGTCCTGGCCCCAGTTGGGCGCGTCGACCATGAGCAGGTGCTCGAAGCCGTTGGTGCGCAGCTTCTGGATCGCGGCGGTGGTCGCGGCGGTCCACTGCGCGGCGTTGGTGTTGCCGATCGGCTCGTTGCCGATGTTGATGACGACGTAGTTCTCCTGGCCGACCAGGTTGGCCTTCTGGCTGATCCAGTAGTTGGCCGCCTCGTCGAGCGTGGCGGCCGCGCCGTCCTCGCCGTAGCCGGTGGTGTCGTGCACCTCCAGTACGCAGATCAGCTTGTTCTGCTTGCACAGGGCGATGATGGCGGGGACGTCGTTGGACGGCCCCCACCGCTTGCCGCTGCCGAGGACCACCCGGACGGTGTTGGCGCCCAGCGCCTTGATGTTCGCGAACGAGCTGGTCTGGCCGGTGAACCACACGTGCTCGTGGTTGACGCCGCGCATGACGAACGTCTGGCCGTTGGCCTCGACGATGTTGGTGCCGCTGATGTGCAGCCCGGTCGCGGCGCTGGCGGGGCTGACGAACACCAGGAAGGATGCGGCGACGACGAGCAGGGCGGCGCCGAGGGCGGTGAGTAGTCTTTTCACGACCTACCTCTGATTTGTGGGAGGCCCCTGGGCTGGGGCGAGATGTGGTGTTACCTCACGGATGACGTCCGCTCCCGACTCATCCACGCTGGTCTCAGCGTAAATAAGTTTGTCTAACGACGCAACTAAGTCTCGGGCGGAGCGGATCCCGCGGCGCGTCGCCTTGACCTTGACCTTGGGGTAAGCCGCAGGCTGGTCCCTGCCGGCCGACGCGGCCGGGACGAGAAGGAGGCCGACACGTGGGGCTGCTGACCATCGGGGTGTTCGCCCACGCCTGCCGGCTGACGCCCAAGGCGCTGCGCCTCTACGACGAGCTGGGGCTGCTGTCCCCCGCCGCCGTCGACGCCGAGACCGGCTACCGGCTCTACGACCCCGACCAGCTCGACCACGCCCGGCTCATCGCCCGGCTGCGCAGCATCGGCATGCCGCTGGCCGAGATCCGCACCGTGTGCGGCCTGCCGCCCGCCGACGCCGCCGAGGCGGTCACCGCGTACTGGCAGCAGGTCACCGCCGACACCGCTGCCCGCGCGCAGCTCGCCGCCTTCCTCGTCGAGCACCTGTCCCGAAGGAGCACCGCCATGCCCGACACCACCGCCGCCCTCGGCATCCGCTACGCCGCCGCCACCGACATCGGTGCGCCGCCGCGCGACACCAATGAGGACATCGCCTACGCCGGCGACCGGCTGCTCGCCGTCGCCGACGGCACCCGCGGACCCGGCGGAGCCGCCGCCAGCGCGGCCGCCCTCGACGCCCTCATCCCGTTGCAGCTCGCCACGGCACCCGCCGCGGAACTGCTGACGATGCTGACCGAGGCGATCACCGCCGCCGACACCGCCGTCCGCCGGCTGTCGACCGACGACCAGCAGCCGGCCACGACCCTCACCGCCATCCTGCGGTCCGGCTCGCAGCTCGCCCTCGTGCACGTCGGCGACACCCGGGCCTACCTGCTGCGCGGCGGCGAGCTGTTCCAGCTCACCCAGGACCACAGCTGGGTGCAGACGCAGATCGACCAGGGCAGGCTCAGCAGCGCCGAGGCGGCCGCGCACCCGCAGCGCGCCATGCTGGTCCGGGCGCTCGGCGGCGGCCAACCGGTGGAGGCGGACCTTGCCCTGCGGACCGCGCTGCCCGGCGACCGCTACCTGCTCTGCTCCGACGGGCTGTGGGCCGTGGTGCCGCGGGCGGCGCTGCACGAGACCCTGACCACAGTGCCGGACCCCGAGCAGGCCGTCCGGGAGCTGATCGCGCTCGCCCACGCCGCGGGTGCGCCCGACAACATCGCCTGCGTCATCGCCGACATCGACGCCGGGTGATCAGATCGCGGCCGGAGCCGGGCTGCGCAGGAACGCGTCGACCTCGACCAGGCGCCGGTCGTAACGCCGGGGCACCTGGGCGCTGAGCTGCTCGAAATGCAGGAGAACGCGCTGGGCCTTCTCCTGCGCCAGCGCCGGGTCGAAGGGCCGCAGCGCGTAGGCGGCGACGAAGTCCGCGTAGGCCTGGCCCTCGCTCTCCCCGTCGGGGAAGACACCGGCCGCGACGAGCGAGTTCCAGATCGCCACGGCCTCGTCGGCGGCCGGGCGCCCGTCCTGGCCGGTGTCGGTCTGCGCCAGCGCGAGCGCCGCCTGCGCCCATCCCATCGCGGCGACGGTGAACGGCGGCGCTTCGGCCGTCTCGGCCTGCTGACCGACCGTGACGGCCCACGTCGCGAGCTTGGCCGCCTCGTCGGCCCGGCCCAGGCGCCGCAGGATCATGCTCAGGTTCGCCGCGAGCATCGCCCGGTCGAGGCCGGGCAGGTGGTAGGCCTGCGCCAGGTCGAACGCCTTGCGGACCGCGACGGCCGCCACGTCGTCGTCGCCGATCGCCGCGAGCGCCTGGCCCAGCGTCAGGTGCGGCCAGATCGCCTGCCGCGGGTGCTTGCCCGACAGCTCGTCGGTGATGTCGGCGGCCTCCTCGGCGCAGGTCAGCGCCTCCGCGAGGCGCCCGTTGAGCTGGTGGTCCACGGCGGACAGGCGCAGCATCTCGGCCAGGCGCAGCCGCTGCTCGTCGGTGTCGGCCTTGCGGCGCAGCCGGTCGAACTCGTCGCCGAGCAGGACCAGGCGCGTCTCCCGGCCGAGCTCCTCGATCTGGCCGCCGACGCGCGCGGCCTGCCGCCGCGCGACCCAGCGGCGGATGCGGGACCGGTTGACCAGCAGCCCGACGCCGATCAGGGCGGCTGCGAGGAGGAGGACCGCGAAAACTGGGGGCACGGCCAGATCTTAGGTCCCTCAGTCGCCCCGCAGGGAGTCGGAAAGGCGCAGCGCCGCATCGGTGGAGTCGGTCCCGGCCGTCAGGAGCGGCAGGCGTACCGCAGCGGTGGGGATGGCACCGCGTTCGTGCAGGACCGCCTTGACCACCGTCGGGTTGGGCTCGGCGAACAGCGCCCGCGACAGCGGTGCCAGGCGGTGCCCGAGCGCTCGCGCCCGGACCGCGTCACCGGTGTGCCACGCCTCGATGAGCTCCGCGAACTCCCCCGTGGCGACGTGCGCGGAGGCGAGGATCGCGCCGTGGGCGCCGAGCGCGAGCAGCGGCGACACGAACACGTCGTCGCCGCCGAGCACCGCGAACCCGGGCGGCACGTCGCACATGAGCCCGATCGTCTCCTCGTCGATCCCGCCGGCGGCGAACTTCACCCCGGCCACGCCGGGCAGGGCGGCGAGCCTCCGCAGCGCGTCGGCCGTGAGCGGCTGCCCGGTCCGGTAGGGGACGTGGTAGACCACGATCGGGACCGGGCTCGCGGCGGCGAGCTGCCGGAAGTGGGCCAGCACCCCGGCCTCGCCCGGCCGCAGGAACGGCGGCACCACGCACAGCGCCGCCACCGCCCCCGGCAGGTCCCGCAGCGACTCCAGCGCGGGCACCGTCGCGGCTCCGACGATGAGCGGCGCGCCGCGCTCCCGGCAGACCCGGGCGACGGCGGCGGCCACGTCGCGCTGCTCGGCGGGGCTGAGCGAGGACGGTTCGGCGGTGGTGCCGAGCGCGACCAGCCCGGCCGCGCCGCCGTCGAGCATCCGGTGGGCGAGGTCCGACAGCGCGCCGAGCGCCACGGCGCCCGCCTCGTCGAACGGGGTGATCAGGGGCACGAAGAGCCCGGTCAGCGTCATGCGCACAGCCAACCCCACCCCCAAGGTCAAGGTCCAGTTCCGATTGGTACGCCAACCCGTAAGCTGAACTGATGCTCGACGTGCGGCGGCTGCGCCTGCTGTGCGACCTGGCCCAGCTCGGCACCATCGCCGCCGTGGCCAAGTCGCACACCTACACGCCGTCCGCCGTCTCCCAGCAGTTGGCGGCCCTGGAACGCGAGGCCGGTGTGCGGCTGCTGGAACGCACCGGCCGCCGCGTCGTGCTCACCCCCGCCGGGCACCTGCTCGTCCGCCACGGCGAGCAGGTCCTCGCGGCCCTGGAGGGCGCCCGCGCCGCGATGGCGACCGCCGGCGGCGAGCTCAGCGGTCCGCTGCGCATCGGCGCGTTCCCCTCCGCCGTGCGGACCCTGCTGCCCGGGGCGCTGGTCACGCTGGGCCGCGACCATCCGGGGCTGGAGCTGATGGTGACCGAGCTCGACCCGGTCGCCGTGCCGGAAGCGCTGCGCGAACGGCGGCTCGACGTCGCCCTGGTCCACGATTACGACATCATGCCGGTCGAGCCCGATCAGGCGCTCGACGCGGTGCCGCTGCTCGAAGAGACGGTCTTCCTCGCCGTACCCGCCGAAGGGTTTGCGGAAGCCGGCGGCGACCCGGTGGGCGCGACCCGGGACCGGGCCTGGATCGCGGGGAGCCCCGGGACCGCCTGCCACGCCGTGACGCTGCAGGTGTGCCGCACCGCCGGGTTCACACCGCGGGTGCGCCACCACGCGGACGACTTCGCTGCGGTCCTGGCGCTGGTCGCGGCAGGACTGGGCGTCTCGCTCGTGCCGCAGCTCGCCACGGCGCAGCCGCCCGCCGGGGTGGTCCTGGTGCCGCTGGCGACCCGGCGGCGGACCAGGGTCACCTATCGGCGGGGTGCGGCGGCGCATCCGGCGGTCGCCGCGTGCGTGACGGCGCTGCGGTCGGCGACGGCGGACCACCTGGGCGAATAGGCCTGCGCCCGGGCAGGTCCGCAGGAGGATGAGGCATGCGGAGAAGGTGGGTGGCGCCGACGCGCGTCGGGCTGGCGGCCGTGTTGGTGGTCGCGGTGCGGCTGCTGGACAGACCCGCCCTGTGGTGGCCCGCGCTGCTGATCGCCCTCGTCCTCGCGGTGCCGCCCATCGTCCGCGCCGCCGTCCCGGCCGCGCCGAAGGCACCGGCACACCCGCCGATTCCGGTCGGCGACCAGCCCGGCGACCAGCGCGTGGTCGTCGCCGCGCACGGCCGGTTCGAGGTGCTCGCCGTCCTCGGCGAGTCGCTGGGGATCAGCCGCGACGACGCGTGGCAGCTCGTCAAGACGGTGCCGTCGGTCGTGGCCCGCGGGGTTTCCCGGGAGCACGCCGAGCTGCTCGCCGACCGCCTCAACGCCGTCGGCGCGAAAGCGACCGTGGAGCCCGACATCCCGCGGGGTGGTGGCTGACGGGCGGTGGTGGCGGGGCACCCCCGTCCGGACACCCCGCCACAGGGTCACCGCCCCGCCGCCGACCGGCGGCGCCGGAGCCACAGGCCGAGGGCCGTGAGCGCCGCGGCGATGAGGACCCCGGCGCCCAGCGATCGGTAGAACCAGGGCTGCGCGTCCCACGGACTGGCCCGGTAGTCGGCGAACGTGCCGTTCTCGATCAGGTCGCGGGGGACGGTGAGCTGCCGGGTGCCGTCGGGAGTGGTCAGCAGGGTCTGCTGCGTGCCGTCGGGCAGCGCCAGGACCAGCGAGGGGTTGAACGGGTCGACGTCGAGCGGGTTGCCGTCGACGACGACGGGCACCGGACCGCGCCACCCGGCGATCCCCTGCGCTCGGCCGGACCGCCCGGTGGCCTTCTCGTCGGCGACGGCCCCGGTGACCGGGTCGGCGAACTGCAGGTGCCACCCGTCGTAGGTCTCCTGCCTGGTGATGCACGGTCCCGAGGCGCATTTCTCGTCGGCGACCAGGGCGACGGACCTCCCGTCCGGGGTCCACGCCGCCGTGCCGGCGAGCCGCTGGTGCGCGGCGAGCGGGATCGTCCCGATCGTCGCGGTGGTGGCCGTGTCGAGGACGACCACCCGGGGGGCCAGGGAGTCCTGCGCGACGGAGATCGCGATCCGCGTGCCGTCCGGGGAGAACGCGACGACCGTGTTGGTCCGGGAGTCGCCGTTGAGCAGGACGGCCTCCTTCCGGGTCTCGATGTCGTAGAGCGTGAACTGGTCGGTGAGGAAGGGGTCGGCGTCCGGGTCCCGGGACCGGAAGAGGGCGAGCAGGAGCTTGCGGCCGTCGGGCGACCACGCCATCGGGATGCCGCCGCTCCTGATCTCGTGGGGGGTCCCGTCGGTCAGGTCGACCACCCGGCCCGGACCGGCCAGGAGGCGGCCGTCGGGCGACACGATCCCGATCGAATGGCCCGGCGGCGTGTCCAGCAGCCGGTAGGAACCGTCCCTGCCGACGACGGCGCTGGTCTCCCCGGAACCGTCGCGCACGCTGAAGACCGCTGCGGCCGGCCCGTTGGGGCGCTCGTGGTGGCGCGCCTGCCACGGGTAGGCCGTCCCCAGCGACCCCGGCCGGTCCGTGTCGCCCGCCTGGTGCGGCCTGCTGCCGCTGTCGAGCAGGCTCGGGACGACCGCCAGGACCGCCACCGCCAGGAGCACGGCCGCCGCCTGCCCGGCCCGGCCCAGGGTGCGGCGGCGGCGCCCGCGGGTCCAGGTGTCGTCGGCGACCCGGGGCACCGGTGCCGCGTCGCCGGTGCGGCGCAGGGCCGTCCTCAGGGTGTCGCTCATCGCGTCGCCTCCGTCAATCGCCGTTCGGACAGGTCGGGGGCGATCGTCCGCAACCGCGCCAGCGCGTCCTTGGCCTGGCTCTTCACCGTGCCGAGCGACACACCCAGCGCGGATGCCGTCTCGGCCTCGGTCAGGTCCTCGAAGTAGCGCAGCACCAGCACCGCGCGCTGGCGCGGGGCGAGCCGGGCGAGGGCGTCGTGGACCGCGAGCCCGGTCGCGACATCGCCGGTGAAGTCGGGGACCACCCGCTCCGGCAGGGCCTGCGCCACCGGTGCCTCGCGGCGCATCCGCCGCCACCACGAGACGTGCTGGGTGTAGAGGACCCGGCGCACGTAGGGGTCCGGGTCTCCGGCCGCGGTGATCTTCTCCCAGCGGGCGGCGACCCGGATCAGCGTGAGCTGCACCAGGTCCTCGGCGAGGTACGCGTCGCCGGTCAGCAGGAACGCCACCCGGCCCAGCGCCGCCGTGCGGGCCCTGACGTACTCGTGGAACGACTCGGCATCGGACATGACCACCTCCGCCCCCTTACACGCACCGCCGAGCCGGGAAGGAGGGGTCGAGCTGTCAGCGGGTTTCCGACGGTCGCAGACCGGCCCGGCGCAGGATCTCGATGATGACCGGTGCCTTGCCCGCGCTGTAGGCCGCCATCGACAGCGGGTTCTCGGCCGCGCTGCGCAGCTTCGCCGCCTCGTAGCGCTCCCGCTCCTCGGGGTGCTCGCGCAGTCGGTCGCGGAAGACGAGGTGCCGCAGGTGCTCGTCGCAGTCCGGGCCGAAGACGTGCAGGTTCACCGTGTGGCCGGCGTTCCACAGGCAGCGGTGCTCGTACCAGTCGGGTTCGCGGGTGCGCAGCGCGTAGCCGGCGGCGGCGAGCGCGGGCACATAGGAGTCCTCGTCGGCCGGGTCGGCGACGATGAGGTCGATGTCGAGCCGGTCCTTCGCCGCCAGCCCCGGCACCGCCGTGGACCCGACGTGCTCGATCGCGAGCGCCCGGTCCCCGACGGCGTCCCGGATGCGGGCCTGCTCGGCGGCGTAGCGGGCGGGCCACGCCGGGTCGTAGGGGCCGATGACGATCGGCGAGGCCACCTCGGCCGGGCGGTCGCCGACGGCGCGGGCCGCCATCCGGTCCGGGCTCAGCGGGGCGGCCGGCCCCGGCAAGGGAGGAGTACGCACGGCGGCGACTCTACGCCCGCGACGGCACGCGCCGGGGCCCTGGCGGGCGGCCAGGACCCCGGCGCGGTCAGCCGGTCAGAACGTACCGGCGGTGTTGCACTTGGCCTTCTGGACGATGCAGTCCTTCACCCGGTGGCCCATGGCCGCGTTGTCCCAGGCGAGGAACGAGTCGCCGTGGATCGACGAGGCCATGCCCGAGGAGAGCGTGTAGCCGGCCGCGCTTCCGTGGGTGGGGTAGTCGATGACGAAGGAGACGTTCGGGATGGCGACCGGGTAGTCGCCGGCGCACTTGCCGTTGACGGTGTTGTAGGAGACGTGCGACTTGTGGTCGGGGCTGTCCAGGTGGATGCCGTCCCAGCAGTCCTGGAACACCAGCTGGTAGGTGAGGTTGGCGGTCTGGGCGCAGACCGGCCAGTTGCCGTCGGCGCTGCGGCCGATCTCGCCGCCGATACCGGCGCACCAGAACTGGCCGGGCGCACCGGCCGGTGTCGGGACCTGCCGCTTGGCGTCGCCGGCGATCATCCGGAAGCCCTGCGGGAACGGGACCGTCTTGGTCGGGTCGGGCAGGCGCGAGCTGTAGTAGACGGTGACGCCGCGCGGCTCGATCGCCACGCCGTTCTGGTAGAGCGTGGGGATCCAGTACGCCGACGGGTCGCCCACCGGTCCGCAGCTCGCCGCGGTGTTGGCGCGCAGCGACGCGGTGGTGGTGTTGGCGTTGGTGCTGCGGTTGCCGAAGAAGCTGTGCATGTGCGACGCACCCGGCAGCCCCGGGAAGACGATCGGGTCGTCCTTGAAGGAGTGGCTGTAGACGCACGAGGCGTTGAACTCCGAGACCCGCACGGCGTTGGGGGGCGCCGGGTTCATCACCATCGCGTTGAACTCGGCGAGCTGGGCGGCCCACGCGGTCTGGTCCATCTTGATCCAGCCGGCGCCGTTGGACGGGCTGGGGCTGGGCTGGGCGCCGCCGGTGCCGAAGACCTGGAACTCCCACACCGACGCGCCGTACTGCGTGGCGCGGCGGGTGGTGTTGAGCCGCACGTAGCGGCCGGAGCCGGTGACGTTGAGCGTCTGGACGCCGCCGGTGCCGTTGACGGTGGTGTTGATCGTCGTCCAGGGTGCGGTGCCGTTGGCGGACGTCTGGATGGTGAAGTCGGGCGCGTAGGCGGTCTCCCACGTGATGACCACGCGGTTGATGGCGGCCGTGGCGCCGAGGTCGACCTGCAGCCACTGCGGGTCGCTGAACGCGCTGGCCCACCGCGTGCCAAGGTTGCCGTCGACCGCGGCGGACGCGGGGGTGCCGCCGTTCTCGGTCGATGACGCCGTCGCCGGGCGCCCCTGCGACAGCGGGGTCTCGGCGGCGGAGGCGCTCAGCGCCTGGCTGGTGAGCAGCGCGCCGATCAGCGCGGTGACGGCGACACCTACGACCAGGGTACGTGGTCGATTTCTGCCCGTGAGGGCACTAGTGGACATGACGGATCCTCCGGTTCTGCGGGGACGGGTCGCGGCCGGGGTTCCACCGGCCATGGGGTCCTCCTCGTGGGACGCGAGGTGGAGATCCTGGCGGAGAGCGCTCTCTATCCCTGCATAGTGAGCGCATCGCCGATCGGTGTCAATAGGTCAAACTCGATGCAAGCGCGCTCGCCAAGGATCGCATTCTCCGCGAATCAGACCATCGGCGGCGGCGGCGCCGAGCCGCGAATCCGCTGCCGGAGCCCCGCCAGGGAGCGCTCTCCGGACGAGGCCCTACACCCCCGCGTCGTGCACGCAGCGGGCGACCTGGACCCGGTTGGTGACCTCGAGCTTCGCGAAGACGCTGCCCACATGGGTCTTCACCGTCGCGACACCCAGGTAGAGCGACTGCGCGATCTCGGTGTTCGTCAGCCCCTCGCTGACCGCGATCGCGACCTCGCGCTCCCGGTCGGTGAGCCGGGCCAGCAGCGCCCGGGCCCGCTCCCGCCGCCCGTCGTCGGCCGACGCGGTGACCGCGGCGATCAGCCGGGTCGTGACGCTCGCCGACAGCATCGGCTCGCCCTGTGCCACGCGGTGCACGGCACGGACCAGGTCGCCGGGCGCGGTGTCCTTCAGCAGGAACCCGGCCGCGCCGTGCCGCAGCGCCGTCAGCACCATCTCGTCGGCGTCGAACGTGGTCAGGATGATGATCCTGGCGGTGCTGCCCTGCTCGCGCAGCCGCCGGGTGGCGGCGAGCCCGTCCATCCTCGGCATCCGGATGTCCATCAGCACCACGTCGGGCAGCTCCCGCGCGACCACGGTCAGCGCCTGCTGCCCGTCGGCCGCCTCACCGGCGACCACGAGCTCGGGCGCCCCCGCGAGGATCATCCGCAGACCGGCCCGGACCAGCGGGTCGTCGTCGACGATGACGACCCGGACCGCGGTCACGCCGGCCACGGCAGGCTCGCCCGGACGACGAAGTCGCCGCTCTCCTCGCCGAAGTCCAGTGTGCCGCCGGCCAGCGCCGCGCGCTCGCCCAGCCCCGCCAGACCCACCCCGGCCGAGGGCAGCGGCACAGCGGCGGGCGCGCCCACGGGGTTGCGTACCTCGATGCCCAGACGGTCGCCGCGGGCGCCGGTGAGGCGTACCCCCACGGGTTCTCCGGGTGCGTGCTTGCGCGCGTTGGTCAGCGCCTCCTGCACCACCCGGAACGAGGTCCGCGACAGCGCCTCCGGCACCGCGCCCGGCAGCCCCGACGCGTCGAACCGGATCACCGAACCGGCCTCCCGCGCGTCGGCGATCAGCGCCGGCAGCTCCGCGAGCGTCGGCTGGGACCGCTGCGCGACGAGCCCCGGGTCGCCGTCGCGGAGCACCCCGAGCACCTGCCGCAGCTCGGTCAGCGCGAGCTGCGCGTTCGCCTGGATCGTCTGCGCGGTCGCGGCCGTCTCGGCCCGGCTCAGGTCCTCCCGGAAGACCAGGGCCCCGGCGTGCAGGGCCACCAGGGAGATCCGGTGCGCGAGGTCGTCGTGCATCTCCCGAGCGATCCGGGTACGCTCCGCGGCCCGCACCGCCTGCGCGGACAGGATCTGCTCCCGCTCGGCGGCGATCGCCCGCTGCCGCAGCGAGGCGAGCAGCTCCCGGCGCTCGCCGATGTAGAAACCGCTCGCCACGGCGATGGCGGTGATCAGTCCGATCACGACGGCGTTGGCGGCGACCTGACCCGCGCTGTGCCCGGCGGGCGAGAACAGCGGCCGGTAGAACCCGGCGGAGACGATGCCGCCCGCGACCGCGGTCCCGCCGACCGCCGCCGCCCACCAGCGGCGCCGCCAGGTCGCCATCGACACGACGGCGACGACCATGGCGCCGAGGCCGGCGACCGAGAACGCGGCGGCCGCGGTCGTCAGGCACGCCACGGCGAGCGGTGCCCGGCGCCGCAGCGAAAGCAGGGTGATCGCGGCGGCACCGACGGCCAGGTCGAGCGCGAGCGCCGCCACGATCCGGTCACGCTGCGCGGCGTCCGGCGAGCCGGCGCCGAGCGCGGCGGCGTAGCCGATCCAGGCGACCGCGCCGACCGCCACCGCGACAAGGTAGCGCCAGGTCCGGGACCAGGGCCGCAGCGGCGCAAGCGGTGTCGTCATCAGCTCAGCGTAGGCGCCTTCGCCGGGCACCGGCCCCACCCGGCGGCTCTGCGGCCTCCGCCCTAGGGTGGAGGCCGCAGATATCCGGCGGTCCGCACATGCAACCTCCGCCCGGCCCCTGGAGTAGATGGCGCATGACATGGACCGCCGACTACTCCGACTACTTCACCGCGCGAGCACCCCGATTACGGCGACTCGGCTACGCCCTGTGCGGTGACTGGCACCTCGCCGAGGACCTCGTCCAGCACACCTTCCTCCAGCTCTACCGGCACTGCAAACGCGTCGACACCACCACGATCGACGCGTACACCCGCCGGACGCTGGTCAACGCGTTCCTGTCCCACAAACGCGACCGGCGGCACGAGACCGTGCTCGCCGACCCGCCCGACCTGCTGACCGCCGACGGGACGGACCTCGCCCGCCGACTCGACCTGCGCCGGGCGCTCGCGGACCTGCCGCCGCGGCAGCGCGCCCTGGTGGTGCTGCGGCACCTGGAGGACGTGTCCACCGCCGACGCGGCCGAGATCCTCGGCATCGCCGAAGGCACCGTCAAGAGCCAGACCGCCCACGGGCTGGCCAAGCTGCGCACGGCCCTGAGCCCTGCGGCACTATCGGAGGAGCCGGTATGACCAGCCACGACCTGAACGCCTACGTGACGGCCGACGAGCCGCCGATGACCCTCACCGCCGACCGGCTGCTCGCCCTCGGCGCCCGCCGGCGCCGCCGCCGTCGCGGCGGCCGCGGCCTTCGCCTACCTGCCGGGACCGGTCCCGGTGCCGCAGGCCCTCACCGCCCAGGCGTCCTGCCTCAACGACGTCCCCGTCGACCGGAACCTCCCCGGTGACGTCACCACCGACCCGCTTGCCGGGAAACCCGACGCCATGGCGTCCTGGCGGGCGACCGCGACACCGGGCGCCTTCCCGCCGCCGACGGAGGACCAGCTCGCCCAGGTCGCCTGCACGGCCGTCCGGACGGTCCTGGCCCAGGCACCCGGCATGCGCTTCTACCCGCACGACTTCGTCGGCGGCCCGGCGTTCCAGGCGTCCCTGGACGAGGCCGAGGGGAACTGGGCCGTCGGGTCGCGCGGCCGGACACCCGGCGGTCTCATCTCGGTGGAGGTCACCCGCCAGCCGAAGGCTTTCGACCCCGCCGACGACCAGCCGTGGGGGGTCGGCGAGGAGCACAGCCTCCAGGACCTCGGCGGCGGGCGCCATCTGGCGACCTGGACCGAGCAGCTGCCGTTCCCCCAGACCACGGCGCTGATCAGCACGGTCGTGCTGTGGACCGGGCGCACCCGCGTCATGGTCTCCGCGAGCAACGTGGACACCGTCCGTCCCGCGATCACGGTGTCGGCGGCGGTGCCGCTCACCGTCGAGCAGCTCACGGCGATCGTCCAGGACCCCGGGTTCGCCGTCTTCGGCTGACCGGCGGTCGGAGCGGGCCTCCACCCGGAGGTGGAGGCCCGCTCCGACCGTACGGGGAGGTTTTCGGGGTCCGCAGCCCGCAGTGTGATCGGCATGAGCACGCACAGAAAGACAGCGGTAGTCGTCGGGTCGCTCTTCATCCTGGCGGCGGTGACCTCGATCATCGGCCTGATCCTCTACGGACCGCTCCTCAACGACGCGGACTACGTCACCGGCGGCGACGCGCACCAGGCCGAGATCGCCTCCGGCGCGCTCCTGGAGGTCGTCGCCGCGTTCTCCCTGGTCGGCATCGCGGTCCTGATGTTCCCGATCGTCCGGCGCCGCAACGAGGCCGTCGCCCTCGGCTACGCGTCGTTCCGCCTGATGGAGGCCACGATCATCGTGATCGGCGCCATGAGCCTGCTCGCGGTCGTGACCCTGAACAAGGACTTCACCGGCGCCGACGCCGCGTCCTACCTGACCGGCAGCAAGCTGCTGATCGCGGTGCACGACTGGACGTTCCTCTTCGGACCCAACCTCGCCCTCGGGCCGAGCACCCTGATGATGGGCGTGTTCCTCCACCGCACCCGGCTCGTCCCGCGGACCATCGCAATTCTGGGGATGGTCGGCGGGACGCTGATCTTCGTCTCGGCGGTGCCGGTGCTGTTCGGCGCCTACGACCAGCTCTCCGTCTGGGGCGCCGTCGGGGCGCTGCCGGTCTTCGCCTACGAGATGAGCCTCGCGGTGTGGCTGATCGCCAAAGGCTTCCACCCGGCGGCGATGGCCGCGCTCCCGGTCCGCCCCTGACCCCGTCCGGGTACGCGGTGCGCCGGTGCCGCGTACCCGGATGAGGTTTTCGCCTTGCCCGACCGAACCGGTTGTCCGCATACTCGGCGGATGATCTGCCTGACCGCGACCGTCTCATGACCGTCAGTACTGACTCGTTCGAGCAGGACAAGCGCGAGATGATGGCTTCGGGGACCCCGAGCGACGGCGACAACCTCGACGGCATGATGATCGACTTCGACCACTACCTGGTCTTCAAGTGCCGGGCGCTCGGCAAGGGCACGGTCGCCGCCACCGGTGATCCCGCCCGGCTGCTCCTGGTCACCTGCGCCGCCGCGAGCGGGGCGAGCCCGGAGGAGATCGCCGCCGAGATCAGCGGCGCGTGGCGCAGCTACCTGCGCTACGGCTTCCGGGAGGCGCACCGGATCCGGGACACCCCGACCACCGTCGAGCTCGACTTCGCCACCCAGAGCGGCGAGGGCGGCATCTTCGTCACGGGAACCGTCGTCGTGCGGCTCTGACCTACCTCCAGTGGGCCGCGTACTTGCGGCGGTATTTCTGGTCCGGCTCCGCCTCGATGAGCGCGCGGGCGGCCGCCTCGATCTGCGGATCGGCGACGGAATCGTGCAGCTTGCGCAGGCTCTCGACGATGTCGTTGCGGATCAGCGTGCCGTTCTTCTCCTCGAAGCTGCCCCGGTAGCGCCGGTCCAGGGCCGCCACGACGGTCCGGCGCTGGCCGTCACCGGCGAGGCCGATCCGCCACAGCGCCATCAGGCTGTGCCGGGCCGTGACGAACCGCTTGTCCCGGGTCACCTCGATCAACGCATCGAGGTCGGCGACGACCCGGCCGGCGGTGTCGTGCGCGGCGAGATTGCAGAGCAGCTGGGCGGCGATGGCCCGGCTGTGGTTGTCGGGGTCCCGGAGTCGGCCGACCACCTCGTCCCAGACGTCGTACGCCCACGGCACGGCGGTGTCCCGGCTCGCCGTCATCGCGGACTCGTAGGCGGCGTTCTGACGTGCCCGGTCGGCCGACCACAGGTCGGCGAACCAGGCTGGCACGGCGTTCTCCACGGGTGGTGCCCTTCCGGTCGAGGTGGTCACCACGATAAGGCCTGGTGGCCGACGCGCCCGGCTGCCATGATCGCCCGGTGGACGAGTTCGGGGGGCGGTGCCGGCTGGACTGGTGGGCCAACCCGCTGACGTGCCTCGCGTCGGTCGAGGTGAGCGTCGGCGCCCGGTGGACCGGGAACGGCTGCGACGCCACAGGCACGCTGGTGGACGGCGCCGACCTGGAGGGCTTCGAGCTCCTCTGCGCGCTCGACCCCGTGTTCCGGCTCCGCATCGGCGGCGACGACGTCGTGGACGTGCTGGTGGAGCTGCTCGACGAGCACGGCCGGTTCACGTTGACCGAGTACGACGGGCCAGCGTCCCGCGCGGTCTCGATCGAGCTCAGCACGACGGCGGCCGAGAGCGCCGCAGGCCGCAGCCGCTGACCTCGAGGAGCCCTGACGGAGGCCGCCGGCCCCGGGAGTGCCCGGGGCCGGCGTGGTGGTTCCGGGGCGGCGGCGCCGTCCCCCGGGCTGCGAGGACCGGGACGGACGCCGCCGCCGGTCACGGGTAGTTGGTGAGGTAGACGGTGTTGACGGCGGGACCGGCCGGTCCGCCGGTGTTGTTGATGACGTGGTTGATCGTCCCCTGGCCGCCCAGCGACACGATCACCATGTTGTGGAACTTCACCCCGGGTGTGTTGGGCACCTCGAACGCCCGCTCCCCCACGATCGACAGGTCGGCGGTGAAGACGCAGTAGGAGCCCAGCCCCCACGCCTCGTGCGTGGTGACGGAGTCGGCGACCTTGTAGGCGGCGTACCCCCGGGTGGTGCCGTTCATCCAGGCGGCCTGGTTGGGCGCCTCGTAGGGCAGCTCGTTCTGGAAGAAGTAGGTCCGCCCGCCGTTGCCGTTCCAGACGACCTCGTACTTCTGGAAGTGCTCGACGAACAGGCCGTACATCGTGACATCGGTGCCGTTGACGATCATGCCCTGGTCGGCGGTGTTGCTGGTCCAGCCCGCTCCGGCGCCGTGGTCGGCGCGCCACAGCCACAGGTGGTCGCCGATGACGTTGTTGCTGTTGACGACGAGGCTGGTGGTGGCCTTGCCCGCTCCGGCACCGCCGACGCGGACGTAGACATCGTGCAGCGCGGACGGGTTGCCCGCGTGGTTGGCCGCGGAACCGGCCGGGCCGAACTCGATCAGGACCGGCGAGTTGACCGGGCCCGCGTCGACGAGTACCCCGCCGACCTGCACACCGTCCACGTCGGCGACCTTGATCGCGGCGACCCCGTTGTCGGGGACCAGCGTCGCCAGACCCAGCCCGAGGATGATCGTGTTGGGGTTGTTGACCTGCAGCGCCTGGCTGAGGTGGTGGATGCCGGGGGTGATGAGCAGGTGCTTGCCCTGGGCGAGGGCGGCGTTCATCGTGGCGGCGGTGGTGCCGGGGCGGACGACGAAGAAGTCCGCGAGCGAGATCGACGACCCGACCGGGGTCTTGTTGTACCAGCTGGTGCCGACGGCGTTGGTCCGCACACCGGGCTTGAAGACCCGGTAGGTGCCGGTGGAGTCGATGTAGAGGAACGGCTTCTCCCGCACGACCGGCGACGCTGCGACGACGGTGTGCGAGGGGTTGGGGAAGTTCGCGGCGGGTGCGCCGGTGACCCCGGTGAAGACCATGTTCCACACCGACCCGGTCCAGGAGCCGAACTCGCTGTTGCGGGAGAACCACTGCTGCTGCGAGCCCGACGACACCAGGCCGTCGATCCTGCTGTCGGCGATGAGGCCGCCGCTGGCCCAGCCGTCGCCGCCGTTCCACAGCTGGATCTGGTTCGCGGCGCCCTTGAGGTGCATCCGCCGGTAGGCCGCGGCCTGGGCGACGGCCCAGCGCTCCACGGTCACGCCCGCGGGCAGGGTCACGGACAAGTTCTCGGCGGTACGCCAGAAGTTGTGCGTGGCGTTGCCGCCGAACCAGGTCGCCTCGACGCGGACGTGGCCGTTGAGGTTCACGTCGTCGGGGCTCAGTCCCAGGCCCGCGACCTGCGTGTAGAAGCCGAGGTTCACGTCGGCGGTGTAGGTGCCGGGCTTGAACAGCACCGCGTAGCGGCTGGACCCGAACTCGGCGGTCTCCTGCTCGGCGAAGATCGTGTTGAGCTTGTTCTGGAAGGTGGCGGTCGGCGTCGACGGGTCGTAGACGAAGACGTTGGGCCCGAAGTTCGGGTTCTTCGGGTCGGTCGCCTCCACCGGCGGGGTCGAGGTCGACGGGGACGGGCTGGGCTGCGTACCCCCGGTGAAGATCTTGAATTCCCAGATCGAGTAGCCGTAGCCGTTGGCGCGGACCGTGCCCAGCATCCGGACGTAGCGGCCGGAGCCTGAGACGGTGAGCGTCTGCGTGCCGCCGGGGCCGGTGGTCGTGGTGTAGATGTCGGTCCACCCGCCGGTGCCGGTCGCGGAGGTCTGGATCTGGAACGACGTGGCGTAGGCGCCCTCCCACTGCAGCACGACCTGGCAGATGGCGGTGGTGGCACCGAGGTCGACCTGGACCCACTGCGGGTCGCTGCGCAGGCTCGCCCAGCGGGTGCCGGCGTTGTTGTCGAACGCGCCCGAGGCGGGGGTGCCCGCGCCCTCGATGCTCGACGCGGTGGCGGTCTTGCCGGCCGCGACGTTCGTGGTGCCGCAGGCGCCCGTCGGGGTGCTGGGGCTGGGGCTGGCGCTCGGCGGGGTGCCGCCGATCGTGCCGAAGACCTTGAACTCGAACAGCGAGTAGCCGTATCCGCTGCTGCGGACCGTGCCGAGCATCCGCACGTAGCGCCCGGAGCCGGTGACGGTGAGGGTCTGCGTGCCGCCGGGGCCGGCCGTGGTGGTGTAGATGTCGGTCCACCCGCCGGTGCCGGTGGCGGAGGTCTGCAGCTGGAACGAGGTGGCGTGCGCGCCCTCCCACTGCAGGACGACCTGGCTGATCGCCGCGGTGGCGCCGAGGTCGACCTGGATCCACTGCGGATCGGCCCAGAGGCTGCCCCAACGGGTGCCGGGGTCGCCGTCGAAGGCCGCCGAGGCGGGGAGGTCCGCGCCCTGCACGGACGAGGCGGTGGCGGGCTTGCCCTGCGAGAGCAGGGTGTCCGCGGCCTGCGCCGGGGCGACGAAGACCAGGTAGCTGCCGATGAGCGCGGCGAGCGCGGTCATCACGGGGAGGGTCCAGCGCCAGGATCTGGCGCGGGCGGAGAGCCGCTCTGGGGTCATGGGTTCTGCCTGTCGAAAAGGGAGGGACGGTACCGGGACACTTGGAGAGCGCTCTCCGAGATGTCGTGAGTATTGCCCCGCTGTTGCGCGCGCGTCAATACGAGGTTGTCGATTGGTCAGCAATTGCCGGTTTGATGCTGCCGCAACGGATCTGCGGAGTTGCCGTCAGGAAAACGCTCTCCGGAGCTCGGGATCAGGAGACCTTCTGCTCGGCCGTACCGGTGGGCTGCGCAAACCACTTGCTCCGCCATGGCTCGTCCTCGAGTACGGCGTCGCCCAGAACGTCGTCGGGAGCGGCGACCCCGAGCTGATCCCGAGCGGCCGCGAGGAACTCTGTGATGGCGTTCTTGATCCGTGCCTGCGGGGTGGTACCCGGATAGTCCTTGGCCCGCTCGTCCGGTTGCCCTTCCGCTACGGCCCGAACGGCATAGGCGTGGTGGACCACCAGCCGTGCCGCCTCCTGCAGGCGGCCGCTGCCCAACAACCGGACCTGCTCGAAGAGGGCGCGCAGTTCGGAGTGCGCCTGGTCGACGCGGAGGGCGTGTCCGGTGGGATCGGGCGCCCGATCCAGGTGACGCGCGAGATGGACGAGCTGCCTGGCCGCACCGACGAACTGCTTGCAGAGCTCGAACAGCGGGACATCCCACCTGGTCTGCAGGGCATGCCGCTGCTTGGACCTCTCGATCAACAGCGTCGGGACGAATCCGATCGCCGCTCCGACGGCGAGCAGCAACGCGCTTGCGATCAGGGATTCGACAGCCATGACTGCGATGGTAGCTAAGTGGACGGTGGCGGCTCCGATCCGCCTCAGCTGCGGACCGCGGAACTACCCAGCCCCGTGGGGTTGCTGCCGTGCCGGACCAGGTGGTCCGGGAGCGGAGCGGCCCGGTACATCCGCACGTCGTCGTAGCGCTCGTCGCCGACGGCGACCCCGCCCGGCAGCACGCCCCAGATCCGGAACCCGCACGCCTCGTAGAGCGCGACCGCACCGTGGTTGTTGCCCCGCACCGCGAGCGTCACCACCTCGGCCCCGGCGCCGAGCGCCGCGCCGGTGAGCAGGTCGACGAGGATCCGCCCGAGCCCCAGCCCGCGCGCGTCCGGGTGCACCATGATCCGCTGCAGGTCGGTGACGACCGCCTTGGTCCCCGGCGGGTTCGCCACCCACGTCCCGAGCCCTTCGACCCGCCCGGCGGCCCGGACGACGAGCAGCCCGGCGGTACCCGCGGCGACCCGGTCCACGACCCCGAGCAGCCAGGCGTCCACGTCGGACCGGTCGGGGACGTCGAGCCAGCCGACGGCGCCGCCGAGGCCGACCACCGCGGCGACGACCCGATGGCACTCGGCCAGCAGGGCCTCATCGGCGTGGCCGGGCCATTCGGTCGTCACCGCGTCGTTCACGGGCCCAGTCTTCCCTATGAGGGCTGCCGTCCCACGGCACGGTCGATCGCCGCCGCCAGCGCCGGTGCCAGGTAGGGCGCGAGGGTGCGCCCGTAGGTCTGGGTCATGTGGTGCACGTCGGAGAAGGCGATCACGCCGCCGATGACGCCGTAGCAGGTCTGCGGGTCGCAGAAGAAGTCGGTCAGGTCCACGACGACCACGTGCGGGTTGCGGGCGTCGGTCGCGGCGGTGGACAGGGGGTCGGGCCACACCCAGTCCGTACGGGGGCCGGAGCACCGCGACACGTCGGTCTCGTGGGCGGCGACGCAGTCGGGGATGGGCCCGAAGTCGTTGGCCGGGTGCGGGGTGTCCCGGATGACCAGGACATCGGTGCCGGTGGCGATCCACCGGTCGATCATGTCGCGGTGCCCGTCGCGGACCGCGTCGAAGCCCTCGACGCGGTCCTTGAAGCCGGCCGGGATCCGCGACGGGTAGGCGCTGGTGACGACGAGGTCGTATCCGTGCTCGGTCGCGGCCACGACCCGCTGCGCCCAGGCCAGGCACGCGGTGGCGTCGGAGTTCGGCTCCCACCGCATCCGGGTCGTGGAGACGTTGCACCCCGACGCCAGGTAGGTCGTGATCTTGAAGTCGAGCCGGTCGGTGAGCGCCAGCAGCGCCGGCAGCCAGTGCCCGGCGTGGGAGTTGCCGACGAGCGCGATCGACACCTTCGCGTCGGGTCTGCCGTAGGTGCAGGTCGTGGTCTTCGGGAACGGCGGGTAATCGAAGCAGTCGTCGGCGTAGGCGACGTTGAGGTCGTTCTGGGCCTGCGCCGCGTAGGGGACCGGGCGGACGGCCGGGTCCGCGGGGCACTGCTGCGCCCCGAGCGCGAGCGCCGCGGCGCCGAAACACGGGTTGGGTACGCTGACCGCCTCCTCGACGACGGCGAGCGCCTCGCTGCGGCGGCTGTCGACATCGCGGATGACGGCGAACCCGGCCGCGACGACGACGACCATGCCGATCGCGGCGATCCGGAACGGCCCCCGCCGCAGCCAGCCGGTGCCGGGGCGGCGGAACGGGTCCTCGACGAGCCGCTTGGTGGCGACGGCGAGCACGATCGTGGCGGCGAGGATGCCGACGCGGTCCAGCGCGCCCAGCGGCCGGCCGGTGGCGTGGGGCAGCAGGATCAGCAGCGGCCAGTGCCACAGGTAGACCGAGTAGGAGATGTCGCCCAGGAACGCCAGCGGCTGCCGCCCGAGCAGCCTCTCGACGGGCCCGCCGGGGTGCAGGGCGCCCGCGGCGAGCACCGCGACGCACCCGGCGACGGGCAGCGCCGCCGCCCAGCCGGGGAACGGGGTGGCCGCGGAGTAGCCCCAGGCGGACCAGCCGATCGCGGCGAGCCCGGCGCCTGCGGCCAGCGACCACACGGCGGGCAGCCGCGGGCGCCACTCGTCGGACAGCAGCACCGCGGCGAGCAGGCCGCCCGCGCCGAGTTCCCAGATCCGCACCGGGGTCGAGAAGTACGCCGACACCGGGCTGGTGGCCGTCACCCATACCGACGCGGCGAACGAGGCGGCGACGACCACCGTGACCACGGTCGCGATCAGCCTCGTGACGTGCCGTTTCATCACCCGTGCGGCGAGCGCCACGGCGAGGATCAGGATCGGCCAGGCGAGGTAGAACTGCTCCTCGACCGAGAGCGACCAGAAGTGCTGCACGGCGGTCGGCGGGTCGGTGGCGTTGAGGTAGTCGACGGCGTCGGCCGACAGCCGCCAGTTCTGCACGTACAGGGCCGAGGTGATGACCTGCCCGGCGGCCCGCGCCCAGTGGGTGACCGGCGCGAACGCCACGGTGGCGGCGAGGGTGGCGCCGAGGACGAGCAGCGACGCCGGCAGCAGCCGCCGGGCCCGCCGCCCCCAGAAGGCGACCAGGTCGCGGGCGGTGCGTGGCGGTTCGCGCAGCAGGTGGCTGGTGATGAGGAAGCCGGAGATGACGAAGAAGGCGTCGACACCGATGAACCCGCCGGGCAGCAGGCCGGGCCACAGGTGGTAGACGACGACGGCGAGGACCGCGATGGCGCGCAGCCCCTGGATGTCCAGGCGCACCGACGGCTGCGGGGCGGGCGGCGGCTCCGGCTGCGGTTCGGGCTCGACCTCGGCGACCGGTTCGAGTTCGGGCTCGGCTGCCTCGGGGGGCCGGATCGTCGGCTCCAGATGCAAGTCGGTGGCCACGCCGCTCCCCTGGTCCATCGCCGGTCGCGCCAGTCGCCGGTCGCGCACAAAGCCCGGGCTGCGACCCGGGCTCGGTACGATTTGTCTTATATAGCCCCAAATTCCGGGGCTGCATTCGTCGAGTGGCGCGAGTGTATCGAGTCCAGATGAACCAGCGACAGGGTGTCGGCTACCCCGGTGCGGTCAGGACGGCGACGGCATCGGCGCAGCCCCACACGAGGGAGGGGCCGGCCCCAAGGTCGCCGCAACTCTTGAAGAGTTGGTCCTAACGGGGTATTAGGGCCAACTCTTCGAGAGTTGCGGCGACCTTGGGCGGTGCCGGGCGGTGCTCAGCGGGTCACGGGCAGGTCGGGCATCTCGACGACGATGGCGGTGAGGTCACCGTCGGCACGGGTGGTGTGGTGCTCCCCCGCCGCCCAGACCACCGCCTGACCGGCCCGGACCGGCTGCCACTCACCGTCGTCTCCGCACACCGTGCCGCGCCCGGAGACCACGAGAAAGAGCTGGTCGACGGTGGCGGGATGCCGCCCGATCTCGCCACCGGCGCCCACGTGCAGCGCCGTCACGGACACGTCGTCGTCGCGGACCAGCCCGACCGCCCAGAGGTGCCTGCTGTCAAAACTGTTGATCTCTCGTCCCTCTGCGGGCCCGAAGTCGACGATGCGCATGGTCGCCCATGCTAGGACATCGATATCTGCCGTAGTTCGGCGTACCGGTCGGAGGTGAGGAACATCGGAATCAGCAGCGCCGCCGACACCGACAGATCCCGGTCCGCCGCGAGCTCCGCCGGAACGAACACCATCGCCAGACCCTCACCCAGCACCACATCGTCCTGCTTCGCATCGGTACGCCCCGCGAACACGTGCATCGTGACCCGCCGCTCCACCCCGTCCTCGAAGGGACGCATCCCCGACCAGAACGGCAACAGCTCGCCGACAGACAGGCCGGTCTCCTCCAGCAGCTCCCGGTGCGCCGCCTCGACCGGGGTCTCCCCCGCCTCGATCTGCCCGCCCGGGAACCCCCACTGGTTGGCGGCGATCGGGGCGTGCTCATCGCGGAGCTGCATCAGCAGCGCCCCGTCGGCGTCGACGAGCAGAACGATGGCAACGGAGTACTCCAACATCCCGACACCGTATCCCACAGGGTGGGTCACGCCCTTGACCTGCTGCTTCACGGTTCGTAGGCTGTGCGGCTCCGGCAGGGGGCGGTCGAATGGAGGTCCGATGGAGCAGCAGACGGTGCCGCCGAAGGCGCGGGAACTGATCGCCGACGGCGATCTCGACCTGGCGCTGAGCGTCCTGCGCCGCCACAGCTTCACCCTCGCCGACGCAGTGGAAACCCTGCGCGACGAAGCGGGGCTGCGCTACGGCGACGCCCTCCAGCAGATCTGGGCGCACCCCGACTGGCACGAGGAGTCCGTGCGAGCCCGGGCCGTCCTCGACTCGTTCTGGTCGGCGTTCGAACAGGTCGCCGTCATCAGCGACGACGGCACCACCTGGGTCGTCGACCCCGACGCGCAGTAGTACCTAGGCAGAAGCACCTATAGCGCCCCGACCAGGGCAGCTGCCTACACTGCCGGGCATGACGATACGCGCGGTCCTGTTCGACATCGGCGGAGTCCTGGAGATCAACACCCCGACCGGGATCGCCGAACGGTGGGAACCACGACTCTGCCTCGCCCCCGGACAGCTCGACGAACTCGCCAACGACATCTGGGAAGCCGGAGCCGTCGGCGACATCACCCTCGACGACGTCCACACCCGCCTGCGCGACCTCCTCAAGGTCGACCCCCACATCGTCGACGAGCTCATGGACGACATCTGGACCGAGTACGTCGGCACCCCCAACACCGAACTCATCGACTATCTGCGAGCACTGCGCCCCGCGTACCGGCCGGGAATCATCAGCAACAGCTTCGTCGGCGCGCGCGAGCGCGAGGAGCAGGCCCACGGCTTCGCGGCCCTCGCCGACGTCATCGTCTACTCCCACGAAGCCGGGATCAGCAAACCCGACCCCCGGATCTACCTGCTCGCCTGCGAACAGCTCGGCGTCCGCCCCGACGAAGCCGTCTTCGTCGACGACACCGAGGAGATGGTCGCCGGAGCCCGCGCCGTCGGCATGCACGCCATCCGGATCACCGACAACGCACAGGTGCTCGCCGACCTCACGACGCTTCTGGCCGCAGGGTCCGCCACAGGAAGTCGAACTTCAACGCCGTGAGGAACGCCCGCTGGCTGCTGTCGGCGGCCGTCCCGTGCCCGCCCTCCACGTTCTCGTAATACGACACGTCGTAGCCGTGCGCCAGCAGCCGCGCCGCCATCTTCCGCGCATGCCCCGGATGCACCCGGTCGTCGCGGGTCGACGTGATCAACAGCACCGGCGGGTACGCCTGACCGGCGCGCACGTTCTGGTACGGCGAATACCCCCGCAGGAACTCCCAGTCGTCGGGATTATCGGGATCGCCGTACTCCGCCATCCACGACGCACCCGCCAGCAGCTTGTGGAAACGCCGCATGTCCAGCAGCGGCACCCCGATCACGATCGCCCCGAACAGCTCCGGGTACCGCGTCAGCATCACCCCCGTCAGCAACCCGCCGTTGCTGCGCCCGTCCACACCCAGCTGCGCCGCCGTCGTCACACCCCGGGTGACGAGGTCCTGCGCGATAGCCGCGAAATCCTCGAACGCCCGCGGCCGCCGCTCCCGCTGCGCGGCATGGTGCCACGCCGGACCGTACTCACCGCCGCCGCGGATGTTCGCCACCACATAGGTGCCGCCCCGCGCCAGCCACGCCCGCCCCGTCACCCCCTCATAACCGGGCAGCTTCGCGTT
This sequence comes from Allocatelliglobosispora scoriae, assembly GCF_014204945.1. Classification (NCBI taxonomy): domain Bacteria; kingdom Bacillati; phylum Actinomycetota; class Actinomycetes; order Micromonosporales; family Micromonosporaceae; genus Allocatelliglobosispora; species Allocatelliglobosispora scoriae. The sequence continues at coordinate 543,269 of NZ_JACHMN010000001.1, forward strand.
CGCGAAACCCCCGTACCCCGTCAGCAGCGCCGGCCCCGGCCGGGCGGCCGGATCGCCGATCACGAAATACGGCACCCGGGTCCCATCGGCCGAGACCGCGAAGTGCTGCTCCACCGTCATCCCGGCCGGGTCGAAGAACCCCGGCGCCTGCTTGAGGACCTCGGGACCGCTCCCGCCCAGACGCCCCTGCCGCAGCGTCGCCGGCTCCAGGAACCCGTCGGTGACCAGCAGGTAGTCGTCATCGTCGTCCGGATGCGTGTCCAGGATGTAGGAGCTGCTCAGGTCCGTCGCGTCGATCAGCGGCGACCGCTCCCAGCCGCCGTCGCCCGGCGTCAGCACCTCCAGCCGCGTCGCGACATCCACCAGCAGGTTCAGCACCAGGTGGTGCTGCGTCCACGACCACGTCGACAGCGCCGTCCGCTCATCGGGCTCGAACAGCACCGTCAGGTCCCGCCCGCCGGCGACGAACTCGTCGTACCGGGCCGCCAGCAGGGCACCCGCCGAGAACACCACACCGCCGACCTGCCACGGCGTCCGCAACCGGACCAGCAGCCACTCCCGGTGCACCTGCGCCACCGCGTCGTCGGGCACCTCGATCCGCACCAGGCCGCCGTCATCGGTGAGCTGCCAGATCCGCCGGTGGAAGAAGTCCGTCGACCGTCGCACGAAACTCCGCTCGAACCCCGGCGTCAGGTGCCGCGACGCGTCCACCAGCACGTCACCCGGCTCACCCTCGAACACCACCACCGACTCCTCCAGCGGTGTCCCCCGCCGCCACAACCGGATCACCCTCGGGTACCCCGACACCGTCATCGAACCCGGCCCCGTATCGGTCCCGACGAACACATGGTCCGCGTCGACCCAGTGCACCGAGCTCTTCGCCTCCGGCAACACGAACCCGTCCGCCACGAACTCCCTGCCGACCAGGTCGAACTCGCGGACCACCGTCGCGTCCGCACCACCGCGCGACAAGCTGACCAACGCCCGCTCGTACGCCGGGCGCAGCACCGCCGCACCGTGCCACACCCAGTTCTCACCCTCCGCAGCGGCCAGGGCGTCCACATCCAGCAGCACCTCCCACACCGGGGCCGCGGTCGCGTACTCCTGAGGCGTCGTCCGCCGCCACACCCCGCGCGGATGCTCCCCGTCGCGCCAGAAGTTGTAGAGGAACCCGGCCCGCCGCCGCGGATACGGAATCCGGTGGTCGTCGTCGAGGACCTGCCGGATCTCCTCCCGCAACGCCGCGAACCCCGCACCACCCGTCGCGGCGACCATCCGCTCGTTGTTCTCCGCCACCCAGCCCGACGCCTCCACGGAGTCGAGCTCCTCCAGCCACAGGTACTCGTCGGCGTCCAGCTGTTGATCCATCCGCCAACTATGCCCGACCCGGGGCCGCCCGCACTACGACCGGACTGCGAACCGCACTCGGGAAACTCCACCGCGGTGCGATCCCGTCGCCGGCACTCAGGGGCGCGCCGGATATCCCAGTTCGGAGAGCAGCAGGCCGTGCAGGTTGGCGTTGGAGTAGAGGCCGCCGCCTTGATCGCCCGCAGCTCCCCCGGTTCGGTCGGTGAACCGGCCGCCCGCCTCCTGGACCAGGAGGATCCACGGTGCGTGGTCCCAGATGTGGTAGCGCTCGACCAGGAAGGCGTCGATCTCGCCGCGGACGAGCTCGACGGCAGGCGGGCGCCCTGCGGGAGGCGCGCCCTGGACGCCTCGTCCATGGCGTCGAGCCGTGCGGCGGCCAGTGTCGAGGTGGTGCTGACCTCGAGGCGGCTGGGTTCGGCACCCACGCGCGGCCAGGACGACTCGAAGGAACCACCGCCTCGGGTCGCCCACCAGCAGCGGCGCAGCGCAGGGGCGGTGACGACGGCGACCTCGGTGCGACCGGCGACCTCCAGCGCTATCTGGACGCGCCAGTTCGGGTCGCGCCGGCTGAACGACGACGTGCCGTCGATCGGGTCGATGATCCAGACCCGGTCGGATTCGCCGCGTCGGCCGAACTCCTCGCCCAGGAGCGCATCCTGCGGCCGCGCTGCGGACAGCGTCTGGCGTACCAACTGCTCGACGGCTCGGTCGGCTTCCGTGACCGGGGTGCCGTCGGCCTTCGACGTCGCCGAAACACCGGCCTCGAAGTAGGCGAGCGCGAGGTCCGCGGCCAGATTCGACGTGGCGAACGCGAGCTGAAGGTCGTCGGTGCTGTCCACGATCGACGACGCTAGCAGCCCGGCCCGATCCCCCGTTTGAGACGGGCGAGAGGGGCCTGCTTGTATCGATGCAGTGTCCGGCCGCCCGCGTGCGGGCGGCCGGACATCCACTGTGGTTGAGCCGACCGACGGCGTCACATCGCCTAGAGCATCCTAGGATACTGGAGTGGTGGCCAAGACCCGCCGGAGGCATCTCCGCGCTCCCGGCGTTCAGCGCGTCGGCGGCTCCGGTGCAGGGGCGTTGAGCTGGTCTTCCATGGCGCCGCGGAGCTCACCCAGCAGGCTTTCGAACTGCTTGAGCAGCTCGGGTGGGTACTGCGACATCACCCGGCCCACGCGGGTGCCGAGCGGGCCGAAGAACTCGTCGGCGAGCCGGTGGATGTGGGTGCTGCTGCGCAGGGTGACGAGACGGCGGTCGGTGTGCTCGCGCGTACGCAGGACGTGGCCGGCCTGTTCGAGGCGGTTCACGAGCGCGGTGGTGGCGCCGGAGGTGAGGGAGATCCGTTCGCCGAGCCGGGCGGGGGTCAGGGCGGCGCCGCGCTCCTCGGCGTTGAGGATCTCGATGAGGGCTTCGGCGTCGGTGGAGTGCAGGCCGAGCCAGGCGGCGAATCTGCGGCTGAACTCGCGGTAGTTCGCGCCGTACGAGCGCAGGCTCTCCGCCAGCCGTTCGTGCTGTGGCTGCATCGGCTCGCTCATGCCACCGCTCCCTTCCTGCTGCTGAATGGTTTGACAGCTCGCGATCATCAAAGTACCTTCATGGTGAAGCTACTTCAACGTGAAGTCTATTTCTGCGGAGGTACCCGTGGGCAAGGAAACTTCCACCCGCCGCTGGCTCGGCTTGATCGCCATCGCACTCGGTGTGGCATTGATCGTGGTGGACACCACCATCGTGAACGTGATCATCCCGTCGATTATCCAGGGCCTGGAGATGACCTCGGTCCAGGGCCAGTGGGTCCAGGTGTCCTACGCCATCGTCTTCGCGGCGCTGCTGCTGGTCGTCGGGCGGATCGCCGACGTCGTCGGCGCCCGCCGGGTCTTCGTCGCGGGCGTCGTGGTGTTCGGCGTGACCAGCATCCTGGCCGGGCTCGCCCCCGGCGGCGGCCTGCTGATCGTGGCACGTTTCCTGCAGGGCGCCGGGGCGGCGATGATCCTGCCGACGTCCCTGGCGCTGCTCAACGCCACCTTCACCGGCAAGGCCCGCGGCCAGGCGTTCGCGGTCTGGGGCTCGACCATCGGCGCCGCCGCCGCACTGGGCCCGCTGCTGGGCGGGTGGCTCGCCGAGCACGCGTCCTGGCGGTGGGCTTTCGGCATCAACGTGCCGCTGGCCGTCCTGATCGTCGTGGGCGTGCTGGCGTTCCTCGCGCCGTCGCCGCGTACCTCCGGGCGCATCGACGTGATCGGCTCGGTGCTGTCCGCGCTGGGCCTGGGCCTGCTGGCCTTCGGCTTGATCGAGGGCCGCACATACGGCTGGGTCACCACCGTCCACCCCATGGCCGTCGGCGGCCTGCACTGGGACGGCGGCCCGTCGCCGGTGCTGGTCGCGCTGGTGCTGGCGGTCGCGGCCCTGGGCGGATTCGGGTGGCGGCAGGCGGCGCTGCTGCGCGGCACCGGCTCGGACAAGGTGCTGATGAACCTGAGCCTGTTCTCGCTGGCGTCGTTCCGCAACGGCAACCTCGCCACCCTGATCATCGGGCTCGGCGAGTTCGGCATCGTCGCGGTGCTGCCGCTGTGGCTGCAGTTCACGCTCGGCTACAGCGCCGTGCAATCCGGTCTCGCCCTGGTCCCGATCGCTCTGGGCAGCTTCATCGCCAGCGGAGCCAGCTTCGGCATGGCCGGAAAGGCCTCGCCCCTCGCGCTGGTGCGCCTGGGACTGGTGCTGGAGGCCGTGGGACTGGCCGGACTCGGGCTGATCGCCTCGACCGACAGCTCCTGGTGGTCGCTGGCGCTGATCCTGTGCGTCTACGGCGTCGGGGTCGGTTTCGCCACGGCACAGGTCACCAACGTGGTGCTCGCCGACATCCCGGAGCGCGACAACGGGCAGGCCTCCGGCATCCAGAGCGCCTTCCGCCAGCTCGGTTCCGCGCTGGGCATCGCGGTCCTGACCACGGTGTTCTTCAGCACGCTCACCTCCCGGCTCGCCGAGGGCCTCCGGGACGACGGAGTAGCCGCGGGCCAGGCCGACCAGTACGCGCACGCCGTCACCGACAGCGCCGGCGCCGCCATCGCGAGCCTTGCGCAGCAGCCGCAGACCCTTGCGATCGCGGAAGCGGGCCGCAGCGCCATGACCGACGCGGTCTCGCTCGGCGCCTACCTCGCCTCCGGCTTCATCCTGCTGGGCCTGCTCGGCACCGCGTTGATCCCCACACCCCGGCCGCAGAGCGCGGACGCGGTCCCGCTCCAACCGGCCCATGTCTGACAGCGGCACCGACATCACACCCACCGAGGACGCGATCATGTCTCGACCCAGCATTCTGATCTCCGGCGCCAGCATCGCCGGACCCGGCCTCGCCTTCTGGTTGCACCGCTACGGCTGGCAGACGACGATCGTCGAACGCGGCGAGTCCCTGCGCAGTGAGGGTCAGAACGTCGACGTCCGCGGCGCCGGTCGCGAGGTGGCCCGCCGGATGGGCATCGAGGACGACATCCGTGACGCCGGCACCGGTGAGAGGGGAACACAGTTCCTCGATGCCGACGGTGCTGTCGTGGCCAGCTTCCCGGCCGGCGCCGCAGGCGCCGACGGCCCCACCGACGAACTGGAGATCCTGCGCGGCGAGCTCGCCCGCATCCTCGTCGAGCACACCAGCACCGACACCGAGTATCTGTTCGGGACCCACATCACCGCCGTCGAGGACCTCGGCGACGGTGTGGACGTGACCTTCGCCGGCGGCGAGCAGCGCCGCTTCGACCTGGTCGTGCTCGCTGAGGGGATGCGGTCGCGCACCCGCGCCCTGATCTTCGGCGATCAGGTCCGCATCCGTCCGCTCGGCCTCTACACGGCGTGGTTCACCGTGCCGCGCATCGACACCGACACGGCGTGGGCACGCTGGTTCAACACCACCGGCGGCCGGGCCATCCTCATCCGACCGGACAACCTCGGCACCACCCGCGCCGCGATGTCATTCCTCTCACCACCGCGCGGATACGAGGACATGGACCGCGACCAGCAACGACGCGTCCTACGCACGGTGTTCCACGGAGTCGGATGGCAAGCTCCCCGGCTACTCGACGAGCTTGCCGACACCGACTTCTACTTCGAGGCGATCGGCCAGGTCACAGCGCCGCGCTGGTCCACCGGGCGGATCGCGCTGCTGGGCGATGCGGCCTACGCCCCGTCACCGATCACGGGCATGGGCACCAGCCTCGCCCTCGTGGGCGCCTACGTCCTGGCCGGGCAGCTGGCAGCGGGCGGCTCCCATCACGACGCGTTCGCCTCCTATGAACGGATCATGCGTCCCTACGTCGATCAAGCGCAGAAGCTCCCGCCCGGCGTGCCGCGCATCGCCAACCCCAAGAGCCGGATCGGCCTCAAGATCTTCCACACCGGACTGCGCTTCGCCGCCGGCCCGATCGGCAGCCGCATCGGCGGGCTCGCCGGCACACTGTTCTCCCCACCCGCTGACAAGATCGACCTGCCTCAGTACTCCTCGTGAAACCGGCGACCGCATCGCCACGTCCCATGAGGATGACGACCAGACTCCACCTTGTCTCGATATTGACGTGGACATCCCTGGCGGCCGTGCTGCCGGCGTGCTCGGCCACCACCCCGTCCGCTCCGGCGCGATCAGCGGCGAGCAGCACCGAGGGCGATGCCGCCGTCTGGACTCTCGAGCCGGGCCAGAGCCCTCAGCGATCGTCCACGAAGTTCCGTGCCCTCGTCACGCGCCTGGGCTGCAACGGCGGGGTCACCGGGCAGGTCTCGGCACCTCGGATCCGCACCAGCGAGTCCGAGGTGGTCGTGACCTTCACCGTCGCCCCGAAACAGCTCGGTGCTGCGACGTGCCCGGGCAACGATCAGGTTCCCTACGAGGTGGTCCTCGGCGAGCCGCTGGGGGGCAGGTCGCTCGTCGACGGCGAGTGCCTGCCCGGCGAGCAGGCGGCGACCACTTCCTTCTGTTACCCGGACGCCATCCGCTTCACGCCGTAGCGCCCGACGGCGCGAGCAGCGGGACAACCCAGCCACAACAGCGCCGCAACCGCTGCCGTGTGCCCTGGGGACCGACCGGCTCCGCCGGTTGAACATTCCAGGTACGCGAAACGGAGTGGCATGTCCATGAAGCTCAAGCACCTCACCCGCCGGATCGGTCTGCTCGGCGCGGTCGCCGGAGTGGCGGTCGCGGCGAGTCTCGCCACCGCCGTGCCCGCTTTCGCCGCCTCCTCGCTGCGCGTCGCCACCGTCGAGTGCGACGAGGAGACCGACGAGATCGGCGACGACAGCCCGTACTTCCTGGTCTTCGCCGCGAGCCCGACCAACCCGAACGCGACCGCCTTCGGCAAGTGGGGCCCCGGCGGCTGGGACAACGAGGTCGCCACCGGCGACATCTACCACCCCAACGCGACGATCGTCAGCGGCGTGAGCAGCGGCTGGCTCATCATCTCGCTGATGCTGGAGGAGGACGACGGCAACGACCTCACCGCGAGCGAGATCACCAGCATCGGCAACAACATGTACAACCAGTACCAGATCTCCTTCTACAAGGCGCAGGCCACGAAGATCTCCGAGCTGCGCAGCACGATCGTCGGGACGACCGGGATGTACCTGGGCAACGACGACATGGTCGCCTCGTCCGGCAACACCGTGGCAGCCGGTGGCACCCCCGTCCACTACGTCGGCGACGGCGGCAACTACTGGGTCACCTACAGCCTGGTGTGATCCGCCACGGAAGTCGGGATCAGCCGCGTGACGCCGGTTGATCCCGACTTCCGTCTCCGTTTTCCCGGCGTGCGATTCAGGGGCCTGTCAGCAGGCTGTCGTCAGGCCGGTCAGCCAGAGCGCCGCCACGGCACCGAGGACGGCGTACGGCAGCAGGACGGCTGCGACCGCGGGCAGCGACGGCCGACGCTCCGGGTTCGGATCGCACAGGTCGTCGAGGGCGGCGGCCAGCATCGTCCGCTGCCGCACCGCACCCGAGGCCAGCAACGCCCTCAGCTCGGCGACGATCGACTGTCGCGGGTCGGCGGCGAGGTGCGCGCGGAGGTTGTGCCGCTGCCGTTCGTTATACCGGTGCCGGACCAAGCGGCTCGCCACCGCCACGACGGCGGCCACCACGAACACGGTCACGGCCGTCGTGGAGATGCGGATGCACGAGGGCTGCGCCAGGACTTCCAGCGCGAGGACGGTTCCCGCCGTGACGAGCACCGCCACCAGCGCGACGGTCCACGGCTCCACCCGCGGGCGGGCAGTCCGGCGCAGGGTCTCCGCCGCGGCGGCGGCCGACGCCGGCGTCAGGCCCGCCAGCAGGCCGGTACGCACGCCCGCGCGGCCCCAGCCGTCCCGAAGCCGCTCATCGGCGGCGAGGGCTTCGACGACCTCCCAGGTGAACTCGGTGGCGACGATGAGCGCGTACTCCTGGGCGTTGTCGAGCTCGCCCGGTCCCCAGAGCCGCACCGCCGACACGACCCCGGCAGCCGCCTCGGTCGCGACGAACACCCAGGTGGGGGCGGCGAGCAGCCACAGCACCACCGTGAAGACGATCATGGTGACGGCGAACTGCGCGAGACTCCGGCGGAAGACGGAGGACTGTTCGAGATCGCGGGCCGTCACGAGGATCTCCTCGACGTCCGGCTGTGCCACCATACGAAATCGACGGTGATCGCGGCGAGCACGACCATGAGGGTCACCGCTACCGGTGCCGGTCTCCCCCACGACGCGTACGCGGCCACGGTCGTCACGAGCCACCCCGACGCCGCGCACACACCGCACTCGGCGGCCACCCGCCACACCGACCGGGTGTGCCGCGGTGATGCCGTGGCCAGCGGCAGCAGCAGCGCCATCGCCGTCACCATGGTGATCGCCGGCAGGCGCAGGGACGGCCGGAAGGGCCAGTCGTAGTGAAGGGTCTGGGCAGCCGACAGCGCCAGCAGGAACGCGCCGATGATCGCCGCCTGGGCGACGATCGCGTGGCTGTTGCGGGCCACGGCGGCGCTCGCCGTGTGCTCCCGCTGCCGGGCCGCCATGCGGGCGAGCGCTTCGACGCGATCGCGGGCCGCGGACACGAGGGCGGTCCGGTCGGCGATGAACACCAGATCCGCCTCCCACGTCACCAGGTCCGCGTGGAACGGTCCGCGGCTCGCCGCCGCCGGCGCGTCGACGAAGATCAGCAGGGCGAGGTTGGCGAGCACCGCAGCCACCCCGGTCCGCGAGTCGGCGAGCATCGCCTGGGTGAGCGCGAGCGCGTCGGCGCGGCGGTGTGCTTCGGCGACGACGCGGTCGGCATCGGGTTCGTCGAGGTCGCCGAGCAGGATGTCGGCGTGGGCGCCGGTCCAGCCGCCGTCCGGCCCGGCGGCCCGGATCTGCCGCATGCGGTAGGAGACCTTCGCCGCCTCCCAGAGGTAGCGCGGCACCCTCGGCAGGTCCGTCCTGCCGTCGGGCCACAGCCATCCGTCGGCTTCGGCCTCGTGGTCCCGCGGCGCGACCACGACGAGGTAGCGCAGTGCGTCGTGAGGGGAGCCGGTCGCCCAGACCCGGATGCCGTCGCCGAGATCGGCGGCGGCGGGGCGCAGCGGGCCGACCTCGGCGGGCAGCAGGCCGGCGATGGCGACGGCGTCGGGGGGCCCGCCGCCATACAGGGCGTAGAGGACGCGGGCCTCCAGCATGCACGCCTGCGGGGCCGGGTCGGTGCCGAGATCTCGCCAGCGGCGGTCGAGCACGGACCAGGAGGCATCCGCGACGGCCGGGTCCGGCGCCAGGCAGACCGAGTGCGCGGTGAGGTCGCCGTCGCGGTACTGGAGCGCTTCGAGGATTCCGCCGCCCGGAGCCGCGTGAAGTCCGACGAACCCGTCCGGCGGGGCCGCGGCCGTCGGAGCCTGGACCTCGACCATGCCCAGACCGGTGACGGCATCGCCGACGGCACGGCGGTAGGCATCCTGGCCGGCGGCGCTGAAGCAGTGGACGTGCAGCGCCGCCGAGGTCAGCGGGCCTGCCATTCCCGCCTCCACTCGATCAGCCGCTCGCCGAGGACCTGGGAGACGGTACGCAGGCGGGGTGAGCAGGGCTCCTTCGGTGCGCGCGGCGGCTGGGCGGGCGGCCGCGCAGCGCTCGCGTGCTGCCGCTGGGTCTCGCCCACCTCCTCCAGTTCCAGAACAGCCGCCTGGGTACGCGTGACGTCCCGCTGCTCGACCGCCGCCGCGAGCTCCATCAGCTGCCGCTCGACGAACGCCCATGCCCGCTCGGTCAGCTCCCATGCCGTGAGTTCGCCGAGCACCTCGAGTGCCTCGTCGATGACCGCGGATACCGGAAGTGTCATGCTCGCCGACCTTTCTCGATGGAACGGCTCCCTCGCGGGTTGACGCTGACCAGGATGAATGCCGCCCAGGTCGTCCTCGCGCTGATCGCACCGTCCGGCGGCGCGAAGTGTGTTCTCGTCTCCCGCAGGGCCACCTCGGCGGGCCTGCCCGCGGCGATCAGCCCGTAGAAATGCACCATGAACACCCGGGCGAGCCGGTCCGGGACCGCCCACAGGCTGAGCAGCGCGGCGTCGGTCCCCGTCGCCAGGACGGCCCGGTAGAACCCGATCAGCCCTTCACCCGGCCGGAGCCTGCTCCGTGCCGTGGAACACGCCGACAACGACACGAGCTGGGACCGCAGGCGCAGCCCGGCGAACTCGAACGCGAACAGCGACGAATCACCGTCCACCGCCGACGGCGCCAGCACGAGCCGGGAGAACTGCGGCTGGTCGTCGTCGACGAACGCGTGCGAGGCGATGTGGACGTAGCGGGCCCGGACGGCGTCGGCACGGACCGCCTCCGGGGTCGCCGCCGCCACGATCTGCAGTGATCGCGGCGCGAAGATCTCGGCGATCTCGGCCACCTCGAGGGGCGGATGCTTCAAACCGTCGTTGCTGGACGCGAAGCCCACGAAGTCCAGCTCGTGCGTGCCGCGAACCGGCCCGCCGCCGAAGCGGACCATGGTGGTCGGCGACGGGACGTAGCTCGTCGTGCACCTCTCGAAGAGCCGCACCCCGTCGATGGTGAGGAGCTCGAACGGGAGGTAGGCCAGGACACCTCCGGGGGAGAGCGCCACATGCTCCGCTCCCCGCAGCCCGTCGGCCAGCGGTTTCAGGAGCACCGTGCTCAGGTCGGCGAGCTGCCCGCCGGGGCCGGTCGCGTCCACCGGCTCTTCCAGGTCCTGGACGGCCGTCGTGACCAGCTCCTCGAGCTCCGCCGCGTCGATCGGCAGGCGGATCATCGTGGTCCCGCTGGGCCGGATCACCCACGCGTAGGTGCCGCTCGGTGTCGGCTCGTGCAGCACGAACGCGGTGCCGGGATCCAGGGCCGCGCGGACCTGCTCCACCGTGCAGGCGCTGGGAGCGATGACGTCGCCGAAGCGGAACGAGGACCCCGCGAGCCGGATCCGGTACTGCTCGGCCCGGTGCGCCAGGTCGGTGTATCGCCACCTCAGCTCGGCCTGCTGGACCGGGTCCTCCGCCTTGGCGAGTTCCTGCCACGCGACACCGAGCCGGCGCAGCGCGTCCTGGTGATCGGCGATCAGCCGGCGGATCTCGGGATCCTCGGCGGCGGCGATGTCGTCGCCGGTCAGCATCCGGGCGAGGCCGCGCGCACGCACGCCGTCGGCGACGGTGAACGCCTCCTCCCGGTCACCGGGACCGTTGCGCTGGTAGAGCGCGTCGATCAACCAGTGGTACGCCGCCGCGCCCGTCCCGAAGAGGAACTCCAGGCCCGGCTCGCCGTCGAGGAGTCGGCGGGATTGCTCCGCGACGGTTCGCGCCGTGCGCAGGCACTCGACGGCACGGTCCAGCCGGCTCCGTTTCAGCTCGCCCTCCTCCGACCGGCTCCGTTCCAGCGCGATGGCGCCGAGCAGGCTGTGGAGGTCCTGGCTGTCCGGCAGCAGCGGCGCGATGCTCTCCGATGCTCGCAGCGCCGCCAGGAGCGCCTCCTCCGCCTCGTCGAGCCGGCCGAGGGTGAAGTACGCCAGGCCTGCCGCCGCGTACGGAACGACCGTGGTCCGGTCCGAGGTGCCTGCGGCCCGTACGGCGATGCCCTCGACGGCCAGCGCCAGTGCCCGGTCGGGATCGCCGCGTCGCAGCGCCACATACGAGCGGTTCGCCAGGTAAAGGCCGCGGACCGGCGCGGCGGCGGAGTGGCGGCCGGAGATCTCGATCGCCCTGCCCAGCAGCCCGTCGGCCTCGGCGAGGTCGTCCTCAAGCATCCGGAGCATCAGCGTGCCGGCGAGATTGGACAGCGCCGTGGCGGTCATCACGCCGTCGGGCTGCTTCCTCTCGAAGAGCGCCAGGGCTCGCCGCTGGTAGTCCAGCGCCCGGGTGAAGTCCTGCTCGTTGGCGTAGAGCTGCCCGATGTTCGTCAGGCACATGGCGCGCTCGTCGGAGCCGGACGGCAGCACCCGTGCCTCTTCCAGCGCGGTGAACTCGTCCAGGGCCTGGAAGAACAGCGGCAGCGCCTGGGCGTACTCGAAGTAGTGGGTGTGGTGGAAGGCGGCGTTCTGCAGCAGACCGGCCCGGATCAGCCGCGAGACGCCGGGCATGGCGATCGCGGCCGCGAAGCTCCGATCCGACCCCGGCCGGTCGCCGGCGAGCTGCTGGACCATGCCGATATGGCACAGCGACGTGGCCAGCGAATCCGCCGGCTCGCCGTGCCGCTGCGCGATACGCAGGGAGTCCTCGTGGCAGGCGAGCGCCTCGTTGATCATCCCGAGCTTCTCGTAGACCACGCCGAGGTTGCTCCGGGTCACGCCGTAGTCGCGGGAGTCGGGTTCCTGGAGGTGCCGGTAGCCGGCGCACGCCCGTTCCAGGTTCTCCCGCGCGGGAGCCAGCCGGCCCAGCAGGAACTCCACCTTGCCCAGTTCGCCGTGCAGGTCGGTGCGCGCCAGCTCCCACTTCCTGTGCTCGTGGCCGGAGGCGAGGAGACCGGGTCCGGGCATGAGGATTCGCAGGGCCTGGGTGAACAGCACTGCGGCCTGCTGGTACTCCTGCCCGGCCACCAGGGCGAGCGCCTGCCGGGTGAGTTCGAGCGCCTTGTCGTACCGCCGGGACGCGCTCATACCGGGTCCGTGCCGGTGGCGCCGAGGACCCTGGTCCAGCTCCGCCCCGGGGAGCCGAGCGTCACGAGAAATGTCATCTACCCTCCCCTGTTCAATGACGGACAGGGGAGGCGAGGGCTGCCGTCACCGCCTGATCAGGCGGTTTGCGCGGCGTGAGGTCAGGGCAGGTGCAGGGCGCGGCGGAGGAAGTCGAGCTGGTGCAGGAGCAGGTTCTCGGCGGTGGCCTCGTCGGCGACACCGTGGGTGGCCCGGCTCAGGGGCAGCACCTCGTGGGGACGCCCGGCCGCGAGCAGCGCGTGGGAGAAGCGCAGCGTGTTGGCGGGGAACACGTTGTCGTCGGTCAACCCGTGCACCAGCAGCAGCGGCCGGGTCAGCTTCGGCGCCTCCAGCAGCAGCGAGCAGGAGTCGTAGCGGTCGGGGTGCAGATCGGGGTGGCCGAGGAACCGCTCCCGCCAGTGCGTGTCGTAGAGGCGCTGGTCGGTCACGCCCGCCCCGGCGATCGCCGCGTGGAACACGTCCGGCCGCCGCAGCACGGCGAGGGCGGCGAGCGTGCCGCTGAAGGACCAGCCGCGCATCGCGACGCGGTCCAGGTCGAGGTCGGGGAATCGGCGAGCGGCGTCGTGCAGCGCCGTGACCTGGTCGTCGAGGACGCCGGTGAACATGTCGCCGTAGACCTCGCGCTCCCACCGCGGGCCGCGGCCCGGCGTACCACTCCCGTCGACGACGAGCACCGCGAAGCCCTGCTCGGCGAACCATTGCGAGACCAGCGACCAGGCCGCCTGCTCTGCCGTGACCCGCTGCGCGGCCGACCCGGCGTAGGGGTCGAGCAGCACCGGCAGCTTCCCCTCCCGGTGCCATGACGGCAGGAAGAGGTGGCTGCGCAGCTCCCGCTCCCCGGCCGCGAACGCGACGACCCGCGGCTCGAGCACCGGCCGCTGCGCCCGCGACCCGATCACCCGGTCCGGCGCCGCGCCGCGCCGCACGGTCACGACCGCGCCGAACCACGAGGGGGTACGCGCACACTCGACCACGGTTCCCGCCCGCCGCGCGCCGGTGTAGACGCCCGGCGCCGAGCTGACCTGCCGGGCTCCGGTCTCCGCAGCCCAGACCCACAGGTGCCGTTCGGTCGGTTCGGCCGACGCCACGAAGAACACCTCGTCGCCCTCGACGTCGATCACGGAGTCGAGCTGCAGCCCGGCGGGCGTGACCGGCTCCCCGGCGACGGTCAGGTGCCGGGTCTCCCCCACGTCGGCGTGGCCCACCAGCAGCCCGGATCCGGTCCGCACCGGCAGCCCCGGGACGAGCTGCACCCAGCAGTCGTCGCGCTGCTCGGCGAGGACGGCGGTCGACCCGTCGTCGGGGTCGACGGCGAGCACGCGGACGGTCCCCTGGTCCCGGCTCTGCACCCCGGCGTACGGCCCGTGGTCGTCCCATCCGGCGGAGGGCACGTACTCGAAGGCCGTCCGGTCCCACCGCACCTCGGTCCGCTCCCCGTCGAGCCCGGCGACCCAGAGCGTGACGTCGGCGTTGGCGCTGCCCACGGCCGGGTAGCGGACGGCTCGCGGCGGCTGGGCGGGCTCGGCCGGGTCCGAGATGTACCAGACCATCACCGCGGCGTTGTCGACCCGGGCGATGAGCAGGCGCTGTCCGTCGGGTGCCCACCAGAACCCATCGTCGCGCCCCATCGACTCGGCGGCGACGTGCTCGGCCAGCCCGAACGTGACCTCCGGTCCGTCCGGTGCCGCCACCACCCGGTCTCCGGTGCCGTCGGCCTCGATCACGCGGACCGCCCCGTCACTGACGTAGGCGACCCGCCGCCCGGTCGGGTCCAGGCGCGGGTCCATGACGGAGCCGACCGCGTCGAGCCTGGTCACGACGCCGGTGGCGATCTCCACCGTCCAGAGTGCACCGGAGAGGGCGAACGCGGCGAGCCGCTGATCGGCGTCGGTGCTGTAGGCGACGATGCCGCTGCCGGCGACCCGGGCCCGCTCCCGCCGGGTGCGTTCGGCGGCGGAGAGCTGCTCGGCGGCACCGCCGAGGAGCTGGACCGGGTCGGCGAGCTGCCGTTCGGCACCGGTGGCGACGTCGAGCGCCCAGAGGCTCGCGGCCGCGTCGTCCCCGGCGGCGCTGCGCAGGAAGAGGACGGTGCCGCCGCCGGGCCCGATGCTGAAGTGGCCGGGTGCGCCGAGGGTGAACCGGCGGGTCCGGGCGAGTTGCCGCGGCAGCGTGATCATCGACATCCGCCCAGCCTGCCAGAGTCGCTACAGTCGCGGGTATGCCGGTACGCCACTCGCACTGCTCCTACTGCGGCCACCCGTTCGCGGTCGACCAGCCCTGGCCGCGTCGGTGCCAGGGCTGTTCGGAGATCAGCTACCTCAATCCGCTGCCGGTCGTGCTCGCCGTCCAGCCCGTCGACGACGGCCTGCTGGTGATCCGCCGGTCGATCCCGCCCCAGGTGGGATGGCTGGCGCTGCCGGGCGGGTTCCTCGACTTGGGCGAGTCATGGCAGGAGGCGACGGCACGGGAGCTGCGCGAGGAGACCGGTCTCGTCACCTCCGCCGCCGACGTGACCCACTTCGACACCCTGAGCGCGCCGAGCGGAACGCTGCTCGTCTTCGGCCTGCTGCCGACGCTGACGCTCGCGGACCTGCCGGAGTCGGTCGCCAACGACGAGTGCGACGGCTGGGAGCTGATCACGGGCCCGGTGGAGCTCGCCTTCGACCTGCACACGGCGGTGGCGGCCCGCTACTTCGCCACACGGAGCTGACCCGGAGAGCTGAGGCGCACACCCCGTGGGACCGACTCTTCAAGAGTTGGTCCCACGGGGGTGGTCACCCGGCCTCCTACACTGCTCGGCGTGACCGTCTACGACAGCATCGGCGCGACCTACTCCAGCACCCGGCGACCTGACCCGCGGATCGCGGCCCGGATCCATAGCGCACTCGGCGACGCGCGGACGGTCGTCAACGTCGGTGCGGGCGCGGGCTCCTACGAGCCCGCCGGCACGGTCCTCGCGGTCGAGCCGAGCGCGGTGATGATCGCCCAGCGGCCGGCCGGGGCGGCACCGGCGGTGCAGGCGGTGGCGGAGTCGCTCCCGGTCGCCGACGACGCCGCGGACGCGGTGATGGCGCTGCTCACCGTGCACCACTGGACCGATCTCGCGGCGGGCCTGGCGGAGCTGCGGCGGATCGCGCGGCGGCGGGTCGTCGTCCTCACCTGGGATCAGCGGGTCACCCGTGAGTTCTGGCTGCTGCGGGAGTACGTCCCGGAGGCGACGGCGATCGACGAGACGCGGGCGGTGCCGGTGGAGGTGCTCGCGGAGCTGCTCGGCGGGGCGCGGATCGAGACCGTCCCGGTGCCGCACGACTGTGTCGACGGGTTCGGCGCGGCATACTGGCGGCGCCCCTCGGCGTACCTGGAGAGGGTTGTCCGGGACGGGATCTCGATGCTGGCGCAGACCGGCGAGGAAGCGCTGGCGCCGGGCCTGGCGCGCCTGCACGCGGACCTCGCGTCCGGGCGCTGGCACGAGCAGCACGCGGACCTGCTGGAACTCGACGAGCTCGACGCCGGTTACCGGCTGGTCATCGCCGACGTGTCATGAGTCCAGCGCTGCCTTGAGCGTCCACGACGACAGGCGGGGCCGGTCGCCGAGCTCGGCGCGGCCGGTGCACCACAGCAGCACGTCGGCGGGGTCGCCGGGCGGGGCGTCGGGGAAGAGCCGGGCCAGCACCGACGCGCAGAGGTCCGCCGGGGGCCGCCAGTCGACGCCGAGACCGCGGGTGATGTCGTGGGTGTGCATCAGGATCTCGTCGACCCCGAGCGCGGCGAAGCCGCCGGGATCGGTCGGGCCCCAGTGCCAGGCGCGGCTCGCCGGGTCGGCGGTGGTGATCGCGCTGCTCAGCAGGGCCCCGCAGGCGTCGATGACCCGCAGCACCTCGGCGGGCGGGGTCTCGGCCGGGACGGTCAGGTCGAGCGGCAGGTAGGCGTCGGCGGGGCGGCCGGCCACCTGACCGGCGTAGGCGAGCAGGTCGTGGGCGATGTGGACGGCCGTCGCCCAGCAGGTCCAGGTGAGTTCCCCGGCGGGCTGGAACCAGTCGCGGGTGACGTGCGGGGTGAGCGCCCGCCGCAGCTCGGCGAGCGCCTCGTCGACGTGGTCTGCCCCCATGGTGCGCATCCGCCCAGCATGCCAGGTCGCGCAGCGCGGCGTGTCCAACCGTGTCCAATACCCGCCCCCGGTCGCGAAGACCTGGCACCTCAACCCGATGAATCCGGGCAACGGCCACGGCATCATGCCCGGCAACGACGTCCCCGGCGGGAAGGTGTTCATCCCGGGCGCCGCACCGGACGCCACCGCCGCGGGTGCCTGTCACTGGGACCAGCACGAGCTGCGGTTCTACCGGCAGCCCGCCAACCCTGAGAGCCTGTTCGACACCGGATACACCAACATCGGTGCCGTGAAGTGCGGAATCACCGTGACCTGGACCATTGTGTGAGTGGGGTACGCCCCGGCCGGCGGACCGGTCGGGGCGTACCTGCGTGAGCCGGGAAAGGGCTCAGGGGAAGATCGCCAGGGTCACCGACGACTTGAGGGACTGCAGGCGGCCGCCGCGGTAGAGGCAGTTGAAGAGGTCGTCGCCCGAGCCCTTGAACTGCTGCTTGGCGTTGAGCCCGGCCCACAGGCCCGCCGTGACGGTGCCGGTGAAGTTCACGACGAACTGGGAGCCCGGAGGCGTGCCCACGAGCATCGGTGAACGGGTCGCGGTGATCGTCGAGGTCTGGCCGGTGTTCCACAGGATCGTGAAGGTGGTCGAGCCGGTCAGCATCAGCATCGTGCAGTCGTCCATCATGTTGAACGTGACGTTCGACGTACCGCTGATGACGTTCGGGTTGGACTGCGACACGCACGGCTTGTAGGTCGTCTGCTTGACGATCGTCGTCGGCTGGAGGGTCGAGGTCAGCGGCGGCGTGAAGGTCAGCAGGTTGCTGCTGGGCGGGTTGCAGTTGATACCGGGCGTCGGGGCAGCCGACACGGGCGCGACGGTGAAGAGAGTCCCGGCGATCGTGAGCGCTGCGACGGTGACGACACGGGCGAGTCGAACCATCAGAAGGCCTCCAAATTCAGGAGAGCGAATAAGGGCTGATCGGCGGGTGTCGATGACGATACGTCCACGGCGAGCGTTTTAACAGCGGCGTAAACACGAGTGAATCGCCGCATCTCGATTTTCGGCCGAAGACTGACACAGGTTGGGCCATTTGTGAATGTGAGTTAACAAGTTCGACTCAAACTCTTGACAGACCCTTCTTCGAGACATAGACATCTATGGCTTGGTTCGGTCGCGCTCACACACCGTTAGGAGTCGGCAATGCTCCGTGCGTTCTTCGGTCGGCACAGGACCGGTTCCACCTGGTCGCGGAGCATCCTGGCGGACGCGACGATCGCGCTGGGCCTCACCACGCTCACCGTCCACGTGCCCGAGCAGTGGGACGGCTACGCCACGATCGGCGACAAGGTCCGCGCCGAGAAGCCCGACGTCCTGGTGATGACGAACTGCCGCCAGGAGGACTTCGACAGCCTGCCGCCGCTCGTCGGCCTCAACGTCATCCGCGACCCGCGCGACATCATCGTCTCGGGCTACTTCAGCCACCTGCACAGCCACCCCGAGAAGCTGTTCGGCATCACCTTCACCAACCTCGTCGAGCACCGCAAGGCGCTCAAGGAGCTCAGCGAGGACGAGGGCCTCTACCGCGAGATCGAGTTCAGCGGTCTCTTCCTCGATCCGATGTCGGCGTGGAACTACGCCAACCCCGGCGTACTGGAGCTGCGGATGGAGGAGATCCTCGCCGACACGCGCGGCTCCTGGGACCGCGCGCTGCGCCACCTCGGCCTCGTCGTGCCGGCCAAGGGCGAGCGCCTGCGGACGGCGGCCTTCCACTGGAACCTCGCCCCGCGGCGGCGCACCCCCAAGCCGCTCGCGCTCGCCCGGCGCGTGCTGCCCCGGGCACCGCTGCACGCGCTGCCGTCGACCTATGTGGACAGCGCCGTCAACCGCTTCACCTTCGCCAAGATGTCCAAGGGCCGCCAGCCCGGCCAGGTCGACGTCACGAGCCACTACCGCCGGGGCATCCCGGGCGACTGGCCCGACCACCTCACCGACGACCACCTCAAGGCGATCTCCGCCCGCTACGGCGACCTCGTCGAGCGACTCGGATACGGCGCGACCCAGCAGCGATAAGCTGGCCCGGTGATCGACGAGATCGTCCGCCTGGGCCCCCGCGACCTGCCCGACTGCCTCACCCTGGCCCAGGACCGCGACTGGGGGCCCGAGGACCGCAAATGGGGCCTGCTCCTCGAGGTCGGCGAGGCATACGGCCTGCGGGACCCGGAGCTCGTCGGCACGACGATCCTCACCCGCTACGGCACGGAGCTCGCCGCGATCAGCATGGTGCTCGTCGCCAGCCGCTACGGCCGCCGGGGCCTGGGCACCCGGATGATGGCCCACGCGCTCGACGAGGCCGGCGACGCGATCACCTTCCTCAACGCCACGGAGTACGGCCGCCCCGTCTACGAGCGCCTCGGCTTCGTCACGGTCGGCGCCACGCATACCCATCTGGGTCCGCTCGTCCTGCCGCCCGCGCGACCCGGCTCACGCCCGGCCGAGCCGGGCGACGTCGCCGCGATCCTCGCGCTCGACGCCGAGGTCAACGGCGTCGAGCGCACGCACCTGGTCCCGCTGCTGCCCGGCTTCTGCGAGCAGCTGCGGGTCGTCGAGAAGAGCAACACCATCACCGGGTACGCCGGGGCGTGGCGCACGGTCGGCGCCACCGTGATCGGCCCGGTGATCGCGGCGACCGAGGCCGACGCGATGACGCTCATCGCCGACCTCGCCGCCTCGGTCGAGGGCCCGTTCCGGCTCGACCTCGACGCCCGGCACCCCCGGCTCATCGAGTGGGCCTCGGAGCACGGCGCCAAGCCGTGGTTCGACACCGCCCTCATGGTCCGCGGCGACCGGCCGCTGCCCGGCGACCGCAGCCGCTGGTTCGTCCCGGTGATGCAGGCGCTCGGGTGACACGCTCTTGGCCCAACCGTGTCCTCATGGGACCACGGCATCCGCGGGGTTTACCTATCGTCACCTCATGCCCATCACGGTCGAAATCCTGTGGCACCAGCATCGACGGCTGTTCCTCGCGGCGGCGCCGCCGCTGGTCCTCGCCTGGCTGATCGACCACGCCGTCGCATGGTTCGCCGCCGAGGCCCTGCTCGACCATCAGCTGCGGCCCGGCACGGGTGTGCTGACCACCGCCCTGGTCTGGGGATTCGCCTGGCTCGTCGCACTCACCGCGGCGCTGCCGGTCGCCGCCGCCTGGCTCCGGGGGGCGGAGATCTCCGCACCGGCGGCGATCCGGTGGGGGCTGCGCGGGATCCGCGGCACCGCCGTCTGGTTCGTCGGGGTGGCCGCGGCGCTGCTCCTCGTCGGCTTCGCCGCCCTGTGCCTCGCGGTCGTCGGCACCTCCTTCGGCCTGGTCCTCGGGCTCGCCATCCTCGTCGGCGGCGTTCTGCTGATCTGCGGGCAGCCCGTGCTGAGCCTGCCGGTGCGGCTGCTGGAGGGCTCCGGTGCGCCGGTTACGCGTACCCGCCTGCTGCTGCGGGGGCGGACGCTGGGCGCGAGCATCCGGATGGTGCTGGTGCTGCTCGCCCTGCCCGCGCTGGGGTTCTGGGCCGCCGCCGCGGTCCGCGGCGCGGCGACTCCCGGCGGGCGCCTCGCCGGCGGACTGCTCGCCGGGGCCGGGGAGTGCCTCGTCCTGCTCGGCGTCGTCGTGCTCGTGACGGCACAGGCCTGCACCATCGTGCGGACCCTGCTCGCACCGCGCGACCCCGGTGACGCCCGGGCCGTCGCCGACCTCCCGTCCATCGACGTCACCCTCGCCGAGATCGCGGCCGCCGAGACCACGGTGCCGGCGCGGTGGGCAGTATGGCGGGGACGGGCTGCCCCGGCCGGGCTCGCCGCAGCCGTGCTGCTCGTCGTCGCCGTGCCCGTGGCCAACCCGGCGGGGCTAACGGTCACCGCGACGCACCGCTTCGACCAGGCCGCCCTGGCGATGGGCCACGCCCCGGACGGCACGCTCGTCATCGTCGACCAGACCGGGGTGACCAGGTGCCGGGACCGGGCCTGCGACCAGGCCCAGCACACCGAGATCGGCCACTTCGACGCCGCTTCCGTCAACGCCGACGGCACCTTCGTCGCGCTGACCCACTCCACCGCGAGCGGCGGCCTGTCGAAGGACCAGCCCCGATTTCACCGCTGCACCGCCGACGGGAACTGCACCGCCTACGTGATGCCGGTGGAGGGGGTCAGCGGGCCCACCGCGGCGGTGATCGTCGCGTTACCCGGCGGCAGCGAGGTGCTCGCCGCGTTCCTGCTCGACCGGGGTGACTCCGGGACCGGCGGGAAGCTGAGCGCGTGGCGCTGCGGTGACGACGCGCGCTGTGTGGGCGTACCCGTCGAACTGGGGCGGAAGACCAGCCTGTTCAACTCGGCCGGCCAGCTCACCCCGGGCCACGACGAGCACGGGCGTCCGCTGATCACCTGGACCCGCGGCCATGACTACGGCCCCGGCCTGACCGCGGAGGCCCAGTGCGTGGACGACGGCTGCTCCTCGCTGGTCGTCCGCGCGAAGGAGCGGCCGTCGGACCGCGGCACCTGGGCGGCGCTGCTGGCGCTGGACGCCGCGGGCGGCCGCCTGGTGGTGCTGCGCAGGCCGGCGGCGTCGGACTGCTTCGAGTGGTGCCTCGACTGGTCGTGGCTGGACTCCCCGCCCCGCTACAGCGTGGCCCGGTGCGGGCAGAGCTGCGCAGTGCCGGGCCGGGACGTCACGCTCTTCGTCGCCGGGCTGACGACCCCGGACCGCGACGTTCACGTCGCCGTCGGTCCGGGCGGCGAGCTCGCGATGATGCTCGTCGAGGGCTACGACACGGTCCTGGTGACCTGCACCGAGCATTGTGACCTGTCCGCCCCCACGGTTCCGCACGCTGGGTGAGGAAGAAATACTGAATGTTGCATCTGCCCTTGTCGATGTCGTAGCGGCATGGGTAACCTCCGGCGAGTGGATGATCAGGAGGCGGCGGCACCCCCGCTGCAGTGGCGCGACAACCGGGACTTCAACCTCTTCCTCCTGGTGCAGACGTTCTCCACCGCCGGCAACACGTTCACGATGGTGGCGATCCCGCTGCTGGTGCTGCACGCGACCGGCTCCGTGGTCCAGATGGGCCTCGTCACCGGTGCCGGTGCCGTCGCCAACATCCTCGCCGGGATCTTCGCGGGGGTGATCGTGGACCGGTTCGACCGCCGACGGCTGCTCATCGTCTGCGACGTGGCGCGGGGCGTGATCTACGCGTCGATCCCGGTCGCCTGGCTCTTCGCCACCCCGATCTGGCTGCTCTACGTCGTGGTGCCGCTCGGCGGGGCGCTGGCGATGCTGTTCCAGGTGACATATGTGGCGATCCTGCCGAGGCTGGTCGACGCCGAGCAGCTCACCCAGGCCAACGGACGGCTCTCGGCGAGCTACGCCACGGCGGGCATCGCCGGGCCGATCATCGCCGGGATCCTGTCAGCCCGGTACGGTCCCGCGACCGCGATCGGGGTCGACGCCGCCACGTTCCTCGCCGCGGCGGTGGGCATCTTCTTCGTCCGGTTCCGCAGCCCCGCCCCGACCGAGGCACCCGCCGAAGCGGTGCCGTTCTGGCGGAACCTGCTGGTGGGGGCGAGGTTCCTGTGGCGGCACCCGGTGCTGCGCTCCCTCACCGCCCTGCTCACCCTGCTGATCTTCATCCACCTCGGGCTGATCGACCTGATCATCTACTACCTCAAGACCGACCTCGGCCAGCCGGACAGCACGATCGGCTACGTGCTCGCGGTCACCGGCCTCGGCACGATCGCCGGATCGCTGCTGGTGGCACGGGTCCGCCGCCGGTTCGGATTCGGCCTGACCTGGGTGGCCGCGACGATGCTCTGCGGTGCCGGGATCGCCGGGCTCGGCTTCGCCGCCTCCGTCCCGGCGGTCGCGCTGCTCTCCGTCGTCACCTTCGGATTCAGCACCATCGCCGGGATCTGCTCGATGACCCTGCGCCAGCAGGTGACGCCCAACGCCCTGCTGGGCCGGGTGACCGCCGCCTACTGGACTATCCACTCCACACTGGGCCCGGTCGGCGCCGCGGTGCTCACGGCCGCCGCAGCCGGGTTCGGGGTGAACACGGTGCTGGTCGTCGCCGGAATCGCCTACATGCTGATCGCGGCGGCCGGGATGCTGACCCCGATCCGGCAGCGCCGACCGGAACTGCTCCCGGTCACCGGCTGACCGTCACCAGCCCCGACTCGTAGGCCGCGATCACCAACTGGGCCCGGTCGCGCGCGCCGAGCTTGCCGAGCAGGTGCCCGATGTGGGTCTTCACCGTCGGCAGGCTCACCGTCAGCCGGTCGGCGATCTCCGTGTTGGACAGGCCCCGGGCGACCAGGGTCAGCACCTCCCGCTCCCGCTCGGTCACCCCGCCCAACCCGGCCGGAACGCCGACGGCGGGCTCCGGCCGCCGCGCGAACTCCGCGATCAGCCGCCGCGTCACCGTGGGCCCCAGCAGCGCCTCCCCGGCGGCGACGACCCGGATCGCGGCGAGCAGCTCGGCCGGCGGGGTGTCCTTGAGCAGGAACCCGCTGGCACCGGCCCGCAGCGCGGCGTAAACGTACTCGTCGAGGTCGAACGTGGTCAGAATGAGGACCCGGGTCTCGGGCAGCACGGCGCTGATCCGCCGGGTCGCGCCGATCCCGTCGAGCTCCGGCATCCGCACGTCCATCAGCACCACATCGGGACGGTGCCGCTCGGCGAGCGCCACCGCTTCGGCACCGGTGCCCGCCTCGCCGACCACGGTGAGCCCGGGATCGGTCTCGACGAGCACCCGGAAGCTGCCCCGCAGCAGCGCCTGGTCGTCGGCGATCAGCACGCGGATCACAGCGCCTCCTCGTCGGGCGGCGCCGCGGCCGCCCGGACCCGGGCCACGGGACCTCCCCATCGGACAGCCGCCGGACCACCCGCCGCCTCAGGGGCCTTCGGGGCGTGCCTGCGGACACCCGCGCGTCCAGGAGCAGCCGCGTCGACAGCCCTGGCCCGCGTCACGGGACCTCCCCGTAGGGCAGGCACGCGGCCACCCGGAAGCCGCCTGCGGGCAGCGGACCGGCGTCGAGCGCTCCGCCGTAGACGGCGACCCGCTCCCGCATCCCGACCAGCCCATGGCCCGGCCGGGCCGGATCCGCGGGCGGGCGCCTGCCGTCGTCGGTCACCTCGATGCGGCACTCGCCGCCGCCGACGGTCACGGTGACCTCGCAGCGGGCCGGTGCTGCATGCTTGATCACATTGGTCAGGGACTCCTGCACGATCCGGTAGGCCGAGACACCCACCCCCTCGGGGAGTTCGGCCTCGCCGCGCACCTCCAGGTGCACCTCGACGCCGCTGCTCGCGGCCTGCTCGGCGAGGCGCGCCAGCCCGGCGAGGCCCGGCGTGGGCGTGTAGGCCTCGTCGCCGCGCAGGGCCCCGACCGCGTGGCGCAGCTCGGCGAGAGCCGCCCTGCTCGTCGACTCGATGACCCGCAGCGCGGCACCTGCCTCCTGCGGCCGCAGCTCGGCGACGTGATTGGCGACCGCGGCCTTCACGGCGATGAGACTCATGCTGTGGGCGACGATGTCGTGCAGCTCGCGGGCGATGCGCAGCCTCTCCTGGATCACGGCCTGCTGGGTGGCCTGCTCGAGCCGGCTCGCCGCGGAGGCCCGGCGGTCCCGGGTGGCCCGGCCCAGCACCCAGCCCGCGCCGACCGCCAGGCAGGCGAACCCGACCTCCGCGCCGCCGAACTCGGCACTCGCAGAGGTGTCGGCGAGCGTGAGCGCGCAGACCATCGCGGCGAACCCGCCGGTGAGGGTCAGGATCGACGCCCGGCGGGGCACGGCCGCACCGACCATGTAGAGCGCGAACGCCACAGCGGCACTCGGCGGCACGGCCGCGTAGGCGGGGATGATCCCGGAGGTCAGCGCCGCTGCCGAGGCGGCGATGGTGACGACGGCGGTGACGACCGGCCAGCGCCGCCGCACGGCGAGCGGGCCGCCGATCAGCACCCCTGTCAGCCACGCCACCGGCACCAGGGCGGTGCCCTCCATCGCCGCGTAGGAGCAGAGCAGCGCCAGCACCACCGCTAGCACGGTGTCGGCCGCGATCAGCTCGCCGAACCGCCACCGGCGGCCGAGCAGCGGGAGCGCGTCGATCGTGGTCACACCCTGACGGTATCCGGCCCGCCGGGGGTCGCGCGTCGGACCACGACGCGTCATCCCCAGGGTGGAGACGAGCCGCCGTCGACCCGCCGCGTCGGCCCGTGGTCGGAGGCCGAAGTCCCGGCCACGGGCCGACGCGGCGGGTGCCTGCCCGGCGGCATCGTCTCCGGCATGACGACACACGCAGTCGAGCTGCACGGCGTGACCGCCGGCTACGGACTCGGCCCCCGGCGGGTGACCGCCCTGGAGGAGGTGACGGTCGCCTTCACCGCCGGCACGTTCACCGCCGTGATGGGACCGTCCGGCTCCGGCAAGTCGACCCTGCTGCACTGCGCGGCCGGGCTGGACCGCCCCGCCGCCGGTTCGGTCCGCATCGGCGGCACGGAGCTCGGGCCGCTCGGCGATGACGCGCTGACGGTCCTGCGCCGCGACCGGGTGGGCTTCGTCTTCCAGGCGTTCAACCTGGTCTCGACCCTCACCGCCGAGCAGAATGTGGCGTTGCCGCTGCGCCTGGCCGGGCGTCGCCCCGCACCCGGGGAGCTCACGGCCGCACTCGCAGCCGTCGGGCTGGCGGGCAGGGCCGCCCACCGTCCGGGCGAGCTCTCCGGCGGCGAGCAGCAGCGCGTGGCGATCGCCCGCGCGATGATCAGCCGCCCGGCGGTGCTCTTCGCCGACGAACCCACCGGTGCCCTCGACAGCGCCACGTCCCGGCAGGTCCTGGCCCTGCTGCGCGGCCTCGCCGACGAGCACGCGCAGACCGTGGTGATGGTGACCCACGACCCCGTCGCGGCGGCCTACGCGGACAGGGTGCTGCTGCTGGCCGACGGCAGGATCGTCGACGACCTGCCCCGCGCCGACGCAGCCGTGATCGCGGCCCGGATGGCACGGCTGGAGGTGCCGTGCTGACCCCGCGGCGGCGGGCGCTACTCGGTGCGTTCGTCGCCGCCGCGTCCGGGGTCACCGTCGTGGCGCTGAGCACGCTGCTCTACGCGTCGGGGCAGCCCGCGGTTCCCGATCGGCTCGCGGCGGCAGCGGTGCTGGTGCTGAGCCCGGCCGCGGGCCGCGCGGACGAGTTCGCCGAGTCGGTGCCGTGGTCGTCGGCGCGGGCTGCGGAGCTGGTCGAGCGGCTCGCCGCGATCGACGGCGTCGCCACGGCCGTGCCGGACCGCGGCTTCTACGCGCAGCTCGTGCTGGGTGGACGGCCCCACACCGCCACCGTCACGGGGCACGGCTGGGCGAGCAGCGGGCTCGGCGGGGTGCGACTGGTGACCGGGCGGCCGCCGACACGCTCCGGCGAGATCGCGGTCGGCAGCGGGCTCGGCCTCGGCGCGGGGAGCGTGGTGACGCTGCTGACGGCGGCCGGGCCGTCGACGCAGACGGTGACCGGGGTGGTGGACGGGCCGGGGATCTACCTCAGCGATGCGGTGGCGGCGGAGCTGGCCCCCGGCGTGCGGGTCATCGGGGTGACCGTGCAACCCGGGGCCGACGTGCGCCGGGTCGCCGACATGGCGGCGAACACGACCGGGGCGCGGGTGCTGACCGGTGCGGACCGGGCGGCGGCCGAGCCGCGTGCCGATGCTCGGACCAGGTGGATCGGCATGCAGGTGCTCACCGCGATGGCGGCGCTCGCCGGGTTCGTCTCGGTCTTCGTGGTCGCGTCGACCTTCGCGTTCCAGGTCGCGCAGCGCCGCCGCGAACTGGGCCTGCTGCGTGCGATCGGGGCGACGCCCCGGCAGGTCCGCCGGATGATCTTCGGCGAGGCCCTCGGGGTGGGAGCAGCGGCGTCGGTCACCGGGGTGGTCCTGGGCACGGGGCTCGCCTTCGCCCTGGCCGGGGTGCTCGTCGACGCCGGCTTCGAACCGGCGACCTTCGTGGTGCGGTTCACCGCTTGGCCGATCGCCCTGTCCCTGCTGCTCGGGCCGGTGGTCGCGCTCGCCGGTGCGTGGGCGGCGTCGCGGCGGGCAGCACGGGTCCGGCCGATGGAGGCGCTGCGCGAGGCGGTCCTGGAGTCCCGGCCGATGGGTGCGGCCCGCTGGATCGCCGGCGGGCTGCTCACCGTCGCCGGAACCGCCCTCGCCGTCGGTGTGGCGACCAGCGACGACGCGCAGGAGGGCGGGAGTCTGGCCCTCTACGCCGCGATGGCCCTGATGACGGCCGCTGTCGCGCTGGCTCCGGCGTTCGTGCCGCTCGTCGTGCGGCTGCTCTCCTGGCCGCTCGGGCGCGGCCGGGGTGCGACCGGGATGCTGGTCCGCGAGGGTGCCCTGAGCGCGCCCCGGCGTACCGCGGCCACGGCAGCCCCGGTGCTGCTCACGGTCGCTTTCGCGGTCCTCATCTCGGGCCTGGTCCAGACCTCGGCGGCCGCCTACGCCGCCAGGCGCGGCGCCGCTGTCGAGGCGGGCTCCGTGATCGCCCCCGAGCGTGGCGTCCCGGGCCTCACCGATGCCGCCGCCTCGGCCGTGCCGGGCTCGGCGCTGCTGCCCACCACCGTCTACGCCGACGGGAAACCGATCGGCGCGCTCGGCGTCGACCCCACCGCACTCGCCAGGCTGGGCGTGGACCTCGCCGAACTGTCCGGCGGCACCGGCGCCGCCACCGCGTCGGTCGCCGCCACGCTGCCGTCGGCGGTCACCTTCGCCGACGGCGAGACCGTGCCGGTGCGGGTCGTCGCCGTGCTCCCCGACAGATCCGCGCCGGCCGGGCTGCTGCTGCCCCGGGCCACCGTCCGCGGCCACGACCCGTCCGCCCTGTCCTCGGCGATCCTCGTCGACCGGCCGGTGGCGCCTCCGCCCGGATCGGGAGCGCGCCTCATCGACGTCGCCGCCTACGCGGCCGAGGCCGACAGTGCCGAGGACCGGCTGGTCTGGATCTTCACGCTGCTGCTGATCACCGTCTCAGCCGGTTACGGCGCGATCGCCGTCGCCAACACGCTGCTGATGGCCGCCGCGCACAGGGTGCGCGACTTCCGGGTGCTGCGACTCGCCGGAGCGACGAACCGGCAGGTGATCGCCACCGTCGCCGCCGAGTCCGCGCTCGTCGTGCTCATCGGGACGCTGCTCGGCGCCGCGGTGGCGGTCCCCGCGCTGATCGCGATCCGCGCCGGGCTGAGCGACCAGGTCGGCACCCCCGTCGGCCTGGTGATCCCCTGGCCGGTCGTCGGCGGGGTGGTCGGGCTGTGCCTGCTGCTCGCCGTCGGAGCGAGTGTGCTCCCGGCCCGGCTCGCGCTGCGCCGCGGTACCACAGTGGACGGACAAATCGGATGATGATCCGCCAGCCATTTACCGCAACGCCGCAGCCTGACAGACTGTCGCCCCATGGAGCCGTTGAACGTGATCGAGGAACTGTGGCACCGCATCGCCGAGCGCGACTGGGCGGGTGTGGGCGAGCTCTTCGCCGACGGCGCGGTGGTCGAGTGGCCCGTCAGCGGCGAGAAGATCGTCGGCCGGGCCAACTTCATCGCGGTGAACAGCGAGTACCCGGAGGGCTGGACGATCAACCTGCTGCGCATCGTGGCGCAGGAGGAGTCGGTCGTCTCCGAGGTCGAGGTCCCGCACGCCGGGCTCGGCGTCTTCCGGGCAGCCTCGTTCTGGACCGTGATCGACGGCCAGATCACCCATGGCCGGGAGTACTGGACGAGCCTCGGCGGCGACCCCGCACCGCTGTGGCGGGCCCGGTATGTCGAGGCTCTGTCATAGCCGCCATCTCATAGCAGCCGCTGGATCAGCTCCGCCTTGCCGTCGGTGTAGGCCTCGCGGTCCTCGGGGTACCGGGCCGCCAGGTCGCGCTTGAGCGCCTCGTACTGCGCCGCCGCTGCCGGATCGACCCGCAGCCGGTCCCGGAAGGCGAGCACCTCCGCGAAGCGCGGCGACCCGGTGGGCACCAGGTGCAGGTGGTGGGTACGCGACTCCGGCGACGATTTGCAGAACCAGTGCATGACGTCGGTCCGATACGGTGCGTACAGGTAGGACAGCTCCCCCAGCAGCTCGATGCACGGCCGCGACGACTCCAGGTCGACCACCCCGGCCATGATGTCGATGATCGGCTTCGCCGCGAGCCCGGGGACCGCCGTGCTCCCGACATGGTGCACACCGCCGGTGACCCACGCCCCGATCAGGGCCCCGATCGCCGCCGCCTCCTCGTCGAACCGAGACGGCCACGACGGGTCGTACTCCTCGACGCTGATCCGCTGGCCCATGTCGCTCCCCCGCCGCTCGCACCTTCCCCGCAGTGTGCCGGACGGGCCCGCGTCTGCCGAATCCGGCGGCGCGGACCGCCGGGGCCACGGGTCGGCGACGGCACCGGCCCGTGGCCCCGGCGGATCGGGATCAGCTCTCGGGGGAGGGCGACGACGACGGGACCGGGACGGAGCCGCCCCATGTCTCGGCGAAGCTGATGATGCAGCTCGGGCCGGACAGATCCGAGCTGCCGACCTGGATCACCATCCCGGCGGAACTCTCCACCGGCGTGATGATCAGCAGCTGCCCGGCCGGGATGTCACCGGGCCGGATCCGCACCCGGCTCGCCTGGCCCGATTCCTGGATGACCTCCAGGTAGTCGGGTGCCGGCACGAGCTGCGTGGCGAAGCCGCTCCTGTGGAAGCTGATGATCGTCACCCCCTGCCGGTCTCCGGCCGGACAGGCGCTCTCCGCCGACGGCAGGATGACCGTGGCCCGGACCGCTGCCTGCCGCAACTGCTCGTTGGCGTCGGCGGGGTCACCGGCGTGGTTGACGGTGATGGTGACCGAACCGTCGTCATCGGTGCTCACGGCGTAGGCCGGAGTCGGTGCCGGCCCCAGCACAGCGGTCGCCACGAAGACCACGGCCGCTGCGGCGACGGCGACCGCCCCGCCGACCAGGGCCCAGCGGCGCACGGCCACCGCCCGCCGGCTGCGCGTCTGCGTCCCGGTCATCTCCTGCAAGCTCTCCATCAGGTGTTCCTCTCGTCGGCGCTGTCGGCCCGAGGGGAGTTCGCGCTCGGATGGCATGGCGAGCAGCTGGCGCAGCCACCGCACGTCCGCATCGGTGTCCTTCATCGAAGCTCCTCCCGCAAGGCCGGGCCGCGGGTGTGCGGCCAATCGGTGACTGCCAACTCGTCGAACCCGGGTTCCCGATCGACGGGAGATTTCTCGGCCAGCCGGGCCAGCCGCACGCGCGCCCGGGACAGCCGTGACCGCACGGTGCCCACCGGTACGCCGAGCGCCTCCGCCGCCGCGGCGTAGTCCAGCCCCGCCCATACGCACAGCGCCAGCACCTCGCGGTCACCGCGGGGCAGGTGGCGCAGCACGGCTCCCACTGCCGCCACGCGTTCCGCGTCGGCCAGCCTCCCGATGACCTCGTCGGCGAAGTCGGGCACCACCGCGGGCGGCGGCATCCGGGCCAGGACGGCACGGTGGCGGCGGGACACCCGGTGGCGGCGGTGCAGCACGTGGGTGGCTATGCCCAGCAGCCACGGGAGCAGCGTCCCGCCGTCGGCGTCGATCTTGGCCCGCAGGCGCCACGCTTCGAGGTAGACGAGCGAGACGCAGTCCTCCGCCACCGACCAGTCCCCGAGCAGCCGGAAGCAGTGGTTGTAGACCGCCCGGGAATGCTCGCGGAACAGTGTCCGGAAGGCATCGGTGTCCCCGACCCGTACGCGGGCGCGAAATCCTGGATCCATGTCTGTTGCTGCCACTCCGCACCGTCGAGTTCCCTGTGTCCCGCGCCACAGCACACCATCCGCCGCCGAAGGCCCTACTGTGGGCCGGTGACGATCACGCCTGACACCAAGGACTGGACGTGGGTGCTGGAGCGCCCGTGCCCCGAGTGCGGCTACACCGCAGCCTCCATCGCCCCGGCCGCTGTCGCGAGTGCGCTGCGCGGCAACGGGGCAGCCTGGGCCGACCTGCTCGCCCGGCGCGACGATGTGGCGGTCCGGCCGGACCCGCAGACCTGGTCACCGCTGGAGTACGCCTGCCACGTCCGCGACGTGTGCAACCTCTACTCCTACCGCCTGGGGCTGATGCTCGCCGAGGACGGCCCGACCTTCCCGGACTGGAACCAGGACGCCACCGCGATCGCGGACCGCTACAGCGAGCAGGACCCGGCCGTCGTCAGCGCGGAGCTGGTCGCCGCAGCCGACGCCTTCGCCGATGAGCTGGACGCGGTCACCGGTGAGCAGTGGCAGCGGCCCGGCACCCGCAGCGACGGGGCGCATTTCACCATCGACACCTTCGCCCGGTATTTCCTGCACGACGTCGTGCACCACCTCGCCGACGTCACCGGCACTCGGGCGTCCTGACACGCGTCGCCCGGTCCCGAGACCGCCGGAAGACCGGCCGGGCGTTCCGAGCCGTGATGAACCGGCGTCCGCCGATGTCGCACGGTGCGTAGACCCCGATCCTGAGCGGTGCCTCAGCCGACTGGTCGAGGACGAGCCGCCCGTCCGGCGGCGGCCGCCCGGCTCGCGCGGCCCCGGTGACATGACGGGTGGGCGGATTCAGGCCCTAGGATTCGTGACATGAACCTGACCAAACCTGAGATCGAATTCCCTGAGGGCACCCCGCCCGCCGACCTGGTGATCCAGGACATCACCGTCGGCGACGGCGCGGAGGCCACCGCCGGCCACCAGGTCGTCGTGCACTACGTCGGCGTCGCGTTCTCCACCGGCGAGGAGTTCGACTCGTCCTGGAGCCGTAACAGCCCGTTCCAGTTCCCGCTCGGCGGCGGCCGCGTCATCGCCGGCTGGGACAGGGGCGTGGCCGGCATGAAGGTCGGCGGCCGGCGCAAGCTGACCATCCCGGCCGAGCTGGGCTACGGCAGCCGCGGCGCGGGTGGGCTGATCAAGCCGGGCGAGACCCTCATCTTCGTGGTGGACCTCCTCGCCGTCCAGTAGGGCGACCTGATCGCGTGGGAACCCGGAAACTCGCCCCATCCAGCAGCCTGATGGGGCGAGTTTCCGGGTTCCCACGCGATCAAGCAACACCGCGACCAGGCAACAGCGCGACCAAGCAACAGCGCGACCAAGCGGCCAAGCAGGCGAAAGCCGGGCGGGCGGCGGACGAGCGCGGCGGGTTTAGGGTTGATCGCATGACGACGTTGCGGATTGTCCTGGTCGCGCTGGTCCACCCGGACGGTGCGGTGCTGCTGCGCATGCGCGACGAGCAGTCGGTGACCCGGTCCAATCGTTGGAGCCTGCCCGGTGGCGCCGTCGAGACCGGGGAGGACCCGCGTGACGCTGGCCGTCGGCTCGTCGCGGCGCAGACCGGCATCACCGTCGAGGCCGAGCTGATCGGCATCTGGAACGGATTCCTGCCCGGCGTCCCGGCCGAGGTCTACTTCTACGCCGTGCCGAGCACCGCGACGGTCGTGGTCAACCCGGCCGATTTCACCAGCGAGTTCGTGCCCGGCGCAGACCTGCAGAGCGGCCGGACCTTCACCCCGGCCACCGGTTACGTGCTCGCGCGTTTCGCCGACAAGCCGCGGTACCAGTCGCTGCTGCGCCGCCCGGACGCCGACGACCTGGCGTAGCGCACACGCAACGCCTACCCTGCCGGGATGTCGTTACCACGGGGTCACCGCATCGCGCTCGCCGTCTTCCTCGCCCTGCTGGCGGTGAGCTGGTGGCGGCCGATCTACCCGACCGAGCAGGCCCTGCACCACTCGCTCACCGCCGTCGCGCTGGTCGGGCTGGTCTACGCCCAGCACCGGCTGCGGCTGCCGCTGTCGTCGTTCGTGCTGGCCCTGGTGTTCCTGACCCTGCACACGGTCGCGGCCCGGTGGATCTACTCGTTCGTGCCCTACGACGAGTGGGCGCGGCACCTCACCGGCTCGACGCTGTCGGCGCGGTTCGGCTGGGAACGCAACCACTTCGACCGGCTGGTCCACTTCGCCTACGGCCTGCTGCTGGCCCCGATCCTGATGCGGGTGCTCATGGACCGGGGCCGCGCCACGGTGAGCTCGGCGGTGTCGGCGATCAACGTGGTCCTGTCGACCGGCGCGCTCTACGAGCTCTTCGAGTGGGGCATCGCGATCGCTCTGGCGCCCGGGATGGCCGAGGCCTACAACGGTCAGCAGGGCGACATCTGGGACGCGCAGAAAGATATGGGACTTGCTTTCGCCGGTTCGATCATCGGGGCCGTGATCTGCGCATTATTGGCCAAACGGCGGCACAGATTGATCTCAGAAAATCACTAGCATGCAGCCGTGGCCCACAGCACCGGTTCAGGTTTCCGCTACGCGCCAGGGCTGGACGGCGTCCGAGCCCTGGCGGTGGCGGCCGTCTTCGCGTACCACGTCGGGACCACCGGCACCGGGGCGCTACCGCTGCAGGGCGGATTCCTCGGCGTCGACGTCTTCTTCGTCCTCTCCGGCTACCTGATCACGACGCTGCTGCTCGTCGAGGCGCGCGGCACCGGCACCATCTCGATCAAGAAGTTCTACCAGCGGCGGGCCCGGCGGCTGCTGCCCGCAGCGCTCGCCCTCATGGCGGCGGTCACCGCGGTCGCGGTCTTCTTGCTGCCCGAGCAGGCCGCGCGGCTGCGCGGTGACCTGGTCGCCTCCCTGGTCTACGGGACCAACTGGTGGCTGATCATCCAGGACTCGTCCTACTTCGGCGGCGGCGAGCGCCCGGCGCTGCTGACCCACCTGTGGTCGCTCGCGGTCGAGGAGCAGTTCTACGTCCTCTGGCCGCTGGTTCTGATCCTGTTCGCCCGCAAGCGGGTGAGCCGGATGACGATGCTGCTGCTCATCGGCGCGGCGATCGTCGCCTCGTCGGTCGCGGCCGGGCTGCTGTTCGACCCGTGGGCGGACCCGTCGCGGGTCTACTACGGCACCGACACCCGGGCGGCGACGCCGCTGCTGGGCGCGGCGCTCGCGGTGGCGCTGCGGCCGTGGCGGCAGCTCGACGTGCTGTCGACCGGGCGGCGGATCGGCCTGGACCTGCTGGGGCTGGCCGCGCTCGGCGGGCTCGGCGCGGTGGCGGTGCTGCTCGGCGACAACGATCCGCTGCTCTACCGGGGCGGTTTCCTGGTGATCGCGCTGCTCGCGGCGGCGCTGGTCGCCTCGGCGGGTCACCGGGCGACCTGGCTCGGCAGGGTGTTGGGCGCGCAGCCGCTGCGGTGGCTGGGCCAGCGGTCCTACGCGATCTACCTGTGGCACTGGCCGGTCTGTGTGCTCACCCGGCCCGGCGTGGACGTGCCGCTGACCGGGTGGGAGAACACCGGGTTGCGGGTCGCGATCGTGCTGGTCCTCGCCGAGCTGTCGTTCTGGCTGGTGGAGCGGCCGTGGCGCAGCACCAGCTTCTTCACGCTGCACCCGCGCCGGCCCCGCCACGCCGTCCGCGCGCCGAAGCTGCGGGTCGCGACCATGCGGACCCCGGCGATGGCGATGGTGCTGACGCTCGTCGCGGGCGGGCTCGGCTGGCAGCTCACGGTGGTCGCGGCCCGGACCGGCGCCGGCCCGGCCGCGCCGGTCGACGCCGGTCCGGAGATCGAGCTGGGCCCGCTGGAGGTCCCGCCGGCGCCGTCGCCCTCGGGCTCGGTGCTGCCGTCACCGACG
This sequence comes from Allocatelliglobosispora scoriae, assembly GCF_014204945.1. Taxonomy (NCBI): domain Bacteria; kingdom Bacillati; phylum Actinomycetota; class Actinomycetes; order Micromonosporales; family Micromonosporaceae; genus Allocatelliglobosispora; species Allocatelliglobosispora scoriae. The sequence goes on from NZ_JACHMN010000001.1 coordinate 577,546, forward strand.
AGGAAACCGCCCACATCACCGGTACGCGTGGCGGTCTTCGGCGACTCGCAGGGCATGACCCTGATGATCAACAAGCCGTCCGACATCGACAAGTACCTGAAGATCACCGACGAGACCCTGACCGGCTGCGGTGTCCTGCTCGGCAAGGTGACCAGCCGCACCGGCGAGCGCAAGAACCTGCTCGCGGACTGCCGGAGCTGGGAGTCGCACTGGCGCTCGGACGCGCAGCGCACCAAACCGACGATCGCGCTGGTGATGCTCGGCGCGTGGGACGTCTTCGACCTCACCACCGAGACCGGCAAGCTGATCTTCGCCTCGCCGGCCTGGGACGCCGCCTTCACCGAGGCGCTGGGGCGGGCGATCGGCGCCCTGCGCGGCGCCCAGGCGAAGGTGGCGCTGGCCCTGCTGCCCTGTTACCGCCCGATCCGGGCGAGTGCCGGGTTCTGGCCGGAGCGCGGCGACGACACCCGGACCCGGCACGTCAACGACCTGCTCACCGCGGCAGCGGCGGCGGATCCGCTCAACGTCTCGACCGTCGAGCCGCCGGTGCAGTTCTGCACCGATCCCAAGATCTCGACCAGCAAGAGCTACCGGTGGGACGGGGTGCACTACTACAAGGCCGGTGCCGCCCTCTACTTCAAGGCCGTCACCCCGCAGCTGCTGCAACTCGCCGCCGTGTGAGGTTCGGTTGATGAGGCAACTACCCCTGAGTAGGCTCGAAGGAGTTACCGCCTAGTCAAGGAGCGCATCATGGCTGCCGTCAAGGGTCCCGGTGTCCGCGACGCCGCACCGGACTTCACCCTCGCCTCGCACACGTCGAGCGAGAAGGTCAGCCTCGGCGACTTCCGCGGCAAGACCGTCGTGCTCTACTTCTACCCCAAGGACGACACCCGGGGCTGCACGGCGCAGGCCTGCTCGCTGCGCGACTCGCACGAGGTCTTCACCGACGCCGGTGCCGTCGTGATCGGCGTCAGCTCCGACTCGGTCGAGTCGCACAAGAAGTTCGCCGACCGCTACAACCTGCCCTTCACGCTGCTGAGCGACGAGGGCGGCGAGGTGCGCAAGGCGTTCGGCGTACCGGCGACCTTCGGCCTGCTGCCCGGCCGGGTGACGTATGTGATCGACGGCGCGGGGATCATCCGCCACGTCTTCAACTCGCAGATGAACATCGGCGGCCACGTCGACGGTGCCCTGGCGGTCGTCAAGGAGCTCCAGGCGGCCGCGTGAGCGACGCGGCTTAAGATCCTCGGGTGCAGCAGATCAGCGGACTCACCGCGGCCGACCTGACCCCGGACCTGTTGGCCGAGCTCGCCGAGGTGCTCGTCGACGCGGTCGACGACGGCGCCTCGGTCGGGTTCGTCCACCCCTTCGGCGCCCGCGACGCGGCGGACTGGTGGACCAGGGCGCTGGGCCCGGTCGACGACGGCACGACGCTGATGTGGGTGGCCCGTGACGACGAGGGCCGGGTCACCGGCACGGTCCAGGCGGCGCTGGAGCAGATGCCCAACGGCCGGCACCGGGCCGAGGTCAAGAAGCTGCTGGTGCACCGCCGCTCGCGCGGCAGGGGCCTGGGCCGGGCGCTGCTCGCCGCCGCCGAGCGCGGTGCCGAGCAGGCCGGTGCCACGCTGCTGATCCTCGACACGGAGACCGGCAGTCCGGCCGAGACGCTCTACCGCAGCAGCGGCTGGGTGGAGGTGGGCACGATCCCGTTCCACGCGGCGAAGCCGGACGGCGAGCTGAAGGCCACGACGTACTTCTACAAGTATCTCGGCGAAACCGACTAAACAGACATTAGTCTCGGCCCATGAGGGCCGTTCGCTGGATCACCGAGGGCGTCACGCCCCGCGCCGCCATGCTCGTCGCCGGGGTGCTCGCGCTGCAGCTCGGCTTCATCGCCAGCTACCTGGCCGCGTTCCACGCACCCGCGCCGCACCACGTCGAGATCGCCGTCGCCGCGCCGACCCCGGCCGCCGCCGAGCAGGCGGCCGCCCGCCTCAACGCCCTGCCCGGCGACCCCGTCCACGCCACCGCCGTCGCCTCGGAAGCCGTCGCCCGGGCGCGGATCGACGACCGCACGGCCTACGGCGCCGTGCTCGTCGGCACCACCGGCGACCAGCTCGTCGTCGCCTCCGCCGCCGGTGCCCCCGTCGCCGAGGCCCTCATCGCGGTGATCGGCAAGGTCGACCAGGCGGCCGGCCGGATGCTGCAGGTCAGCGACGCCAAGCCGCTGCCGCCCGGCGACCAGCGCGGGCTCGCCGGGTTCTACCTCATCGTGGGCTGGGTCATCGGCGGCTACCTCGTCGCCTCCGCGCTCAGCGTCAGCCTCGGCGCCCGACCCGCCACCCGCCAGCGCGCCACCGTACGCCTCACCGCGCTCGCCGCCTACGCGGTCGCCTCGGGGCTCGGCGGTGCCGCCATCACCTACGGATACGTCGGCGGCCTGCCGCACCACTTCCTCAAGCTCTGGGCGCTGGGTACCCTCGTCGTCTTCGCGGTCGGCGCCTTCACCATGGCGCTGCAGGTCGTCTCCGGCATCATCGGCATCGGGCTCGCCGTCCTGCTCTTCGTCATCCTCGGCAACCCCAGCGCCGGCGGTGCCTACCCGGCGCCGCTGCTGCCCGCGTTCTGGGCGGCGATCGGGCCATGGCTGCCCACCGGCGCCGGGGTCTCGGCGTTCCGGGGCATCATCTACTTCGGCGGCGCCCGCATCGGGCTGCCGCTGCTGGTCCTCGCCGTCTACGCGATCGTCGGCGGTGCCGTCACCCTCTACTTCGCCGGGCACCGGCCCCGGCTCGCCGACGAGGTCGACGCACTCTGAGCGCCCCCGCCGCGAGACCCCCGCGCCGGTCCGAGGTCCGCGTCGGCGATCGACCGGGTGTTGTCCGGCACCGTCCGTCGGTTGTGGACCGGGCAGGGCTGGACGAGGGCAGAAACCTGAGGAACCGACGGTAGAATCGGCGCCTCAGACCCGGTCGCAGTTGTTGGCGGAGCGTCATATCCGTCCTGCCTGGCGTCGGGTTACGCGGATGGGGGGCGCGGAATGGGGAAGGTGGAGAAACTACCTGTCGAGACCTGGCGACCGGACGAGCTACCGCTGGATCATTGGCGGCCCGTGCAGGAACCACCGGCGGACAGCTGGTGGGAGGTGCCGGGAAAAGCGCTGCTGATCGCCACCCCGTTCCTCACATCGGTGGCCTTCTTCGCCCTGCCCGGGGCGTCGTGGCGCATCTGGGTCAGCGCCCTGGGCGGGATCTACGTCTTCTTCTTCGTGCTGCTCGGGACGGCGAAGCTGTTCCGAGACTGGCACCGTGAGCCATAACGGTCGATGACATGCGTTGCCGGGGCGGCGGAGAAGGCCGTCGCCCCGGCACCGGCCGACATCTGATCAGTTGCCGTCGCGCAGCTCCGCGAGGCGGGTCGCGGTGAAGGTGATCTCGGCGAACCTCGCCGTGCAGCCCTTGCCGGTCGGCGACTGCACCTCGAACCCGACCTCGGCGGCGTCCGTGCCGAGCCCGAAGTAGCGCACGAACTCCCAGTGCTGCCCGTCGGTCGAGGCGTGGAACGCGTAGGCCGGCCCGATCCGCGACACCCGCAGCCACACCGTGTCACCGTCGACGGTGAACGCGTTGGCGTCGTCGGAGGTCCCCCGGGTCACCACCGAGACGACCATCGGCTGCCCCTGCGGCGAGCGCTCGAAGCAGACCTTCGCCCACTGGCGCTCCCCCGCCCACAGCAGCAGCACTCCGGCGTCGTAGGTCGCCTTGAACCCGACCGTGACCTTCGCCGAGAGCTGGAAGTCGCCGGTGACCTCGGCGAGCAGCCGGGGCGCGTTGACGGTGGCGTTGAGCCCGGCCGGGTCCGCGAAGAGGTCGGTGAGTCCACCGGCCTCGATCCGCAGCACACCGTCCGCGTAGCGGGTGGCGACCGGCGGCTCGGACCAGTGCATCGGGGCCGGGATCCCGGCGATCTCCACAGCGTCATCCATGCGTGACATGCAACCACGATCCCCCGCAACTCGCCACCGGCGCATCCTCCACTCAGCCCTGCCCGGTGACACCTCGCATCTTCTCCGGGTTGATCACGATCCGCAGCGCGGCGATCCGGTCGCCGTCGACCTCCAGGCTGACCGTGCCGATCGGTACCCCACCCAGCACGAACAGGACCCCCAGCTCGCCGTTGATCTCGGCGAGCCGCGCGGTGAACTCCTGCCCCTCGACCTTGCCGAGCACGCCGACGATCCAGCGCCCGACGTGGTCCGCGCCGACGACCGGCCGCCGGGCCGCGGAGACGATGCCGCCGCCGTCGGACCAGACCGTCACGTCGGGTGCGAGCACCGCCATCACCTCGGCGAGGTCGCCGCCGGCGCACGCGGCCCGGAACCGCTCCACCACCTGCGCCCGGGTCGCCGGATCCGCGTCGTAGCGGGGGCGCCGCGCCCGCACGTGCTCGCGGGCGCGGTGGGCGAGCTGGCGGACCGCGCTCTCCTCCCGGCCGAGCATCTCGGCGATCTCGGCGTGGTCGTAGCCGAAGACCTCCCGCAGCAGGAAGACGGCCCGCTCCAGCGGGGACAGCGTCTCCAGCACGACGAGCATCGCCATCGAGACCGATTCGGCCATCTCCACCTCCTCGGCGGTGTCGGGGCTGGTCAGCAGCGGTTCGGGCAGCCACGGCCCGACGTAGGACTCGCGCCGCGCGCGGGCCGAGGTGAGCTGGTTGAGCGCCAGGTTCGTCACGGTCTTCACCAGGTACGCCTTCGGCTGCTCCACCGCCGCCGCCTCCACCGCGGACCAGCGCAGCCAGGCGTCCTGGACGATGTCCTCCGCGTCGGCGACACTGCCCGTCATCCGGTAGGCGACGGAGAAGAGCAGCCGCCGGTTCTCGTCGAAGACGTCGATCATCCCCACATCATGCCTGCTCGGCGAGGGCTGCTCGGGCGCCGTCGTGGCTCGGGCGCCAGTGGAGCTCGCGGTGGGCCAGGCCGCTGTCGACGCGCAGGTTGGTGGAGAGGATCACCGACAGGTAGCCCAGCATGCCCGGCACCCAGCGGGGCACCCGCATCGGGGCGGGCGCTCCGAAGACCTCGGCGGTGAGTTCGGCCATCTCCCGGAACCCCACGGCCGCGTCGTCGGCGATGTTGTAGGCCTGCCCGGGCCGCCCGTGCTCCAGGGCGGCCACGATCGCCGCCGACGCGTCGGCGAGAGTCACCCACGGCAGCGCCCGGCCGCCGTCGGCGGGCAGCGGCAGCATGCGTTTGCGCAGCATCTGCACCATGGCGTCGGTGCCGGCGCCGCCGTAGAACAGGCCGTACCGCAGGGCGATGCCACCGGCGCCGAGCATCAGCTCCTCCTTGGTCCGCATCGCGGCGACGTGCTGCTCCAGCGCCGGATCGCGCTGCACGGGCGCCCAGCCGTCGGTCTCGGCGAGCGGGGTATCGCCATGATCGCCGTAGCCGTATCCGAACACCATCGACTCCGCGATGAACCTCGTCGCTCCGACCTCGCGGGCGGCGGCGAGCAGGTTGCGCGTACCCAGAATGCGAAGTTGATCTGTCGCGGCCATGTCGCGGTGGCGCAGCGGCGGGCGCTTGAGCGCCGTCGCGGCATGGACCACGGCGTCCGCGCTGGTCCCGGCCACAGCCCGCAGCAGGCCGTCGCGGTCCAGCAGATCCGCCGGTACGCCGTTGGCCGCTGCGCGGCCCAACCCGATGACGGTGTGCCCCGCCCCGGTGAGCGCCGTGGTGATCTCCCGGCCGAAGACGCCGCTCGCACCGGCCAGCAGGATGGTGAGCTTCTCTGTCGTCATGCCCAGGTGACCGGATGCCCCCGCGATCCGTGACATCGGGTGACCGCGATCACCCGATGCGGCGCTCGATCTTCTCCCGCATATCGGTGGGGAGCGCGTCGGCGGCGAGGAGCAGCGGCAGGAGCTCCGGTTCGAGTGTCAGCGCCCGGAACACCAGCCCGATCGTGACGTCGTGGTCCGGGCGGTCGACGACGGTGATGGTGTCACCCGCCTGGACCTCGCCCTCCTCGACGATGCTGAGATAGCTGCCCGGGACCGCCTTGGCGGTGAACCGCTTGGTCCAGCCCGGCTCGCCCATCCAGTGGGAGAAGGTGTCGCACGGGATCCTCGGCACGGTCACCGCGAGCACCACGGTGTCGCCGACGTGCCAGCGCTCGCCGAGGCGGGCGCCGTTGACGTCCACACCGGACGTGGTGAGGTTCTCGCCGAACATGCCGCCGGTGAGCTCGCGGCCCAGTTCGGCGCCCCAGGCGTCGAGGTCCTCGCGGGCGTAGGCGTAGACGGCCTGCTCGTCGCCGCCGTGGTGGCGGACGTCGTAGACGGCGTCGCCGATGACCCCGCTGCCGAGCCCGGTCGTCTTCGGGCCGGGGCGGCGCAGGCGGACGGGGCCGTCGACGGGGCGCTTGTCGATGCCGGTGGTGCCGGTCGACTTGGCCGGATTGTGGCGGGGTACGGCGACATTGACGGAGACCAGTTCACCCATACGGCCAGCCTAGGCGAGCGCGTAGGGTCCGGCGAGCGGGTTCCGGACGCAGCCGTCGCCGACGCCGTTACCCAACCGTGACCTCAGATCCGCATTCGACCGACTGAACCGCGCGTGTGTGGGGAAACGCAGCGACAGCCGCCACCACCCGGAGGAGTCACGATGTCCCGAACCGCCAAGATGATCGCCGCGGGAGCCGCGGTGGCGGCACTCGCAGCCTGCGCCGACGGCCAGGGAACGCCTGCGGCCCCGAGCACCCCGTCGGCCGTCCCCTCGCCGACCGCGAGCCCGACTCCCACTCCCCCGCCGTCGCCGGTGCCGTCCCCGACGGTGGTCTCGGACGTGTCGAAGCTGGTCCGCGCGGGTGTCGACCTCCGGGTGGGAGTGCTCATCGACGTCGCCGACGACGGCGTGGACCGCTTCCTGGAGGTCGGAACGGGCGGGGTGGTCGACTTCACCGGCACCTCCCGGACCGATTCGACGATGATGTCGCTGCACGCGGCGCCGGTCGCCGGACAGAACCTCGTCGTCATCAAGCCGCCGTTCTGGAACGAGGAGGTCGGCCCCGGCTACTGCGTCGCGGACACCACCGGCGCCGCGCTGCGGCTGGACCCGTGCCGGCCCGGCGACCGGGAGCAGACGTGGCGGGTCGTCCTGGCGGGCGACTCCGGCCAGTTCGAGCTGGAGGGCGCACACGGCATCATCCACGTCGAGAACGGCCTGATCACCACGGCCGACCGCGGCCGCACGGGGCTGCAGACCATCCGCTACGCGCAGTGACCCGCCGGGCCGGTGAACCAGCGGCCCAGCGGTACCGCACTACCACTGGAGCTCACTGCCATGCGTGACGACGAGGACTTCGACGCCTTCTACGCGGCGACATCGCGCCGGGTGCTCGCCCACGTCTCCATCATGGTGGGCCGCCAGGCCGAGGCCGAGGACGCCGTCGCGGAGGCCTACCTCAGGGCGTGGAACCGGTGGCACCGGATCCGGCACTACGACAACCCCGAGGCGTGGGTACGCCAGGTGGCCTACCGCCTCGCCGTCAGCACCTGGCGCAAGGCGGTGAACCGCCTCTACGCCCATCGCCGCGACCATGCCGACCAGCACATCGACGGGCTCAGCCCGGATCATGTGGTGATCGTCGAGGCGCTCCGCCGGATCCCCGCCGAACAGCGCAGGGTCATCGTCCTGCATCATCTCGTCGACCTCACCGTGGCCGAGATCCATCGCGAGACCGGCATCCCGATCGGGACCGTCACCACCTGGCTGAGCCGCGGCCGCCGCGCCATGGCCGATTATCTGACCGACAGCGACAACCAAGCGACGGGGCGGAGGAACCGCGATGTCTGACGACCGCATCAGGGAAGGCCTGCGGGCCTACGCCGACCAGGTTCAACGCGGAGCCGCACCGGCCCCGGCGCGCGAGGTCCGCCACCGCGCCGCCCGACGCCGGCAGCGCCGGGCCGCGGGCGCCGCGTTCGCCGCCGTCCTCCTGGCCGCGATCGGCGCGAGTACGGTGCTCGGCCGGTGGCGGGCCGAGACGCCGGGAGCACCAGCACCCGCGAGCTCGGGCGCCGCGCCCAGCAGCACGCCGCCCTCGCGGTCGGCCTCCCCGCTGCCGTCGCCGACGGTCGTCGCCGACGTGTCGAAGCTGGCCCAGATCAGCATCGACCTGCGAGCCGACGTGCTCATCGACGTCGCCGACGACGGCGTGGACCGGTTCCTGGAGGTCGGTGCCAACGGGGTGGTGGACTTCACCGGCACCGCCAAGGGCGAGTCCACGATGATGGCGCTCTACCCGGCCCCGGTCGCCGGGCAGAACCTCGTCGTCATCAAGCCGCGCTTCTGGAACCAGGAGGCCGGTCCCGGTCACTGCGTCGCGGACACCGCCGGCGCGGCGCTCACGCTGGCGGTGTGCGTCCCGGGCGATCCGGCGCAGACCTGGCGGGTCGTGCCCGCCGGCGACTCCGGCCAGTTCGAGCTGGCAGGCCGGTACGGCATCCTCCAGGTCCTCGACGGGCTGATCACCACCGGCGACGGCGGGCGTACCGGCCTGCAGACCCTGCCCTTCAGCTGACCGGGCGGCGCCGCCGCCACACCAGGCCGCCGACGAGCACCAGCAGCGCGGGCGCCGAAGTGGCACACCTGATGAAGTGGCACACGCGGCCGGGGAGATTGCGCTTGACTCTCACGTAGCGGAAGGCGGCAACCTGGGGTGCGAAGGGAGGCGAGAGCCCATGAGCTACAGCATCGGCCGCGTCGCCGAGGTGGCCCACGTGACCGTACGCACACTGCACCACTACGACGAGATCGGCCTGCTCAGCCCGAGCGGGCGGACCGCGGCAGGCTACCGGCGCTACTCCGACGGCGATCTGCAGCGGCTGCAGCAGATCCTGCTCTACCGGGAGCTGGGGTTCTCCCTCGAGGAGATCGCGAAGATCCTGGACGACCCGGACCTGGACCTCCAGGCACACCTGCGCCGCCAGCACGAGCTGCTGTCGGAGCGGGCGGACCGGATCCAGTCCATGATCGCGGCAGTCGAGTTCGCATTGGAGGCGAGCAGAGTGGGGATCCAACTGACCCCGGAAGAGCGGTTCGAGGTCTTCGGCGACGTCGACCCCGACCAGTACGCCGACGAGGCCCGCGAGCGCTGGGGCGACACCGATGCCTACCAGCAGTCGCAGCGCCGGGTCGCGACATACACCAAGGAGGACTGGCAGCGTATCCAGGGCGAGGCGGCGAAGCTCCTCGACGACTTCGCCGCCGCCATGCGGGCCGGGCTCGCGCCGGACTCCCCCGAGGCGATGGCCCTCGCGGAGGAGCACCGGCGGCAGATCTCGGCGTCGTACTACGACTGCAGTTACGAGATCCAGACCGGCCTGGCGGAGATGTACCTCGCCGACGAGCGCTTCACGGCCCACTACGAGCAGCACACGGTGGGAATGGCGCGCTACGTCCACGACGCCATCCTCGCCAACGCCATCGACAAGGCCTAATGCATATTCCGGGGGCGGTCCGACCGCCCCCGGACCTATCCTGACCGGACACAACGGACAGGGAGACAGGCATGGCCGGCGGCGGGACACAGGACTGGGCGGCCCGCGCAGCGGACCAGGTGCTCGCGGCGGCGATCCCGGGCAAGCAGCTCACGGTCGCCTCCGGCATCAGCCCGAGCGGCCCGATCCACCTGGGCAACCTGCGCGAGGTGATGGTGCCGCACGCCGTCGCCGAGGAGCTGCGCAGCCGCGGCCACGACTGCCGCCACCTGCTCTCCTGGGACGACTACGACCGCCTCCGCAAGGTCCCGGCCGGGCTGCCCGCGGGCTTCGCCGAGTACATCGGCCGCCCCCTCACCGCCGTCCCGGACCCGTGCGGCGAGCACGCCAGCTGGGCCGAGCACTTCCAGACCCCGTTCCGGGCCGCGCTCGCCGACCTCGGCGTCGCGGTCACCGAGACGAGCCAATCCATCCGGTACGCCGAGGGCGCCTACGCCGGGCCGACGCTGCTCGCGATGCGCCGCCGTGCCGAGATCGACGCGATCCTCGCCCGCTACCGCACCCTGCACCGCACCGGCGAACCCGACGAGGACTACTACCCGTTCAAGCCCTACTGCCCCGCCTGCGGGCGCGACACCACGTCGGTCACCGCGTTCGACGACGAATCGACGCACCTCGCCTTCGACTGCGCCTGCGGCCACACCGGTGCCGGGCTGCTCGCCGAGGTGGCGGGCAAGCTGGTGTGGAAGGTCGACTGGCCGATGCGCTGGGCGTACGAGGGGGTCGACTTCGAGGCCGCCGGTGCCGACCACTCCTCCCCGGGGTCCAGCTTCACCGTCGGGTCGCAGGTCGTCGCCGAGGTCTTCGGCGGGCGGCCGCCGGCATACCTGGCCTACTCGTTCGTCGGGACCAGCGGCTCGGCGAAGATGAGCGGCTCGGCGGGTGGCGCGCCGACCCCGGCGGACGCCCTGGAGATCATGGAGCCGCAGCTGCTGCGCTGGCTCTACGGCAGGCGCCGGCCGAACCAGGCGATCACGGTGGCGTTCGACGCCGAGATCGGGCGCCTCTACGACGAGTGGGACGCCCTGACCCGCCGGGTGCGGGCCGGGTCCGCCGACGAGGTGGAGCTGGCGGCGTACACCCGGGCGAGCGCGACCTCCGCGCGGACGCTGCCCACCACACCGGTGACCGTGCCGTTCCGCACCCTCGCCTCCATCGTGGACGTGACCACCGGCGACCCGGCGCAGCTCCGCCGGGTCCTCGCCGACCTCGCACCGGGCGACCTGGCGGACTTCCGGCCGCGCCTGGACCGGGCGGCGGCCTGGGTGACGACGCAGGTCCCGGCGGCCGAGCGCACCCGCGTGCGCGGCGGGCCCGACACGGAGCTGCTGGCGTCGCTCGGCGACGCGGACCGGCACGCGCTGAAACTGCTCGCCGACGGCCTGGCCGCGAGCTGGTCGCTCGACGGGCTCACCGCGCTCGTCTACGGCGTGCCGAAGCTCCAGCTCGGGCTGCCCCTGGACACCGCGCCGACGCCGGAGCTCAAGGCCGCCCAGCGGGCCTTCTTCGTGCTCGTCTACCGGCTGCTCGTCGGCCGAGACACCGGCCCCCGCCTGCCCACGCTCCTGCTCGCCGTCGGCGCCGACCGGGTCCGCACCCTCCTGTCGTCCTGACCGCCCGCTGCGCCGGTGCTGGGGACCAACTCGTGAAGAGTTGGTCCCCAGCACCCCGCCGGGAAGGAGACCGACCGGCGCGGAAGGGGAACTCAGGAGAACTCGAAATACCACTGCTGGTTGGTGCCGCCGGCGCAGTCCCAGAGCTGCACCTTGGTGCCGCCGGAGCCGATGGTGGCGAGGTCGGCGTCGAGGCACCGGCCGCTGGACTGGCTGACGATGGTGCTGCCGTTCCAGGTCCACTTCTGGCTGAGCGAGCCGCTGCAGGCGACGAGCGGCACGCCCGTTCCGTTGGTGCCCGCGCCGGCGTCGAGGCAGCCCGCCGGCGATTGCCCGCGGATCGTGCCGAGGCGGGTGAGTGTCCAGTTCTGGTAGGTGCTGGTGCTGCACGTCCAGAGCTGCGAGAAGGCCGGCACGCCCGAGTCGAGGCAGCGCGGGCTGGCTCCGTTGTAGACGTGGCCGTGCGGCGGGACGGGGATCTCCGGCGGCACCGCCTGTGCCGGTGCGGCTGACAGGGAAAGCGTCGCGACGATCGCCAGGGCGACGGTCGCCACGACTGATCTGACTTTGCTCACTATTCCTCCTAGTGCCTGTGACTCCCCAAATCATCAAGTGTTGACCAATGCTTGTCAATAAATTTGACAAAGATCAAAAAGAAACGCACCGGCGTCGAGCCGGTGCGTTTCTGTCGTCAGTGGATCGTCAGCGGCCGTCACAGCAGGGCGGAAAACCGTTTCCACCAGGAGATGCCTGGGCCGCCGCCGGGGCGGCCACCGACAGCGCGACCACCGCGAGCGCGATCATGGCCAGTTTGCTCAGCACCCTCATATCAGCTCCTTGGAAGGTTGGTAAGCTTTGCTTGAGTAAATAAGGAGCTGACACGATGAGTCAAGTCAGTCAACCGGGTGTAAACGAGTTCGCCCGTCGGCTGCGCGCCCTTCGAACCGCCCGCGGCATCACCCAGCGCGATCTCGCCGGAGACGACCTCTCGGTCAGCTACGTGTCGCTGCTGGAGTCCGGGCGCCGCAACCCGACCGCCGATGTGGTGAGGCTGCTCGCCACCCGGCTGGGGTGCCAGCCCGACGAGCTGCTCGGCACCATCGACGGCGGCGACACCCGCCCGCCGGAGCTCAGCGTCCGATTCGGAGAGCTGGCCCTCGAGGCGGGCCGGGGCGACGCGGCCCGCACCCACTTCGAGACCGCTCTCGCCATCGCGCACCTGAGCCCGATCCTGCGTACCGCCGCCACGATCGGCCTGGCCCGCGCGCTCGAAGCCGACGGACGCCTCGAGGAGGCCGCCAAGGCATACGAGGCGCTCGTCCAGGAGGCCGTGCGCACCACCGGCCTCACCGCCTCGCTGGGCATCATGGTCAGCTGGTGCCGCTGCCTGCGGGAGCTCGGCGAGCTCGAGCGCGTGGTGGAGATCGGCTCGGGCACGATGCAGCAGCTCGACCGGCTCAACGCCTGGGAGTCCGAGGCGGCGATCCAGCTCCTGGTCACCATCGCCTCGGCGCACGTGGAGCTCGGCGACTACTCGCAGGCCGAGCGGCTGCTGCAGGAGGGGCTGCAGCGCGCCGAGCGGATGCGGTCGCCCCGGGCCCGCGCCTCCGTCCTGTGGAACGCCAGCGAGGTCGCCAGCGAGCGCGGAAAGCACTGGCAGGCGCTGGAGCTGGCCGAGGAGGCCCTGTCCTACTTCCGCCACGGCAGCGATCAGCGCAGCGCGCTGCGGCTGCTCGCCGCCTACGGCTACCTGCTCCTGCACCAGGACCCGCCCCGCCCCGCCGAGGCACGCGAGGCGCTCGAGGAAGCCCTGTCGGGCCTGACGATCGGCTTCGACCGCGGCTATGTGCTGACCGAGCTCTCGCGCGCGCACCTGCTGGAGGGCGACCTCGACCTCGCCGCCGACACGGCCCGGGAATCGCTGCGGGAGCTCGGTGCGGAGCCCGCGCTGGAGCGCGCCCGGGCACAGACCGCGCTCGGTGCCGCCCTCGCGGCGAAGGGCGACAGGAAGTCCGCCAAAGTCATCTTCGCCGAAGCCGCCGACGCCCTGACCGGGCTCAAGGCCACCCGCCAGGCGGCACGGGTCTGGGCCGAGCTCGGCGACCTGCTCGCGGAGTTCGGCGACCACAGGGGCGCGGTCACCGCACTGCGCCAGGCCACCGCCGCGCTCCACATCGGCCCCAAGCCCAAGCCCTGACCGCGGGTTAGGCGCTCAGCGTCGCCAACCCGTCCGGGTCGATCTCGCAGCGCTCGCCTGCGGCCTTCCGGTCGACCCGCAGCTGCGCATCGCTCTGTACGCCGGCGATGCAGAACTCGGCCCGCAGCGGCGGCGTGCCGTAGTACGGCCCGTTGTCGCCAGGGCAGTCGAACGGTCGGGGTGCCGGATCGTCGCAGCTCTGCCCGAGACTCCAGTCGGGGTCGCGCCGGCTGGGGTGGGTGTATCCGGCGCAGTGCGCCATCTCGTGCAGCAGCGTCTGCGCGATCTCATCGCCGCCCTGGGGGAAGAGGACGCCGAAGTTGACGTTGAGATACGAACCCCCCACCTGCGCGCTGGCGTTCACCCCCGGCGTCGTGATGGTCCGATGGTTGATCGCCTTCTCGTAGGTGCGCAGCACCTTGAGCTTCTCGTCACCGGCGAGCCTGGTGCACGCGGCCAGGCTCGCGACCGCCGCCCGGTGCCGGTCGACGAGCGTCACCGTGTCGGCGGCCGAGATCGAGGCGTCGAAGGTGAACTGCGGCAGGAAGCCCGGCCCGACCCGGAAGGTCGCGTCGCGGCGTCCGGCGTCGTCGGTGATCGGGTCGATGTAGATGTGGAGATCGCGGTGCCGCAGGTACCGGTCCGGGAAGTTCACCGAGCGGAACGAGACCGCCGTCGGATCGGCGAGCCCCGGTGTCATGACGAACGTGGAATCCTGGTGGAACAGATCGTCGGCTTGCCGCTCCCCCAGCCGTACCCGGTAATCCTGGTGCCGCAGCACGGAGTTGCCGTAGTTGTACGAGGCGAAGGAGACCAGCCGGCTGTCGGACAGGCCCGGCACCAGTTGGAACGTCGCGTCGTGGCGGTCGGTGTCCGACACGATCGGCGACAGCTCCGCCAGGAAGCCCGCATGCCGGACGAAGCGGTTCGGAACGTTGAGGGACTCCAGAGAGATGAACATGTCGGCCTGCCTTCAGCTCACGAATCCGCTGGCGATGGTGAACGTCGCGTCCATCAGGTCGCCGTCGCCGACGACCTGCTCGACGTAGAGGTGGAACTGCCGGTGCCGGACGAACCGGTCGGGTTGGCTCACCGACCGGAGCGACACGGCGGTCGCGTCGGCGAGCCCCGGCGTCAGGATGAACGTCGCGTCCGCCCTGAACGTGGAGTCCGCCGCCGCCTTGTCGTCGAGCCGCAGGCGGGTCCCCTGCTGCCGCAGCACGTGGTTGGCGAGATTGCTCGCCGCGAACGTGACGAACCTGCTGTCGGAGAGGCCGTCGATCAGGCGGAACGTGGCGTCCCGGCGGTCCAGGTCCGACGTGATCGGGGTCAGCTCGCCCAGTTGGCCCATGTGGCGGACGAACCGATCCGAGAAGTTGAACGATTGCAGGGAGATCTGCATGGAACCCCTTCGGCGCAGCGGAATCCCCCTGGAGCAGGGCGCCAGGAGGGATCGGAGATTGATTGATCGACCGTAATAGCGTTGCCTGGTCGCGGATAACAGCTGAGAAGGCAGCTTCGTTTACTGTCCGGTCCCGTGGTCGAGGGCCGCCCGGTCGCGATGACGACGGCTTCCGATCACTGCGGGTAGCCGGTCGGCAACACTATCGACCGGAACGGCTCGTCTCGGCGACGTGGTCTACCGCAATCCCGCCCCGACGGCCGTATGGCACCGTGTCTCTCGACTACTGCGACCGGAGGTACCCCAGTGGTGTCACAGGACGACCCGGCGGACGAGTGGCTGGCGGCCGAGTTCGCCGGTGTCGCAGCGCTTCCGGTACCGCTCACCTGGGGGCAGAGCACGCTGTGGACGGCACTGCACCGGCCCGGCCTGGACCAGTCCATGGTGAGCCTGCGCCGTGTCCTTCCGCTGCCGGCACCGTCCGACGTGGACAGCGCCCTCACCGCCATCGGAGCCCTCCTCGGGCGGCACAGCTCGCTGCGTACCCGGCTGGTCGCGACCGGCGGCACGCCGGAACAGATCGTGGCCGCCCACGGCGCACAGCCGGTCCTCCTGGTCCGCGCCGACCCGGGCGACGAGGGTGTTGCGGCGCGAGTCGCCAACCGGCTCTCCATCGACCCGGTCGAGCACGGCCGGGAGTGGCCGCAGCGGATCGCGGTGGTCGTCGCGGGCGGGGCGGTACGCGAGGTGGTGGTCGTCTTCAGCCACACCACCGTCGACTTCCTGTCGGCCCGGATCGTCCTGCGGGATCTGCGGCTGCTGTTCCTCGGTGTACCGGTCGCCGCACCGGCCGGACTTCAATCGGCGGACATCGCCGCGTTGGAGGGCAGCGGCACGCATGCACGGCGGGCTCGGCGGGCGGTGGCGCACTGCGTACGCGGCTACGCGCGACTGCCGCAGCAGACCCTGCCGGTGCTCGGACCAGCTTTGACGCCACGGTTCGGGCGGACGGCGATGGTCTCCACCGCGGCCGACGCCGCCACCCGGCTTCTCGCCGCCCGCCACGGGGTGAGCACAGCAACCGTGCTGCTCGCCGCCATCGCCGCGGTCGCGTCGGCCTGGTCGGGCAACCCGGTGGTCGGCATCTTCACCATGGTCAGCAACCGCTTCCTCGACGGATACCAGGACGCGATCGCCAAACTCAACCAGCTCGCGCTCACCGTGGTCGACCTCGGCGACCGGCCGGACTTCGCCGCCCTGCTGCCCCGGGTGTGGCGGGCGGCGCTCGACGCGTACCAGCACGCTTATCACGACCCGGAGCTGATGCGCGCGGCGTTCGAGGCGGCGGGCTTCCCCTACGCCACCGGGGTGAGCCCGCACTGCTACGTCAACGACTTCCGGCTCGCCACCGACGCCGACCTGACCGGCCGGGCCGTGGACGAGGCCGAGGTGCGCGCGGCGATGGACGCCACCACGGTCACCTCGGCCCCTGGCTACGAGCACTTCGCCTGGCTCACCCGGGTCGAGATCGTCGACGCGCCCGGCGGTGTCCGGATGATCCTCACCGCGGACACCTCGGTGCTGCCGCCGCAGGCCGCCGAGCGCTTCCTGCGCGGCATCGAGCGCCTGCTCGTCGACGCCGCCTACCGGGACGTGCCGTGGCCGTTCACGGTCTGAGCGCGGGGCCGCCGTGCCCGATGTTCTGGACCGCGGTCTCACCGAACAGGCGCGGGAAGTAGTTGATGTCGTCCTGGAGGACGTCGAACAGGTCCGTCGGCGCGGCAGCGGACTGCTGCCGGAGCATCAGGCGGTTGCGCCGGACGACCGGTTCGGACATGGGCAGCCGTCCCCAGGAGTGGTAGCGGATGGCTCCGGCCGGATCACGCCCCGGGATGATCTCGGACCGGGCGTGCCGGCTCGCGCTGAACGGCACGTCCAGCCGCCCGTCGGCGAAGGCCGTCACGACCGCGTTGATCAGGCGGGGCTGGCCCAGGACGGGATCGACGATGTCGGCGACCTCCCGCAGGATCCACTCCCGCTCCTCCGCGGTGGCGGCGGTGTCCACGGTGACGAAGTCGAGCAGCGACGAGTTGGCGATGTCGGCCAGCCGCAGACCCGCGGCGTTGGCGGCCGGGTCGGGGATGCCGAAGGCCTCCTGGTAGGTCTTGGTGACGAGCTTCGCCGCGCCGCCGAGCCGGGCGACGAGCGCGCCGAAGAAGATGAGCTGCTCGGCGTGGTGGCGCTCGCGGGGGAAGACGCCCATGAACTCGTGCAGCACGGGGTGGACCTCGACCGTGGACGGCAGGTAGCGGGCGGCCAGCACGGGGATCGCCTGCAGCGCGGCGATGTCCTGCACGACGTTGCCGCTCTGCGGATAGGAGATGGACAGGCACCGCACCCCTTCGGCGGCGGCCGACACGGCCTCGATCAGGCTGATCGCCAGGCTGATCGAGGGCGGCATCAGCACCGCGGTGAGGGTGCCGAACATCTCCCGGTCGACGACGACGCCCAGCTCCGCGAGCTCGCCGCAGCGGGCGTCGACCTCCCGCCACGCGGACATCGAGTCCCGCAGCGGTACGTCCTTGGAGTAGGGCAGGTTGTAGGTGATCCCGCCGCCCTCGAAGGAGGTGATGCCCGCGGCGACGGAGACCTGGAACAGGGTGCGGGCGTCGGGTGAGCCGTGCCGGATCTGCAGCGGCGGCCCGACCTGCTCGTTGAGCTCCCGGCCCCGGCGCCAGCCGTGGGTGACGAGCGGGTAGCCATTGAGCGTGTCCGGGTCGCGGCGCAGCGAGGCGAGCGCCCGGTCGAACCGGCCGAGCCGGGTGTGGGAGTCGATGGTGATGGTGAGGATGTCGGCCCGGCCGTCCTGCTCCAGGCGCTGCAGGAGCGCGCCCATCTTCGGGTGGTCGCCGACACCGCATCGGGGCTGCAGCGCGACGCGTCCCCGTTCCCGGGCCGATCGCAGGACCTCGGCGACGGTCGGTTTGCCAAGCTCGGTGAGGTAGGCGGCGGTCTCGCCCGGATCGGGCAGCGGCTCGCCCGCGCCGCTATCGGCCATGGCCCGCACCGACCGGTGGCAGCAGGAAGCGGGCGGGCCGGGTGGTGTGCAGTTCGTCGAGGAGCTCGAAGAGCTCGTGGACGGAGTCCAACACGTGGTCGACGCCGAGCGCGCGCAGGTGCCGGGCCGCGGCGGGGTCCTTCGCGGCGCCGACGGACAGGTTGCCCCCGACCAGCACCGGTACGCCGATGCGCCCGGACTCCTTCGCCGCGGGCAGGTCGGCGAGGTCCTCGTGGACGTGGCCGTTGAGGCTGCCGATGATCACCGCTTCGGCGGTGGGGTGGCGCTCGCACGCGTCGGCGAACTCGGCCACCGGGGTGCAGACGCCGAGGTTCACGACGGTGAAGCCCCGCGTACGCAGCGCCTGCGCGATGAGGTGGTTGGCGACGGCGTGGCTGTCGCTGGCCGCGACACCGAGGATGACGAGGCGGCCGTTGCGTTCTTCCGGCGATGGCATGACTGGCCCTCTCTGGGCAGCTGGGGTGTGGTTGACGGGGACGGTCAGTCGTCGAAGGCGGCGAAGAGTTCGCGTCGGCTGACCGAGGCGATGCGCCGGATGTCGAACTCGTCGGGGTCGGCGGCGGCGAGGGAGTCGAAGACCCGGTTGATCGCCGCGATCAGTCCCCACTCCTCGGTGTAGGGCGGCCAGCCCGGGTGTCCGGCGTCGAGGTCGTGCTGGCGGGCGAAGATGTAGTCGACCCACCGGCGGCTGACCGGGTAGCGGTGGTGGAAGTCGTGCACGACGGTGTCGCCGGTGAGGACCAGGTAGCGGACCGGCAGGTGCCACAGCAGCATCCGCGCGGACCAGCCGAGCCACGCCAGCGCCGCCCGCAGCGGGGACGCGCCGGGTGCCGGAGCGGGCGAGCCGAGGAAGATCGCGTTGGTGAGGCCCGCGAAGTGCTCCCTGCCCCGCCGGTGGGTGGTGTCGGCGGTGGGGAAGGTGTGTTTGACGCACAGCCGCAGGGTGTTGCTGATCTGGTAGAGCGGCACCAGGGGCACGAACCAGACGACCGCCAGCAGGGCCCAGGCGTCGGCGGCCGTGGCGAGCACGGCGGCGGTGCCGTAGATCCCGATGGCGGCGGCCTTCTCCGCCGGTGCCGAGCCGGTGGCGAAGGACCGGATCCGGGCGACCAGGAACTGCAGGTGGAACCACGGCGAGACGAGCTTGCGCAGGACGGTGGTCCACATCTGGCGGCGGGTCGTGCCGGGGCGCAGGCCCAGGGAGACGAGGAAGGCCTGGACGGTGGGGTCGCGCAGGGTCATGTGGTGCACGGCGTGGTGGTCGCTGACGTGTTCGCGGCTGTATCGCTGGAAGTTCTGGATGATCAGCAGGCTGGGGATGGCGTAGCCGATCGCGTTGTCGAGGCTGCGCCGCCCGTACATGTTGCGGTGCGAGCACTGGTGGAAGATGAGCATGCGCAGGTTGCGGGCGCCGTGCAGGGTCGCCGCCCAGCCGGCCGGCAGGAGCAGCAGGGCCCAGCCGGCCGTGAGCCAGCCGGCCGCGGCGATGGCCACCCCGACGACGACGGAGGCCACGGCGGCGGCGAGGTGGAAGGTCGCCGTCAGCTGCGGCGCGGCCTGACCGGTGTACGGCTTGCCGGTGAGGAGGGTCAGCGGCAGCTGGCACCAGCGGGGCAGGACGGTCATCGAGTCCCTGATCTCGGACGCGGCCGGTCGGTCTGCTCTGGCGGGCTGCGTTCGTGACGCGAGCACGGTCATGACAGTTCGCCTTTCTGGATGTCGCAGTGGACGGCGATCGGCGGCGCGTGGCTGGCAGAACGAGGCGGGAAAGACGCCGTTCATCCAATGCGCCAAGGCATTGATCGATTGCGATGGAACAGTAATGGCGCGCATTGGATGCGTCAAGCAACTTGGCACTAGTCGCACATCATCACAGCTCAGTGCCATTTTTTAATTTTCTCGCCTCGATATTTAATTCAAAAATCCATTACGACAAAGACGAGTCAAGCACATCGATAATGACCAACGGCGTCTATTGTGGAACTTTGCCCGGCGGGCACGATGTTAACAATTCGTCAATTGAAATGTACCTATTTACAATCGCCGACCGCCCCGGTACCGTCGGTCACGCTCCGGTCACGGCCGGACACATGTCCTTGTCGTCGCAGCTCAGGGGGTTGGTCATGCCGGTACGCGTCGTGGTGCTGGGTGGTCGCGCGAACATCCTCGAAGGCACGCACGGGCTTGGCCTGGACACCGTTCTCATCCACCGCGAGGGCGGTTACGAACCGCGCGCCGCGCAGCTCACCGAACGGATCGTCCACGCCGATCTCGGCGACTACGCCCTCCTGGAGAAGATCGTCCGCGACCTGCACGCCGAGCGCCCCTTCGCCCGGGTCCTGTCGCTGACCGAGGACTGCCTCGTCCCGGCCGCCCAGCTCAACGAGGCGCTGGGGCTCGGCGGCAACAGCGTGGCGAGCGTCCGGCTGCTCAAGGACAAGGTGGCGATGCGCGGGCACCTCGCCGAGCGGGGCATCAGCCCGGTGCGCTGGCGGGTCGTCGACGGCCTCGACGCCACCGTGCGGTTCCTGGGCGAGGTCGGCGACCGGATCATCATCAAGCCCGTCGACGGCGCGGGCAGCGAGAGCGTCTTCCCCATCGCCGGCGAGCAGGAGGCGCGCGCGGCCTGGGAGCTGCTGGGCGAGCGGCCGATGCTCGCGGAGGAGTTCCTGCGCGGCACCGAGCTCAGCGTCGAGACCTTCTCCCACGCCGGCCGGCACGTGGTGATCACCAGCACCGACAAGGTGCTCTCCCCCGGGCTCGTCGAGATCGGGCACACCATCCCCAGCCGCGTCGACCTCGACGGCACCGGCATCGCCGACCTGGTCCACCGGTTCCTGGACGCGGTCGGGATCGTGGAGGGCCCCGCGCACACCGAGGTCATCCTCGGGCCCGCCGGACCGCGCATCGTCGAGTCCCACAACCGGATCGGCGGCGGCAGCCTGCGCGAGCTCATCCAGCTCGCCTACGGCATCGACCTCGCCCGCTGGGCCGCCTCGGTGCCGCTGGGCCTGGAACCCGGACCCGCCGAGCCCCCCGCCATGCGCCACGGCGCCGCCGTCCGCTTCCTCACCGCGCGGCCCGGCATCATCCAGCGCTTCGACGGCGTGGCCGAGGCCGCGGCCGACAGCGACATCACCGTCCACCTGACCGCGAAGCCGGGCGACCGCGCCACCCCGCTGCGCTCCTCCCACGACCGGACGATCGGATTCGTCATCGGCCGCGGTGTGGACGCCGCGGACGCCGCAGCCCGCTGCGAAGCCGCCCGCGACCGCATCGACGTCGTCACCGCCGCCGACTGACCGCGCCCGCCCGAACCACAGGAGAATGACCGTGACCACGCAGCAGTCCGGGCATGTCGTGATCGTCCACCGCTGGCGCGACCGCTACGCCCACTACCCGTCCTATGTCGACCACGCCGGCCGACCCGTCACCTATGTGACCACCGCGCTCGGCCGGGAATCGGTACCCGCGTCGGCCGCAGAGATCCTCGTCCTGGACCCCGCCGCCGGGGACACCATCCGCGACGCCGTCGCCTCGCTGGCCCGGCGGCACGGCCCGCCCGTGGCGATCATCGCGCTCAAGGAGGGCGACCTGCCCGAGGTCGCGGCGCTGCGAGCGGAGTACGGCTGTGCCGGCCGCCATCCCGAAGACCTGCGCCGGTTCCTCGACAAGCTGGAGATGGCGCGGCGCGTCGAGGCGGCCGGGCTGCGGCTGCCCGCATACGCCGAGGCCACCGACGCCGCCGCCGTGGCCGCCTTCGCCGACCGGGTCGGCTGGCCCGTCATCGTCAAACCGCGCCGCGGCAGCGCGAGCTCCGGCGTACGCCGGATCACCTCCGCCACGGACCTGGTCGGCTTCGCACCCGAGCGGCCCAGCATCGTCCAGGAGTTCGTCGACGAGCAGATCTACCACGTCGACGGGGTCTTCGACGGCCACCGCCTCGGCCCGTGGCGGGCGTCGCGCTACGTGAACACCTGCCTCGGCTTCACCACCGGCGACCCGCTCGGCTCGGTCGAAGAGGACGACCCGGCGACGCTGTCGGTCATCGAGGACTTCACCGAGCGGATGGCCCGGGCGATGTCCGCCGAACCGTGGATCTTCCACCTGGAGATGTTCGTGGGCGAGGACGCCGCCGGGGCGCCGCGGGCCACGTTCCTGGAGGTCGGCTGCCGGGTCGGCGGTGCCGAGATCCCCTTCATCTGGCGGGACCTGCACGGCCTGGACCTGATGCGGATCGAGGTGGCGCTGCAGCTCGGCGAGCGGCCCGCCGTCGAACCGCTCGCCGGTGGCCAGCCGGTCGGCGGGTGGCTGCTGATGCCGAGCCCGGCCTCGGCGCCGTGCCTGATCGAGCGCTCCTGCTCGCTGCTGCACCTGCCCGACGGCCCCTACGCGGAGAAGGTCCTGCCGGCGGGCGAGATCGTGCCCGCCTCCACCGACGCCTTCTACGAGCACGTCGGCGGCCGGTTCCGGTTCCGCGGCTCGACGAGTGGGCAGGTGGAGGCGGCGATCAGGGCCGCGGCGGCGAGCTTCGACCTGCGCTGCCGCTCCCTGGCGGAGCCGTCGCTGATGGCGGCGGCCCGATGACCGCGGTGATGGTCGGTTACGCCGGAATGCTGCTGCGGGTGCTGGCCGGGCACTACCCGGACGGTTCCGTGGTGGTGGTCGAGACCCCCGAGACGATCGAGCGCCGGGATCTGCACCGCGTTGCGGACAAGGTCGCCCTCGTCGACGCCGTCATCGGCGTACCCGGCCTCGACCCGGACGCCATCGTGGCCGCGCTCGCGGGGCACCGGGGCGGCGTACCCGTCGACCGGGTGGTGCCCGGCACCGAAGCGGCCGTGGTGGCGGCCGCGGACCTGGCGCGGCGCCTCGGCCTGCCCGGCGCGGGCGTGCCCGCCGCGCTGCTCTTCCGCGACAAGCTGCGGTTGCGCGAGGCGGCCGAGCTGGCCCGGCTGCACCAGCCCGACTGGCGCGAGGTCGACGGCCCGGCCGCGCTCGCCGCCGCACTGCCCGACCTCGGCGGCGACCGGTTCGTCCTCAAGCCCTCCAACCGGGCCGGCAGCGAGGGGGTGTCCATGTTCGACACCGCCGACGACCCGGCCGAGGTCTGGCAGCGCACCGCCGGTGCCGTGTCGGCGGGCATCGCCTACGCCGAACCGGCCCGCTTCCTGGTCGAGACGCGCCTCACCGGTCCGGAGGTGAGCGTGGAGTGCCTGGTCCACGAGGGCCAGGTCGTGTTCACCAACCTCACCGACAAGCACGTCCTGCCGGGTGACCACCCCGTGGAGATCGGACACCAGGTCCGCGGCCCGCTCGCGGCGCGGAGCGGTTCGGCGCTGACCGAGTGCATGCGGCGGCTGACCGCCGTCAGCGGCCTGCGCAACGGCATCCTTCACGGCGAGTGGATCCTCACCCCGCAGGGTCCCGCCCTCGTCGAGTGCGCCGCCCGGATCCCCGGTGACCGGATCATGGAGCTGCTGGAGCTGGCCTACGACGGGCCGGTCGCCCAGCTCTACTTCGAGATCATGGCCGGTCAGGCCCCGCACCGCATACCGCGGTCGCTCCGGGGTGCCGCGATCCGCTACCTGACCCCGCAGCCGGGCACCGTCACCGGCGTCGACGGCATCGCCCAGGCGCGGGACCTGCCGGGCGTGCACGACGTGGTCGTGGACGCCTGGCCCGGTCAGCGGCTCGGCCCGGTCCGCGCCTCGCACGACCGCGTCGGCCATGTCCTCGCCACCGGCGCCGACGCCGACCAGGCGTGGGCGACGGCCGGGCTCGCCGCCGCGACGATCAGCATCGCCACCCGATGACCGCCACCGCCACCGCCGCGCCGCCCGCACCCGGTCGCAGCTCCTCCTGGCCCCGCTCCGGCGACGAGCGCCGCCTCGTCCTGATCGCCCTCATCGACTCCCTCGGCAGCGGCGCCTTCATGGCCGCGTCGGTCGTGCTCTTCACCCGGCTGCTCGGGCTGAGCGCGGTCCAGATCGGCACCGCCATCGCCGTCGCCGGCGTCGCCGGGATGGCCTTCGCCGTCCCGTGGGGCATCACCGCCGACCGGTTCGGCACCCGCCGCGTCCTGCAGCTCCTGCAGCTCTGGCGCGCGATCGGATTCCTCGGCTATGTGCTGGTCGACGACTTCACCGGCTACCTGGTCGTGACGCTGCTGCTCGGCCTCGCGGAGAAGGCGAGCCCGCCGCTGACCACCGCCGTCGCGGCGGCGACGGTGGAGCCGGACCGGCGGGTGCAGCTCCTGGCCTACCTGCGCAGCGTGCGCAATGTCGGCTTCACCGCGGGCTCCCTCCTGGCGACCCTCGCCGTGCTCGCGGGCGACCGCACCGCGCTGCTCCTCGTGGTCTGCGGCAACGCCGCCACCTTCGTCTTCGCCGCCGCCATGCTCGGCACGCTGCGCGCGCGGCAGGCACCGCCGGCCGCGTCCCGCACCGAGGCCGGCGCCCCGCTGCGGCGGCGCCCCTGGTTCTGCCTCTCCGCGCTGCTGTCGGGGGCGATCAGCATCCACCGCCCGCTGCTCGCGATCGGCCTGCCGCTGTGGCTGATCGGCCACACCAGCGCGCCGCCCGCGATGGTCACGGTGCTGATCGCCGTCAACACGGTGCTGGTGATGCTCCTGCAGGTCCGGTTCAGCCGCCGTAGCGACGCACCCGTCGAGGCGGCGCGGCAGCTACGCCTCGCCGCGGTGATGCTCGCCGGTTTCGCCCTGCTGATCTCCGTCTCGGCCGGTGCCGGCGGCTGGGTCGTCATCGTCCTGCCCGTCCTCGCCGTGCTGGCGCTGACCTGCGGGGAGCTGTGGCATTCGGCCGGATCCTGGGGTCTGTCGCTGGCGCTGAGCCCGGAGCGGTTCCGGGGCCGGTTCCTGACCGCTTTCAACCTCGGCGTCAACGCCGTCGACGTCACCGGTGCCGTTCTGATCACGGCAGTGGTCCTGCCTGCGGGAATGCTCGGCTGGATCGGGCTCGCAGCGGTCCTGGCGGCCCTCGGCGCCGCTGCGGTCCCGGTGTCCGCCCGAGCGGAGCGGGAGGCGCAGCAGGCCGCGCCGCTTCACCACTCCCAGCCCACCCCGTAGGCCCCGGGAGCCGGGTCCATCGTGATGAACTGCAGCGTGTGCGGGGGCTGCGCGACGGATCCGCCGCTCACCTCCCGCTTGGGCCGCGCGTGGTGCGGCTGGACATATCCGTAGCACCGCGCCGGCAGCCGGGCCGGGTCGAAGGCGACCTGGATCGTCAGGTCCCGCGGCGGCCGGAACGCGTCCAGCCGCACGTAGCCCTCGGCCTGCCCGGCCGGGTAGCGCAGCGCGATCTCGATCGAAGCGAGCTCCCCGGCCCGCAGCGGGCGGTCCAGGCGGAACTCGAAGACGCAGGTGGAGCTCGCCACGTCCACCCGGAACCGGGCCGGTGCGCAGCCGTCGGTGTGCACGACCTGCGGCGGCTCGGTGAGCGTGCTCAGGCAGATCGGGAAGATGATCCGGGAGGCGCCGTCACGGTCGGCCCGGACCAGCCGCCGCGTCCGCAGCGAGCGGATCTGTCCATGGTGGTCGACCTGGTAGCTGGAGAAGGTCGAGACCCGGTGCGGGTTGTAGGTGTCCTCCGGCGTCGCGTCGAGCTTCGCCAGCGTCCGGACCAGCGATTCCGGGCTGTCCCAGAAATGCTCGAAGGGCACGTCCCCGGTCCGGGGCCGCCAGCTGCCGCGCGGCCGTCGCGGCCCCAGCTTGTCCACAAGAGACCCGGCCGGTACGCCGACGATGCGCTCCACGTTCGCCAGCGCCGCCAGGGACCGGGACCGCTCCGGCTGGCTGTCACCGTTCTGCCAGCAGCTCAACGTGCTCGGGCTCACCGGGGTGGACCGCTCGCGCAGCTCATCGGCGATGCTGTGCAGGCTGCGGCCGCTGCGCTGGATGGCGACGCGCAGTGCCGCACCGAAGGCAGCGCTCACGCGCTGAGTATGCATCCAACGTTATTCGATTGGCTACGGTCCTTGATATTGACCGATCTGATGGCGTGGGCCAAGGTCTAGAGCACATCGAACCCCCTGCTCCACCTCACCTTCACGGCGGCCGACCGGTTGCCGGGAAAGGCATGTCCCCATGTCATCCAGACCCCTCCGGCTCGCTGTTCTCGCCGCCGCCGCTGTGACGGCCCTGGGCGTCCTCGTGCCCGCCGCCCCCGCCCTCTCCGCTCCCCCGGCACCGTCCGCGCCGCCTGCCGCCTGCGCCCCGACCGAGCTCACCCATCGCGACTCCGAGGCCGCACCGAGCTGCGTGCACCCCGAGGTCACGCTGGACCGGCTGCCCGCCGTCGGCGAGGCGGCGACCGTCCGCGTGCGGCTGCGCACGCAGATCGCCATCGACCGGGCCCAGCTGTCGATCCGGCTGCCCGGGAACCTGCGCGTCGTCTCCGGGCTCGCCGCCGCGCGTACCAGCGGATTGCTGCAGGTCTCCGACCAGGTGCTGGCGCTGCCCCTGGCCGGTCGGACGATCACCTTCGTCGTGACCGCGGTGGCCGCGGGGCCCGCGCAGATCGAGGCGAGCGTCACCGACCTCGACGCCGTGACCACCGGCCGGTCCGGCAACGGTTCGGCGCTGCTCACGATCGGCGCCACCGCGGGGGCCTCCCGCCTCGGCATCGACCAGGACTCGGCGTCGGTCACGCGGTCGGCCCGCGTCGACATCGCGCCGCACGCCGTCGCCACGGCGGTGCCGGGCCAGATCTGCGCCGTGGGCGCGTTCCAGGTGACCAACAAGGCCGGGGCCTGGATCCCGGCCCGCCGGGTGCCGATCACGGTCCAGGGCAAGCAGACGTCGTCGGGGTCGACGCTGACCTTCGCGACCGGTCTGACCGGCGCGACCGACGGCACCTTCAACCTGTGCTTCGCCTCGTCGGTCACGCTCTACTCGCTGTTCGTCAAGTTCACCTCGGACTCGACGCTGTGGCGGGTCACCAACAACGCCGGGTCGACCGCCTACACCGTCACCTCGGCGACGCTGTCCAATGTGGCCTCGGGGACCGACGCGAACTTCGGCACCCTTGCGCCCACCAGCACCAACATGCGCGGCTGGCACGCCTTCGACACCCTGAACAAGCTGTGGGACCTGCGCGGATCGAGCACGAACTGCTGGACCGCGCGGGAGAGCAGCAGCTGCAGCAAGATCACGATCCACTGGCAGCCGGGCAGCACCGACGGCACCTACTACACCACCGGCTCCACCCGCTACGTCGCGCTGATGGACGCCGACCCGGACTCCGAGCACCTGGTGCTGCACGAGACCGGCCACGCCTTCCAGCACATGCTCTACGGCTTCTGGTGGCCGGCGTCGGACTGCCCGAGCCCGCACTACCTGCACAAGAAGTCCGGCAACATGTGCGCCTGGACCGAGGGCTTCGCCAACGCGATCACCGGATACGTCATGGGCGACGGCCGGTTCTACTGGGCCGACGGCCAGTGGATGGATCTCATGATCACGGCGTGGAACAACCCGGGCCAGGCCGCCAGCCGCACCAACCCGGAGGACGGCGAGCAGGTGGAGGCCCGGGTCGCGGGCTCCCTGATCGACCTGTGGCGCCAGATCGACGGCGGCCCCAGCGGGACGTTCAACAACATGCGGCAGTACACGTCGAGCTCGTTCCGCGAGTGGTTCACCATCGACCGGCCGCTGACCGGCCTCAATGTCACCGCGACCGCGCGTGACCTGGTCTACACCCACACGATCGACTACCGCACCGGTACGCCGGGCACCATCCTCGCCAACGGCGGCTTCGAGAGCGGCACCGCCAACTGGACCATCACCGGCGGCGTCGTCGGCAACTGGACCACCTACCCGGCGCAGGCAGGCAGCTGGTACGCCTGGATGGGCGGCAACGGCACCACCAACACCGACACGCTGTCCCAGTCGATCACGATCCCGTCCACGGTGACCTCGGCGACGCTCGGGTACTACCTGCGCATCGTCACGGCCGAGACCGGCTCGACCGTCTACGACACCGTGAAGGTGCAGGTCATCGACGGCTCGACCACAACGACCCTGGCGACCTGGTCCAACGTCAACGCCGGCAGCACCTATGTCAGCCGCACGGTGAGCCTCACCGCCTACCGCGGCAAGACGGTCACGCTGAAGTTCCTCAGCGTCGAGGACGCCTCGCTGAAGACCGACTTCCTGATCGACTCCCTCGCCGTGACCACGGCCTAGCGATCACGCGGCCGTCCCGGCACACCAGCCGGGACGGCCGCCGTCACGGCATGCCGTGGGGGAACCGGGCGGCCAGCCGCGGGAAGCGTTGCCGCGACACGCTGTCGGGCACCCACCACGTCTCATCCGCCGGGGCGCCCCGGTGCGGCGGGCCGCCGAGCCTTCCCGCCAGCACGCTCGCGAGCACCCCGCCGCCGGCCTGCGCATACGCGTCCTCGGCCACCCCGTCGAGCTTCATGAACAGGTCCCAGTCACCGCGCTCCACCGCCTCCAGATCCGGTAGGTCGGCCAACGCGTCCGGGTCGGCCACGACCGTGCCGAACGACGCGCTGCCGAGCGCGACCAGGCTCGCCCGGAAGTCGAGGAACCGGTCCTCGTAGCCGAAGGCCGCGTGGATGTCGTCGGGGGTGCCGCCGGTGAGCAGGCACGCCGCCGCCCAGACCTCGGGACGCCAGGCCCGCTCCAGCGCCGCCTCGAAGTGGACGGCGAAGTCGAGCACCTCGGCGGGCGGCAACCCGGCCAGTCCGTCGAGCCACGCCTGCGCGACCGCGGCACCCGGGTGGTCCTCGTCGTAGTAGCCGCACTCCAATGACGCGTACGCGTCGTCGATGACATCCCAGAACCCGGACTCCTGCATCCCGGCACCGTATCGTCGCCGGGGCGCTGATGAGAAGATCAGCCGATGGAGATCCTCGGGCTGGTATTCGCCGGCAGCGCCACCGCCGAACGCGCGGCGATGGCCGCGTTCGTCGAGTCGACCCTGGGCCTGCGGCGCGCCCCGGACCACGACCCCGCCGACTCCGACATCTTCGAACTGCCCGACGGTTCGCGGTTCGGCGTCGCCGATGAGCGCGAGCCGGGCGGCGGGACCTCCCGCACGATCGGCTTCCTCGTGGCGGACCTCGACGCGGCGGTCGCGGAGCTGCAGGCCGCCGGTGTGGAGACCGAAGAACCGGCGGAGACCGACCGCCAGCGGTATGCACACTTCCACGCCCCGGACGGCAGGCTCTACGAGCTGGTCCAGGAGCTGCCGTGCTGACCCGTCACACGGTCCGGAGCCAGCGTTCGGCCTCGCCGGGCGAACGGAACAGCAGCACCGCCGGACCGTGGGGTGCGGCCTGCCAGCTGCGCATCCGGGCCCGCTTGCGGGCGAAGGAGCGGAAGTGCCACACCACGATCGAGTCGCGGGACAGCAGGCTCTTCAGCGATTCCCGGTTGCCGTTGCAGACGACGGTCCCGGCGACCGACCGCCGGACGGTGCGCCGCAGCAACCGTCCCAGCGACAGCCAGCGCGGGTAGTCGAGTCCGACGACGAGGTCCGCCGTGCCGAGCGGGACGTCGAGCCAGGAGCCGTAAGCGGAGTCGAGCACCCACGCGTCCCCGGCGCAGATCGCCGCGATCCGCTCCCGCTGCACCGGTGGCGGCACCTCGACCCAGCCGGGTTCCCAGGTCAGGTCGTCGACGGAGTGCCAGGGCAGGCTGAAGCGCTCGCCGATCCGGGCGGCGAGGGTGGTCTTTCCCGACCCGGTCACGCCGTAGACCAGGATCCGGGCGGGTCTGCTCGTCACTGAACGACCCTAAGCGACGGCGTTCACACGCCGTCCGGCGAGGTAGATCACGTAGGTGAAGGTGGACGGGACGGGGATGTCGGCCCGGTCCGGGCGTACCAGCATGATCTGCTCGTGTCCCAGCAGCCCGCCGGTCGCCGCGTCGACGATGAGCAGGTCCCGGGTCGCGGCGCCGGGGTTGTCGGCGCTGAAGGCGAGCCCGGGCCGACCGGCCCGGTCGGTGACGCGCCCGCGGAACAGGACCCCGTCGGTGTTGGCGAGCACGGTGAGCGCGACCGCCCGCTGCGCCGGGGTGAGCAGGTGGTAGCGGCAGATCGCCGCGATGGACCGCAGCGGGGCCTGCGGGCCGGGCGACGAGTCGTGGTAGGCGAGCTGCCCGGCGAAGATCGAGGGCTCGCTGGAGACCTCGTCGATGACGAGGCTGAGCTCCCCGGGGGCGAACTCGGCGACGTCACGGGCATCGGCGCGCGCGGGCGGGTTCGGCCCGGTGCGCTCGGCGGTGACGGCCCCCGCGCGCTGGGCCGGCAGGTCGGTGATCACCCGGCGCCCGGACCGGTCGCCGGCCACCCAGAGCTGCTCGTCGGCGGCGGTGAAGGTGCCGGTGTAGGCGGCCTTCCCCGAGGTGAGGTCCGCCGACCAGGTCTGCACCCGCAGGTAGGAGTAGCCGCCCGTGCCGGGGTCGTCGTGGACGGCGGCGACGCGGGCCGCGAGTTCCTTGAGGGTGTCCCGGGCGGCCGGCGCGTCGCCGGGGAACTCCAGCCGCAGCGATCCCGGCGCACCGTAGACGGCGTCCGGCGCGGCGCCCGGCGTCTGGGCGAAGCCGACGCCGACGGCGACGAGCAGCGCCAGCACCACGCCGCCGACGACACCGGTCCTCGGCCAGGTCATCACCCCCGGCCGCGCCCGGCCGCCGACCAGCTCGCGGAGCCGGTTCCAGCCCGAGGGCTGGCGGTCGGGCCGTTCGGCCTGGCGTCTCAGGTCCGCCGCGGAGAGCGGCGGCCCGGGGTCGACGTGGCGCCACGGGTCGGTCGCCCGCGCCGCGCGCCGCGTCAGATCCTCGAAATACTCGTTGTCCTTCATCGCTGCAAACTCCCCCTCGCATCGACGCCCGGCCCGCGCTCGGCAGCGCCGGGGTTGCGCTCCACCAGGCGCCGCAGGTTGGTCCGCGCCCGGACAAGCCGCTGGTGTACGGCGTTCTGGCTGATCCCGAGCGATGACGCGAGCTCGGCGGTGGTCGCGTCGTCCACATAACGTGCCCAGAGCAGGACCTGCTCCTCGCGTTCGAGCAGCAGCAGAGCCCGTTTCACGTCGACGAGCGTGCTGATCGTGTCGCTGATGTCCTCGGTCACCAGCCAGCCGGGGGTGTTCATCACGTCCGGCTCGACCAGGTCGAGCGGGCGCCGGTGGTTGGCGCGCAGGTGGTTGCGCAGGAAGTTGCGGGCGGTGCGCATCAGCCAGGCCCGAGGGTCGTCGGGCACGTGGTCACGCCGCCGCCAGGCGGTCTCGAAGGTGTGCGCCGTCAGGTCCCGTGCCTCCTCGGGGTAGCCGCCGAGGTTGCGTACCAGCATGCGCAGCACCTCGTCGCGGTACTTATCGGTCAGCGCGTCATGCCACGCTTCACTACGGGGACCGTCGCTGGTCACTCGCTGCTCCTGACCACTGTGAAACACCGGGCGATGGTTGGAGATCGTCGCGGTGGCGGGCGGGGTGGGCGCCCACATAGGAGTTGTCCCGCACGGGCACTCCATGACGTCACAAATCAGTTACGACCTAGCCCGGTCGATTTGCAAGCGCGACCCGCACTGAGCTTGGCCGATGGCACACCATGTGCCACCAGGGAAGCCATGAAGTGGAGGGCCGCAATTGATTTCTGCACTGCCGCTGACATAAGCGGGGTAAGGGGTTGCTACGCAGTGTCACCGTTACGGTAAGCGCTGACTCATTAACCCTCAGCGAGCAGCGACCCGCACTAGTCAGGAGGCACCCCATGGCCGTCAGAGGACGGTGGGCCGTCATCGCCACCGTCGTTCTCTCCCTCACCGCACCGCCCGCTCCCGCCCAGGCCGCGCCGACGCCGGCGCCGCACTCCGCGCAGGAGCTGATCGACGACTACCTCGCCGCCGCACCCGGCGGTGTCCAGATCGGCCCCAACGAGATCAGCTACGACGGCGGGAAGTTCGTCGTCACGCTCACCCGGCCGCGCTCCTCCCTGGCGGCGACCGCCGACTGCCCGTCAGGCTGGTTCTGCTTCTACGACGGGGTGAACTACACCTATCCCCGAGGCAAATTGTCGGACTGCGGCTGGCAGGACCTCGCCTGGTGGGGCTGGCACGACCGGACCGAGTCCGTGCACTACAACTTCAGCAGCGGGTCGGTCTCCTATCTCAACCACCGCACCCAGCCCGATCACTCCGACGACCTGTTCCTCTTCTCGGTCAGCTCCGCCAACAAGACCGACGCCGACGTGACGCCATACCGCAACATGGCCGATCACGTGTATCGCAACTGCTGACCATCTCGCCGCGGAGATGACCGGGCAACGCTGCAGCGGTCGTCTCCGCCAACCATGACGGCAAGCCGTCACCGGAAGCTCTGTTCATCGTCACACATGGATGCAACAGTGGCCGCAGGGCGTGATTCGACCCGCCTCCCCTCGACCGGAAGCAGGTATCAGCCATGCGGCGCAAGGCCATCGCGATCACGGCCGGACTGGCGTTGGCGGTCGCCGCCGCCGCTCCGGCCCACGCCGTCCCCTACTACGAGCTGCGCTACCAGGGCACGATGTCCTCGGCCACCGTCGTCACCGACAGCTCCAGCAACCTCAACGACGGCACAGTGAGCACCGCCAACAGCGGCACCGTCACCTCGGTGACGGACCCCGGCACCACCGATCCCTACCTCGCCTTCGGCGGCACCGAATGCGCCACCGCACCGTGCCCGCAGGCCCTGATCACCCCGGCCTCCTCCAGCACCCTCGTCGCCAACGGCGGCGGAACGAGCACCTTCACCTTCGGTGCCAACATCCGCCTGCACACCGGGGCCTCCTCCGTCACCGCCGGGATGAACGTCATCCAGTTCGGCAGCGCGGGCACGGGCCTGCACCAGTGGAAGCTGCAGGCCGACTACTGGACGCCGTCGTGCCGCTGGTCCGACGGGACCACCGCGGTCCTCGTCCCCGGCCCCGGCGATCCGAAGTTCACCCTCACCGACAACGTCTGGTACAAGGTCAAGTGCTCGCGGCTCACCGGCAACGTCTTCGAGATCCGGATCACGGACCTCAGCACCGGGCTGCTCGCGTCGGTGCTGACCAAGACCGTCGCCCTCGGCGCGATCACCCCGACGGGCGCGGCCGCGATCGGCGCGAGGGTGATCTCGGCGAACAAGGTCGACTCGCAGACCGACCAGTTCCACGGCGACCTCGACGACATATTCTTCCACCGCGACTGATCCCGCCGCACCACCAAGATCGCCGCAACTCTTCAAGAGTTGGTCCTAAGAGCTCTTAGGACCAACTCTTGAAGAGTTGCGGCGATCTTGGGTTTGGTGGGCTCCCCACCGCAGGCGTTCAGCGGCGCGCGGGTGTCGGCGGCAACGGCAGCGGCAGGCCTGGCAGCCCGTCGAGGCTCGTCGCGATGTGGTCCTTGCTGTGGAAATAGGCGTCGAGCGAGTCATCGTCCTCGCGCGCGAACCGTTTGGCATGCTGGTCACGATCATCGTCGTAGGTCATCAGAGGCACGGCGAACCCGCACGAGTCCCGGATCAGGTCGGCGTGCACCACGATGATGGCCCGGTGACCGTGCAGGCTGGTGTCGATGTCGGGAAAGCGGGCCATCAACCCGTCCCACCGGGGGTCGTCACGGAACACCGGCTCTCCCCGTCCGTGCACCCGAACGATGTTGGGCGGCCCCTGGAAGGCACACCACATCAACGTGATGCGACCGTTCTCGCGCAGGTGGGCGATGGTCTCGGCATTACTACCGGCGAAATCGAGATAGGCGAGGGTCACCTCGTCGAGGATCGCGAGCGACCCGGCCAAACCCTTCGGGGACAGATTGACCTTGCCGTCGCCGGTCAGAGGCGCGGTGGCGGTGAAGAAGATGTGCTGAGACTCGATGAACTCGCGCAAGCGACCGTCAATGCGCTCATGGACCTTTCCCATGCTCGCGATTATCGCCGACGAGGGCCGAATTGACCGACCCTCTCAGAGCTGGAGTACGCCGACCGTCTCGTCGTCGAGCACCTCGCCGGTGAGGACGAAGCCCAGCCGCACGTAGAACTCCTCCGGCCCGCCGTCGCCGGGGTGCCAGGTGCTGTGCAGCTGCCCGATGCCGCGCCGACGGCCCTCCTCGGCGACCGCCTGCACCGCGAACCGCCCGTAGCCCTTGCCCTGCTCGTCGGCGTCGATGATGAGGCGCCACAGGCAGAACCGGTAGGCCTCGATCGGATCGTCGGGCTGGATCGCGACCATCACGAACCCGACGATGCGATCACCGTCGACGATCGCGCGCGGCCAGGCGGCGTCGGGGTAGACGTAGGCCTCGGCCAGCGACTTGGCGACCGGAGCGACGAACACCTCCTGATGGGGGTGCACCTTGACCTTGCAGACCTTGTGCACGTTGTCCTTGGTGACGAGTTCCAGCCGCATGGTTCGCCATCGTACGGATCGACGCATCAGAACGTCATCTTATAATAATAGCTTTCGGCGGCGGAGACGACCGGGCAGCCGTGGCCGCCGCGGTCGTCTCCGCCGCTCCTACGCGTAAGCCTCCTACGCGTACGCCTTCTTGATGTCGCCGCAGGTGCTCTCGTCCACGATGAGGTTGTTGCCAAGGCAGGCGAAGAACACGACCAGCCTGCCCTCGGGAAGGTTGCCGAAGGACCGCTCGGTGCACTTGTTCGCGCCGGTGGTGTGCCACTTCACGATCGTCGGACCACCGGGCTCCACGACCGCCATGACCGCGACCGACTTGCCGTCGGGGTAGCTGTCGCAGACCCACATCTTGTCGCCGTCGGACACCCACATGCCGTAGCCGGAACCCCAACCGTCGGCGCCGTAGCAGCCGTACGCGGTGCAGCCGGTCGCGTCGACCCCCGCGGAGGCCGGTGCGGCGATCACGCCGGAGACGGCCATCAGGCCGACCGCGAGAAGCAGGGCCGTCATGATCCGGCGGACAGGGCCGATGGTGCGCGTGCTGCGATGCATGGACACTCCTTGTCAGTAGGCAGGGCCTCAAGGAGATCAATGCGGTCCGGAGCAGGCAAGCCGGGCGGCGAAAGATACCGCGGAAGAATGGGGGCGCCTACCGCACCGGTTTACCCGGCGGTTCAGAACGTCAGCATGTAGTAGTAGCCGTCCTCCACCTGAGGTTCGGCGCGGACCAGTGCGAAGCCCAGGTTCTCCAGCACCTGCCGGCTCGCGGCGTTGCTCCCGTCGGTGTGCGCCACGACCCGGTGCGCACCCAGCTCGATCGCCCGCTCCACCAGCGCCCGGGTCGCCTCGGTCGCGTACCCCCGGCCCTGGTGTGACACCGCGACCCCGTAGCCGACCTCGACCGTTCCCTCGACGTTGGGCGGGCCGTGGTAGCCGGCACCGCCGATGACGGTGCCGGACTCGCGCAGGACGAGCTGGTAGGGCACCCACTCACCGCGCAGCTGCGCCCGCAGCACGTGCTGCGCGACCACGACGTCGCCGCCGGTCGGGTAGTCGGCCGCCCAGGTGTCCTCGCGCTCGCCCGCGACGATCTGCTCGGCGAGCTCGTAGGTGAACTCGCGCAGTTCGAGCCGCTCGGTCGTCATCACCAGGCGGAGCCTAGATCAGGAGCTGGTGGTCTGCCAGAGGCCCAGCGTGTTGCCCTCGGGGTCGGTGAAGTAGGCGGCGATGCCCATGGTGCCGACCGCCTGCGGCTTGCGGACGAGGGTGCCGCCGGCGCGTTCCAGCTTGTCGATCGCGGCATCCATGTCCTCGACGTCGATCGTGATGACGGGGTTCGTGATCGGCGACTGCCGGGCCAGCATGCCGCCGTTGATCGCGCCCGGCTCCGTCGGCATGCCCTGCTCGTCGATCGGCGTCGTGCTGACCATGGTGTATTGCAGCTCGGGCATCGACACGATGTTCCACCCGAACGCCTCACGGTAGAAGTCCTGCGCGCGGGCGAGGTCGTCCGCGGGAATCTCGAAGTGCACCACGCGTCCAGTCATGCCCTGATTTTCGCAGCTCACGACGGCCGGAGCGCGTGGAATGCCGCAGCCTGGTCGGCGTGGTAGACGAGATCGTCGTCGTCGAGGACCTCGGGGCGGCTGCGCGCGTAGCGGATCTCGAACCGCAGCCGCTCCCGGATGAGCTGCCGCAGCGCCACCTCGTCGAGCCCGTGCTCACCGTAGGCGGCGAGGAACTCCCGCACCCCGTCCAGGCTGCCCGTATCGAGTCCGTCGCCCCACTCCCACGCCGCGTGGGCGAGCTCCCGTTCGCGGCGCTGCACCCACGCGTCGTCCCAGTCCAGGACCGCGACGATCCGCCCGTCGGCGCTGGTCAGGGAGTTGCCGGGCCAGAAGTCGCCGTGCAGCGCCTGGACGCGGCCGCCCGCCCGGTCGAACTCCGCGATCCAGGCGTCGAGCTCCGGATCGTGGAGGTCGGCCGCGTCGGCCTGTGTCATCGCGGTCACCCGCGTCCCGGGCGCGGTGGCGAGCGCCGCGTGGATCCCGGCGAGGATCCGCGCCGCCTGCGCCCTGGACTGCGGGTTTCCGCGCCGGGTCGGCTCGCCCTCGACGAACGGCCACACCGTGACCGGGTGCCCGCCGACGCGCACGGGCGCCCGCAGCGGCGCGATCGCCTCCGGCACGAACGTCCGGGCCGTCGCCGCGAGCTCTCCAAACCACAAGATCTCCGCATCGGTACGCCACACCGGCCCCACCCGCACCACGACGTCCCCGAGCCGGTAGGCGGCGGACTCCTCCCCCAGCCCGAGCCGCTGCGCGGGCAGGTGCCACGGCAGCTCCGGCAGGGCGGCCCGGACGGCGGGCGTCAACGCGTACTCGGGCCGAACCACCCCGCCACGATAACGGCGCCGCCTGCCGTCCCCGAATAGGGCCAACTCTTGAAGAGTTGCGGCGATCTTGGACTGCGCGACGATCGCCGTTCGTGGACGACTGCCAGGGTTCTATGAGGTTGACCTGGGGGTTCTTGGAGAAACGCAGGTCACGGTCGTGTCTCACCGATCGACTAGGAGGCATGGAACCCCCATGAAGAAATTGTCGAAGAAGTCCGTTCTGCTGCTCGGTGCGTCGGGTGTGCTGGCTGTCGGCATCGCGGTCCCCGCCGTCGCCTACGCCGAGGACGCCACCCCGTCGCCGTCGACGTCGTCGTCCGCTTCCCCGGGCACGGTCAAGCAGCGCGGTCCGGACCAGCAGAAGCTCGCCGCCGCGCTCGCCAAGGAGCTCGGCATCGACG
The DNA here is from genome assembly GCF_014204945.1 of Allocatelliglobosispora scoriae. Classification (NCBI taxonomy): domain Bacteria; kingdom Bacillati; phylum Actinomycetota; class Actinomycetes; order Micromonosporales; family Micromonosporaceae; genus Allocatelliglobosispora; species Allocatelliglobosispora scoriae. The sequence continues at coordinate 614,620 of NZ_JACHMN010000001.1, forward strand.
AGCAGAAGGTCGCCGACGCGCTGACGAAGGTCCGCGACGAACTCCGGCCGACGACGGGTGACAAGCCCGCGGAGGGCGATCAGAAGGCCGATCGGGCGGCGAAGCTGAAGGAGCGCCTGGACCAGGCGGTCAAGGACGGCAAGCTGACCCAGGCGGAGGCGGACGCGATCATCAAGGCGCAGTCGGCCGGCGTACTGGGCGGGCCTGGGTTCGGCGGCCGCGTTGGCCACGGCCCGGCGCCGACCGCCAGCCCCACGAAGTAGTCATCGAAGGCGACGGCGGGCACCCCCGGTCGGGGGTGCCCGCCGTTCAAGTTCCCTGAACTTTAATGCTGACTCGCCGGTGTCGGAATCGATCCTGACATTTGTTGCAGTTTTCGCGGCGTGTCCAGCATTAAAATTCAGGAAGGAGCGGTCAGGAGCGGGCGCGCAGGGCGTGCAGGTAGTCCTTGTTCAGGCCCGCTATCGCCGACAGGGGGATTCCCTTGGGGCAGACGCTGGTGCACTCGCCGGTGTTGGTGCAGCCGCCGAAGCCCTCCTCGTCGTGGGTGGCGACCATGTCGAGGACCCGCGAGTCGCGTTCGGGCTGGCCCTGCGGCACCAGGCCCAGGTGGGTGATCTTCGCGGCGGTGAAGAGCATCCCGGACCCGTTGGGGCACGCCGCCACGCAGGCGCCGCAGCCGATGCAGGTCGCGGCCTCGAACGCCGCGTCCGCGTCGGGCTTGGGCACCGGCGTCGCGTGCGCGTCGGGCGCGGATCCGGTCGGGGCGCTGATGTAGCCGCCGGCGGCGATGATCCGGTCGAACGCCGACCGGTCCACGACGAGGTCCTTCACGACCGGGAACGCCCGCGCCCGCCATGGCTCGATGTCGACGGTCTCGCCGTCGGTGAAGTGCCGCATGTGCAGCTGGCAGGTGGTGGTCGCCTTCTCCGGTCCGTGCGGTACGCCGTTGATCACCAGCGAGCACGCGCCGCAGATGCCCTCGCGGCAGTCGTGGTCGAAGGCGACCGGCTCCTGTCCGTCGAGGGTGAGCCGCTCGTTGAGGACGTCGAGCATCTCCAGGAACGACATGTCCGGCGACACGTCGTCCATCGGGTAGGTCACCATCCTGCCCTTGACCTGCGGGGTCTCCTGGCGCCAGATGCGCAGTGTCAACTTCACTTGTAGCTCCGCTGGCTCGGGTGGACGTAGTCGAAGACCAGGTCCTCTTTGTGCAGGATCGGGTCGCCGCCGGTGTACTCCCAGGCCGCGACGTAGGAGAAGTTCTCGTCGTCGCGCTGGGCCTCGCCCTCGTCGGTCTGCGACTCGGCGCGGAAGTGCCCGCCGCAGCTCTCCGTGCGGTGCAGGGCGTCGATGCACATCAGCTCGCCGAGCTCGAAGAAGTCCAGGACCCGGCCGGCGCGTTCGAGGGACTGGTTGAAGCCCTCCTCGCCGCCCGGAACACGCACCCGCTGCCAGAACTCGGCCTTCAGGTCGCGGATCATGCCGATCGCCTTGCGCAGGCCCTCGTCGGTGCGCTCCATGCCGCAGTACTCCCACATGATGCGGCCGAGTTCGCGGTGGAAGGAGTCGACCGTGCGGTCGCCGTTGACGGCGAGCAGCCGGGTGATCCGGTCCTCGACGATGCGGCGGGCTGCGGCGACCTCGGGGGTGTCGGCGTCGATCTTCGGGAACGGCCCGGCGGCGAGGTAGTCGCCGATGGTGTTGGGGAGGACGAAGTACCCGTCGGCGAGGCCCTGCATCAGCGCGGACGCGCCGAGCCGGTTGGCGCCGTGGTCGGAGAAGTTCGCCTCGCCGATGACGAACAGGCCCGGGATCGTGGACTGGAGGTCGTAGTCGACCCACAGGCCGCCCATCGTGTAGTGCACGGCGGGGTAGATCCGCATCGGCACCGTGTAGGGGTCCTCGCCGGTGATCCGCTCGTACATCTCGAAGAGGTTGCCGTACTTGGCTTCGACGGCGTCGCGGCCGAGGCGGCCGATGGCGGCGGCGAAGTCGAGGTAGACGCCGAGCCCGCCGGGACCGACGCCGCGTCCCTCGTCGCAGACGTTCTTCGCCGCGCGCGAGGCGATGTCGCGGGGCACCAGGTTGCCGAAGGCGGGGTAGATCCGCTCCAGGTAGTAGTCGCGCTCGTCCTCGCCGATCGCACCGGGGGCGCGGTCGTCGCCGGCGCGCTTGGGCACCCAGACCCGGCCGTCGTTGCGCAGCGACTCGCTCATCAGGGTCAGCTTCGACTGGTGGTCGCCGGAGACCGGGATGCAGGTGGGGTGGATCTGCGTGTAGCAGGGATTCGCGAACAGCGCACCGTGCCGGTGCGCCCGCCAGGCGGCGGTGACGTTGCAGCCCTTGGCGTTGGTGGACAGGAAGAACACGTTGCCGTAGCCGCCGGAGGCGAGCACGACGGCGTCGGCGAACTCGGTGGTGACCTCCCCGGTGACGAGGTCGCGCACGACGATGCCGCGCGCCTTGCCGTCCACGACGATCAGCTCCAGCATCTCGTGGCGGGAGTTCATCTGCACGGTCCCGGCCGCGATCTGCCGCTCCAATGCCTGGTACGCCCCGAGCAGCAGCTGCTGACCGGTCTGGCCCCGGGCGTAGAAGGTCCGCGACACCTGGGCGCCGCCGAAGGAGCGGGTGTCGAGAAGGCCGCCGTACTCGCGGGCGAACGGCACCCCCTGCGCCACGCACTGGTCGATGATCTCGGTGGAGATCTGGGCGAGGCGGTGCACGTTGGACTCGCGGCTGCGGAAGTCGCCGCCCTTGACGGTGTCGTAGAAGAGGCGGTGCACGCTGTCACCGTCGTTGCGGTAGTTCTTCGCCGCGTTGATGCCACCCTGCGCGGCGATCGAGTGCGCCCGCCGGGGGCTGTCCTGGAAGCAGTAGCTCTTCACCTGGTAGCCGAGCTCGCCCAGGGTCGCCGCTGCTGATCCCCCGGCCAGTCCGGTGCCGACGACGATGACGGTGAGCTTGCGTTTGTTGGCCGGGTTGACGAGCTTCGCCTCGAACCGGCGCCGCTCCCAGCGGTCCTCGATCGGGCCCTGCGGCGCCTTGCCGTCCGCGATCGGGTCGCCGTCGGTGTAGTAGGTGTCCATCTATTTCACCAATCCCGTCATCACTGCGAAGGGCACGGAGAGGTAGCCGACGACGAGCACCACGGCCAGCGCCAGCGCCACGCCCTTGAGGGCGCGCTGGCGGCGGGCGTTGCTGACGCCGAGGGTCTGCAGGGCGCTCCACACGCCGTGGCGCAGGTGGAACCCGAGCAGGATGATCGAGAGGGCGTAGAACGCGGTGATGTACCAGCGGCTCGGCGCGAAGTCGGCCACGACGTTGGCGAACGGGTGCGCCGGGTCACCCACCGGGTTCACCGCACCGACCGTGAGGTCCAGGATGTGCCACACGATGAAGGCCAGGACGATGACCCCGCCCCAGCGCATGGTACGAGCGGCGTAGCTGCCCTGGACCGGCTTGCGGTGTGCGTACCGGACGGGTCGGGCCTTCTTCGCGCGGACCGTGAGGACGGTCGCGGCCCAGATGTGGCCGACGACCGCGAGGGACAGCACCGTCCGCTGCAGCCACAGGTAGCCGGTCTCGGGCAGCACCGGCGAGCCGAGCCCGCGCAGCCAGTGCGCGTAGTGGTCGAACGCCTCGCCGCCGACGAAGATCTTCAGGTTGCCGGCCATGTGCGCGAGCAGGAACCCGACGAGCAGCAGTCCGGTGCCGGCCATGAGGGCTTTGAGCGCGACGGTGGAGCGTCCCGGCGTGGGCCGGGTGGCCCGGGGCGGGAGGGGAACGGCGGCCCTGGCGCGGGGCGGGGAAGCTACTACCACGGAGAAAACGCTAGGAGCGGGTTGGCCATATGGTCCAATGCATGAACTGCGTCTTCTCAATAGCCAGCGGCTATCTGTGAGCAGCCTGTGCGCCTTCCGGGTCACTGATCATCGGGCGAAACCCGGCATTGCGCGCAACGGTGAGCGTGGCGGGGTGTGAGCGATCAGTCACGCCAGTTACCAGGGTCACACCAGGCCGAGCACGGGCGCGAGCGCCCGGCAGCGGTCGGGGTGGCACAGGATGTCGGCGGAGTCGACGGCCTGGTCGACGGTGCCGGGCAGGGTGCCGACCGGGCCGCCGTGCCGATGTCCGAGCCGGTCCAGGACGCCCCGCAGCACCGGGTCGGTGATGGCGGCGGTGAGCGCGACGGTGAACCGGTCCGCGCCGACGACCTCGATGTCGCGGGTGTAGTAGCGGCGCGGCGACGGGTCGACCGGCGGGCACAGGCCCAGCTCGTTGGTGGCGGCCGCGACGACGCAGGCTGCTGCGGCCAGGGCGTGCTCGCGTTCGCGCCAGTCAGTGGCCGCGAGCGCGGTGTCGAGGGTGCCGGTGAGGCTCGCGGCGACGGGCAGTCCGGCGAAGGCCCGCCCGAACCACTTGCCGTAAGGCGCCCAGCGGCGCTCGGCGAGGAACGCCAGGCGCATCAGGTCCCGGACCAGCCTCGCCGCGACGACGCGGGAGCCGAGGTCGTCGCCGGTGCTGCCGGTGCGCCCGGTGAACGCCTCCTCCTGCGCGATCCGCAGCCACCCGGCGGCGAGGGCGTACCGCCACACGTCGTCGGGGTACCAGCTCAGGGCGGCACGCCGGATCTCAAGGGCGCGGTCCGGGTCGGCGAAGACCTCCCCGGCGGTGAGCGAGCCGAGGATCTGGGTGGGTGTGAGCAGCCAGTCCGCGACGCCCATCCCGTCGGCCGGGTCGGTACCGGTCCGCGCGGCGAAGAACGCGGCGGCGGTGGTGACCTCGACCTGATGGGACGGCTGCCCGTCGTGGCTGTCGGTGTCGACGTACGCGACCGGGAACCCCTCGAACCGCTCCGGCAGGCCTCCCAGGAGCCGGTGGACCGGGGCGGGATCGGTGCCGGGCGGCAGGAAGAGCTGGACGCGCGGTCCGAAGTCGTGGTCGGTGGAGACGCCGTCGTCGAAGCCGAGCACCTCCGACCCGTCCCCGAGCAGCGCCGCCCCGTGCGGCACCCGGCCGAGCAGCGGCGCGACGGCCTCCCGGTAGAACCGCTCCGCCAGGCTGATGCCCGGCCCCGCCCCTGTCATCCCGCCACGGTAGCCAGCGCTGCGCCGGGCCGCACCGGCGGCGGGTCCGCCCGGGCCGGTCCTGCGGCCAGGGGCCAGACTGGCGGTCGTGACAGAGCAGAGCACCGTCGACTTCAGCGCCTATCAGCAGGCCGCCGCCCGCACCGGGGCGCCGATCGCGACCGACCACCCCATCGTCTATCCCACCCTGGGGCTGGTCAACGAGGCCGGCGAGGTGGCCGGGAAGGTGAAGAAGATCTTCCGGGACCGCGCCGGAGTCGTCACCGACGCCGACCGGGATGCCCTGACCATGGAGCTGGGCGATGTCCTGTGGTACCTGTCGGAGCTGTGCACCCGGCTCGGCATCCGGCTGGAGGACGTCGCCGCGCGCAACATCGCCAAGCTCGCCGACCGGCAGGCCCGCGGAGTCCTGCACGGCGACGGCGATCTGCGGTGACTCCTCAGCCGCCGACCTGGTAGGTGAGGTGCGTGGCGTACGGGGTCACGACCACGTCGGTCTGCTGCAGGGCGACCGTGGCACCGTCGCCGGCGAACAGCGGCGTCCCGCCGCCGAGCAGCACCGGCGACAGGTGGATCCGCAGCTCGTCGGCGTACCCCGACAGCACCGCCTGCCGCACCACGTCCCCGCCGCCCATCACGACCACGTCCTTGCCACCGGCGGCGGCGAGCGCCTGCTCGACGGCTTCGGCGACGCTGCCCGCGAACCGGAACCGCGCCCCCAGCCGCCACGACGCCGGGGCGGAGTGCGTCACGACGAAGACGGGCGGTCCGCTGGTCGCCTGGTCAGGCCCCGCGCCGTAGCCGAGCTCGTCGTTCCACCCGTTGGGTCCGTCGATGAAGTCGAACGTCCGCCGACCCATGATCACGGCGCCGGTCTCGGCCATGCTCCGCTCGGTGATGGCCGCGTCTTCCGGGCTGTCCTTGGCGAAGACCCACGTGTGCAGGGACTCCCCGCCTTTGCCCAGCCCGTGTTCCATGTCGACGCCCGGCGCGGTGACGTATCCGTCGAGGGACATGGAGATGTCAGCGATTACCCGGCTCATACCCGTCACCCTATGACGATCCGGGCACGAGCGCAGCGCGGAGTGACGGGGCAAGTGGCCTGCGTCACATCGAGGGCCGCCGTGGAACAGACCGACCCCGTCGCGACTTGAGCCTGACACGCTCAACTTCACGATGGCAGGTGTCAGATGTCGACATATCCCGTTCTTCCCCTGACCGACGCGGTCCTGCTCCCGGGCATGGTCATCCGCGTCACCCTCGACTCCACCACCCAGTCCGCCGTCGACGCCGCCCGCTCGGCCGGCGACAAGACCCTGCTCGCGGTGCCGCGCATCGACGGCGGTTACGCCAGCCACGGGGTCACCGCGATCCTGGAGAAGGTCGGCCGTCTCGCGGGCGGCGAACCCGCCGCGGTCCTGCGGGGTGTCTCCCGCGCGCGGATCGGGTCCGGCGTACCCGGTCCGGGCGCAGCCCTGTGGGTGGAGGCCGAACTCCTCGACGAACCCGCGCCCACCGGCCGCACCCGCGAGCTGGCGCGGGAGTACAAGGCCCTGCTCACGTCGCTGCTCCAGCAGCGCTCCGCCTGGGAGGTCGTCGACGCGGTCGAGCGGATGACCGACCCGGTGCAGCTCGCCGACTCCGCCGGCTACGCGCCGTGGCTGTCCGTCGAGCAGAAGATGGAGCTGCTCGCGGCACCCGACGCCGCGCACCGGCTGGAGCTGCTCATCGGCTGGGTCCGCGACTACCTCGCCGAGCAGCAGGTCGCCGAGCAGATCAGCACCGATGTCCGCGAGGGCATCGAGAAGTCGCAGCGGGAGTTCCTGCTGCGCCAGCAGCTCGCCGCGATCCGCAAGGAGCTCGGCGAGGACGAGCCCGACGGCTCGGCCGACTACCGCACCCGGGTCGAAGCCGCCGACCTGCCGGAGAAGGTCCGCGCCGCGGCCCTGCAGGAGGTCGGCAAGCTCGAGCGCGCCAGCGACGCCACCCCGGAGGCCGGGTGGATCCGCACCTGGCTCGACACGGTGCTCGACGTGCCGTGGGGCGTGCGGACCGAGGACAACACCGACCTCGTCGCGGCGCGGGCGACCCTCGACGCCGACCACACCGGTCTCGCCGACGTGAAGGACCGGATCCTGGAGCACCTCGCCGTCCGCAACCGGCGCGCCGCCCGCAACCTGCAGGTCGTCGGCGGTCGCGGGTCCGGTGCGGTGCTGGCGCTGGGCGGTCCGCCCGGGGTCGGCAAGACCAGTCTCGGCGAGTCCGTCGCCCGGGCCCTGGGCCGCAACTTCGTCCGGGTCTCCCTCGGCGGCATCCGCGACGAGGCCGAGATCCGCGGCCACCGGCGTACCTATGTCGGCGCCCTGCCCGGCCGGATCGTCCGGGCGCTGCGCGAAGCCGGTTCGATGAACCCGGTGATCCTGCTCGACGAGGTCGACAAGCTCACCACCGGCTTCTCCGGCGACCCGGCCGCGGCCCTGCTCGAGGTCCTCGACCCCGCGCAGAACCACACCTTCCGCGACCACTACCTCGAGGTCGACCTGGACCTGTCGGACGTGCTGTTCCTCGCCACCGCCAACGTCGTGGACAACATCCCGGGCCCGCTGCTGGACCGGATGGAGCTGGTCACCCTCGACGGATACACCGAGCAGGAGAAGGTCGGCATCGCCCGCGACCACCTGCTGCCCCGGCAGCTCGACCGGGCCGGGCTCTCCCCCGGCGACGTCACCGTCTCCGAGGAGGCGCTGGCGCTGATCGCCGGGGAGTACACGCGGGAGGCCGGCGTACGCCAGCTCGAACGAGCGCTGGCGAAGATCCTCCGCAAGGTCGCGGTGGCCCTCGCCGGGACGGATGGGCAGGTCAACGTCGGTGTCGGCGATCTCGTCGGCTACCTCGGGCGGCCCCGGTTCACGCCGGAGTCGGCCGAGCGCACCGCGGTCCCCGGCGTCGCGACCGGGCTCGCGGTCACCGGAGCCGGTGGCGACGTGCTCTTCATCGAGGCGACCTCGATGGAGGGCGAGCCGGGCCTGACCCTCACCGGCCAGCTCGGCGATGTGATGAAGGAGTCCGCGCACATCGCCCTGTCCTACCTGCGGTCGCACGGCCGCGAGCTGGGCCTGGACCCCAACGCGCTCGCCGCACGCCGCATCCACCTGCACGTCCCGGCGGGCGCGGTCCCCAAGGACGGCCCGAGCGCCGGCATCACGATGGTCACGGCCCTGGCGTCGCTGGCCTCGGGGCGGCCGGTGCGGTCCGACATCGGCATGACCGGCGAGGTCACCCTCGCCGGGCGGGTCCTGCCGATCGGCGGGGTGAAGCAGAAGCTGCTCGCCGCGCACCGGGCCGGCCTCAGCGACGTGATCATCCCGGCCCGCAACGAGCCCGACCTTGACGACCTCCCCGAGGAGGTCCGCGCCGGCCTGCGGATCCACCCGCTCGCCGACGTCGCCGACGTGCTCCGGATCGCGCTGGAGCCGGCCGCCGCCGAGGTCCCGGCCGCACCGCACCTCGCGGCCGTCTGACGAAGAACCGAAACGCCCGGCTGGTACGCCAGCCGGGCGTTTCCCTACCCACATGCGCAACCAAATGTTGCACATCTCGCCGCGACGATCTACCGTAATACGCAACCGAACGTTGCGAAAGAGGGATGATCATGGAGTACGGAAGCATCGAGCGCGAGATCCACGTGGACGCCTCCCCGGCGGTCGTCTTCGAGGTCATCAGCAGCCCTGAGCACCTGAAGGAGTGGTGGCCGGACGAGGCGGAGATCAAGCCGGTGGTCGGCGCCGAGGGGCACATCGTCTTCCACGGCGCCGCATCCGAGGAGCCGAAGATCGAACCGATCACGGTCGTCGAGGCCGAGCCACCGCGCCGGTTCGCGTTCCGCTGGGTCTATGAGGCGGGCGACGCACCCGGGCCGGACAACTCGCTGCTGGTCACCTTCGACCTGGAGCCGTCGGGCGCGGGCACCCGGGTGCGGATGACCGAGACCGGCTTCCGCGAGCGGGGCTGGGAGGCCGCAGTCCTGGAGCACGCCTACCAGGACCACGTGCGGGGCTGGGACCACTTCATCCCCCGCCTCGGCGCCTACCTCGCCCGACTGGTGTCGTCGTCATGACGGTCGCCGTCGACGACGAGCTCTGGTCGGCGCTCGGGGACCCGACCCGCCGCCGGATGCTCGACCTGCTCCTCGCCGACGGCGAGGGGACGGCGACGAGCCTCAGCGAGCACCTGCCGGTGACCCGGCAGGCCGTCGCGAAGCACCTCGGCGTCCTGGACCGGGCCGGGCTGGTCCGGGTCACCCCGGCCGGGCGCGAAATGCGATACCGGGTCGACGAGGCGCAGTTCGCCCGTGCGGTGGCCCAGCTCGCCGCCGTCGGCAACGCCTGGGACGCGCGCCTGCGCCGCATCAAGCGCCTCGCCGAGGCGATCCAGCGCGCCCAGGACAACGACACGACACAGGAGTAGACATGGTGGACATTCTGCACAGAATCGGTGTCACGAACTCGTCGCCCGACAAGGTCTACGACGCCCTGACCACGATCGACGGCCTGGCCGGCTGGTGGACCCGCGACACGACCGGATCCGTCGAGCAAGGCGGGGTGATCGCGTTCCGCTTCGTACCCGGCGGTTTCGACATGCGCGTCGTCGAACTCACCCCGGGTGAACGCGTGGCCTGGCTGGTCGTCGACGGGCCGCCCGAGTGGATCGGCACCACAGTGACCTGGGAGCTCAAGCAGGAGGGCGACTACACCATCGTCCTGTTCAGCCACACCGGGTGGCGGGAGCCGAACGAGTTCATGCACCACTGCAGCACCAAGTGGGCGATCTTCCTGATGAGCCTGAAGTCGCTGCTGGAGACCGGCACCGGCAGCCCCGCACCCGACGACGTCATGATCAGCGACTGGCACTGACCACAACGGGGGCAGGCCAGCCCCCGACCGGCACGCCGGGGGCTGGCCTGCTGTTTCCGGCGCTGATCCGGCCGACTCGACCGAGCCGGCCGGATCAGCGCCGTTCAGCGCGAGGAGGCGCTGCTGCGCCGGTCCAGCTCGGCACGCAGATCCGTGAACCGGTGCTCGAACAGCGCCCGCACCAGCGGCACGCTGCTCGGCGCCTCCTTCATCATGACCTTGACGTTGGTGAGCTCGCGCCGCAGCTCCTGGTCACGTAGCTCGACGACCGGAGTCTGGTCGAGCAGCGCGGGCCCGCTTGTCGGAATTCGTTCGCCGTCGTCTGTCATGGCATCTCGATACCCGGCGAGGCGGACCGCGAATCCTGCGACTTCGACGTGGGCTTGGTCAGGAAGCTGAGGTGCCCGTCGCCGTCGGCGCCCCACCGCCCGCCCGGCACCACGGCACCCGCCCCGTCCAGCATCGACACCTCGATCGGCTGCCCGGCCGGGACCGGGAACGCGGCGTAGCGGGGACCGTCGGCTCGCCCCGGGACCGGCACCGTCCCCACGTCGAAGGTCCGCCCGCCCACCGTCACCCGCAGCGTCACCACCGTCGGGTGCGCGCCCACGACATACAGCCGCTCGCCCTGCTCATCAGCGCCCAACCGGCTGCTGCCCACGCCGACCCGGCCCGGATCGGCGAGCCACGGCGCCTCGTCGACGGCGCACGTCCGCCCGTCGTAGTCGCCGTAGGTGAAACCGGCACTCGCCCACTCGCCGCCGACCGAGTTGCGCGCCTCCTGCAGCCACTCGATCCCGGGGTGGGGAAGCGCCGGATCGCACGGGTTGTCATGGAACGACGGCACCAGCCAGTAGCGCTCGCCGTCGGCGGCGACACCGGTGTAGAACACGTTCTTCGGGGGGATCTGGTCCACGTACTCCCGGCCGAGGACGACCCCCGCGGCCGTGAGCGGCACCAGGACAGCGGCGAGCACGAGCGCCGGCCGCCACCGGCGCCGAGGCCGGCGGGCGGGCGCGGTGACGGCACGGGCAGCGGGTTCGGGGTGGCCGGGCGGGATCGCGGCGGCGGCTACCTGCCGCAGCGTGCTGCGCAGGCGGGCGTCGAGCGCCGGGTCGGACGGGGTCGGCTTCATGTCAGCGCCTTCTTCAGGGTCTTCAACGCACGGGACAGGTCGGACCGCACCGTCGCCGCCGGACGCGACAGCAGCGCCGCGATCTCCGTCAGCGGCAGGTCCTCGTAGTAGCGCAGCACCACCACCGCCCGCTGCCGGTCCGGCAGCCGGCGGATGTGCGCCCACGCCTCGTCGACCTCGGGCAGGTGGGTCACCGGCTCGGGTGCAGGGCTGCCCCGCTCCCGGGCCCGCCGCCGGTAGGCGTCTCGGGCCATGTTCACCACCGCCCGCCGCAGGTAGGGCAGCGGCCGGTCGATCGAGTCCCAGCGCGGCGCGGCGGAGGCGAACGCCGCCTGCACGATGTCCTCGGCCAGGTCGCGGGAGCCGGTGAGCAGGTAGCCGAGCCGGGTCAGCGCGATGCGCTGCTCCCGGTAGACCTGCTCCAGCGCGGGCGGGTCGGCGGTGTCTACGTCGGTGGTCACATCAGTCACGTCCGCGCGGGGCGCCCAAACGTTGCACCCTGGGTCGCAGAGCTTACGGTTGCCCAGCAGCGATTCCCATAGCTATAAGCTATCGACATGCAGTTGGCGCAGCTCCGGTCCTTCGTCGCCGTCGCCGAGACCAGGCACTTCACCCAGGCAGCCGAGGCCGTCGGCGTCAGCCAGCCGTCCCTGAGCAAGCAGATCCACACCCTCGAGGCCGACCTCGGCGCCGAACTGTTCAGCCGGTCCCGGGGCGGCGCCACCCTCACCCCCGCCGGCGCCGCCCTCCTGCCGCTGGCCCGGCGGATCCTCGCCGACGCCGACACCGCCCGCCTGGAGGTACGCGAGCTCGTCGGCCTGCAACGCGGACGGCTCCGCCTCGGTGCCACCCCCAGCCTCTGCGTCAGCCTCGTCGCGCCCGTGCTGCGCCGCTTCGCCGACGCCCACCCGCGCATCAGCCTCCACCTCGAAGAGGGCGGCTCCCAGGACCTCGTCCGCCACCTCCTGCACGGCGAGCTCGACCTCGCCCTCATCATCGCCCCCGACACCGGCGTCGACCCGGCGCTCACCGCCACCCCGATCCTGCGCGAGAGCCTCGTCGTCGCCTCCTCCGCCGCGATGCCGCCGCCCACCGAGCATCCGCCGCTGCGCATCACCGACCTGCGCGACCAGCCCCTCGTCATGTTCCGCACCGGCTACGACCTGCGCGACGTCACCCTCGCCGCCTGCCGTGCCGCCGGGTTCACCCCCACCTTCGCCGTCGAGGGCGGCGAACTCGACGCCGTCCTCGGCCTCGTCGAAGCAGGGCTCGGCCTGGCCCTCGTCCCGAGCATGGCCGCGACCGGGCGCCCCCGCCTGCGCGTCACGCCGCTCGCCCCGCCCGGGTTCCATCGCACCATCGCCCTGGCCCACCGCCGCGACGTCGCCCTCACCCACTCCGCCCGCGCCCTGCGCGACACCCTCGACGCCTACCTCACCGAAGCCGCGGCCTGGCGCACCCTGCCGCCCGGCACCCAGCCGACCTGACCCGACCCGGGAGATCTCGCCAGCTCCCGTCACATATCGCAACAAAGCGTGGCCTGCGGTTATGGAATGATCACGGTTTGCCGCACAACGCAACCGCGGGTCGGGTGCACACGCTGTGCTCGCAACCGATTACCATCACGCACGTGCAGAACGCGATCAAGCCTCGCCTCGCGCCTGGCGAGATCGCCAGCCTGGTCCACAAGGGACTCGCCAAGCAGCGCGGCACCATCATCGCCATGACGGAGTTCACGGACGGCTATTTCAACGCCGTCCACGGCGTACGCCTCGCCGACGGCCGCGAACTCGTCCTCAAGGTCGCCCCGCCCGCCGGGCCCCGGCTGCTGCGCCACGAATCAGACCTCATCCGCGCCGAGATGCACTTCTACGAGCGCGCCATCACCGTCGGGGTTCCGCTGCCGGCCCTGCGCTACGGCGACCCCGACAGCGGGGTTCTGCTCATGGACATGCTGCGCGGCCAGACCCTCGACTCCGTCCGCGACAAGCTGCCCACCGAGGACCTCTTCGCCATCCGCCGCCAGCTCGGCGAGATCGCCGCCCGCAGCACCGGACTCACCGGCCCCCTGTTCGGCTACCCCCGACGCGACGGCCGCACCCGGTCCCCGAGCTGGCGCGCCGCGTTCCTCGCCATGATCGACGACATCCTCCTCGACGCCATCGAGTTCGACGCCGAACTGCCCCTGCCCGCCGAGCAGATCGCCGCCCTCGTCGCCAAACACTCGCTCCTGCTCGACGAGGTCACCACCCCCAGCCTGGTCCACTTCGACCTGTGGGACGGCAACATCTTCGTCATCGACAACGGCTGGGGCTGGCGCGTCGAGGCCATCATCGACGCCGGCCGGGCCCTCTACGCCGACCCGCTCGCCGAACTCGTCCCCACCATCGCCTTCGCCGCACCCGACCAGGCCGACATCGTCATCGACGCCATGCTCGGCCGCGAGCTCACCCCCGCCGAGCAGACCCGGCTGTGCCTCTACACCAGCTACCTGCTCATGGTCCTCGTCACCGAAGGCGCCAGCCAGCGCTTCGACAAGGCCGAGTTCGAACCCAAGCGGCAGTGGTTCTACCAGCAGCTCACCGGCTACCTCGCCCAACTGTAGGAGCGCACCGTGGCCGTCGACCTCGTCTACGAGACGCACTCCGTCACCCTCGACAACGAGACCGGCCACGCCACCGGCTGGCTTCCCGGCGAGCTCTCCGCCGACGGCATCGACCTCGCCCGGGCCCTCGGCGAACGCCGCCGCGGCACCGGCCTGCACGCCGTCTACTGCTCCGACCTGCACCGGGCCGTCCAGACCGCCGAACTCGCCTTCGGCGGCACCGGGATCCCGATCATCACCGACACCCGGCTGCGCGAGGTCGACTATGGCGCCTGGAACGGCATGCCCCACGCCAAGCTCCACAGCGAACGCGGCGCCCGCATCGACGTCCCGTTCCCCGGCGGACAGTCCTACCGCGAGGTCACCGCGCACATGGCCGACCTGCTCCGGGACCTCGCCGCCCGCCACGACGGCGAGCACATCCTCCTCATCGGACACGCCGCCACCCGGCACGCCCTCGCCACCCTCCTCGGCGGCGCCACCCTGCGCGGCGAGGTCATCGGCGAGTTCCGCTGGCGAACGGGCTGGCCCTACACCCTGCCCGCCGACTGGGACGGGGGCCACGACGACCTCGCCCTGCACGCGATCACCACCGAAGCCGCCGCCCTCACCGACGCGCTGCGCGGCGCCGACCTCGGCGTTCCGACCCGGTGCGCACCGTGGGACGCCCGCGACCTCCTCGCACACGTGCAGCTCACCCTCAGCCGTACCACCACCATGCTCACCACGGCACCGCCCGGTGGCGAACCGCTCACCGCCGCGGGGTATTACGACGCGCCCGGCCTCTTCGACCCCGCCACCGACACCGCCCGGCTCGACGAAGCCCACCACCAGCGGGCCACCCCGGACACCTTCGACAACACCTGGCGGGCAGCGGTCACCGCCGCCGGCTGGGCGGCGCCCGACCGCCTCGTCCGGACCCGGCACGGACACCCGATCCGGCTGGGCGACTACCTGCGTACCCGCGTCGTCGAACTCGCCGTCCACGGCCTGGACCTCGCCGACGCCCTCGGCCGCGCGCCCTGGCTCACCGAACCCGCCGCCCGCGTCACCGACCGGCTCCTGCGCGAACTCGGCGACCCCGACGGCCTCGGCTGGGACCGCGACACCTTCCTGCGCAAGGCCACCGGCCGCGCACCCCTCACCGCGAGCGAAGCCGCCGCCCTCACCGAGCGTGGCCTGCGCTGGCTGACCCTCGCCGCCAGCTAGGCTCGCCGCCATGAGCACGACCGCCGACATCGACGACTCGATCACCAAGCCCTGCCTGCACTGCGGCAAGCCCGTCGCCCAGCGCGCCGCCGCCGGACGCCCGTTCCGCTACTGCCGCGACAACGACGGCGAATGCCAGCGCGCCTCCCGCAACTCCCGCATGCGCCAGCGCAACTCCCCCGGCCTCGCCGGGCAGGTCGCCAAGGCCTTCGAGCTCGTCGACCGCCTCGACCAGGTCGTCGAGACCCTCACCGACGCCCTCGACGCCGACCTCTCCCCCGCCGGCGTCGACCGGCAGGTCGCCGAGGCCCGCGCCGCCGCCGCCAACGAGATCGCCGGAGCCCACGCCGAGCGCGACGACGCCCGCCACGCCGCCGAGACCGCGCTGGCCGGCATGCGCCGCGCCGAGGCCGAAGCCACGCTCGCCCGCCAGACCGCGGACCTGGCCCGTGCGGCCGAGGAGTCCGCACGCGAGGAGACGCAGCGCACGGCCGAGGAGTCCACGGCCACGATCGCGGGGGTACGCCAGGAAGCCGACCACGAGATCCGCACCGCCCGTGCCGCCGCCGAGCAAGCGGTCGCCGAGGCCCGCGCCGCCGCCGCCACCGAGGTCGAGACCACCCGGACCGACGCCGCCACCAGGATCGACGCCGCCGAAGCCGCCACCGCCACCGCCACGCAGGCCACCGCCGCCGCCCTCGCCGAACGGGACCGGGCCGCCTCCGCGCTCGCCGCCGCCGAAGCGCTGCGCGCCGACGCCCTCGCCGAGCGCGACACCGTCCGCGCCGAAGCCGCCGCCGTCCGCGCCGACCTCAACACCGCCCGGGGCGAGGCTGCCGCCGCGCACACCCGCGCCGAGTCCCTGGCAGCCCGGCTGGCGACCGTCGAGGGCGAGCTCGCCACCTCCCGCGACGCCCGCGCCGCCGCCGACCTGCAGGTCGCCCAGATCGCGGCACAGCTCGCCGCGGTCATCGCCGAACGCGACGCCGCCCGCCGGGACGCCGCCGCCGCGACGGCTCAGTCGGCGCAGCTCGCCGACCAGGTCAGCCAGCTCGTCACCGCCGTCTCCCGTCTCGGCGCCGCCCCCGCCCACCCCACCGAGACCCCCCAACCCGCGTAGCCCCGACCCGCGCAGCCACCGACCGGCGCTGGCAGCGCGCCCTGATCGCCGCCAAGATCGTCGTAACTCTTGAAGAGTTGGTCCTAAATGGTTTAGGACCAACTCTTCAAGAGTTGCGACGATCTTGGCTCAGCGCAGCAGGTCGACCCAGCGGTCCAGGCTGGACATCGTGTGGGTCAGCGCTCCGGCCAGGTGCACCGCGTCGCGGTCGGCGGCGGCTCGGCGAACCGCGTCGCCGCCACGGTGCCCAGCCGCCACCCACAGGGAGTACGCCGCCATCGCCACCTGCGACCACACGAGACCTGCGAAGGCACTGTGGTCGGCGGACCCGATCGGGCCGTCGGCCTCGGCGTACCCGGCGAGGAGAGCACGCAGCGACGGCTCGGACGGCTCGGCGAGGTCGGCGGCCTGCGCGGACCGGACCGCCACGGCGACCGCCTCCCACCACGGCACCTCCGGACCCGCGTAGTCGAAGTCCAGCAGCCGCAGCCCCGCCGACGTGCGCAGGATGTTGCGTCCGGAGAGGTCCCGGTGCATCAGCCGGGCCTCGACCGGTCCCACCAGCGCGGCCTGGACCAGCGCCGTCGCCTCGGCGATCACCGGGACGGCCGCACGCAGCACCGGAGCGCAGGCGAGACCGGCCCGGGCGGCATCGTCCAGCCACGGTGCCCAATCATGCGCCGGGTAGAGCGGCCGGGACGGGTCGTCGCGCACGTCGCCGGGGAGGCCCAGCCGCGCCAGCCTGGCGACCGTCACGCCCAACCACGTCGCTGTCCTGATGTCGAAAGGCGGTCTGGGATGCACGCCGGTCAGGAGTTCGCTGACCCGGAACCACTGGTCGCCGAAGCGCGCCCAGTAGCCTGCCGTCTCATGACCGGACGGCGGCTCGACGGGCAGGGCGATCTCCAGACCGGCGGCGAGCGCGGCGCTCTCGACCCGACCGGTCATGCGCATCGCGTCGAGCCGCCAGGACGGCGGCGACTGCTCGGTCTTGACGACGAAGGAGCCGTTGCCCGCCGAGACGGCGACCACCTCGGCGCCCTTGAGCTGTCGCGGTGCCGCGACGAGTGATCCGATGCGGAACGCCGCCGCGATCTCCCCCAGTGTGTCCACGTGTCCAGCATGGTACGGGTAGCGGGACAGCGCCGTTGCCTGTGGAAATCTATTGTGGCCGGATGAGCCCCGGAGCACGGTCGAGATCGTACGCGTCGGCTGGCGCCGTCGCGCTGTGCATCGCGCTGCTTGTCGGCGGCTGCACCGCGACACCCGCCGCCCAGCCCTCAGCCGCCCGACCGTCGCCGGGGCAGAGTGGCGCCCCGGCCGCGACCCAGCAGACCGTGGCCTTGCCGGTGGCTCGGTTAGCCGTCAAGCAGCACAATGTCGGTCACCTGTCGCTCTCGGGTGATCGGCTGGCGTTCACCTCCAGTGGCGAGGTGTGGCGGCACGGCACCGCCGACCGGGTGATGGTGATGGACCTCGTGTCCGGCAAGCGGCGGACCGTCGCCCGGACGGGATACCCGAACGGGATGATCGTCAGCCTGGCCGCGACCGGCGACCATGTCGTCTGGACCGAGCAGGTCAGGCCGGGCGACCCCGACCGCGGCTTCGCCGTCCCCTGGCGGATGCACCTGACCAACGTCGTGACCGGCACCGATCTGGTGATCGAGCAGAGTCCGAAGGACTCCCCGCCGCCCCAGCCGGTGGTGGCCCGGGACGGGCTGGTGGTCTGGGAAGGACAGGTGGTCTGGGACGACAACCAGGAGGCGGGTCGGACGGTCCACGCCTACTCGATCGCGGATCGGCGCCGCACCGTGCTCACCCTGGGTGGAGCGGGAGCCGATGTCAGCCAGGGATGGTTCACCTACGGCACCCACTGGCTCGGTGAGGTCCACGCGGTCCCTGCCACAGGCGGGCGAGCCGTTCGGCTGGACTCCCACGGCGGGGCCGTCAATCCGGCTGCGGCAGCGGGTCGGGTCGCCTGGTTCGAGGCCCAGCCCGCCCGCGATTACGGCACGATCTGGACCGCCCGGCTGCCGGGGTCCGATGGCGTTGCTCGAGCGGCGGTGCAGGTGGGCGCATATGCGACGGCGGATCTCTGCGTACCGGGCGAGGGGTTCGTGGTCTTTCACGGCAGCGACGGCCTGGTCGCGCGGACGGTCGGTGACACGGCCGTCGGCGAGCGCCTGCTCCTCGTCGCCGAGCCGCGGGCGATGCTGTCCATGGGCGTGAGCAGCGATGGGGATCGTGTCGCCTGGGCCGAGGCCGAGCAGAACGACTGGGACGAAGTCCCGACGACCGAGCTCGTCGTAGCCGAGATCTCCACCGCGCACAGCTGACGGAGCTCCGCGGCCGGTCGGCGACCGGCCGTCCACCCTGGCCGAGCCGGGTGAACGGCCGCACACCCCCTAAGGCATCCTAGGACAGTGATTACCGGTGGAAGAACGCCGCCGTCGACCAGGCGGACGAGCTCACCCAGTCGGTGACGTTGTTGCAGCCGTTGTGGGTGAATTGCGGGGTCCCCCGCTGGTGGGCGCCCCGGAACGTCATGGCCAGACCCTGACTGCTGCCGTAGATCGCCTGCACGATCGCGATGTGGCCGACCTGCGGCTCCTCGGTGCGGTCCCAGACCGCGATGTCGCCGACGCGGACGGTGGTGACGGACATCTTGGTGAAGCCTTCCTGCGGGAGGTAGGTCTCCCACAGGAAGGCGTCGCCGATGTGCGTCAGGGCGTACCGGGTCTTGACGTACTTCACGCATTCGCAGTAGGCCCCGTCCGCGGCCTGGGCAGGTACGACGGGCGCCACCGTCGTCAGGGTGTTGACGGCGGCGACCACCGCGAGGAGCAGTCCCCACCGCCGGACGGCGTTTCTATTTATTCTCATTCGTCGATGCTATGGATTCCCTGCCGCGGGATCAGCGCCCATTTCTGCACCTGAACCGCCGCAGCAGGTGGGCGGCGCTCACACCGGCCCGTCGACATTTCCGTCATGCCCGTCCGGAGCGGCGCCACCGGCCGCCGATACCCGTGGTGGACTCTCGTCAGCATGATCGATCAGGACGGGTGCTGTCGGCCCGGGCTCCGCCGATTCCGACCGCAGGGGCTCTAGCCTGCACAGATGGGTGTAGGGCGGCGGGACGTACTGAAGGCCGGCGCGGCAGGCGCCATGGTGCTCGGCGTCGGCGCGTGCGCTCCCCCGCCGACAGCGGCGACGGTGACCTCACCGACCACACCCGCGCCGGTGGTCGCGACGACCACGGCTCCGGTGGTCGGCGAGGTCCGCCACGGGCCGCGCGACCGCGCGCAGGTCGCGCTCACCTTCCACGGGCAGGGCGACCCGGGCCAGGTCGGCCGCCTGCTGGCCGTCCTCGCGGCGAGTGGTACGCGAACGACGGTCCTCGCCGTCGGCTCCTGGCTGGACGAGCAGCCGGAAAGCGCCGCCCGGGTCCTCGCCGGCGGTCACGAGCTGGGCAACCACACCCAGAACCACCTGGCGATCACCGAACTGGATGCCGGTGCCGCCTACGCCGAGATCGCCGCCTGCGCCCGGCGGCTGCGGACGCTGACCGGATCGATCGGTGCCTGGTTCCGGCCGTCGCAGACGCCGACCGCCACCCCGCTGATCCTGGCGCAGGCGAAGCGGGCGGGCTACCCGGCCTGCCTCTCCTATGATGTGGACTCGCTCGACTACACCGATCCCCCGCCCGCGCAGGTGGTCGGGACGGTGCTGGAGCTCGCCCGGCCCGGCTCGATCATCAGCCTCCACTTCGGACACGAGACGACGGTCGAGGCGATGCCGGGCATCCTGGCCGGGCTGGCCGGACGCGGGCTGCGGCCGGTGACCGCGAGCGAGCTGTTCGCCTGAGACCGACTCTTCAAGAGTTGCGGCGATCGTGGGCGACGGATCGGCCAATCCTGCAACTGTGGGGATCCACGGGCGGGCGGGAGAAACCCCCGCACCAGAACATATCTACATTCGTCGCTGCAAATAGAGGCGTGAACGGCGGCGACGCGGAATTTCCCGGTTGACGGATGTTCCGGGCGGGTTTACCGTCGGTGCGGAAAGCGCTTTCCGAGGTCCTTTGTCGTCGCCCGAACGGCACGGTCCGCGCTCCGCTCCCGTCTCCCGAAAGGACACCCATGAGATTGCTCGCGCTCTCTCACCGACGCCGCTTCGTCGCCGCGCTGGCGACAGCAGCGGCCGTGACGGCGATGACCGTCGTCGCCGGCTCCGTCATGCTGACGCCCGCCAGCGCCGCCACCCTGTTCAGCGCCGACTTCGAATCCGGCTCCAGCGGCTGGTCGAAGTCCGGCGGCGACTGGACCCTCGTCGCCGACGGCTCGCAGACCTTCCAGCAGTCCAACACCGGCACCGACCGGGCCCGCCAGTTCGCGGGCAGCACCAGCTGGACCAATTACACGGTCCAGGCCCGCGTCAAGCCGCTCGGCTTCGGCTCCGGCGGCGTCTCCGCCCTGGTGGCCCGGTCCAACGGCGCCACCACGATGTACCGCCTCGCGCTGACCGGCGCCAACCGGGTCGAGCTGCAGTACATGAACGGCTCCACGATCACCGTCCTGGCCGGAGTGTCCCGGACCGTCGCCACCGGCACCTGGTACACGCTGCGCATCACCGCCAGCGGGTCCTCGATCAGCGGCTACATCGACGGCACTCTCATCGGCACCGCCACCAACAGCGCGATCAGCGCCGGGCGGATCGGCCTGTTCACCGGCTACGCCAGCGCTCGCTTCGACGACGTCCTGGTCACCGACAGCACCACCACCCCGCCCAGCAGCCCGGCACCGTCGGCGAGTTCCTCCACGCCGACGAGCCCGTCGCCGTCGCCCAGCAGCGCGTCGCCGTCGCCGAGCACCAGCCAGCCGCCGTCCAGCGCGCTCTACGTGGCACCGAACGGTGTCGCGGGTGCCGCCGGGACGATCACGAACCCGACGACGCTCGCCTCGGCGATCACCCGCGTCACCGCGGGCGGGACGATCTTCATGCGCGGCGGGACCTACAGCTTCTCCTCGACGGTCACCATCGAGACCGGCAACAACGGCACGTCGAGCGCCCGCAAGAAGCTCACGGCGTACCAGAGTGAGATCCCGATTTTGAACTTCTCGGCGCAAGCCGAGGACCCGGCCAACCGCGGGCTCGCGGTGAACGGCAACTACTGGCACGTCTACGGCCTGATCGTCGAGCGCGCCGGTGACAACGGCATCTTCGTCAGCGGCAGCAACAACATCCTCGAGCGCACCATCACGCGCTACAACCGCGACACCGGCCTGCAGCTGTCCCGGACGCTCTCCACCACCCCGAAGGCGGACTGGCCGGCCAACAACCTGATCCTGAGCGCGGAGTCGCACGACAACGCCGACTCCGACGGTGAGGACGCGGACGGCTTCGCCGCGAAGCTCACCGTCGGCTCCGGCAACGTCTTCCGCTACGCCGTGTCGCACAACAACATCGACGACGGCTGGGACCTCTACACCAAGACCGACACCGGCGCGATCGGCGTGGTGACGATCGAGGACTCCCTCGCCTACAACAACGGCACCCTGAGCAACGGCGGCCAGGCGGGCGCCGGTGACCGCAACGGCTACAAGCTCGGCGGCGAGGACATCGCGGTCAACCACATCGTGCGCCGCAGCATCGCCTACAACAACGGCAAGCACGGGTTCACCTACAACAGCAACCCGGGCAGCATGACGATCACGGACAACGTCAGCATCAACAACTCCGAGCGCAACTTCTCGTTCGACGCTGGCAGCTCGGTGTTCCGCGGCAACACGTCGTGCCGCAGCGGCAGCGGGACCAACGACCGGATCGTCGGCAACTCCGACTCGTCCAACCAGTTCTGGTCGGGGACGAACGGGAGCCGGTGCTCCGCGTATGCAGGTGCGCTGCACTGGTCGTTCGCCTCGGACGGCCGGCTCGTGGTGACGTTCGGCTGACCCGCCTCGGCGGCACCGGGACGGTTGGCGTCCATGCGCCAGGCGCAGGCCACAGCATGCCCACTGGCCTAATAGTGGCAATCTGATCGACCAAAGCGGAGTTCCTGGTCTCGAGGGTGTCTTGGAGTGACTCACCTCGATACCGGAACTCCGCTCTGGTCTACCTGCGCTACACGCCGTCTTGACAACCAGCGCGCCGCCCTCACCGAGCGGCGTTGGGACTAGCGCAACGCGTTCACCGGCGACCCGAGTACAGCTGCGTCACGTGCTCGGCGCTGAGCTCGTAGCCGTATAGCCGGAAGTCGTCGATCAGTCCGTCGAACCGGGGGTCGCCCCAGCTCGTCCCGCCGATGAAGTTGGCCGTGGTGGTGTCTCCAACGCCCACGTTGCCGATGCCGATGGGAAAGTTGGTACGGGTGCCCTGGAGCACGCCGTTGAAGTAGATCTTGCCGGTGGAGCCGTTCATCGTGAACACCACATGGGTCCACTGGTTGAGCGGCAGGTCCCGGCCGGAGCCGAGCGTGAGGCGCTCCTGCGCCGGGTTTCCCGCCGCCTTGAAGGTGGCTCCGAAGCCGGTGGTTCCGCTGTTCGTGCCCGACTGGAGCAGGAAGAACGTGTCCGTGCTGCTGCCGATCTGCAGCAGCGGCACCCAGTTCGGGAGGGTGTCGGGACGCGCCCAGAAGGACACGGCGAACTGGTTGGCCAGTCCGGCCTGGATGTTGTCGGGCAGCCTGACCTGGTTGCCGGAGCTCGCGGCGCCGCCCGGCAGGTTCACCGCGCTACCGAACCGGCCGGCCGCCCAGGACGTCGTACCCTGCAGCGCGGCCGCACCGATCGACGCCTTCGCGCCCGAGTTCCCGGCGGCGGTGCCGGTGTTCTCGTTGAAGGTGTAGCGCACTGCGCTGCCCTCGTTGTACATCGCCGTCACCTGCGAAGCGTTCAGCGTCGACGAGGTGTACACCCGGACGTCGTCGATCAGCCCGTCGAACGGGGCGTCGCCGCAGCCGTTGCGGCCCAGCCAGTTGTTGGCCGTCGGGCCGATGCCGGTCATGGTGACGGTCAGGTCGGAACGGCTCGCGATCGCCGCGCCGTTGAGGTACAGCGTGCCGGTCGAGCCCTGCCGGGTGAACGCGACGTGGTTCCACTGGTTGGCGACCACGTCCCGGACGGGATTGGCGTACACCCGCTCCTCGGGACCGGTCTTCGCCTTGAAGCTGGCGGCGAGCCCGGTGTTGCCGCTGATCTGGGTCTGCATCTGGATGTGGAAGTAGCTCCCGGCGCCGCCGAGCCCGTCACCGATGTGGAACATGCTGGTCCAGTTGCTCTTGGTATCGGGACGCACCCAGAACCCGACGGTGAAGTTCGCCGCGTTCTGCAGCAGGTTGTCCGGCAGGTCGACCGCGTTGGCGGTGCTGCCGCCGGGCAGGTTGACCGCTTTGCCGAGGATGCCGTTGGTGGACCAGCCGGTGGTCCCGGTCAGCACGGCCGAGCCTTCGTCGGCCACCAGGAGGACTTCTACACCTCCACCGTGAACCACGGGGCATCACCCACCTGGTGGTACTACGACCGCTGTTCCTACGTCTGACCGGCCTGCCCGGGATCACGCCCGGCCGGGATGACGATGCTCCACGATCGGCGACGTAGCGCCGATCCCGTCGCACGCACCTCATACGGGTACGCGTACGACGGGATCGGCCGGTGTCAGTTCACCGTGATCACCACGCTGCTGGAGTGGGTCGCCCCGGCACTGTCGGTCAGCGTCATCCACGCCGTGTAGGTGCCCTTGCGGCTGTAGACGTGGCTCGCCGTCGCGGCGTGCACGGTCGCCGTGTTGTCGCCGAAGGACCACTGCCGCTCCACGATGGTCCGCCCGGGCGGAGCCGTCGCGGTGCTGCTGAAGGCGACGGTGAGCGGCCCGGTGCCGGTGGCCGGGGTGGCGCTCACCGAGAGCGTGGCACCCGTCTCGGCCTTGACTCCGGCTCCGTTGAACCGCAGCCAGTCCAGCGCCATGATGTCCGGGTCACCGGTCTGGCCGGACTTCACGAACTTCAGGTAGAGCGTGAACGTGCCACCCGGGTTGGTCAGCGGGACCGTCGGCGACACGATGCTGTCGTAGCTGCCGGTGACCGGGATCGTCGCCGTACCGAGCAGGGTTCCGGTGGGCGAGCCGTTGCGGAACTCGATCGTGCCGCCGGTCCCGCCGGAGCTGGCGCCGACCACGACGCCGCCGATGCCCTGCAGGTTGACCGGGCCGAAGTTGATCCACTCCCCGTTGTCGATGTCGCCGAGGCGCCGGCCCGCCTGCGCGGTCGCCCGGTCGAGGACCGAGATCCCGGACGCGGCGTCGAAGTTCTCGGCCTCGGTGCTGCGGGGCTGCAGCTGGACCTGCACGGACCCGACGAGCGCGGGCACTGCCCCGGTCGCACCGCCGTCGGTGTACTGGGCGCTGATCAGGGTGAACAGGTCGGTCCCGGCGCCGTGCCCGTCGCCGCCGCCGGACTCGGTGACCAGCGTTCCGCTGCAGCCGATGTAGTTGTCCATGGGGTGGGCGTGCGAGTCGTGGCCGAGCAGGGTCTGCACCACGACCCGGTTGCAGTCGATCACCGCGTCCTCCGGGTCGGTGACGGTCACCGTGTAGGGGATGCGGTCGCCGAACTCGAAGAACCCGCCGTGGGGCACGTTGATCGTGACGGTGGGACGGGTGTTGCCGACGGTGATCTCGGTGCTCGCGACGCCGGTCAGGCCGCCCACGCCGGTCACGGTCAGCCGGGCGTTGAAACGACCCTTCGCGGGGTACGTGTAGGACGGGTTCGCGGCGGTGGAGTCGACGGTGCCGTTGCCGTCGAAGTCCCAGGCGTAGCTCGTCGCCCCAGTCGATCCGGTGCTGGCGAAGGTGACCGCCAGCGGCGACGGGCCGTTGTCGCGGCTCGCGGTGATCTTCGCGACCGGAGGCAGCCCGTTGGCGACGTAGTCGATCCGGTAGATCCCGGCGCCCTCGTTGGAGCCGCCCCGACCGCTGCCGGAGCCCGCACCGAAGTCGATCACATAGAGCGACCCGTCGGGCCCGAACTCGGCCTCGAAGGGCTGGATCCAGGTCATCCCGCTGAAGATGCCGTTGATGGACTGCAGCGAGCCGACGGTGGTGGCGCCGAAACGGGGGTCGGTGAAGGTCTGGGCCGTCTTGTGGACCGAGAGCGTCTTCCACCACTGGCGGGTCAGCTCGTAGACGATCCACTTGTTCTCGAAGTACTCGGGGAACTTCGACAGTCGCGGGTTCGCCGGGTCGTAGTCGTAGACCGGGCCGCTCATCGGTCCGCCGCCGCCGGTGCCGACCTCCGGGAACTGGGTGGAGGCGGAGTAGGCGTACCAGACCAGGGCGCTGCGGGCGGCGGGCAGGGTGGCGAGGCCGGTGTTGTTGGGCGAGTTGTTGGCCGGTGCCGCGCAGTTGAACTTCGGTCCCGAGGTGCTGGTGGCGAAGTTGTAGTCGTTGAACGCGATGTTGTTGCCGATGCAGTAGGGCCAGCCGTAGTTGCCCGCGCTGGTGATCCGGTTGAACTCGACCGTCCCCTCCGGACCGCGGTTGGCGTTCGCCGCCGACGCGTCGGGTCCGTAGTCGGCGACGAGCACGGCGTTGGTGAGCGGGTCGATGGTGACGCGGAACGGGTTGCGCAGGCCCATGGCGTACACCTCGGGCCTGGTCTTGGCCGTGCCCGGCGCGAAGAGGTTGCCGGTCGGGATGGTGTAGGTGCCGTCGGCCTGCGGGCGGATCCGCAGGATCTTGCCGCGCAGGTCGTTGGTGTTGCCCGCGGTGCCCTGGGCGTCGAACGCGCGGTGCCCGGCCCGCTCGTCGATCGGGGTGTAACCACTGGACTCGAACGGGTCGGTGTTGTCGCCGATCCCGGCGTAGAGGTTGCCGTCCTTGCCCATGGCGATGGAGCCGCCCATGTGCGAGTTGGCGCGCGCCTCACCGCGCAGGGTCGGGATGGCGAGCAGCCGCTTCTCGGAGCTGATCGCGATCGTCGAGCCGGTCACGGTGAAGCGCGACAGGTTGAGCTGGTTGAGCGTCTTGTCCGACCACAGGAGATAGAGCCAGTTGTTGGTGGCGAAGTTGTTGTCCAGGGTCAGGCCGAGCAGCCCGTCGGACTGGCTGGTCTGGGCCGGGGTGTAGGCGAAGTCGATCAGCGTGGTGACGGCGAGCGTGGCCTGGTCGATCACCTTCACCGCGCCGGTGCGCTGGATGTAGAAGACGCGGCGGTCGGGCGCGACGGCGAGCTCGAACGGGTCGGCGAGGTCGGCGGTGACCAGCGGGACCCGCTGGAACTGGCCGTTCTGGGTGGCGCTGCAGTCGCCGGCGGCGGCACCTGCGGCCCACTCGATGCCCCAGCGCAGGTGGTCGAGGAAGAACGGCTCGCTGAACGAGGAGATGCTGTGCCCGCCGGCGGTGAACCAGGACCGGCCCCCGTCGTAGTTCTGGCACCACGAGTAGGCCTGGTCGACGCCCTCGTCGAGGCCGTTGATGCCGTCGCGGACCTTGACCTGGGCGAGGGTGTGCACGCGGCCGGTCGGGTTGGTCTTCCAGTTGTACCACTCCTCGCTGCGTTCCCACAGCTCAGGAAGGTTCTTCGTGGACGGGTGCGCCCGGTCGAGGACCTTGATCCGGCCGGGGAAGACGCCGCCGGTGGCGCTGAAGTCCGGGTGGTAGTCGAAGATCGTGCCGACGAGGCCGTCGTACCAGGTCCAGTCGCGCTCGCTGGCGGACGCCGCGTGCAGGCCGACCCAGCCGCCGCCGGCCCGGATGAAGTTCTGCAGGGCCAGGCGCTGGGCCGCGTTGAGCAGGTCGCCGGAGCCGGGGATCGAGTTGGTGTTGTTGAAGACCAGCGCGTCGAACCGGGCGAGGTTGGCGTCGGTGAACGCGGCGGCGTCGGTGGTCGCCTCGACCTCGAAGTTGTTGGCGGCGCCGAGCTGCTGGACGGCGGTGACACCGGCCGGGATCGAGTCGTGGTAGAAGTTCGTGACCTTGGAGAAGACCAGCACGCGGAATCGCGGTGCGGCGGCGGCGGGGCTGCCCACGGAGGTCGACAGCACCAGGGCGGCGACGGCGGCGAGGGCGGGCAGGAGTGTGCGGCGGCGGCTCATTCGGGCGCTCCCATGAGGGGGACGGATGGGATTGACGCATCCGGTCGCCGAACCGAGGGCACCATCCTATGCATACCATCAATCACCGTCAATACTGGTGGCGGCGGTGAATACGTGGTAGGAATTCTCCAATTACACCGATGCTCGTGAAGATTTCTTCCCCGGAGGACCTGGATGAGAAGAACCGTGGCGGGTCTCGCCGTCCTCGTGGCCGCGCTGACCGGGGTTCCCGCGTCCGCCGCTCCCCTCCCGGCCGTCCCGCAGGCACCGCTGGCCGCGGTCGGGCCCCAGCCCGGGACCTATGTGGGCAAGGGCTTCGACACCTGCACGGCACCGTCGCAGTCGGCCATGAACGCATGGCGGGCCGGCTCCCCCTACCGGGCCGTCGGCATCTACATCAGCGGCGGCAGCCGATCGTGCGCCCAGCCCAACCTGACCGCGACCTGGGTGGCGAACCAGACCGCCAACGGCTGGCACCTGATCCCGATCGAGCTCGGCCGCCAGGCCCCCTGCGGCACCCGCCAGCCGAAGATGTCGAGCACCCCGTCGACCGCGCGGGCCGAGGGCGCCACCGCCGCGTCGAGCGCGGTGAACGCCGCAGCGGCCCTGGGCATCGGCGCGGGCAGCACGATCTACAACGACATCGAGCAGTACCCGTCGACCGCGTCGTGCAAGGCCGCCGTGCTCTCCTACCTGTCCGGCTGGACGCAGCGGCTGCACGCGCTCGGCTACCTGTCGGGGATGTACTCCAGCGGGTCGTCCGGTGTGAAGGATGTCTGCTCCGCCTACAACGACAGCTCCTACATCCGGCTCGACCACCTGTGGATCGCCTGGTGGAACGGGGTCGCCAACACCGACGGCGGCTCCTACTGCCCGGCCACCGCCTACGCCGACCACCAGCGCCTGCACCAGTACGCCGGCGACGTCACCGAGACCTGGGGCGGCGTCACGATGAACATCGACCGCAACTACCTCGATGTCGCGGGCGGCGGGACCCAGCCGCCGCCGGCCTGGAGCACGATCGTCGACGACACCACCGCCGGCGGGTTCACGGCGAGCGCCAACTGGGGCACGTCGAGCTACTCCGGCCAGCGTTACGGCACCGGCTACCGCTTCGCCGACCCGGTGGCGAGCAGCGACGTGGCCTGGTTCGCCGCCAGCACCCCGGCACTCGCCTCCTACGAGGTCGCGGTCTGGTACCCGGCCGACGCCGGCTACAACGACTCGACGCCGTTCATCATCGCGACCTCGGGCGGCAACCAGACCGTACGGGTGAACCAGCGGGTCAACGGCGGTCGGTGGGTGACGCTGGGCGTGTTCACCCTCGCCGCCGGGGACGGCGACAAGGTCGGGGTGAGCCGGTGGACCAGCGGGACGGGCTACGTCATCGCCGACGCCGTCCGGCTCACCCGGGTCTGACCTGCCGTCGGCGTCACACTCGGGCCGGCGCGGTGGCGAGCGCCGGCTCCGCCGCCGCGATCGGCGCCTGCGCCGGTGGACGCCGACGGACCAGGACCACGCCGACCACGGTGAACAGCACCATCGTCACGATCGAGCTGGGTACGGGTGAGGCGAGCACATCACCGTGGCCGGTGAAGGTGAGGTGCCCGTTGACGAGCAGCGGGGTCACGATGGCGTTGGAGACGCTGTGCAGCAGCACGGCGAGGCCGGTGGTGATCCCGACGCCGACCGCGACCGCGGAGACGAGCGGGTAGAGGACCGCGGCACCGGCGAACCAGCCGACCGGGTGGCGGAAGCGCAGCGTGAATCCCAGCGGCCCAGCGCTGTCGCGTGAGGCGATGTAGAGCACGAGTGCCACCAGGGCGGGAAGGGCGATGAAGACCGCGAGGCCGGCCGTGCCGCCGCTGTCGCTGGTGGCGACGCCGGTGGTGAGCTCGGCGCCGCTGCCGAGGTCGATGAGCACGCCGAGCCAGCCCGCGCCGATCGCGGCGAGCGCGAAGATCGTGAAGTTCAGCCGGGCCCGCCGGGGACGCGGTGGGGTGGTGCTGCTCATGAGGATGCTCCTGTGTCTGGGGTGACGGCGTCGAGGGAGGCGAGGCCTTCGGCGGCCCAGTCGGCCGAGGCGCGGGCCTGACGGATTCCGGCCAGGATGGTCAGCCGGATGTAGGGCCAGTCCGGGGTGTGCCCTTCGGCTGCGGTGAGCTCGACGAGCAGTCCTTCGAGCTCGGCGAGCCGGACCTGCGCCTGGGTCTGTGCCTGGCGCAGCAGGTCGGCGCAGCGCTGCGGGCCCAGGGCGCGCCCGAAGAACAGGCGCAGCAGCAGCCCGTTGCGGGGCGGCGACTCCTGCACCGGCTCGTCGAGCAGGTCGCGCAGCCGGGCCCGGCCTGAGGCGGTGATCGTGAAGGTGGACGACCGTGCCCGCTGACCGCCCTCGCGGATGACGTGGCCGTCCGCTTCGAGGGCGTAGAGGGTGGGGTAGATCTGCCCGAAGCTCTCGTTCCAGAAATGTCCCAGCACGTCCCGGATCGCCTCACGCAGCGCGTATGCCGTCATTGGCTCCATGCGAAGACCCGAAGGCCGCAGCCACGAAATCCATCTCCGTCCGGCTCGCCTGGGGATTGCCGCGCATATTCCGTTCCGCGCAGCGGAACAACCTCTTGCCGAGCGTCGATCACCCCGCATAGCGTCCCGTTGACAATTGAATTCGAAAGGAGATTTCATGCTCCTCACATCCGCGCCTCGGTCACGCCTCGCCGCTCTCATCGCGACGGCCGCCGCCACCGCATTCCTCATCCTTCCCACTCCCGCCCACGCCAGCAGTTCGTGCGCCGCCGAGAACATCTGCCTCTGGACCGGAGCGAACTACACCGGCACGAAGACGAGCTACGACTACAGCTCGTTCTTCGGGTCGACGTTCTGCATCTCCACGCCGTTCCGCTCCCTGAAGATCGGCGGCGGACCGCACGCCACCCTCGTCGCCACCAGCGCATACCAGGGCACGGCGTGCTCCGTGCTGGGAGGTTTGCAGCGGGAGGACGACCTCTCCCTCTTCGGCGACCCGGTCGACAACCCGTCCTTCACCTTCGGGCCGGCCCTATCGCTGTCGGGGCTCGTCGTCACGTGACATCCCATTGATTAATGCCGAGCCCACTCGTATCCGTACGAGTCGGCTCGGCACCAGTAATCGCCAGCTATCCTGGCGGGGAAATGGATGTCCAGTGACCGGCGCCCACGACGACTGGCCCGCGGCCGGCGAGCCGCTGGATCTCGTCCGGCATGAATCGCCGCACGAATCCAGCGGAATCGAATGGTGGTACCTCAACGCGCATCTGCGCGACGACGCCGGGCAGGAGA
This sequence comes from Allocatelliglobosispora scoriae, assembly GCF_014204945.1. Classification (NCBI taxonomy): domain Bacteria; kingdom Bacillati; phylum Actinomycetota; class Actinomycetes; order Micromonosporales; family Micromonosporaceae; genus Allocatelliglobosispora; species Allocatelliglobosispora scoriae. The sequence continues at coordinate 645,097 of NZ_JACHMN010000001.1, forward strand.
CGACCCTGGCGGCGGCGTTCTTCCGCTTCGCCTGGCGTGATGCCGGCACTGGCTCGATCCGGCGCGGCCATGCCGTGCACTGGACCGTCGGCTCGGCGGCGCGGTCCGGCGGCACCAGCCGTGCCTTCCTGGACGACGGAGCGGCGGCGGGCCTGCGGGAGAGCATCCGCACGACCGGGTCGCTCGACCCCTACGTGCGCCGGGCGATGCTGCCGCTGATCGAAGACGGCCGCGTCCTGCTCCCGGATCTGCCGCTGCCCGGCCCCGTCCGGATCGCCGAAGACCGGTTGGCGCTGCGGTACGCCGACGTCGCCTCGCTCGAATCGGCCGGCCCAGGCGTCTACGACCTGCGTCTTCGGCACGGCGACGACCCGGAGATCACGCTGCGGCTCCATGCCCGCAAGCAGGCCCACCGGTACGGCGACGACGGCATCGTGCCAGGTCGGCGGGGTGACGGCGCGGACGCGATGTTCTACTACAGCGTCACCCGGCTGGACGTCAGCGGCGCCATCACCCCCGCCGGGACCGCCGGAGGACGGGCCGTGACCGGCACAGCGTGGTACGACCACGAGTTCGGCGGCCCCATCCAAGCCCCCGGCAGCGCCACCGGGGGCGCGACGACGGCGTGGGAGTGGACCAGCATCCATCTCGACGACGGCCGTGACCTCAGCCTCTACGACCTGTGGAATGTCGTCGGCACTAACCGCACATCCGCCCACAGCAGCTCGCTGTTCGTGGACTCGGCCGGCGATCCGATGCGGCTCGCAGCTCATCGGTTGACGGTCGACCGGGTGTGGGTGTCGACGGCCACCTTCAACGAGTACCCCGTACGGTGGCGCTACGAATGGCCCGGCGGCGACATCCTGGAGATAACCGCCGTCGGCGACGACCACGAGGTGCGGTCGGTGACCGCAGGATTCAGCCGGGGCTACTGGGAAGGCCCGGTGACCGTGACGGGGCGGCTGGGCGGGGAGCCCGTCCACGGCGAGGGCTTCTGCGAGACGAAGCCCGCCACTCGCCTCACCTCGATCGAGTCCTTCCTCGCCCAGGTCGGCAAAGAGGTCAGGGTGCAGGTCAGAGAGCTCTACCCGGATCAGGTGGACGCGGACTTCATCGCCAGCTTCGCCGACGTCGACCCCGACGACGACCGCCTGCGCAGCGTGGACACCGACGCCGCGGTCCGCTCATTGATCGCACCGGTCCGGCACATCACCGATCAGCCGGGCAAGTCGTGGCGGTCCTTCCTCATGTTCGCCGCGATCGACGCGTGCGGACGGCTCGACGAGGAGCACCGGCCGCTGCTGGGCGCCTGCGAACTCCTCCACACCGGTTCGCTGATCATCGACGATGTGGAGGACGCCTCGGCGACCAGGCGCGGGGTTCCCGCCGCGCACCTGCGGTACGGCATCGCCCACGCCGTCAACTCCGGCACCGCGGCGTACTTCGCCTTCGACCATGTGCTCCGCGGCATGACCCGCACGGATGCGCAGACCACGGCACGGGTTCAGCGCCTGTTCCTCGGCGCGCTGCGCGCCGCGCACACCGGTCAGGCACTCGACCTCGCCGACCCGACCGGCGGCCTCGACCCGGCCGCGCCGCACGCCGATCGGATCCTCGCGACCCACTGGCTCAAGACCGGCGTACCGGCCGGGGCGTTCGCGCGCATCGGCGCGCTGCTCGGCGGCGGCACCGAGGACCAGCAGCGCGCGCTCGGGCGTCTGGGCGAAGCCATCGGTGTGGGATATCAGATCGCCGACGACGTCCTCGACCTCACCGGCATCCTGGGCCGGACCGAAGGCTCCGATATCGAGTACCTGTGGCGAGCCGCGGGCGACGACCTGAAGAACGGCAAGCTCACCTACCCCGTGGCGGTCGCCCTCGCCCGGACCGGCGCGGCGGGCAAGGCCGAGATCCTGCGGCTGCTGGGCCCCGACGCCGACCGTGCGGACGCGCTCGACCGGCTCGCCGACATCATCAACGGCTGCGGCGCCGTCGAGGAGAGCCTGCGGCGGGCGGCCGACATCATCGACCGGGCGTGGGACACATCCCAGGCGGCGCTGCGCGACAGCGACATCAAGGCGATGGTCCGGGCCTTCAGCTGGTACGCCGTGGAACGGGCCGCGCCCGGCTCGTCGGTACGGGAGGTGGCCTGATGACCGTGGGTTGCGTCGTTCCGGTCTGCACCGTTGCCCAGTGGCAGCTCGACGAGACCTGCCACCAGCTCGCCGATCACGTCGGCCGCTTCGTCGTGGTGCAGAACGACGATCCGCCGGTGCCGTCGCTGACCGCGCCGGGCCCCGACACCACCCTGCTCCGACTGGCGGGCCGCGCCGGCAAGGCGGAGGCATACCGGCAGGGCCTCGCCGAGCTGCTGCGCGATCCCGAGATCTCCATCGTCGCCCAGGTCGACGGCGATCTCGACCTGCCGCTGCACTACCTGCCGGACCTGATCTCACAGGTGCGGTCGGCGAGCGGCCCGGAGATGGCGATAGCCAACCGGTACGCGGCTGAGGGCAGCCGCCACGACGATCACCGCGTCACCGTGACCGACGGCCTCGCCGGTGTCGTCCGCGCCGCCACCGGCTACCAGCTCGTCGACGTGCAGGCCGGCATGCGCGTCTACCGGCGCGGGCTCGCCGAGACGTTCGCCCGCGAGTCGACCAGCTTTGGCTACGGGCTGGAGTTGGAGCAGCTCTTCCTCGCCGCCCGGGAGCGCGCGACGGTGGTCGAGGTCCCGGCCGCCTACCGGACCCAGGCGACCAGCACCGCAGCGGAGAAGATCGAGGACAACTTCGCGGTGATCTTCACTTATCTCGGCGTCCACCTGCCGTCCGCCCAGCGGATCGCGCTGCACCAGATCATGGCCGGGATCAAACGGCGGCAGAGCTTCGACCTCGACGCGACGGTCTTCGGCCTCAGCGGAACCCTGCGCTACACCTTCGTGGGGCGTGCCGAGGACGACGAGGACTCCTACCGGGTGCTGCACGTCGACGCCCAGCGCGGTGCCGGGGCCACGCGGTAGACGGAGAAGACGAAGTCCGCGCAGACCAGCTGGCACGCGGTGCACCGGGTGCGGCCTCCAGACCGTGATAGGCGCCTATACATCAGGAATCCTTCCCGACGGGAGCGCTGGATATCATCCGGCCCCGTGCATCGGCCCGCCACTTCGCGTCGGTCGGCATCGAGCGGGGCGACGCCATCTTCGGGACTTCACCGCGTGATCGCAATAGTGCGTTCCGCTGGACGGAACACCGCCCGGCACGGTCTGGCTGCGCTCCGTTGCCGACAGGCTGCGCTGCCGTCCATCGGTATTCCGCCAGACGGAACCCTTCGTTGTGCGACAGCCAGGCATGATCTAACACTGCGGAGATGAACCGTTCACGTCCTCTCCTCGCCGTCGCACTGGCCCTTTCTGCCGTTGCGGGGACGGCCGTGTCCGCCGCATCGCCGGCTGCCGCCAGCCTGGGCAGGTCACCTGCACCGGCAGCAACTACACCACCTTCTCGCCCAGGATCACCCACCAGACCGGCACGGTCACCATCAACTCGGCTGACGCTGCCACCATGTGCGCCAGCCTGACCCACCCCGCTCTGACCTCGTTCACCCCGCCGCTGACCGGGACCGCGCCAGTGTCCTGCGACGGCATCCTGCAGAACAGCAGCGGCCTGCGGCCCCTGATCTGGAACGGTGTGCCGTCGATGACGAGCCAGTGGTCCTTCACCGCCTCGGCGACCACTGTCAACGGCACCCACATCCACACCGCGCAGGGCCCCATCACCAGCGGCGTCCTGTCCGGCGCCACCGTCGTCAAGCAGCAGGCCATCCCCAACACCGACCTGGCAGCCTGCGACTCCGCGGGCGGCCTGCTCGTCAGCAGCGGGCCGACCATCTGGGTCATCACCCAGACCTGAGAACGGCATCACGCCGCGGGAGAACCCATGAAACACCCCCTGACACTTCGCAGCGCGACGCCCTCGCCTACTGGACACCTGACCGAATGCGCCGATCCCGGCCGCTGAACATCACGCGCACCTCATCGCCCGATGGCGGGCAGGACGCCGGTACCCCCAGAACCATCGCCCCGCGCGCCGCCGTGCCGCAACTGCTGCCGTCGCCGGGCCTGCCCTGGACCAGCGCCGGAATCGCCACGAAAACGACCGGCAAGGTCTTCTTCAAGTTCGGGTCCTCCGACTACACCTGCTCCGCCGCAGCCGTCACCAGCGCGAACAAAAGCACCGTCATGACCGCCGGACACTGCATCCTGGAACACCCGATGTTCGGCACCGCCCGGTACGCCGCCAACTGGATATTCGCTCCCGCCTACGCCAACGGCTCCCAGCCGTACGGCGCCTGGACCGCCAGCATTCTCAAGGTTTCACCGCAATGGCTGGCCGGCGATGACTTCAACTACGACTTCGGCGCCGCCGTGGTCTCCACACTCGGCGGCACATCCCTCCAGGACACCGTGGGCGCACAAGGCATCGCCTTCAGCCAGCCACGGCCGATCGCCGCGTACGTGTTCGGCTACCCGTCCAACTTCTCCGGCGGGCAAAGCCTCACCTACTGCAGCGGCCCCACCGTGCCCGACGTCACCGGCCGGGCCAACGCCGTGGGAATGCTGTGCAGCATGAGCAACGGCTCCAGCGGAGGCCCGTGGCTCTACCAGTTCAGCGAAGCCACCGGCGCCGGATACCTCAACTCCGTCACCTCCTTCAAGTACGCCTTCGGACTCACACTCTTCGGCTCCTACTTCGGCACCGCCGCAGAAACGTTCTACGACTCCGTCCAAGCGCTCTAGAACATGCGGATCGAAACAGTTCCGGGGACGACCCGCCTCAGCGGACCGTCCCCGGAACTTCGTGGCTACGCGGTCAGGATTGCGATCCTGGCCGGTTGCCGTTGACCAGCGGCGGCTCCATCTTGACGAAGGCCGCTGCGGCCTCCGGGCCGATCACCGCTGCGTCCAGGGCGCAGGTGTCGAGCCAGACCTGCTTCACCCCGGCCTGGCGGCAGGCGTTCTCCGCCTGGGTGCGGACCGTCGGGTTGAGATTGCTGGAGAAGAACGGCGCCGACGGGTTGCCCGACGCGACCGTGTTGCACTGGTTCAGCAGCGACGTGGCCGGGCTGACCCGCCAGCTGGCGCCGAACTTGTTGTAGAGGTCGCTGAACGAGAGCGGGACGGTGTACTTGGTCCCGTCCTTGGCTTCGAGCTGGTTGGGGTTGTTGGCGGGGTTGCCCAGCAGTCCCCGCACCGTCACCGGGAAGGTTCCGAGGCCGACGTCGAGGTTGTTGTAGCCGCTGTTCGCGGTGACCTTGACGCTGTTGCCGGAGTTGTCCCGGATGACGTAGACGTTGCTGCTGGTGCGGTGGATGGTCACGCCGGCCGGGATCCACAGCGTCCCGCCGGGGGCGACACTCGCCGTGGTTCCGTTGACGACCAGGCGGGTCCCGTCGCAGACCGCGACCTTGGTGCTGCCCATGCGGGTCGCGATCGACCGGTTGAGGGACGTGTTCGGCCAGGTCGGGGCGCCGGAGACCTTGCGGCTCTGCACCTCGAAGTTGGTGCCCACCTGGGCCTCGACGAAGTCGCCGGTGGCCTGGAAGTCATAGAGCAGGCCGCCGAAGGTGACCTGGTGCGTGTCGCCCCAGGTGTTCGCCGCGTCGCAGTTGGCCGCAGCTCCGCCGGGCAGGTTCTCCAGGAAGACGAGGTTCGGCCCTGCTGGGGTTCCCGGGGTCGACGGCGGCTGAGGCAGGCCGAAGTTGAGGTTGTTGGTCTCAGCCGTGAAGCCGATCGCCTGGCAGATCGGCGCCGGCATGGCGCCGTAGTTGATCCGGGTGCGGACGTGGGCCGACGCGGTGGCGTTGAAGGTGGCCATACCGCCGCCGCCGTAGCCGAAGACGTTGAACTCAGCCATGATCCAGTTGCCGGTGGCGTCGACGATGTTGGTGTCCGCCGTGGCGTAGACGCTGGCGCCGATCTTCATCGTCGCGAGGTCCACGGCTCCGGTCACGTCGCCGGTCAGCTCGAAGCTCGAGATCAGGGTGATCGGCGTGTTGCCCGCGACCACCGCGGCCGGGCTGTTCTTGCTGCAGTAGGTGTCCCCGAGGATGATCGTCGACGTCCAGCCGGCCGGGCACGGGTTGTTGTAGACGAGCAGCCAGTACTGGATGTAGAGCGCGCCGTTGCTGCCGTCGTTGGCGAAGATGAACTGCTGCCAGCCCGTGCACAGCGCGGGGATCGCCGCGCCGGCGCAGGCGGGGGTCGGGAAGAAGTTCGTGTTGAGCTGCAGCGTGTAGGCATTCGCCACCGGCGGCCCGACGTTGTTGATGGGCGAGCTCACACTCGACAGGCCGGTGACGTTCTCAAACGTGCCGAACGCCTGGCTGATGGGCCCGCCGGGAGTCTGCGTGACGATGTGGTTGCCGTTGCCGACGATGGTGGGGATCGGTCCCGGCACCTTCGGGATCATCGGGATCGACGGCGCCTCGGCACACGCGCTGCCCCGCCACGCCAGCCGGGGGTAGTCGGCGGTGAAGCACCCCTTCGCCTCGGGGAGCGGCACCTTCGAAATCTTCATGTGCCAGGACTGGAGCGTCTGCTCCGTGGGCGCGGGTCCGCTCGCGGCCAGGCCGGCGGGCCCGCCCACCGACAACAGGAGCGCCAGGATCGCGGCACCCGCCAACCTGTGCCTCGCTCCGCGGGATCGCGGCAATAGCCTCATGGTCGTTCCTTCCTCTGGGTGATATATAAATCGACAAATGTCGATGCAATAAGGCGAGATGCGGGCGCTCGAACGACACACGGAAACGGGAGCCGAGCCCGACGGGACCGCGCTTGTCGCAGCGGCATCCGGGCGAGCGGGAGCTGAGGATGGTTAGTGCCGAAGACTCCGACGAGGCGGCGGCAGCCACCGCGGGATGCCGAGACTCGCAGCCTTACCCAGGAGAGCACATGTCGTGAACGACGACCTCGACCCGCCCCAACCCATTGACTTCCTCCCGATAGAGGAACATGAGCACGAATGATGCTGTTCGATCTCCGTGGCCGTGCCTCGGTCAACCCATCGAACGAGTCCGCGGCGGGCGGCGAATCGGGATGGAACCGAGCAGATCAGCACTAGACATTGAGATCTGTGAACATGTTAACCGGATGTACTTATTTCGCCAAGCATCTCCCGTGCCACTTTGGCGAAGCAGCCACGGCAACGATCAGGAATTAAGAAGCAACACCCCGGTCCCGGGCCGTAGGTTGGCATCAGAGGGGGATCCACCCCCGTGACCAGCGAGAAGAGGAACAGCCATGACCGGCTCCGCACAAACGATCATCGTCCCGGTGAGCGACCTCGACAAGGCCAAGGCGGTGTACGCCGCACTCCTGGGCGTCACCCCCGTGGTGGACGAGCCCTACTACGTCCAGTACGAGCTCGACGGCCAGCGGATCGGCCTGGACCCCAACGGACACAAGAAGGGCATGACCGGCACCGTCCCCTACTGGGAGGTCACGGACGTGAAGGCGGCGATCGCCAGCCTGGTCGAGGCGGGGGCCGAGGTACTCCAGGACGCCACCGACGTCGGCGGCGGCATGCTGGTGGCGATGGTGAAGGACGCCGACGGCAACATCATCGGCATCAGCCAGTAGCAGCCCCGCGCCCCCGCCGGACGGTGACCCGACCCGCCCGGCGGGGCGGATCCAAGCGGAACACTTACGGTAACAAGTGCTTGCTTGTGTCATTCTGTTGACACGGCCGCGGACAGCCTGCGGCCGCTGTTCGCTCCCGGCGCCGCGTCGGTCGGGACTCGGCGACGCGCACCGGTGGACAGACCGCCATCTCGCCGACCAGTACATCGCCGCAATCGCCAAGGTCAGCTCCACATCACCGGTACGCCTCACCGAACACGACAGCTACCAATGGGCGCCCCTCGACGGCGAGGTACCCGTCACTGACGCCGTGTCTGCCCTACTCGACACGTACAAGCAACGGCGAACACCAGTTCTCTGACAACGGGGCCACTCACCGGTGGAGGACACCTGCGCTCATCGCCTTCGATGACCAAGCCAGCGCAGGCACGACGGCCCGAGAACACCGCCATCACCCGCGCCCTGGAGATCGCCGCCGACCTGTAATACCTCGATCACCACGTAATCGGACCGGCGTCCTCCAGGGACCTGTTGCAGCGGGCCGCCAGTCGACTCGAACCTGAACCTGCGGATGAAGAGGCCGCGAGCATGTTCGCAGTGATCCACTACGCTGGCCGGAGCCATCCCCCGTGAACGAAGGACGCACATGGCCCGCCCCTACACTCCCGGACCGAAGCAGTTCGTCTTCGCCGCCGGCGACGGTGATGATCAACACGTGTCCGTGAGCGACCCCCAGGAAGCCTACGTGGCGTTCTCTGCGTTCTTCCGGGGTCGAGAGTCCGACACCTACACCGTCAAGGACGAACCGGCGGGGGCAAACTTTGGTGCTCATGCCCCGTCTGGGGGTGATCTCCCGGATCAAGGGTGCGGACCAACCCCGGTCGGAGCACCTCCAGGTCGACAGGCCCAACCGCTACCTTCCGAGCGCGATGCTGTTCTTCGAGAACGGATACGCCAGCCTGGACCGCTTCGGCCAGTGGTACTCCGACCTCACCGACCTCGACGCGTCACCGGAGATCCGCGGCGCCGCCCGCGCCGCCACGATCACGACGGAAGCGGCGGCGATCGCAGAAGTCGGTCGGATCTGGGCGGATTCGGGCCACGTCGACCCGAGCGACCAGTACTACGTCTTCTTCGGCTCGCATGATGCCGACGATGACCGGGCCGAACGAGCCGAACTGCTCCAGCTGATCGGATTCCTCGATCTCCAACGAGTAGACGCCCCGGCCGGGGCCGCCGGGGGCGAAGTCTGGGTGCGCACCGACCCGCGCCTCGACGCCGAATCTGCACGGTGGTCGTAATGCCCGCCGCGACCGTCCTGGGGAGGACTGAGTCATGAAAGACATCGTTTTCACGCGCAGGAGCGGCTGGATCCCGAACGTGATCCGCGAGGACGGGCAGCTCAAGCTGATGCTCGGCGCCGGGGCCGACGCCAACCACGATCCGCGCACGTTCACGTTCCCGATCGAGGAGTCCCACCTCGCGGTGATCCGGGAGGACCTGGCCAGGCACCTGCTGCTGTGGAGCGCGGTCCTTCCGCTGTGCGACGCCGCCGGGACCCGGGGCGAGCTCGACGAGAGTGCCGCCGTCGCGCTCCTGGACCCGATTCTGCTCGCGGCGCCGGCGGAGGTCGACGCGCTCTTCCAGCGCGTCCGGTGGTACGAGGCCCGGCTCATCGCCCATGGTGCCGACATCGACCTGCTCGAGCGCGGTCAGGTCTACGCGGCGATGCACGCGGCGACAGAGCAGGCGAACGACAAGCGGGCCCAGGAATATCACGTGACCCGCCGTCGCGCCGAGCGCGGAGTGGTCCTCGGCCCGCTCGACACCGGGATCCTGAGGTACACGGGCCAGTATCTGCACGGCTCGACGATTCCGCGGCGGCTGCCCGATGCCGTCGATCCCGAGCTGCTGCCCCGGGTCATGGAGGTGATCGCCACCGCGGAGCAGGCGTGCGCCGGGATGCGCATCGGCCTCGATCCGCGGCGGGGGAAACGGGGCACGGACAAGCGTGACTGGGATCGGATGGCGGCGGCGGTCGACGCGGCCGTGCGCGCCGCACACCCCGAACTCGTCGAAGACGCCGTGCGTACGGTGAGCTTCCTGATGTGCTCGGAGGCCGCGAGCCGTGCCAGGAACACACCGGTGGAGGACGACGACGACCTCGGCGGGCCCGCGGGAAAGACGGCCCTGTCGTTCACCGATGACAAGGACGGCGAGAAGAAGTGGCTGCGGGACGGTTCGCGCACCGCCTCCGCCGAGTTCTGGGAGTTCGTCGCCGATCGCTACGCCGGGAACAACGAAGTCTTCACCATCGAGGACGAGGAGATGGGCGAGGGGATTCAGCTGCACCTCTACGCGGACTCCATCGCCCGGATCACGACGGTGCGACCCGGGGAAGCCGGGTCGGAGCCGGAGTACCGGGTCGAGTACAGCCTGGTCGACGGGATCGGCGACTACCGGAAGCTGGTGAGTGCCTTCGTCAGCGGCGGCTGCGCCGCACTCGAACAGCATGGTCCGTGGATGTCGGACCACGCCGAGTTCGAGCGCGCACGTCGGCAGCGCAACGCCGGATAGGGTGTCGGGGCGGCTCCGTGTGTCTGGAACCGCCCCGACCCACCGCAGCCACATGACGCCGCCACGCCCCGGCTACCAGCGCATAAGCGCTACCTGACGCTGGAGTCCCGGGCGGCCTCCCGCTGGTTCAGCCACTTCAGGATCGCCTGGTTGGTTTCTTCCGGCAGCTCCTGCTGGATCCAGTGACCGCAGTCCAGGCTGACCACTTCCACAGCGGGCACGAACTCCGCCAGCCGCTCGGACTTCTGGATCACATCCCGGTCGCCATAGATCATGAGCGTGTGCTGCCGGATGATCGGGTCCACGTCGGCCAGCAGGTGCCAGTTGCGGTCGAGGTTGCGGTACCAGTTCACACTGCCGGTGAATCCTGTCGATTCGAAGGCGGCGACGAAGACGGCCAGTTCGCCGTCGCTCATGACGGGCTCGCCCAGCGGCGCCTCCGCCCTGGCGAGATCGATCAGCGCCATACCCGGCTGGGGCGGCCTGGGCGGCTCGTTCTTGCGGTACAGGTTGCGGAGGAACCGGCGAGTGTTCGCGTCGAACACGGCGTCCGCGACGCCGGGCTGCCGATTGAAGTGGACGAAGTAGAAGTCGCCGCCGAGCACCTCTTCCATGAACTCGATCCAGGGCCTGTCCCCGCGCTCCTGATACGGCAGGCTCAGGTTGATCACGTTGTTCACCCGGTCCGGATGCAGCAGGGTCAGTCCCCAGACGACCATGGCACCCCAGTCATGACCGACGAAGGTGGCGTCCTCGTACCCGTAGTGATCGAGAAGTGCGACGAGATCACCCGTCAGGTGCTCGATGTCGTACTCCGCCACATCGGCCGGGCGGGATGAGCGGCCGTATCCCCGCTGGTTCGGGACGATGACGTGGTAGCCCGCTGCGGCGAGGGCGGGCATCTGATGGCGCCACGAGAAGGCGTGCTCCGGCCAGCCATGACACAGGACGATGGGCTTCCCCGCATTTTCTCGGCCGGCTTCGAAGACCTCCAGCTCCACGCCGTTGACCGAGATAAGGGTGGGCTGAGGAAAGTCGTCAGGATTGAACGTTGTCGGTGAGGTCATGCCGCCATCCTGCCGACCTAAACCGGTCACCTCGTGACCGGTTTATCTGACAATGTTGCCTGCATGCGAACCGACCGGCTGGTGGCCATCCTCCTCCTGCTGCAGCGCCGCGAGCAGGTGACAGCGGCAGAGGTCGCCCGAGAGCTGGAGGTCTCCGAGCGCACCGCTCGCCGCGACCTCGACGCCCTGGCCATGGCCGGGGTGCCCGTCTACTCCATGCAGGGCCGAAGCGGCGGCTGGCGCCTCGTCGGCGGCGCCCGCACCGACCTGTCCGGGTTGACCGCGAGCGAGGCCCGCGCCCTGTTCCTCGTCGCCGGCCCGGCCTCGGCGGCGACGCCGACCGTGAAGGCGGCCCTGCGCAAGCTCGTCCATGCCCTGCCGGAGCCTTTCCGGGTGCCGGCCGAGGCAGCAGCGTCGTCGCTGGTCATGGACCCGCAACGGTGGGGGTCGAGTCGGATCGAGCACCGGCGGCCCCGTTTCCTCGACGAACTCCAGGACGCGGTTATCCGCGGCGTCCAGGTGCGGCTCGGCTACGTCGACAGCAAAGGCGCCGCAACCGACAGGACGGTCCACCCGCTGGGCATCGTCGCCAAAGGCCCGTCGTGGTACCTCGTGTCCCATACCGAGGCCGGTCGGCGGACCTTCCGGATCGACCGCGTGTCGTCCGCCGACCCGACCGACGACCCCGTGCACCGGCCCGAGGACTTCGACCTCGCCGAGAGCTGGCGCGAGATCGCCGACGAGGTCGACCGCAGGCGTACACCCCTGGAGATCCAGGCGGTATGCGCGCCGCATGGGATTGACGTGCTCCGGATGGCCTTCGGCGACCGGCTCGACGTGGGAGGCCCCGCAGCCGACGGGCGCATCGAGGTCGGCATCCGCGGCCACAGCGAGTCCATGCTCGCCGGCGAGCTGGCCGGACTGATCGAATGGATCGAGGTGACCGGCCCGCCGGGCGTGCGGGACCACCTCGCTGCGATCGGCACCGCCCTCGTCGAGCGATACGGCTGAGCGCGGCAGGATCGCTACCTCACGGAGTCGGACAGAACAAACGCTTGGTTGGTTACGATACAGATCCCGTTCCGCCGACCCGTCTGCGAGAAAACATGGCGCGCGATCCAGGAGTCCGGCGCGAGGCGATCCTCGGCAGCGCCGCCGCCCTCTTCGCCAACAAGGGCGTGGCCGCCACCACCGTCCGCCAGATCGCCGATGAGGTCGGCATCCTGTCCGGCAGCCTCTACCACCACTTCGACTCCAAGGAGGGCATGGTCGACGAGATCATGTCGGCCTACCTGGAGGACCTGCAGACCCGTTTCCGCCACGTGCTGGCCCGGGCCACCGATCCCAGGCAGCGGGTGCACAACCTCGTCGTGGCCTCGCTGGAGGTGGTCGAGGCGCACCCGCACGCCGCCGAGATCTACCAGAACGACGTCAACTACCTGCTGCAGTTCGAGCGCTTCGCCTACCTGAAGAACGCCGGCGAGGAGGTGCGGAACACCTGGCTGCAGGTGATCGAGGAGGGCATCGCGCAGGGTGCGTTCCGCGGCGACCTCGACGCGAAGATCCTCCACCGGCTGATGCGCGACGCGGTGTGGCTCTCGGTGCGCTGGTTCACGCCCAGCGCCGATTACACGATCACCCACCTCGCCGACGACTGCACGTCGCTGTTCCTCGACGGGTTGACCACCGCCCGCTGAGCCAGCTGACGATAAGCTCCCGCCATGCACCCCTTGATCGCCACGATCGGCGGTATCCCGATCGGCACCCACGACGTGCTGGTCGGGCTGGGTGTGGTGCTCGCCGCGATCGTCTTCGTCATGCAGGCGCGCTATCAGCAGCGCAGCACCGGGCAGCCGGTCGACGACCGGATCTGGAGCGTCGTCGCGGGCACCCTCGTCGGCGGCGCGCTGCTCGGCCGCCTCGGCACCTGGGCACAGCACCTGGACCCCCGCGACAACGCCACGCTGCTCGAGCAGTGGCTCTACGGCAACCGCAGCATCCTGTCCGGCCTGGTCGGGGCGTACGCGGGTGCGCTGATCGCCAAGCGGCTGACCGGCTACCGCGAGCCGACCGGGGACCTCTTCGCACCGGCGGTGGCCGCCGGGATGGCGCTGGGCCGGGTCGGCTGCCTGCTCACCGAGCTGCCCGGTACGCCGACCGGCAGCTGGTGGGGCATCACGCTGAACAGCCAGGACGCGGCCTCGGTCGGGGCACCCGCCGGCGTGGCCCTGCACCCCTCCTTCGCGTACGAGATCGCCTTCCACCTGCTCGCCCTGCTCCTGCTGCTGCGCATCCGCGGCCGGGTCGCGAAGGGGCAGCTGCTCACCCTCTACCTCGCCGCCTACGCCGCGTTCCGCTTCGGGGTGGAGTTCGTCCGCGGCAACGAGGTCGTCCTCGCGGGTCTGACCCGCCCCCAGCTGTTCCTGCTCGCCTTCGCCCCGCTCGCGGCTTGGCGCATCGTGCGGCAGGCCCGCCGCGGCGCCTACTCCGGCCTGTTCCGCCGTCCCTCTGAAATGGAGGCAGTGTCTTGACCTACCCCGGCCCGCACCAGCAAGGCCCCTATCAGCCAGGACCGCAGTGGGTCCCGCCACCGCCGCCGAGAGAGCACCAGCAGACCGTCCGGCCCGGGCGGGTCTTCATCGGCATCGGCATCGCCATCGGCGCCCACCTGCTGACCGTGCTCGCGTCCTGGGGACTCGCGGTGCTCGTCGTGCAGCCCAGCGGGGCCAGCGACTACACCAACGACAGCGACCGGGCCGGGTTCTTCCTGATGGCCGCGCTCATCGGCCAGGTGATCGTCTTCATCGCCGCGCTGACCGTGGGCATCATCCTGACCGTACGCAAGGACGGCGGCATCGGCCTCGGCATCCTCATCGGCTGGGCCGTCGGCCTGATCATCACGCCGGTCGTCGGCTTCGGCGTGTGCGTCTCCCTGATCAGCGGGACCCAGCTATGAGCACCGGGATGGGCCTGCGCGGCGACCGGCTGCACCGTTACGTCAACGCGTTCTGCCCGCACTGCCACCACGCCGACGTGCCGCTGGCGCAGGTACGCCGCCTGTCCGGCTGGCTGACCGAGCGCCCCGACGCCGCCGGGGTGCCCCGCATCTGGTTGGAGCGCGGCTGCCCCGACCACGGACTGGTGCGCACCCTCTACGACGAGAACCCGGAGATCCTGCGCTACCTGGAGCAGTGGACCGCGCCGACCAAGACGCACCTGCCCGACGTCGCCGGGAACTTCGACCCCGTCCCGTCGGCCTACCTGCGCGGGCTGCCCGAGGGGCAGACCCAGCACACCTGCATCCTGCTCGCCGACCTGACCGACCACTGCAACCTGCGCTGCCCGACCTGCTTCGCCGACTCGTCCCCGGCGATCAGCGGCGTCGTGCCCCTCGCCGATGTGCTGGCGAGCCTCGACACCCGGCTGTCGCGGGAGAACGGCCGCATCGACGTGCTGATGCTCTCCGGCGGCGAGCCCACGCTCTATCCGCACCTGGCGGAGCTGCTCACCGAGGTCAGTGCGCGCAACGTGGTGCGGATCCTGATCAACACCAACGGGGTGAAGATCGCCCGCGACGACGCGCTGCTGGACCTGCTCGCCACCCACCGCGAGCGGGTCGAGGTGTACCTGCAGTACGACGGCCCGTCCGCGGCCACCTCCCGGCATCACCGCGGCGCGGACCTGACCCGGCTCAAGGAGCAGGCCGTCGACCGCCTGTCCGACCGGGGCATCTTCACCACGCTCACCATGACCGCCACGCTCGGCGTCAACGACGGCGAGATCGGCGCCGTCGTGAAGCGGGCGCTGGACACCCCCTATGTCGGCGGTGTCAGCATCCAGCCGCAGTTCGGGTCGGGGCGCTCCGGCGACATCGACCCGATGGACCGGCTCACCCACACCGGGGTGCTCGCGCGGCTCGGCCCGCAGACCGGCGACCTGGTCAGCTGGCCCGACCTGACCGCGCTGCCCTGCTCGCACCCGCACTGCTGCTCGGTCGGCTACCTGCTGCTCGACGACGCCGGGCAGTGGCGCTCGCTGACCGCGCTGATCGGGCACGACAAGCTGCTGGAGTTCCTGGAGCTCTCCCCCGACCTCGTCGCCAACCGGATCGCCGACGCCGGCATCCCGGCCCAGCTGCGCGGGGTCGTCAAGGAGTCCCTGCTCGGGCTGCTGTCCGAGCAGTCGTCGCTGTCGCACCCCAACGTCGGGCAGCTGTGGCGCGACATCTGCGAGAACTGCGACCTGGGCATCTCCACGATGCTGACCCTCGCCTCATCGGCCCTGCCGGGCGGCCAGGCCCGGCTGCGCAAGCTGCTCGCCGAGCGGGTCAAGCGGATCACCGTCAAGCCGTTCATGGACATCTCCACCATGATCGAGGAGCGGCTCACCCAGTGCTGCGTGCACGTGGCGACACGCGGCGAGGACGCCGCCGACCAGTGCGCGCCGTTCTGCGCCGTCCAGGCCTGGCCCGCGCTGTCGGCCCAGCGGCTCTCCCGGTCCGCCGTGCCGGAGCGGTCGCTGCCCCTGATCGGTACGCCGGAGCCGGGGGTACTCGCGTGACGCCCGTGGTGCGCCCGGCACCGCCGCAGCCGACCCGGCCCACGGAGTCGGCCGACCCGCTCCGGCTCTGCATCTACGCGACGATCGCACTGCTGGCCTGGGTCCTCGGCCCGGTCGCGGTGCTGTTCTTCGGGGTGCTCGGGTTCGTCGGCTACTGGCGGGCGCGCCGCGCCGGGCTGACCCGGTCCCGCTGCGTACTGCGCGACACCCGGCTGGTCCTGGCCTATCTGGGCCTGATCGCGCTGGCGGGTCTGGCAGGAATCGTCTACTGGCTCCGCTGAGCCGGCTCCTCCCTGAATTTTAATGCTGGACACGCCGCGAAAACTGCAACGAAAGTCAGGATCGACTCCGGCACACCGGCGTGTCCAGCATTAAAGTTCAGGGAACTCGCCGCCCGCGGCGGGATCACGATCAGCGAGCGGGTGTAGGTCCGACGGCTGCCGGCGGTGGGACAGGCCGCCCGCGGTGGCAGCCGCGCCGGGGAGCGGGCTGACGACAGCGAGGGGTTCGTCTCCGGTGCCTTCGCCACGTCGCCGGCCGAAACCGGCTCACCCCGCAGCGGCGGTTGGTCCATGATGTGGGGTATGTCGGCGACCTCCCTCCTGGACCAGCTGGTTCGCACCCGCGGTTTCACCCTCGGCTCCCCCCGCGACTTCTCGCTCTCCCCCGACGGCTCGCGCCTGCTGTTCCTGCGCAGCCCCGGCGGTGACGACCCGCACACGTGCCTCTGGGAGCTGGACCTGTCGACCGGCGAGGAGCGGCTGCTCGCGGGCTCCCCCGAGGGCGACGACGGGAGCCTCCCCGACGAGGAGCGGGTCCGGCGGGAGCGGGCCCGGATCTCGGGCTCGGGCATCGTCGAATACCACGCCGAGACCGAGCTGAAGCGGGCCGTCTTCGCGCTCTCCGGCGAGCTGTGGCTGGTCGACATCGGGGCAGCGTCCGCCACGGTGCTGCCCGGCGCAGCCGGGGCCGTCGACCCGCGACTCGACCCGACCGGGCGGCGGGTGGCCTACGTCGCGGACGGCGCCCTGCGGGTCGTCGGGTGCGACGGCGGCACCGACCTGGTGCTCGCCGAGCCGGACGGGCCGGAGGTCGCCTTCGGGCTCGCCGAGCACGTGGCGATGGAGTCGATGGACCGCCTGCGCGGTTTCTGGTGGTCGCCCGACGGCGAGCGGCTGCTGGTGGCACGGGTGGACGACTCGCCCGTCAACGTCTGGTGGATCGGCGATCCCGGTGATCCGGGTGCCGAGCCCACCGCGGTGCGCTACCCGATCGCGGGCACGGCCAACGCCGACGTGACCCTCTGGCTCTACTCCCTCGACGGGAGCCGGACCCCCGTCGACTGGGATCGGAGATCCTATGAGTACGTCGTGACGGCGGGCTGGGACGGGCACGGGCCGTTCGCCGCGGTGCAGAGCCGGGACCAGCGTACGGTGCGGCTGCTCGGCATCGACGAGGTCGACGGTACGACGGCGGTGCTCGACGAGCGGCACGACGAGTGCTGGGTCGAGCTGGTGGCGGGCCTGCCCACCCGTACCGCGGAGGGGGTGTGGATCTGGCACCGCGACGTCGGCGACACCCGGCACCTGACCGTCGGCGGCGAGATCGTCACCCCGCCCGGCTTACAGCTGCGAGCGCTCGTCGGTGTCGATCCGGTCCTCTTCCAGGCGTCGGCGGAGCCGACCGAGGTCCACCTCTACCGCCACACCGCCGACGGCATCGAGCAGCTCACCGGCGAGCCCGGCGTCCACAATGGCCTGTCGAGCGGCCAGACCCTGCTCACGCGGAGCCGCTACCCGGACGTGGCGACGGTGACCCGCCCGGGTCGCCCGCCGATCGTCGTGGCCAGCCATGCCGAGCGGCCCGCGTTCCCGCTGCGGCGCATCCGGCTCTCGCTCGGGCCGAGGGCGCTGCGGTCGCACCTCTTCCTGCCGTCCCGGCACGATTCCGGTCCGCTGCCGGTGCTGATGAGCCCCTATGGCGGAACCGCGATGCAGATGGTCACCGCGGCCGACCACTTCCCGCCGTCGTTCGTCGCGCAGTGGTTCGCCGAGCAGGGCTTCGCCGTGCTCGTCGTCGACGGCAGCGGTACGCCCGGCCGCGGACCGGCGTGGGAGAAGGAGGTCCACGGCGACGTCTACACCTCGGTGCTCGACGACCAGATCGCCGGGCTGACCGGTGCCGCCGCCCTGCACCCCGAGCTCGACCTGACCCGGGTCGCCATTCGCGGCTGGTCCTACGGCGGTTCGCTCGCCGCGTACGCGGTGCTGCACCGCCCCGACGTCTTCCACGCCGCGGTCGCCGGGGCGCCCGTCACCGACGAGCGGCTCTACGACACGCACTGGCAGGAGCGCTTCCTCGGCCACCCCGACGAGTATCCGGAGCGCTACGACGCCAACTCCCTGGTCCTGGCCGCCGCGAAGCTGACCCGGCCGCTGCTGCTGATCCACGGGCTCGCCGACGACAACGTTTACCCGGTGAACACGCTGCGGCTGTCGAGCGCACTGCTGGCGGCGGGGCGCCCCCACGAGGTGCTGCCGCTGAGCGGGGCGACCCACCGCGGCGGCTCCCAGGAGAACATGCTCCAGCACGAACTCGACTTCCTGCGTCGGAGCCTGGACCTGCAGGCACCCTGATCCGCGGGAGCGGGCCGCCCGGATGTTCCGGACGGCCCGCTGGAGTGCGCTGGAGCGGTCAGACCGTGATCGGTTCCCACACGGGCAGCCACACGTCGTTGGCGACGCCGGTGCTGGTGCAGGTGTACTGGATCAGCGCGTTGCCCTGGCCGAGTCCACCGGCGATGTTGAGGCACTTGCCGCTGTGCTTGGCGACGATCTGGTAGCCGATGCCCTTGGGAACGAAGCTCCACTGCTCGTTGTCGGTGCTCGCGCAGGTGAACTGGATGACGAGCGTGCTGTCCGTGGTGGCCGCACCCTGGACGTTCAGGCACTTGCCGCTGTTGACGTTGGTGAACCGGTAGTAGCCGCCGCCCATGTCGGTGACGTTCCAGCGGAAGTGCTTCGCCGCGGTCAGCGGCCACTGCAGCACCTTGGCCCCGTTGGTCGTGGAGGCGCCGTCGACGGCTGCGGCCTGGCCCACCGCAGCGGCGGGGCGCAGGGTGATCTGCGTGTTCGGCCCCAGCGGCGGTACGGCGGGGGTGGCCACGTTCAGCGTACCGTCGGTGATCGTGAGCGTCTGGCCGGCGTTCACGTCGTCGTAGGTGATGCTCGCGGAGCCGGGCGGAGTCAGCGTCGCGCCGCTCGGGGCGCTGGAGTCGACGGTGACCTCCGGCGCGAAGCGGAAGTAGCCGTTGGAGGGCCAGCGACTGTTGCCGCCGTTGATGCTGGTTCCCTCGCAGGTGAGCGTGGTGTTGCCGGCGCTGAGCACGCAGTTGCGCAGGGTGAGGTTGTTGGAGATGAAGTTGCTGCCGTCGTCGCTGTACTGGCCCGGTACCGACGTCTGCGGAGCGAAGACGGTCTTGCCGGGGGCGGTGAAGACCACCGAGGTGCCGGCGGGCGGGAAGAGCCCTTCCCCGCCGGTGTTCTGGTAGGTGAAGGGCACCGGTCCGGTGCTGCCCGGCGAGATGGCTGCGGTGGTCGGGACGTCGCGGCCGATGAAGGTGACCGCGGCGTACGACGGGGCGGCAGCGGCGAGCGCGACCGCGGTAGCGACGGCGCAGACCGCGGCACGTCGAAGACTGGTGGTGACTGATCGCATGTGGATCCCTGTGGTCGAGAGCTCGGCAGCCCGGCGGCACCAAGTGGACGGGTTGTCCACCGGGACGGTTACACAGCTCTGACCTGTTAAAACGTAGATCAAATTGGTGGCGGCGAGATTCACCCGATCGGGGACTCGCCGCCGGGCGGCTCGAACCGCGGAAGGATCAGTCGGTGGCCGTCCGGCTGCCGCCGGAGGAGGCGACCAGCGCGTCCGCCACGATGGCGGCGTCGGCCTCCGCCAGGTCCGCCGGGTACTCCGGCAGGAGGTCGTCCCAGACGACCAGCCACGATCCGTAGAGCTGGGCCTGGCCCTCGGGCCGGGCGAAGAACCACACGTGCAGGTGCGCGCCGCCGTCGCCGATGCGGTAGAGGTGGGCCCGCGAGATGTTCGGCAGCGCCTGCACGTGGCGGACGATGCGGGTGCTCAGCACCCCCAGCTCGGCGGCGAGCTCGTCGGGCAGGTCCGCCATGTCGTAGTGGTCGCGCGGGTAGAGCATGAGCGCCAGCGGCACGCCGACACCCTTGATCCGGGCCAGCCGCCAGCGTTCGCTGAACCAGATCCCCTCGTCCCGCTTGCGGCAGGTGCCGCAGTCCGACGGATCCTCGCCGTGCCGGGGCGGCTCGGGCAGAACCGGCGGCCGCAGCGGCGAGACACGGAGCCCGTCCGGTTCGAACGGGCTGATGTCCCACCCCGTCATCCGGGCCAGCGGGAGCCGCCGCTCGCCGTCCGCCGTCGCGACCGCGTGGTCGTAGAACTCATCGGGTGTCAGGGCCATGGCCCGAAGACTATTACGACAGCGGCAGTCGATGGCTCCCGAGCCGGGGCCGGAGTCAGAGGTAGTAACCGGCCACGGGGACTCCGGCCTCGTCCGGCAGAGCTGGGCCGTCCAGGCGGAGGGCGAGCGGCGGCGCCGGCGGCTTGAGCGCGGTGAGCTGCTCGGTGGAGAGCGCGAACACCACCCGGCCCAGGCCGGAGCGTTCGATCCCGCCCTGGCACATGCCGCACGGCTGGCAGCTGGTGTACATGGTGGTGCCGGCCGCGGTGGCCGGGTCGAGCTCGCTCGCGGCCCATCGGGCCAGCTTGAGCTCGGGGTGGGCGCTGATGTCGTTGTCGGCGGCGACCGTGTTGTGGGCCTCGATGAGGACCTCGCCGTCCGGTCCTGCCAGGAGCGAAGCGAACGGCGCGTGTCCGGCCGCCCGCGCGGCGGCGGCGAGCTCGAGTGCCCGGCGGAGCAGGCGTTCGTCGTCGGGGGTCATGGGATTTCCTTTCGGTCGGTTTCGCGGTGGGCGGCCACGGCGGCGAGCATCTGCCACCAGGTCTCAGGGCGACGGGTCTGCTCCGGGTCGCCGTGGAACGGGTCGAGCACGACGCTCCCGGAGCCCAGGGCGCGCAGCTGGGCGATGTCGTCGAGCACCTGGTCGAGGGTGCCTTCCCCGGCCAGCCGGTCGGTGCCGGTCACCGGGGTCGCGGTCAGCCAGAGCTTGATCCGGGGAGCCAGGGCCGGCATCGGCCGCTGCTCCTGCTCGGCGATGGCCCGCAGCCGGTCGACCGCCGCGCGGAACCAGCCGGGGGTGAAGCTCAGCGGGTGCCAGGCGTCACCGAGGCGGACCGTCCGGCGCAGGGCGGCGTCGCTGTTGCCGCCGATCCAGATCGGAATCCGCCCGGCCCGGTAGTCCTTCTCGTCCGCCCAGGCGGCCTTGAGCGCGTGGAGGTACTCGTCGGTCAGCCGTCCGCGCCGGTCGAACCGCACCCCGAGCGCCTCGAACTCCTGCTTCGCCCAGCCGACACCGACCCCGAGGACCAGCCGCTCGCCGCTGAGCTGGTTCAGGTTGGCGGCCATCCGGGCCAGGAGCAACGGATGCCGGTACGGCATGAGCAGCACCGTCGTGCCCAGCCGCACCCGGGAGGTGATGCCCGCCAGCCAGCTCAGGGTGGTGAAGGGCTCGTAGAACGGCGCCGGGTACTGCTCGGCCACGTCCGGGGTGATCGCGACGTGGTCGGAGACCATCAGGAGGTCGAATCCGAGCCCTTCCACCGTCTGCGCCCAGGCACGCAGCACCCCCGGGTCGGTCCCGGGGCCGAAGTTCGGAACGTTCACACCGATCTGCACTTGATCGAGACTATCCTCCGACCAAGTCACCCCGGAACGGAATCCTCCCGGACTCAGGAGCGTTTCGGCGATGATTCCCCGGTAGTCTCGATGAATGACCGGGAATCTCGATCCGACCGACTGGGCGATTCTCGGTGAGCTCCAGGCCGACGGCCGGATCTCCCTCACGGAGCTCGCCCGCCGGGTGAACCTCAGCGCGTCCGCCACCACCGAGCGGGTCCGCCGGCTCGAGTCGGCCGGTGTGGTCACCGGCTACCACGCGACCGTCGACCTCGGCATGGCCGGCTATCCGGTGCTCGCCGTCGTCCGCCTGAAATACCCCGGCAGCCGGCACCAGCCGCTGCACAGGCTGCTCGCCGAACGGTCCGAGATCCTGGAGTGCCTGCGGACCACCGGGGACGACTGCTACCTGCTCAAGGTCGCCGCCACCTCGATGGGCCACCTCGAACAGCTGATGAACGAGTTGGCCCAGTTCGGCTCGACCACCACCAACGTGGTCTACAGCCAGACCCTGCCCTACCGAGGACCCCGGCCCCCCGAGATGGAGCTCAGATGACCTCCTCCTCGAGCACCGCCGGTACGGCCGCTGTATTGCCCCGAAGGTAGAGCGGCAACGCCAGCTCGACCACCCGGTCCACGTCGAACGGCGGCTTGTCCGTGCGGTCGAGGAGCTCCCCGGCGGTGTGCCGCAGGACGAGGCGGATCATCTCGATCGTCTCGTCGGGCCGCAGCGCCCGGGTGGAGTCGCCGAAGATGCGGACCTCGCGCAGCACGTACTGGTGGCTTCCGGCCACCTTGTGCGCCACGATCTCGTTGACCGTCTCGAACCGCGCCTGACGGAACGGACCCACCGAGAACGTGATCGCCGAGTGCAGCTTGACCAGGGTCTTGTCCCGGGAGACCCGCTCCATGCGCCCGCCGCCGAGGTGGGTGAGGCTGAAGTGCGGCAGGGCGCAGTCGATGAGGGTCGATTCGGTCAGGTGCAGGTAGTCGGCGACCCGCGCCGGATCGGCGTCCTCGTCGAGCCGGAACGTGTACTCGTAGTTGTAGACGCTGCGGTCGCTGCTGCGCTGCTTCAACCAGCGCAGGTACCACACACACCCCATGGCGACGCCATAGATGGCGATGCCGATGCCGAGGACCGGCAGCACCGCAGCGACCTGGTCGCTGAAGCTCGCGTCGGCGCCCACTCCGGAGGTCTCGATGGCCCACAGCGAGCCGACGATGGCGAGGAACAGCGCGAGGGAGTTGATCGCGGCGTCGCTGGACCCGGTCGAGGCGCGGCTGTCGCGGCTGCGCTCGATCTCGGCCACCACCTCCTGCTGGGCCCGGACCTGCTCCTGCTCGTAGAGAAGGCGTTCCATCCAGGCCTGCTCGATGGCGCGTTCCAGCCCGTGCACCTCCGAGCCGAGGGCGTGCACGATGGTGTCCCATTCGCTCAGCTGCCGGTGGAGGTTGTCGACACCGGGCGCGTGCGCCCCGACGGTCCGCACGATGAACGAGCACGCCGCCGCGGCGAGCCGGTTGACGTTGACGATCAGCGGCAGCTTGGCACCGGCGAGCATGACGTAGCCGCGGAGCTGGGTCTCGGTGGCACCGGCGGCGAGCTGCGGAGTCCACTCGCTGGAGAACAGGCGCAGCTGGCTGAGCCGGGACTGGCGGTGCAGGACGCCCATCATCTCGTCGAGCAGCGCCCGGCGGACGCTCTCGACGGACCAGGCCAGCTTCTGCAGCGACTCGCGGGAGGTGATCGCGAGGAACCGGGACAGCGTCGCGGTCTGGCCGAGCGGCTGGCGGGCGTCGGTCTCGACGAGCAGCAGGTCGGCGATCTCGCCGATGGTGCGGAACCCGGTCTCGGCGACGGTGTGGCTCGCCATGTAGGGGTCGAGCCGGCTGAAGTTCTCGAAGAAGACCGCCGGGGTGAGCGTCTCGTTGGCCAGGCCCTCGAAGACGGTGTTGAGCTGGAAGAAGGTCAGGATGCCCAGGGGCCGGGCGAGCGCCGGATCGTCATCGCGGACGTCGTTGTACTTCTGGGCGGCTTCGCGGCCCTCGATGTCGGGGTCCGGCTTCCACCGGCCGAGGGTGAAGTCGCCGCCGATGACATGCCCGATATGGGTACGCAGCGCGGCGAGCGTCGCGGCCGGGTCGGGCCCGTCGGCGGTCCACACGTAGAAGCCGTTCTCGTCCACCCAGCACTGGACCTCGCCCACGCCGGCGGCGAGCAGCTGCTCGTTCGCGGCCGGATGCGCCGCCACGGTCTGGGCGGACGGCACGAGGCGCACGGTGACGCTGACCGGCTGGGTGAGCGCGTCGTGGGCGGTCGTGGTCTCCAGTGCGGCGAGCCGGTCGTAGCCGAACGTGCGCGGCAGCACCTCCAGCAGGCGCCGCAGCACGGTCACCCGCAACCGGATCCGGTAGTCGCACTCGTCGAGCAGGGGTGACCGGCAGCGGCCCGGGTCATCCGGGTCCAGCAGGTCCACATTGGTCGAGGCACTGTAGAAGTTGGACCGGGACACGGGGAGCCACAGCGAAACAGAGACAGCCGTCACGGTCTCGACCGTAGTACGAGGCCGCAATGCGCGTTTGCCCGGCGGATGTCGGAGGGCGGCCGTACGATACTGCCCGGACCGAGACACCACGGAGGACCCCATGACGACCACACCGGACGATCCGACCACCTCGTCGCCCGGCCGACCGCCGGTGGTCGATCTGGCCACCTGGCAGGCCGCCCGGGACGAGCTTCTGGTCCGCGAGAAGGCGCACACCCGCGCGGGCGACGCCATCGCCGCGGCCCGCCGGCGGCTGCCGATGGTGGAGTTCGACCCGACGGTCGAGGTCGTCGGACCCGATGGCCCGGTCCCGTTCCTCGACCTGTTCCAGGGCCGCGACGAACTCCTGGTCTACAAGCACATGTGGTACGACGGGGCACCGCACCAGGGACAGTGCGAGGGCTGCACCACGATGGCCTGGAACGTGAAGGATGCCGTCTACCTCAACGCCCGCGGTGTCTCGTTCGCCGTCCTGACCACGGGACCGTGGGACGAGGTCGCCCCCTACCTGGACTTCATGGGCTACACCCAGCCGTGGTATTCGGTGCGCGGCGTGGACGAGCCGGTCGGCGGGGAGATGGGTCGCATCACCTGCTTCCTGCGCGACGGCGACCGGGCGTTCCTCACCTACTCCACCACGGGGCGGGGCAACGAGCCGGTCAGCGGGTTCTTCGGCCTGCTCGACATGACGCCATACGGCCGCGGCGAGGCGTGGGAGGACAATCCCGACGGGTGGCCCGTGATCGGCCACGTCAGCGAGGGCCACCCGGCCACGGGGCGCCAGGCCTGCTGGTACTGGCGGTCGGACGCGGACGGGAACGCCACCTGGGGCCCCACCGGTCGGCCGGTGCCGCAGTGGACCCGCCCGGGTGCGACCCCCGAGGAGACGCTCGGCCGGCACGGCAGCCACTGACCAGGTCGGCCGGCCTCTCAGCCGGTCGCGGTGGCTGGATCGGCGTCGGCGCGGTCCAGCCACTCGGAGAGCAGCGCGCGCTCGGCGCCGGTGAGCATGGGCAGCTTCGGCGCCACGGCACGGAACGCGATGGCCGCAGCCGCCGCGTCGTCGGCGGGAAGCGCCGGCACGTCGGTGAGGATCGCGCGTGTCACCGATTCGTACATCGCGTCCGCGAGTCCGTGGTCCCGGCGCTCCGGCGGGGTGGCGAGCAGGGTGAGCAGCACACCGGTGCCCGCGGCGTGGATGAGCTCGACCGCCCGCTGCTCGGGGACCCGCAGCCGGCCGATCGCCGCGATGCGGTGCACCCGGGCGCGCAGCACCTCCATCCCGGCCGCCGCCGCCGGCGATGGAGCGCGGCTGGGATCGGTGAGCAGGCCGAATAGCGACGCGTTGGCGAGGCCGAAGCCGAGGTGCGTGTCCCAGCCCGCCCGGAGATCGACGATCGGGTCACCCTCGCCCGCCACCGTGGCCTTCTCGGCGACGTAGGTGGCGAAGACGTGCTCGGCGACGGCGTCGAGCAGCGCGTCCTTGTCCTCGAAGAACCGGTAGATGGTCGGCGCCTGCATGCCCGCGGCCTGCGCGACCGCACGGGTGGTGACTGCGCCGGCGCCCTGCTCATGCAGGATCTGCGCCGCGCACTCCACGATGCTCGCTCGCGTCCGGGCCTTACCGGCGGTCCCCGCTCCTGCCTCTGCCATGTTTCCAATGCTAACGCAATCCTGCTACCAAAGTTGCTAACAGTGGTATCGTTGTTGCCGTAACACCGATAACACGAGGAGAAATCATGATCATCATCACCGGCGGTACCGGCCAGCTCGGCTCGCAGATCGTCGAGCAGCTGCTCGGCCGGGTCCCGGCGGACCAGGTCGGCGTCAGCGTCCGCGACGTCGACCGCAGGAGTGACCTGGCAGCCCGCGGCGTACGCGTGCGGCACGGCGACTTCACCGCTCCCGGATCGCTCGCCCATGCTTTCGAGGGCGCGACACAGGTGCTCATCGTCTCGACCAACCAGTCGGGCGAGGCCGCCGTCGCCCAGCACATCGCCGCGATCGACGCCGCCCGCGATGCCGGTGCCGCCCGCATCCTCTACACCAGCCATCAGGGCGCCGCCGAGGACTCGGTCTTCGCTCCGATGCCCGACCACGCGGCCACCGAGCACTACCTCGCCAAGACGGGCACACCCTTCACCGCACTGCGCAACGGGTTCTACGCCGACACGATCCGGCACCTGCTCGGCCAGGCGCTCGTGACCGGCGAACTCGTCGCGCCGGCCGACGGACCCGTGTCCTGGACGACGCACGCCGACCTCGCCGAGGCGGCGGCGGTCATCCTCGCCGACGAGGGCCGCTTCGACGGCGCCACGCCGCCGCTCACCGCGCCGGACGCGCTGGACCTGGCGCAGGTCGCCGGCATCGTCTCCGAGCTCACCGGGCGCACCGTTCGCCGCGTCGTCGCCGACGACGAGGAGTGGACGGCCTCGATGATCGGGCACGGCGTGCCCGCGGAGCAGGCCCGGATGCTGCTCGGCATGTTCCACGCCGCCCGGCGCGGGGAGTTCGCCACCACCGGCCCCGAGCTGGAGAACCTCCTCGGGCGCGCAGCCGTCCCGGTCCGGTCGGCCCTGACGGGATTCATCTCGGCCTGACCGCCGACAGGTCAGCGGGGGCCTCGGTAGACGACACCGACGCCGCCGGCCGGGCCGACGGTGACGGTGTAGCGCTTCGGCGCCACCGGACGGGAGTCGGCCAGGTCGAACCGGTGCGCTGCCAGCAGCGTACCCAGAGTGATCTTGACTTCATGCACCGCGAAGCCCGCGCCCGGGCAGCGCCGGGCGCCCCCGCCGAACGGGAGGTACTCCGACGCCGTGAACCGGCGGTCCAGGAACCGCTGCGGCAGGAACCGGTGCGGTTCCGGGAAGGTCTGCGGGTCCGCATGCGCGAGCACCGTCGCGGCCACCGCGACCGTGCCGGCGGGCAGGCGGTGGCCGAGGAGGTCCATCGGCTCCAGCAGATGGCGTTCGACGCTGGGGCCGATGGGGTGGATGCGCAGAGTCTCGTCGATGACCGCCGACAGGAACGGCAGGCGCGCCAGCGCGTCCGGGTCGGGGGTCCGGCCCAGCGGCTCGAGTTCGGCGAGCAGCCGGTCGTGGACGCCGGGTTCCCGCAGGATCCAGTAGACCGCCCACGCCAGCAGGTGCGACGACGCCTCCTGGCCCGCCGACAGGAACGTCACGAGCTCGTCGCGCACGTCACGGTCGCTCATCCCGGCGCCGTCCTCGTCGCGGGCCTCCAGCACGGCGCTGATGACGTCGTCACCCGGCGAGCCGACCGCCCGGCGGGCCTGGATCTCCTCGTGGACCAGGGTGTCGAACACGGTCAGCCACCGCTGGATCCGCCGCCAGGGCGTCAGCCCGAACAGGTCGCGCCGCAGCAGCGGGACGAACGCCACCAGCGGGGTCACCGCCCCGACGACCTCGCGGATCGCCTCGTCGAACAGCGCCGCGCGCGAGTCGTCCTGGACGCCGAACACGGTGCTGATGACGTTGCGGCGCGACAGCTCCTTGGCGAACGGGACCATGGTGATCCGCTCGCCCGGCCGCAGCGCCGCCAGCCGTCGGACGGCGTTGCCCTGGATGGCCGCGCCGTGCGCCCGCATCCGCGAACCGTGGAAGGCCGGCATGATGAGCCGCCGCTCCCGCAGGTGGCGCTCCCCTGCGAGCAGTGCGATCGAGCCGGGGCCGAGGTACCACTCCATCGGGACAGCCGCGCTGGGCCCGAAACTCAGCGGATCGGCGCCGAGGATCGCCTTGATCCCCTCCGGCCGCCCCGTCACGAACCACCGGCCGAACAGGGTCGGAACGGTGAAGGGGTCGCCGTAGCGGGCCTTGCCGCCGAGGAAGAGGCCGTAGGGATCCCGGGCGAACCTGAGCGTCTGGAGCAGAGCGCCGCTGGGCCCGCCGGGAAGGAGGTCCGTCACCGGTTCACCTCTCGGGATTCGCCGAACGCGGCCGCGTCCAGGTGGGTGCCGCCGCCGATACCCACGTAGTCGAGCGCCGGGTTGCCGCTGGCCTGGGCGAGTGCGACCCGCTCCCGCAGGGATCCGGCTCATCTGCGGCCGGTAGCCCAGGGCGAACATCCGCATGAGGATCCCGTACGGCATGAGCCGCGGCGATGCCACGAGCTCGTTGAACATCCCGGACACGGGCTGAACGGCGACGAGCATGACCCTGGCGGCCCGCCGCCGGAGCGGGAGCCCGCCGCCGAGGAATTCCGGCAGCGGCAGCCACGCCTGCGAGCCGGTGACGCGCGGCGGCAGCTTGCGTTCCGATCCGTGCGACAGGGCGATCAGCGCGGCGCAGAGAAGCGCCCCGAGCCACGGGTCGACCGCCGCCGAGGTCGGCCGGAAGAACGACCGCGCCTGCGGATCCAGCTCGAAGAACCACCCGTAGTAGGCATTCGCCGCCATCCAGAGGCCGCCCACGATCGGGACCATGACGAGTCCCCAGGCGAGCAGCCCGGTCCGTACCGCGAGCGCCATGTACCAGGTGATCAGGACCACCGCGTAGGCACCCGCGAGGTTCGCTCCGAACAGGACGGTGCGGTGCCCGGACGGGTGTGCGCCGAACCAGACCTGGGCCAGGCCCGCCATGACGAAGAAGTTCACCGCGGGCATCAGTGCCAGGTGTGCCACCTTCGCGGGGAGCCGCTCGTGGAAGACCTCGTAGAGGAACGCCTGCAGGTCGAAGCTGAACAGCGTGAACTGGGCGAACGGTGCCACGACGAGGACTCCCAGCAGCCGCGACGGCCATGTCGCCGCCGAACCCCGCGGCGCCACCAGCCGGCCCAGCCACCGGCACAGGACCTCGGCCTCGCCGGAGGGCGCGACGAGGATCCGCGCGCCCGGCGCCTGGTCGGTGCGGATGAAGTGCTGAAGCGGGTCCATCGTCGCCAACATAGCGACGATTCGCCATGTGCCGATATCCTCCGACGGGCCAGGCGTCCGACTACACGCAGGCGGGCCTCGACGACCCGTGCCGCTCGCGTTGAGCAGCAGCCGGGCCGCTGCCGCCGCGAGATCCGCGGAGCCGGGCAGGGCCGCCGACGACCGCATCGCCGTCGGGCG